>NZ_JCAQIF010000009.1:0-5624 GCF_059621145.1 Sanguibacter sp. Z41_6 | reverse complement strand
GACGAAGGCCCACCCCTTGAGGGGTGGGCCTTCGACAATGGTTGTCCGGCGGCGTCCTACTCTCCCACACAGTCTCCCGTGCAGTACCATCGGCGCTGAGAGGCTTAGCTTCCGGGTTCGGAATGGGACCGGGCGTTTCCCTCTCGCTATGACCGCCGTAACTCTATGGGGTTATCAAGCCGGGTTCTCGGCCGTATCCCGAGAACCGCACAGTGGACGCGTAGCACACAAAAAGTGAGTGTTATCAAGTTATCGGCTTATTAGTACCGGTCAGCTCCGAAGGTCTTTCGTCCCTTCTTCCACGTCCGGCCTATCTACCCAGTGGTCTGCTGGGAGCCTCTCGGAGCAAGCTCCGTGGAAACCTCATCTTGAAGCAGGCTTCCCGCTTAGATGCTTTCAGCGGTTATCCCTTCCGAACGTAGCCAACCAGCCGTGCTCCTGGCGGAACAACTGGCACACCAGAGGTTCGTCCGTCCCGGTCCTCTCGTACTAGGGACAGCCCTTCTCAAGTTTCCTGCGCGCGCAGCGGATAGGGACCGAACTGTCTCACGACGTTCTAAACCCAGCTCGCGTACCGCTTTAATGGGCGAACAGCCCAACCCTTGGGACCTACTCCAGCCCCAGGATGCGACGAGCCGACATCGAGGTGCCAAACCATGCCGTCGATATGGACTCTTGGGCAAGATCAGCCTGTTATCCCCGGGGTACCTTTTATCCGTTGAGCGACGGCGCTTCCACAAGCCACCGCCGGATCACTAGTTCCGACTTTCGTCCCTGCTCGACTTGTCAGTCTCACAGTCAAGCTCCCTTGTGCACTTGCACTCGACACCTGATTGCCAACCAGGCTGAGGGAACCTTTGAGCGCCTCCGTTACATTTTAGGAGGCAACCGCCCCAGTTAAACTACCCATCAGGCACTGTCCCTGATCCGGATTACGGACCGAGGTTAGATATCCAGAGCGACCAGAGTGGTATTTCAACGTTGACTCCACACACACTGGCGTGCATGCTTCACAGTCTCCCACCTATCCTACACAAGCCGCACCGAACACCAATACCAAACTATAGTAAAGGTCCCGGGGTCTTTCCGTCCTGCTGCGCGTAACGAGCATCTTTACTCGTAGTGCAATTTCGCCGAGTTCGCGGTTGAGACAGCGGAGAAGTCGTTACGCCATTCGTGCAGGTCGGAACTTACCCGACAAGGAATTTCGCTACCTTAGGATGGTTATAGTTACCACCGCCGTTTACTGGGGCTTAAATTCTCAGCTTCACCCCGAAGGGTTAACCGGTCCTCTTAACCTTCCAGCACCGGGCAGGCGTCAGTCCGTATACATCGTCTTGCGACTTCGCACGGACCTGTGTTTTTAGTAAACAGTCGCTTCTCCCTGGTCTCTGCGGCCCTTGCACGCTCCCCCAGCAAGTGGGATCACGCTCCGGGCCCCCCTTCTCCCGAAGTTACGGGGGCATTTTGCCGAGTTCCTTAACCACGATTCTCTCGATCGCCTTAGTATTCTCTACCTGATCACCTGAGTCGGTTTGGGGTACGGGCGGCTAGAACCTCGCGCCGAGGCTTTTCTTGGCAGCTGAGGATCACCAAATCCCCCCATACGGGGGTCCCGTCAGATCTCAGGCACATGAACAGCGGATTTGCCTACTGTTCGCCCTACATCCTTAGACCGAGACAACCATCGCTCGGCTTGGCTACCTTCCTGCGTCACCCCTGTTAATACGCTTACCTAGTGCCGGTTCGGGTCACGCGCTCCCCTGAGTCCTCAGCCCCGAAGGGCCTGTGGACCAGGTTTGGGCGTTTAGCATCACCGGGGTCGGTATGGGCGGTTCTTCGCCGGTAGGAGAATATCAACTCCTTGTCCATCGACTACGCCTGTCGGCCTCGCCTTAGGTCCCGACTTACCCAGGGCGGATTAGCCTGGCCCTGGAACCCTTGATCATTCGGCGGACGGGTTTCTCACCCGTCATTCGCTACTCATGCCTGCATTCTCACTCGTGTAGGCTCCACCGCTGGGTTACCCCGCGACTTCACTGCCCACACGACGCTCCCCTACCCATCCACACGCCTGGATCACGAAGACCTAGCACTTGTGTGAATGCCACAGCTTCGGCGGTATACTTGAGCCCCGCTACATTGTCGGCGCGGAATCACTTGACCAGTGAGCTATTACGCACTCTTTCAAGGGTGGCTGCTTCTAAGCCAACCTCCTGGTTGTCTGTGCAACTCCACATCCTTTCCCACTTAGCATACGCTTTGGGGCCTTAGCTGGTGGTCTGGGCTGTTTCCCTCTCGACTACGGAGCTTATCCCCCGCAGTCTCACTGCCACGCTCTCACTTACCGGCATTCGGAGTTTGGCTGACGTCAGTAACCTTGTAGGGCCCATCGGCCATCCAGTAGCTCTACCTCCGGTAAGAAACACGTGACGCTGCACCTAAATGCATTTCGGGGAGAACCAGCTATCACGAAGTTTGATTGGCCTTTCACCCCTACCCACAGGTCATCCCCCAGGTTTTCAACCCTGGTGGGTTCGGTCCTCCACGCGGTCTTACCCGCGCTTCAACCTGCCCATGGGTAGATCACTTCGCTTCGGGTCTAGACCCAGCGACTATGTTCGCCCTATTAAGACTCGCTTTCGCTACGGCTTCCCCACACGGGTTAACCTCGCCACTGAGCACTAACTCGCAGGCTCATTCTTCAAAAGGCACGCTGTCACCCCTGCTATGGAGGCTCCAACGGATTGTAGGCACACGGTTTCAGGTACTATTTCACTCCCCTCCCGGGGTACTTTTCACCTTTCCCTCACGGTACTTGTCCGCTATCGGTCACTAGGTAGTATTTAGGCTTAGCAAGTGGTCTTGCCGGATTCACACGGGATTTCTCGGGCCCCGTGCTACTTGGGATCCCCTTCGGGAGGCCACGTCATTTCGTCTACGGGGGTCACACCCTCTACGCCGGGCCTTTCAATGCCCTTCGACTATAACGCGGCTTTCTGACTCCCTGAAAGTTCGGCAGAACAATCTGAAAGGTCCCACAACCCCGCCCATGCAACCCCTGCCGGGTATCACACATGAACGGTTTGGCCTCATCCGCTTTCGCTCGCCACTACTCACGGAATATCTCTTCCTGTCGGTACTGAGATGTTTCACTTCCCGACGTTCCCTCCACACACCCTATATATTCAGGTGCGGGTCACTGGACATGACTCCAGCGGGGTTTCCCCATTCGGACATCCTCGGATCACGGTTCGTTTGCCAACTCCCCGAGGCTTATCGCAGGCTACAACGTCCTTCATCGGCTCCTAGTGCCAAGGCATCCACCCTGTGCCCTTAAAAACTTGACAACAATAAATTGCAGAGAACAAAGATAAATCTTTGATCTTACAAAGATGCTCGCGTCCACTGTGCAGTTCTCAAGCTACGGACGATCCCGCCGAACACCAGCGCCTACCCACACCAACGGTGAGCGGTTCAACCAGATCACGACGACCCGTACATGCCACCTCGACCAACCCCCAGCGCCCGACCCGAAAGCCGACCACCCGAAGCTGCCCCAGGCCTGAAGTTCACCATCGCCAATGCGACCGTGCCCTCAGGACCCAACAGTGTGCTCACGCCACCACCCCACAAGAACCCAGGTTTCCCACCCGACCCGAAGACCGAACGTACTTCCCAAGCCCCTCAGAGGCACCAGCTAGTCAGTGTTCCACCCATGAGCAACCGTCCCCACCCACATTCGGGGCGTCCGACGGCCACCTGCACCCACCGAGTACAAAGACCGGCAGCTGCAGCATGTAGCTCCTTAGAAAGGAGGTGATCCAGCCGCACCTTCCGGTACGGCTACCTTGTTACGACTTAGTCCCAATCGCCAATCCCACCTTCGACGGCTCCCTCCCAAGGGTTGGGCCACCGGCTTCGGGTGTTACCGACTTTCGTGACTTGACGGGCGGTGTGTACAAGGCCCGGGAACGTATTCACCGCAGCGTTGCTGATCTGCGATTACTAGCGACTCCGACTTCATGGGGTCGAGTTGCAGACCCCAATCCGAACTGAGACCGGCTTTTTGGGATTCGCTCCACCTCGCGGTATCGCAGCCCTTTGTACCGGCCATTGTAGCATGCGTGAAGCCCAAGACATAAGGGGCATGATGATTTGACGTCATCCCCACCTTCCTCCGAGTTGACCCCGGCAGTCTCCTATGAGTCCCCACCATAACGTGCTGGCAACATAGGACGAGGGTTGCGCTCGTTGCGGGACTTAACCCAACATCTCACGACACGAGCTGACGACAACCATGCACCACCTGTACACCAGTCCGAAGACGCGACCATCTCTGGCCGATTCCGGTGTATGTCAAGCCTTGGTAAGGTTCTTCGCGTTGCATCGAATTAATCCGCATGCTCCGCCGCTTGTGCGGGCCCCCGTCAATTCCTTTGAGTTTTAGCCTTGCGGCCGTACTCCCCAGGCGGGGCACTTAATGCGTTAGCTGCGGCACGGAACTCGTGGAATGAGCCCCACACCTAGTGCCCAACGTTTACGGCATGGACTACCAGGGTATCTAATCCTGTTCGCTACCCATGCTTTCGCTCCTCAGCGTCAGTTGCGGCCCAGTGACCTGCCTTCGCCATCGGTGTTCCTCCTGATATCTGCGCATTCCACCGCTACACCAGGAATTCCAGTCACCCCTACCGCACTCTAGTCTGCCCGTACCCGATGCAAGCTCAAGGTTGAGCCTTGAGTTTTCACACCAGACGCGACAAACCGCCTACGAGCTCTTTACGCCCAATAATTCCGGACAACGCTTGCGCCCTACGTATTACCGCGGCTGCTGGCACGTAGTTAGCCGGCGCTTCTTCTGCAGGTACCGTCACTTTCGCTTCTTCCCTACTGAAAGAGGTTTACAACCCGAAGGCCTTCATCCCTCACGCGGCGTCGCTGCATCAGGCTTTCGCCCATTGTGCAATATTCCCCACTGCTGCCTCCCGTAGGAGTCTGGGCCGTGTCTCAGTCCCAGTGTGGCCGGTCGCCCTCTCAGGCCGGCTACCCGTCGACGCCTTGGTGGGCCGTTACCCCGCCAACAAGCTGATAGGCCGCGAGTCCATCCTTGACCGAAAAACTTTCCAACCACCCCGATGCCAGGGCAGTTCATATCCAGTATTAGCCCCGGTTTCCCGGAGTTATCCCAGAGTCAAGGGCAGGTTACTCACGTGTTACTCACCCGTTCGCCACTGATCAGGAGGAGCAAGCTCCTCCATCACCGTTCGACTTGCATGTGTTAAGCACGCCGCCAGCGTTCGTCCTGAGCCAGGATCAAACTCTCCGTAAATGTTTTTCATCAACCAACCCGAAGGCCAGCCAACAACCATACGAAGGCAGACACCCTGCAAAGGGCATCCACTTAATCAAGGCTACAAAATCGAAAACTTGCGTTTTCATATTTCGTACCAAATAAACCCCGCCACAACCAACCCGCACACCATGATGACGCACGGACCAGGCCACGACGGAGGGTCTTGGCACTGACTATTAAGCACACTGTTGAGTTCTCAAGGAACGGACGCTCACCTCAACCAGACCAACCGGCCTGCTCTCGGGGCAACCTCTCCAGCCTAACCGAA
>NZ_JCAQIF010000008.1:0-60676 GCF_059621145.1 Sanguibacter sp. Z41_6 | reverse complement strand
GACCGGGTCCAGTCGGTGTTGGGTGTGATCTGGGAGGTGCCGACGGTGGAGAGCTGGGCGGCGCTGAGGTAGAGGGCGCTGTAGAGGCCCTGGTCGACGCCGTCGTAGAGGAAGTTCTGGTCGCGCATGTTGCCGTAGTAGATGAGGCCGAATCCGAGGATGACGCCGCCGATCCAGGCGATGACGGTGGTCATGATCTGCAGGCCGGTGACCTGCCGCAGGCCTGCGGGGCGCCAGCGGCGGGGTAGGCGCCGGGTGATGGTGCGCAGCACGCGCCACTGCGCCGCGGCCAGGGGGCGGGCGATGAAACCGGACTCGTCGTAGTTCAACGCAGCGAGGAACACATCGAGCAACGTCGCGCCCAGGACGACGATTCCGAGAACCACCCAGAGGGTCTCCACCCGGGAAGCCTAGCCCGCGGCGTGCCGATATGGGTGAAATGTGCAGCCGACGCTGGATCGCTGGACCGCTGACCTCCAGGCGCGGGATGCCCAGCCCGACCCCGTGACCAGCAACGACGCCCGCCTGTAGCCGGGTGTGAAGTGCCGGAGGGCGCCCGCGTCTTTCCTCGCGCAGTTTGAACGGTCTGCGCGTAACGTCGGAGATGACCCGGTCTGGGTTGGTTGTCATACTTCGGCGGACGCGCTCCCGGAAAGGCACATGAGATGAATCTGACCCCGAGAGAACTCGACAAGCTGGTCATCTACCAGGTGGCGGACCTCGCCCGGCGACGGCGCGACCGCGGCACGCTGCTCAACGTCGCCGAGGTCCAGGCGCTCGTCTCCGAGGCGATCATCGAGGCGGCACGGGACGGCAAGTCGGTCGCGGAGTGCATGGAGCTCGGCAAGCAGGTCGTCACGGAGAAGGAGTGCATGCCGGGTGTCCGCTCGCGCATGAGCCTGCTCCAGGTGGAGGCGACGTTCGCCGACGGCAGCAAGCTCGTCTCCTGCCACGACCCGGTCGGGGTCTGACGGATGAGCGGAGACGGCCCCATGTCGACCAGGGTCGTCCTGGTCGCCGGCCACGAGGCGGGCAGGCCCGACGAGGACGCCCTCGCTGGCTATGCCGCCGAGCTGGCCGGTTCTGTGGTGACCGCCCCCGGGCGGCCGCTGCACAAGGCCGTCTCGTCCATCCTGCAGGACCCGACCTCGCGTGTGGTCGTCGTGCCCATGACCTTCGGTCGCAACCCCACGATGGTCGCCGACGTCGCCAAGACGTTGCAGTGGCTCGCCGGGCGTGACGGCCAGGGAAGGGTGAGCCTCGCGAGATCCTTCGGCACCCTCGACCACCTCACCGCATGGCTGCGCAAAGCGGCCAACGACGTGGCGGCCCGGGACCCCGGGGCGGCGGTCGTGATCGCGGCCCGTCGTGCCGACCCGTTCGACGACGCCGAGCTCCACCGCGTGGCGCACCTCGTGCGCACGCACGGTGCGGGCAACGAGGTCGCGGTCGCGTGCACGGACGCCGACGTCGACGTCGCCAGCACCCTGGGGCGGCTCCGGCTGCTCGGGTGGGACAGGGCCGTCGTCGTCCCCGCCGGGTTCGCGCAGACCTTCGGCGCCCCGTCCGACGGCCCGCTCGCCGGAGCGCGGTTCTACGGACCGCTGATGTCCAGCAGAGCGGTACTCAAGGTCATCACCGACCGGGTGGCCGCGGCCGAGCACGACCTGTCCCACGGCCACGACGGGATCTCGGAGGGCCTCGAGGCGGACCACGGGCACGGGTACGCCCACTCCCACGCGTTCGAGCTGGACAACCACCCGGTCCAGCACAGCCATCCACATCCCCACAAGCACCCCCATCCGCACGACCCGGGCGCTGCACGGACCCACGCCGCGCCCACTGCTCGACTCACGCACGGTCATTGATCAGTGGAGGGAAGAACTCATGCTTGGAAGCCCGAAGTACGACCACAACAGCGAAGACATCGAGATCAACGCAGGACGTGACACCGTGACCCTGCGCGTGAGCAACACCGGGGACCGTGCGGTCCAGGTCGGCTCACACTTCCACTTCTTCGAGGCCAACCGCGCGCTGCTGTTCGAGCGCGAGAAGGCATACGGCATGCACCTCGACCTGCCGGCCGGGACCGCGGTACGCATCGAGCCGGGTGACACCCGGGAGGTGACGCTCGTCGCCTACGGCGGTGCCCGTCACGTCGTCGGCTTCAACGGTCTCGTCAACGGCGGCCTCGATGCCCGTCAGACCAAGATCGACGCCCTCGCGCTGCTCAAGTCCCGTGGGTTCAGCGACGGCACACCAGAGTCGGCACCCGCCGCACACACTGCTCAGAAGGGGAAGAACTGATGGCCATCATCTCGCGCAAGCAGTACACCGACCTGTTCGGGCCGACGCGAGGGGACAAGGTGCAGCTCGCGGACACCAACCTCGTGGTCGAGATCGAGAAGGACTACAGCGAGGGGTACTACGGGGACGAGGTCGTCTACGGCGGCGGCAAGACCGGCCGCGACGGCATGGCAGCCGACCCCTCTGCGACCGACGCGCAGGGAGTGCTCGACCTCGTGATCACGAACGCCATCATCCTCGACCCGATCCTCGGCGTGGTGAAGGCTGACATCGGCGTCAAGGACGGGCTCATCGTCGGGGTCGGCAAGTCCGGCAACCCCCACGTCCAGTCCGGTGTCGACCCCCGGCTCGTCGTCGGGCCCGGCACGGAGCTCCTCTCTGCGGAGCACCAGATCGTCACGGCCGGTGGCATCGACTCCCACGTCCACTTCATCTCGCCCCAGCAGGCCTACCACGCGCTGTCGGGGGGGATCACGACGCTGTTCGGAGGCGGCACCGGGCCGACCGACGGGACCAACGGGGTGACCACGACACCGGGCGTGTGGAACCTGCGGCGGATCTTCGAGGCTGCCGAAGACCTCCCGGTGAACACCGGGTTCCTCGGCAAGGGGAACTCGTCCCTGCCAGAGGCGCTCGTCGAGCAGGTCGAGGCCGGCGCAGCCGGTCTGAAGGTGCACGAGGACTACGGCACCACGCCCGCGGCGCTGAGCTGCGCGCTCAGCGTGGCCGACCACTACGACATCCAGATCTCCGTGCACACCGACTCGCTCAACGAGGCGGGGTTCGTCGAGGACACGATCTCGGCGATCGACGGTCGCACCATCCACACCTTCCACACGGAGGGTGCTGGCGGTGGCCACGCGCCGGACATCATGAAGGTCGCGGGCTATCCCAACGTCCTCCCGTCCTCCACCAACCCCACGCTGCCCTACACCGTGAACTCGGTCGACGAGCTGCTCGACATGGTCATGGTCTGTCACCACCTGTCCCACGACATCCCCGAGGACGTCTCCTTCGCGGACTCCCGGGTCCGCGCCGAGACCATCTCGGCCGAGACGGTCCTGCACGACGTCGGCGCCATCTCGATGATCTCCTCGGACTCCCAGGCCATGGGACGCATCGGAGAGTCGTTCACCCGGACGTTCCAGGTGGCCCACCACAACAAGGACAAGCGGGGGAAGCTCGCCGAGGACGCCGAGGGCAACGACAACTTCCGGGTCCTGCGATACCTCGCCAAGATCACCATCAACCCGGCCATCACGCAGGGGGTCTCCGACTACATCGGCTCGATCGAACCGGGGAAGCTCGCCGACCTCGTGGTCTGGCCCGTCGAGTCGTTCGCCGTGAAGCCGCGCTGCATCATCAAGGGTGGTCTCATCAACTGGGGAGTCATGGGCGAGCCGAACGCCTCGCTGCCCACGCCGCAACCCGTCATGTATCGCCCGATGTTCGGATCGTTCGGCAAGGCGCAGCAGTCGACGCGGGTGACCTTCATGTCCCAGGCCGGGATCGACAAGGGGGTCCCGGAGCAGCTGGGACTCCAGAGCCAGGTGCTGCCCGTCAAGCGGTGCCGGGCGATCGGGAAGCAGCACATGGTCCGCAACGACTACGCGCCGGTCATCGAGGTCGACCCGGAGACCTATGTCGTCCACTACGACGGCGAGCGGGCGTCGATCGAGCCGGCGCAGACCTTGCCGCTGACCCAGCTCTTCTTCCTGGTCTGAGGCGGCCATGCAGGAGGGGTCCGTGGCAGGAGCGTCCGGCCCCGGCGACGTCCGGCAGCTGCTCGTCAGCCTGCAGCTCGCCGACTCGGCGTTCCCCAGCGGGTTCTACACGATGTCGCACGGGCTGGAGGGCTACAGCCAGGCGCACTGGGTGACACAGTCCGACGTCCAGGGGCTCCTGACCGACCTGCTGACGCACTCGGTGGGACCGGGGGACGCGACGGCGCTGGCGAGGGCGCACGACGCGGCGAGCGTCGGCGACTGGTCCGCCGTGCAGGAGATCGACCGGCGGCTGTTCGCCTCGAAGCTCAGCACCGAGATGCGCAAGGCGTCCGTGCGCAGCGGGCACCAGGTGTGCGATCTCGCGCTCGAGGTGCTCGGCGGTGACGGGCTTGCCGAGTACGCCCGTCAGGTGCGGGAGAGGGTGACCCCGGGGTGCCAGGCCGTCGCGAGCGCAGTCGCGTTCGCGACGGCCGGGGTCGAGGTGCACCGAGCGGTGGCCAGCGACCTGTTCGCCTTCTCCGCCAGCTTCGTGGGCGCCGCGCTGCGCCTGAGGCTCACCGACCACCGCCACGCCCAGGTGGTGCTCAACGGTGTGGCGCCGGTCATCCAGGACGTCACCGACAGTGCTGTCACGCGGGACCTCGAGGACATGGGTGGGTGCGTGCCCGTGGCGGACATCATGTCCGCCCGGCATGAACGTGCCGAGGCCCGACTCTTCGCCAGCTGAGCGGCTCCGCCCCACCGGGCACCGCTGGACACGAACGAGCGCGAAACGACGAAAGGTAGACCATGAGCAACGACGTACTGCGAATCGGCATCGGCGGCCCGGTCGGGTCCGGGAAGACAGCCCTGACGGAGGCGCTGGTGCCGATCCTCATCCGGGAGGGCCGTACCCCCGGGGTCATCACCAACGACATCTACACGCAGGAGGACGCCCACCACGTCCGCCGGGAGCTGGCGGGGATCCTCGACCCGGAGAAGGTCGTGGGGGTCGAGACCGGCGCGTGCCCGCACACCGCGGTGCGCGACGACCCGACGATGAACCTCGCTGCCGGCGCCGAGATGCTCGAGCGGTTCCCCGACATCGACACCCTCATCTACGAGTCGGGTGGCGACAACCTCACGCTGACGTTCTCCCCGTCGCTCGCCGACGTGTTCGTCTTCGTGCTCGACACCTCCGAGGGCGAGAAGATGCCGCGCAAGCGGGGCCCGGGGATCACGGAGTCGGACATCCTCGTCATCAACAAGATCGACATCGCGCAGTACGTGCGCACGAACCTCGACGTCATGGAGAGCGACGCCCACCGCGTGCGGGACGACAAGCCCGTGGTGCTCACCAACTCGCTCTCGGGCGAGGGGCTCGAGGAGCTGCACGACGCGATCATGTCGCACTGGCGGACGTCGCAGTCCGAGCTCGTCTGATGAGTGCCGTCGCTCTGGGCCGCGCCGAGAACACGGCCGGGGAGGTCGTCGACGAGGGCGCGGAGAAGGGGTCGGGGGAGCAGACGGGCGCGGACGCCAGGACAGAGCCACCAGCCGCGGCAGACGGGCCGGCACCGCAGCGCGCGTACGGGGGGTACCGTCTGCAGCCCGCCCACTACGAGCCGGCCCGCGTCCCGCCGGAGGTCGCCAGGTTCGCCCAGACCATGGACTCCCTGCCGGTCGGGAGTCCGGGGAAGGTCGGCGTGATCGAGCTGGGGTTCGAGCTGTGCGACGACCAGACGCAGCTCGTCCACCACTACCAGAAGTCGCCGCTGCAGATCATGCGGCCCCTGTACTACGACCCGCTGCGGCCGGACATGCCGTTCACGTCGCTCATGTCCACCGGCGGCGGCGTCCTCCAGGGCGACCGCCTGCGCACGGACCTGGAGTTCGGGCCGCGCTCCAGTGCGCACGTGAGCACTCAGACCCATGCGAAGTACTACCGCATGGAGCAGGACTACGCGGCGGTGACCGTCAACCTGACCCTCGGGGCCGGCGCGTACGTCGAGTACCTGCCCGACCCGGCGATCCCGTTCGCGGACTCCCGGACGTACCAGCACACGCGCGCCTGGGTCGACGAGTCCGCGACGCTCATCGCGTCGGACGCGGTGTACTCGGGGCGCCTCGCGCACGGCGAACGTCACCGGTACGAGATCTTCGCGTCCGATTTCGAGGTGCGCCGGTCCCGCGGTGATCTCGTCGTCCTCGACCGGGTCCGCCTGCACCGTGACGGCGCGGACGGTCTGGGTGTGCTCGCCGGACGGGACGTCCTGAGCACGCTGTATGTCATCACGCCGCTGCGACCTGCGAAGGAGGTTGCGGACCACGTCTACGGGGCGGTCCGCGACGTGGCGGGGGAGGACGTGCTCCTCGGTGCGAGCGTGCTGCCGTACGACTGCGGCATGTCGCTCCGGATCGTCGGCGACGACCCGATCGCCGTCGCCGGCGTCAGCGCCGCCGCGTGGAGCGCAGCCCATGCCCTGCTCACCGGACAGGTCGCCCCTCGGATCCGCCGGAACTGACCACAGCCACGCAGCGGGGCGGGCACGAGCTCGCCGCGTCCATCACGGGGAACGGGAGGGATGTGCCATGACAGGGACACGACCATCACGACGGGGGGAGCTGGACGCAACAGTCCGCTGGGTCCCCGCACTGGGTGACGGGATCGCGCAGATCTTCTTCCAGCCCGTCGCCTGGACGGGCCTCGCGATCCTCCTGGGGTTCGTCGTCGCCGACTGGAGGATGGCGCTCCTCGTCCTCATCGGCACCATCTGCTCGACGGTCACAGGGTTCCTCCTGGGCGTCGCTCCCAAGGACATCCAGGCGGGCCTCCAGGGATTCTGCGGCGCGCTCGTCGGCGCTGCCGTGTTCGCGGCGCTCGGCGGACAGTGGGCGGCCTACCCGATCGCCGCGGTCGCGGCCGCGCTGACCGCCCCGGTGTCGCTCGCCGTGATGTGGTTGTTCGCTCGCCCAGCCCTCAAGCCGTTCAACCTGCCGTCGACGACCGCACCGTTCGTCATCGTCGCCGGGATCATGTACGCCGTGACGACCTCGCTGCACGTCGCGTCGCCGTCGGTCGTGGTCAAGGAGGACGCCACCAACGCCTTCCTCAAGTCGATCCTCACGAACATCTCGGAGGTCGTCCTCGTCAACAGCGTCTGGACCGGCGCCCTCATCCTCATCGGGCTGTTCATCGCCAGCTGGAAGGTTGGTGTCGCTGCGCTGCTCGGCAGCGTCGTGGGGAGCCTGTGCGCCCTGGCGCTCGGCGAGGAGCTCACCGGTGTGAGCAGCGGGCTCGAGGGGTACTCGGGAGTCCTCACCGCCATCGCGCTCGCGGCCGTGTTCCTCAAGGGGACGTGGGAGCCGTGGGTCTTGGCGGTGATCGGCGCAGCCCTCACAGCGCTCGTCACCGTCTGGATGCACCACCTCCCGGGCCCGGTCTACACGTGGCCGTACATCCTCACGACGTGGGTGCTCCTCGTCGTCGTCCACTTCGTGCCACGCCTCCAGCGGGCCTAGCGCGCCAGCGCGCGCCAGCGCGTGGCCGGGCGGGCGGTGCGGGTGGGCCGCGGGCGGCGGATGCGGGCACGATGCAGGCCCGGCCACGGCACACGCCCTGGCCGGGCCTGCTGCTGGTGCGAGCGAGCGGGGACTCCGGTCCCGCTCGTCGCTCAGTGGCCTGGTGGCGCCGGGCAGCGGCCAGGACGAGGCCGCCCACCGTGACGGTGCTCGCGGAGCCCGCTCCGGCGGGGGCGCGCCCGGCGCTCGTGGACCCCGCTCCGGCGGGGGCATGCCCGGCGAGGACGAGCGACTCGAGGGCTCGTCCGGTGACCGTCACGACCCGACGACCCCTAGACCTGCTTCCCGATCCAGAGGCCGAGCCCGGCGACCGCGATGCAGGCCACGAGCATCCCGACGCTGGAGAGGAGCGCGAACCCGTACTGGTGCTTCTTGACGAGCTGGACGGTCTCGTAGCTCGCGGTGCTGAAGGTCGTGTACCCGCCGAGCAGTCCTGTCCCGAGGATGACGGAGGCGTGCGCGGAGAGGAGGTCACCGTCCGTCAGGCCGGTGAGGAACCCGAGCACGATCGAGCCGGAGACGTTGATGATGAACGTGGCCCACTGGAAACCCGTGGTGATCCGCGCGCGGAGGAAACCGTCGACGAGGTACCGCAGCCCGGCGCCGACGCCGCCGGCGAGGGCGAGCAGGAGAAAGACGAGCGGGGTCATCGGCTGGTCCCTCCGGTCGCACCGCGACGCTCGTTGACCCGTGACGCCGCGACGATGCCGACGAACGTGCAGCAGGCTCCCACGACGAGTGTGCCCAGGGCGTAGAGCGCCCCCACCCCCCAGCGGTCGTCCGAGAAGAGGACGGCAGAATCGGTGGCCAGGGAGCTGTACGTCGTGAAACCACCGCAGAACCCGGTGCCGAGCAAGAGCTTGAGCCTCGCGGCCTTCGGGCTCCCCGGGCCGAGCCGGGTGAGGGCCTCGTAGAGGTACCCCAGGGCGAACGCTCCGAGCAGGTTGACGAGGACGATGACGACCGGGACCCCGTCCGCGTTCGGGACGACGAGGACCGCGAGCTCACGGGTGCCGGCGCCTACAGCACCGCCCAGGGCGACGAGCCCCAGCGCCCCCCACTTTGTGTCCATCTTGCGACCATATGTGCCTGTTCGCCGCCTCGCAATCGGACGGGAAGGGGCAGCCGGAGCCCGCACGGGGTGAGAACTGCGGGTAGGCTCTTCGCCGCACGCCTTGCGACGTGCACGCCGCCTTAGCTCAGCTGGTAGAGCATTCGCCTTGTAAGCGAAAGGTCGTCGGTTCGAACCCGACAGGCGGCTCTAGAGGTCCGGCGCACACGTGCCTGCTCCGAGCGCCGCGAGGCCCGTGAGGTCGCTGGCCTGGGCTCTCCCTGCCGATACTGTGACGCGTGGACAGTGAGGTTCGGGGAGGGAAGCACGTCGATGATGGTGCTACGAAGATGACCCACTCGACTCCACGGTCTGAGCTCGTCGGCTCGATCCAGGTCCGGCTGGCGGGGAGGAGCGTCGCGAACCTGCCAGCTCTGCCCCTCGACGCGACGCTCGAGGTCGTGCCGCTGTCTGGACCGAAGGACCGGATCGTCAGTGACTGGGTCACGCTGCGCCCCCCGGTGCAGGACTACCTCCGGGCGCTCGCGCTCCGTGCGGCACGTGTGGATGTGCTGGGCTCCTACGCCGAGCGGTTCCATGCTGAGGACCGCAACGATCGCGTCGACCACACCCGTGTCCGTATCGTCAAGGAGTGTCGCCGACACGCGTACGAGCGGGAGCCGTGACCGAGACCGAGCCTCCACCGCAGGTCAGCACAGCAGCCCTGCTCACGAGGAGGCCGGGCAACTACTACCTCATCGGTAGCCTCTTCTCATCGTTCGGCGACGCGCTCATCCCCCTGGCCCTGGGATTCGCCATCCTGGAGCTCACGGGCTCTGTCGCGGCATTCGGGATCGCGCTGGCCTCCGCGCGGCTGCCGCAGCTGATCTTCGTCATCGTCGGCGGCGTCGCCGGCGACAGGTTCGACGCCAGGTCGGTCGTCCTGTGGACCACCATGACCGCTGCGCTGCTGAACCTTGCTTCGGGGGTCTGCCTGCTGGTCGTCCCGGCTGGTCCTGCTGTGATCGCTCTGGTCGCGATCCAGATCCTCGCGGGGTGCGTCAGCGTCTCCGGGGCGCCCGCAGCCGGAAGGCTGCTTGTCGAGATCTACGACGACGGAGGGGAGCGGGATGCCGCGGTAGCGTTCTTCGGGATCACCCGCTCGGCGATCCTGATCGCAGCCCAGGGCGCGAGCGGGCTGTTCGTGTTCCTCGGCTCCCCGGCGGCCTGCTTCTTCATCAACACCGCGACCTTCGTCGTGTTCGCCGTCTCACTGCGGTTCGTTCGTGCCCGTGCTGAGAATGGCGAGCCGCCGACGGTCCGCGAGACCTTCCTCGAGAAGTTCTCGTCGGGAATTCGTGCGGTGGCCGAGGATCGGCAGTTCTCGTGGGCCCTGTGCAACATCGTGGTGTGCTGGCTCCTGATGATCCAGCCGTTCTTGGTGCTCGCTCCCGCTGTGCTGTACGAGGTCACGGGCGACACAGCGTCGCTGGCGTGGGGAATGGTCGGAGCGGCGATCGCAGTGGGAGGCGTCCTCGGAGGGATCGTCTCCGGACGCATCAAGCCCCGCGACCGGTTGACGGCCGTCGTTCTCCTCGCTCTGGCTGACGCGCCCGTCATGCTCGTGCTTGCGTTCAGTCCCGAGTCTCCTCTGCTCTATCCCCTTGCACTCGTCACGGGGGTTCAGAGCACGATCGCGCGTGTGTGGTTGAGCCAAGAGATGTATCGGCGGTTCAGCGTCGAGATGACGAGCCGCGTTCAGTCCCTCATTCTTGCCGCGTGGCTCTTCCCGGCGCTGGTGTCGTCGCTCCTGTCCCCGGTCCTGGCGACGTCCTTCGGCACAAGAGAAACGATTCTCGGCCTTCTCCTGGTGTTCATCGTGGTGAACGTCTGGATTGCGCTTCGAGTCCTGAGAAGCTCCCGGAGTGATCGCGCTCGAAAAGTCATGTCCGTGGACTAGAGGTCCGGAGCGCAGGTCCCGGTCCCGAGGGCGGCGAGCCCCGTGAGGTCGCCGGCCTGGAACGACGTGACGATCCCGGTGGTCGGGTACATGAGCTGTGTCGCGTCGTCGACGTGGTCGAGCCCCGCGAGGTGCCCGACCTCGTGCAGCAGCACCGGGACGTAGCCCGGGACGGACCCGACGGGCGGCACGTCCAGGCTCGCGGTGTCGAGCACGACCGAACCGGACACCGCGTGGACCTGTCCGCTCGGGCCGTACGCCGAGAAACCCCCGATCCCGACGACGTCGCCAGCGAGGTCGGGCAGGACCGACTCGTCGCTGAAGGCGAAGAGCACCGGCGCCCACCGGTCGCCGTACCGGTCGGGCTGGAAGGCGGCCCGTTCCGCCGTGGGGACCTCGGTGGTGGTCCCGTCCGCGACGACCCTCAGGCCCGTCGCCGCTGCCAGCTGCCCCATGGCTGTGGCGACCTCGTCGGCGAAGCCGGCAGGTGCACCAGCCGGGTTGACGACGTAGTGCACCGGACGGCACGGCGACCACGTGACCGGCGCGTCGGTCGCGGCAGCACCGGGCTGCGTCTGCGCGAACGCATGGCTGGCGCTGCGCACGAGGAGGACGGGAGCCGGATCGAGGCGGTCCTCCGCCTCCTCGACGCCGGGCACAGGTGCGTCCCGGTCCTCTGGCGCGACGATCTGTGCCCACGCAGCGCCCCCCGGGGACCATCCGGAGGTGGACGCGAGATCGGGGAGCTGGTCGGCGAGAGCGACGAGGCGGTCCGGGCCGTGCTCCGCGACCTCCAGGACGAGACCGACGCCGATGACGGCGACGAGGAGGACCCCGAGCGAAGGTCGCCGCCGCCGCCGACGCCGTCCGGACGGCGCGGCTCGCCACGTCGTGGACGGTGCCGGACGCCCGGCGTGCTCGTCGCGGACCCACTCGGGGACCCGGCCGCTCGGCGCGCGGGGGAGGTCGGTGGGTGGTCCAGGCATACCCCCGTATCGGCCGGACCCGGCACGAGCATGAGCCCGGGGCCGGGTGGTCTAGCGTTGTCCGGTGACTCGATTCAAGCGCACTGCCGTACCCGTTGCCCTCGCCCTGCTCTCCGCACTCACCGTCGCCGCGTGCTCGCCCGAGACCGGCGCGACCGCCGAGCCGACGACCGCGGCGGGGAGCGAGGCGACAGAAGGGTCACCACTGGTCGACCTCGTGACGACGAGTCCTGCGGACGGTCTGACGGTCGTCGCCGGCCCGTCCGACGCCGAGGCAGCGCTGAGCACGAGCCAGACGCTCTTCGCGACGACCCCGGTCGCGGTCGTCGCGCCGAGCGGCGACATGGCCGCGCAGGAGCTCGCCGCCCGCGCTGCGATCGGACTGGGCGTGCCGCTCCTGCTCGCCCCTCCTGCGGCACCCACGGACGCGAGCCCTGACGCAGTGACCGACCCGGCAGACGACGTGCCCGCAGAAGACGCGCCCGCAGACGCGCCGACCGACGCCGCGGCGGATCTGCCGATCGACCCCGACCAGGCGGCGCTCGCTGCCGAGCTCGACCGGCTCGGCGTCGCGACCACGGTGGTCGTCGGGTCCGTGGCGCCGCTCGTCGGCGAGGACGACGACAGCGCGGGGCGCACCACCGTGCGGGTCGAGGCGACACCCGATGCGCTCTCCGCCCTCACGGGCCTCACCCTCGCCGCAACCGGCGGCGACCCCGCGGCGTTCACGTCCTCGGTCGCGGCCTATGCGCCACCAGCGGGCACCGCGGTCGCCGGCGGTGAGCTGCCGACGACGGTGCCCGCGGTCGCCCTCACGGACGTCGTCGTCCTCGCCGTGGACGGGCCGGAACAGCTCGCCGCAGTAGCCACGGCGCGTTCCGCAGGCCTCGGGGTCCTGCTCGTACCTGCCGCGGACCCCGACCCGCAGGCCCACGCGAGCGTCATCGAGGCCCTGCATGCCACGACCGCGCCGAAGACGCTCGCCATCGGCGCCGGGCTCGCCGCCCAGGGTGCGCTCGACTGGAAGGTGCGCGCAGCCCGTGGTGGTTTCCAGCTGCCGGGGGGCGGTCAGCGCATGTTCCCGACGCACCAGTTCGTCGCGATCTACGGCTCCCCGGCCACCGGGGCGCTCGGTGTGCTCGGCGAGCAGCCTGCGGCACAGGCGGTGCAGCGCGCCAAGGACGTCGCCGCCCCCTACGCCGGTCTGAGCGACAAGACGGTCGTCCCGATGTTCGAGATCATCACGACCGTGGCCGCCGCCGGGGCAGGCCCCGACGGCAACTACTCCAACGAGCAGCCGGTCGAGTCGATCCGGCCGTGGATCGACGAAGCCGCGGCGGCGGGCCTCTACGTCGTCATCGACCTGCAACCAGGGCGCTCCGACTTCCTCAGCCAGGCCAAGCTCTACGAGGAGCTCCTCAAGCTCCCCAACGTCGGCCTGGCCCTGGACCCGGAGTGGCGTCTGACGCCCGACCAGGTGCCGCTCGGGCAGATCGGGTCCGTGAGCGCAGCGGAGGTCAACGAGGTGGTGCAGTGGCTCGCCGACCTCACCAACGCCGGCTCCCTGCCCCCCAAGATGCTCGTCCTGCACCAGTTCCAGCTGCGGATGCTCGCCGACCGCGCGTCGATCACCACCGACCGACCCGAGCTCGCCGTCGTCATCCACGCCGACGGGCAGGGTGGTCAGGGCGCGAAGCAGTCCACGTGGAACACCCTGCGCGAGGGCGCGCCCGCAGGGGTGGCCTGGGGGTGGAAGAACTTCTACGACGAGGACCTGCCGATGCTCACGCCGGAGCAGACCGTCCACGGCGTCTCCCCGGTCCCGGACCTCGTGACGTACCAGTAGGTCCTGCGACGCCGCGGACCGCCCCGGCGGTCAGGTGGTCGCGAGCGCGACGATCGGCGCTCCCGACGGGACGGTCGAGCCGCCCTCGGGCTCGACCGTCACCGCGAGCAGGCTCCCGGCGGGGACGTCGGGTACCTGGACGGTCGTCGCACCGTCGTCGAGCCTGAGCACGCCGCGCGAGGTGGGAGCGTCGTCCTCGATGACCCACAGCTGGTAGTCACGGTCGTCGAGCGTGGGGAGGTCGCTCGCTGCGAAGACGGCAGCGTCGTCCGTGACGACGGCGACGGCCTGCCCCCCTCCCTCGACCTCCGAGCTCACGAGGGTGGCACCCGGCCGGGCGAGCGCGTCCGCGATCGCCTCGACCTGCTGCTCCGCCCGCTGGGCGCGGTCCGCCTGCTGGAGCGCGAGCCCGCCGGGCACCGCGGCGGCGATCGCGATCGCGGCCGCGGTCGCCCACCAGCGGGGCGCGGTGCGTCGTCGCCGGGGGGCACGGTCGGTCGAGCTCGGCTCCGGTGTCGCGCTCGCGGCCGCGCCCCGGGTGGTCTGGCCGGGCACAGCGGTGGCCTGCGGTGTCTGGCTGACGCGCGCGAGCACGTCCTCACGCACATGGGCGGGGGCCGCGACCGCGCCGCTCGCCGCGAGCACGGCGACGGTCTCCTGCAGGGCGCGCGCCTGCGCCGCGAGACCGGGGTCGGCGCGCAGTGCCCGCTCGACGCCGGCCCGCTCGACGTCGTCGAGGGCGTCCAGCGCCCAGGCGCCGAGGAGATCGCGTGCGGTCTGCTCGTCCATCAGGCCACCCCCAGGCACAGTCGCAGGCGTTCGAGTCCGTCGCGGATGCGGGACTTCACGGTCGGGAGGGGCGCTCCGCTGTCGTGCGCGACCTCACGGTACGTGCGACCGGTGTAGTAGGCGCTGACGACGGCCTCCCGCTGGAGGTCGGTGAGCGAATCCAGGCACCCCGCCACCCGGTCACGTTCCATCGCGTGCTCGACCGACTCCGCGACGTGGTCGTACGGGCGGTCGTAGTCGCGGACGGCCACGAGGTCGTCGCGGTTGCGTTGAGCCTGCACCGAACGGACGCGGTCGACAGCCCGGCGATGGGCCATCGTGGCGATCCAGGCCGTCGCGCTCCCGCGCACGGGATCGAAGGACCCGGCCGTGCGCCACACCTCGAGCATGACGTCCTGGGTGAGCTCTGCTGCGAGACCGGGATCGCGCAGCACCCGGACCCCGATGCCGTGCACGAGCGGGGAGACCTCGTCGTACAGCGCCGCGAATGCCGGCTGGTCTCCCGTCCCGACCCGCGTCATGAGCGCGGCGAGACGTTCCGGACGCCTGACGGCACCGCCCGCGGCGCTCTGGGGGGCATGCTCCGGCACCGTCACCCTGTCATCCTCGCAGGACCGGCCGCACCCCGCCCCACGGCCGGGTGGCCGAGGGGCGGGGGTGGTCGTGCGCACGGCGGCCTGGCCGTCGTGCGCACGGGCCGCCGTGCGGCGGATCAGCCCTGCTGCACGAGCGCCATGTTGAGCGAGTCGATCGCTCCGGCCAACGTCTGGACGTGCATCCCGAGGCCCTCGGCGATCGCGTCGGCCGGCAGCTCGCCGTTCGAGATCTCGTCGAAGAACTCGCCCGCGGTGGGCCGGTACTCGTCGAGCTCCATGAGCGCCGTCTCGGCAGCCGTCGTGTCGTTCGCTGCGACCGCACCCGCGTAGTCGACGAAGTAGCCGATGTGCTCGCGCCACAGCTCGAGGAACGCCGTGCCCTGGTCCGCGCCGGCGAGCGACCCGATGGCCTCGGACAGTGCGACGGAGTTCCCGTCGAGGACGCCGGCGGCGGCGGTGAAGGCCGGGGAGGTCGTCCCGCCGTCGGTCGTGTACGCCGTGAACACCGCGATGCCCGCGAGGTACACGTGCTCCTGCAGGTTGGCCGTGAGCGCCGAGCGCAGGGCTGACGCCTCGTCGTTCGGGTCGCCCTCGAGGTCCGCTGCGGTGTCGAGGCCGGTGGCGATGACGCCGGCGCCCTGCGCCACGTGGTCTGCCGCCGCCTGCAGCGACGCGTACGCGTCCGGGCTGCCCGCTGCCATCTGGTCGATCGCCGTGCTCAGGGTGGTGATGTGCATCTCGAGCGTCGAGGCGACGTCCGCCGCCGGGAGCGCGCCAGCGCTCACCTCTTCGAAGAAGGCACCGGCATCCGTGGTGTACCCGAGCAGGCTGGTCGTCGCGGCCTGTGCAGCCGCGGTGTCACCGGTCTTCATGGCGACGGCGTAGTCGACGAAGAAGCCGACGTGCGAGCGCCACAGCTCGAGGAACGCCGCTTCCTGCTCCGGTGTCGAGAGGGCACCGACCGCCTCGGAGAGGGCGACGGAGTTCATGTCGAGCGTCGCGGCCGCAGCGGCGAACTCGGGGGAGTCGGGCGCGGTGGCGTACGCGGTGCCCACGGCCATCCCGGCGAGGTAGACGTGCTCCTGCAGCAGCGAGGTGAGCCCGGCACGGAGGTCCGCCGCGGGGGAGTCCACCTGGCCCGGGAGGTCGAGCGCCGTGACGAATCCACCAGCGAGCGTCGCTGCGGTCTGCGGCATGTGCTGCGCTGCGGTCCGAGCGTCCGCGAACGGGTCGCCCGTGCTCACCGGCATGACGGCGGACATCTCGTCGCCCCCCATGTCCATCTCCATGTCCTCGTCCATGGGCGTCTCGCTCTGGGTCGTGGTCGGGGCCACGGAGTCGTCCGGGTCGCTGCTGCACGCCGCCAGGCCGAAGCTCAGAGCGAGGACCGCGGCGAAGGCAGCAGTGGGACGGATGAGGGGAAGTGACGTGCGCATGATGTGCTCCAGACGTGTGACGTGCGTGCTCTGTCACGGGAGGTTCGGAGCGGTGCGCCGACCGGATGGGTCGGACGAGAAGTTTTTCTCGCCGCGCTCAGGCGTAGGGCGCGAGCTGCGGGTACTTGGGGCTCAGGGAGTCCCCGGACGACACCCGGCGCAGGCGTCGGGCAGCCCACGGCGCGACGTGCTGGCGCAACCAGATCGCGTTGTCCCGGGCCCACTCGATGCGCGGGACCGGTGGCAGGGGCGTGAGGGGGTCGTCCCATCTCTCGTCCTCGGTCGGCTGCCCGAGACCGACGAGCGCGGCCTGAGTGACCCGGCGGTGCCCCTCGGTCGTCAGGTGGATACGGTCGGCTGCCCACATCCGCGCGTCGTGGAGCGCGCGCATCCCCCACAGGTCGAGGACGTGTGCGTCCTGCCGCCGGGCCATCGCCCAGATGTGGGCGTTGAAGATGCCTACGCGTCCGCGGGTCATGCTCACGAGAGGGCTGTCGCCCGTGTCGAACCCGGTCGCGAGGAGCACGTCCGCTCCCGTGGCCCGGATGCGTGCGACGGCGTCCTCGAGGTCTGCGACGAGCCGCTCGATGTCGATCGCGGGTCGCAGGATGTCGTTCCCGCCACCGACGAGGCTCACGAGGTCGGGCTGCATGTCGAGTGCGACCGGGAGCTGCTCGGCGATGATCGGTCGCAGCAGCCGCCCCCGGATGGCAAGGTTCGCGTACTGCAGCGGCTCCTGGCCCGCCCCGATCCGCCGGTGCGAGAGGGTCATCGCGAGGCGGTCGGCCCAGCCCCGGCACCGGGAGTCGTCCACCGGCTGGGGGTCCCACAGCCCTTCGGTGAACGAGTCACCGATCGCGACGTAGCTGCGCCAGGGCCCGGGCGGCGCGAGCGTGGTGTCGGCCGGGGCGTCCTGGGCGGGGGAGGTCTCGTCGTCCATCCGTCCATTCTCACCCTCGCCGGGCGTGGGACGGGGACACCCCGGGCGAGCGCACGCTCAGGCGGGCGGGAGCGACCAGTCGATCGGGTCCGCGCCCTGGGCGACGAGGAGCTCGTTGACGCGGGAGAAGGGTCGTGACCCGAAGAACCCTCGGCGGGCGGACAGCGGGCTGGGGTGGGCACTGGTGACGATCGGGACACCGTGCAGCGCCGTGGCGAGCGTCGCGGCATCACGGCCCCAGAGCACCGCGACGAGCGGGCCGCCCCGAGCCACGAGCGCTTCGATCGCGCGGTCGGTGACGGTCTCCCACCCCTGGCGTCGGTGCGACCCCGCGGCGCCCGCCCGCACGGTGAGCACCCGGTTGCACAGCAGCACCCCGCGGCGCGCCCAGGGGGAGAGGTCGCCGTCGGCGGGCCGTGGCACCCCGACGTCGGCCTGGAGCTCGGTGAAGATGTTCGCGAGCGACCGCGGGACCGGCACGCCCGGCTGGACCGAGAAGGACAACCCCATGGCATGACCCGGGGTGGGGTACGGGTCCTGGCCGACGACGAGGACCCGGACCTGCGCGAGCGGCTCGCGGAACGCCCGCATGACGTCGGCGCGCGCAGGCAGCACCGCACCGTGGTCCGAGCCCCCTATGGGCTCCTGCGGCGGGGCGAGGAGGCGGGCGTCGAGCTCGTCGATGACCGACGCTACGGGGGCGAGTGCTGCGGCCCAGTCGGGGGCGACGTCGTCGAGGAGGGACATGCGGACGAGCCTGGCAGACAAATGACACCGGTGTTGTTCGGGGCGTAAGATCGGTGCCGCACGAGAGTCCCTGACGAGGAGCGCCATGATCGAGGTAGTCCCGGCTGCGAGCGACGAGATGCCCTCCGAGCCCCACGCCGACGACGCGGCTGTCCCGCAGGACGCGGCGGTCGCGGACGGGCTCTCCGAGCGTGACGCGGCCATCCTCGCCTTCGAGAAGCAGTGGTGGAAGTACGCGGGCGCCAAGGAGCAGGCAGTCCGAGAGCTGTTCGACCTCTCGGCGACTCAGTACTACCAGATCCTCAATGCGCTCATCGACACCTCTGCTGCCCTCGATGCCGAGCCGATGCTCGTCAAGCGCCTTCGCCGGATGCGAGCCACACGTCAGCGTGAGCGGACTCAGAGGCGCGCCCGCGCCTGACCGCAGCCGGTTCAGGGCGGAGCAGCGGCTAACCTTTCATCGTGAGCAAGAGGAGCAGCACGTACCCCCCGGACGAGTTCGACGCCCTCGCGCGTGAGGACGGACCGAGCGGCGCGCACCGTGCGCCCGTGTCCGCCTGGGACCGTATCCGGCCGTTCCTGGCGGTACTTGTCACGTGCTCCGTGCTGGCCGTGGGAGTCGTCGTCTACCTCGACACGAAGGGCGTGAGCCCCGTCCCCGGAGCCAGCGCACCGGCCGACGAGCCCGCGGAACAGCCCGTCGAGAGCGAGCCGGCGGCCCCCGCGGCCCCCGCGGCCCCCGACGACACCGAGGCCACCGACCCGGCGGAACCGACCGACGAGGACACGCCGCTGGAGCCGCCGACCCCCAGCGAGGAACCCGATGACCTCGACACCGAGGTCGCCGTCCGCGTCCTCAACGGCACCGGACGCTCCGGCCTCGCTGCCGGCGCCGCCGAGGAGCTCGAGGAGCTCGACTGGTCGGACGTGACGCCCGCCGACTACACCGGCAACCCGCTCGATGCACCCGTCGTCTACTACCAGGGTCCGGAGTATGTCGCCGAGGCGCGGGAGGTCGCGCGGGTGCTGGGGATCGACGACGTCGTCGAGGTGGGGACCCTCGTCGGTCCTGTCTCGGTGGTGCTCGCCGGCGACTACGGGAGGTGACCGTGCGCGAGGACGTCGTGGTCGTGGGGTCGGGGCCGAACGGCCTCGCGGCGGCGGTGACCCTCGCCCGGGCGGGCCTGCGCGTCGTCGTGCTCGAGGCTCAGTCGTCGCCCGGTGGAGGTGCCCGGACGTCGAGCCTCGACCTCGCGGACGGGATCGTCCACGACATCTGCTCGGCCGTGCACCCGATGGGTGTGGCCTCCCCCTTCTTCCGGGAGTTCGACCTCGCGGCTCGCGGTGTCGAACTCCTGCAGCCGGAGGCCGCCTACGCCCAGCCGCTCGACGGGGGACGGGCCGGTGTCGCCTACCGCGACCTCGACCGCACCGCGGAGGCGCTCGGACCCGACGCCGATGCGTGGCGCCGCCTCATGGGACCGCTCGCCGCGTCTCCCGACGCCGTCCTCGGGGTGGCCCTGGGAGACAAGCGCAGCGTGCCCCCCGAGGCGCTGCGCGACATCCGCGGCGCGCTGCGGTTCGGGCTGGCCGTCCTTGAGCAGGGCACCGGCCTGTGGAACCGGCGTTTCGTCGACGAGGTCGCGCCAGCACTCCTCACTGGCGTCGCAGCGCACGCGATCACTCCGCTGCCGTCCCTCGCCGGTGCTGGCACCGCGGTCCTCCTCGGGTCGCTCGCGCACTCGTTCGGCTGGCCCATCCCGCGCGGCGGGTCGGGGGCGATCACGGCGGCGCTCGTCGCCGACCTCGAGGCCCACGGAGGCGAGGTGCGCACGGGCGCGACGGTACGCACCGCCCGGGACCTCCCATCCGCACGCGCGTACCTCTTCGACACCACGCCCCGCGCCGTCGCCGAGATCCTCGGTGACATGCTTCCCGCCCGCGCCGAGCGCGCGCTGCGCCGCTTCCGCTACGGCAACGCCGCCGCGAAGGTCGACTTCGTGCTGGACGGCCCGGTCCCATGGGCCAACCCCGAGGTCGGACTGGCGGGCACCGTGCACGTGGGCGGCAGCCGCGCCGACATGGCCCGTGCCGAGGCGGCGGTGGCAGCCGGCCAGCACGCCGAGCACCCCATGACCCTGCTGAGCGACCCGTCCGTCGTCGACCCCGGGCGGACCGTCGGCGTACTGCGGCCGCTGTGGACCTACGCGCACGTGCCAGCGGGCTCCACGGTCGACCCGACCGAGGCGATCACCGCCCAGATCGAGCGGTTCGCGCCGGGGTTCCGCGATGTCGTCGTCGCCTCACGGAGCGTCACGGCCGAGAAGATGGCGGAGCACAACGCGAGCTACATCGGCGGGGACATCGCCTCGGGGCTCGTGAACATGCGGCAGATGCTCGCTCGGCCGACGGCCCGGCTCAACCCGTACCGCACCGGTGTCGACGGCGCGTACCTCTGCTCCCAGTCGACCCCGCCGGGACCGGGCGTCCACGGGCTCAGCGGGTGGTTCGCCGCGAAGCACGTGCTGCGTGAGCGGTTCGGCATCCGTCGTGCGCCGAGCGTCGCGCCCGACGCTCAGTCCCCGAGGTAGACGAGCGTCAGCAGGACGTTCGCGCTGCTCCACGCGAGGGGCGCGACCTGCGCCGGGGACCCGTCGTGCAGCACCTTCTCCGGGATCGAGCCCGTCGGTGTCCGGTGCGCGTCCACCCAGTCGAGCCAGTCGCGCGCCATCCGGTCGCCGTCTGATGTCCCGCGGGCGGCTGCGGAGAGCGCGAACACGGTCGTCGTCGGGGTCCACGAGATCCCGTCGTCCGGCCAGCCCTCGCCCGGCGTGAGGCCCCCTGCGGGCTGGGCGAGGCGCGGCACGGCCGCGCCCCAGGCGTCGAGCGCGCCCGGGACGGGCTCGATGAACGGCTCGCCGAGGAAGGCCACGGCGGTGTCCGCGTCGCCGCCACCGGGGTATCGGCCGTAGCCGGGACCGAACTCCTCCTGCACGACGGCGCGCAGCGCGTCCTTCGCGTCGCTCACCTCCGTCGCCAGCGCTGTCTCGCCGAGGTCCTCGTACAGCTCCGCCGACTCCTCGAGGCCCATGAGGAGGGGAGCGACCGTGCCGAGCGTCGTCCGCCGCTCCCGCACCTCCCAGTAGTCGGGAGAGGGGGGCGGCAGGACGGTGCCCTGCTCGGTGAGCTCGAGCGCGCGGGCGGTGCTGCGGTCGACGAGCGGTCGGAGGGTCGCGAGGTGTGCGGCACGCTCCACCGGGTCGGAGACGTGCGAGAGCACGGCTCCCACCGCCCACAGGGCCCACCCGGTCGCGTCGGTCTGCAGCCCCCTGTCGTCCGGCGGGCCGGACCCGTCCGGCAGGTAGCGGGCGTGGAAGGAGCCGTCGGGGGCCTGCACGGACTGCAGGAAGGTAAGGACCTCGATCGCATCGTCCTCGTGGCCGGTCGCCGACAGTGCCACCGCGACGAACGCGTTGTCGCGCGGCCACGCGTACCGCCAGGGCCCGCTCCAGGCTGCGACGACCGCCCCGTCGTCGAGCATGAGGGCGTGGATGTCGAGGAGGGCGTCCGTCGCGAGGTCCTCGAGCTCCGTACCGGCACCGGGAACGGTGCCGGCGGCCAGCCAGTCACGGGCGGCGGCCGCAGCGTCCAGCTCAGCCTGCGTCGCCGCAGCCGGGTCGGTGACGGCGACGCGGCTGTCGTCGAGGTAGACGAGGCCGCTGCCGGGCTCGACGAGGCTCCGCGTGCCGTCCGGGGCGACGGCCACGCCCGTGGAGTCGAGGTCGACGTGCCGGAAGGGCGGGGTGAACGGGCCCCACCCGCTGACCTGCGCCGACCACGTCGAGACCCCCACGAGGGCGACGACGGAGAGGACGACGATCCCGTGGCGGCGCAGGGACCGCGTGCGCTCGCGCCCCGATCGGGGACGAGGACGGGGCGAGCGCGTCACGACTGGTGGAGCGGGAACAGCACGCCGTGGACCCGCGCCCACGCACCGCGGTAGGCGGCGATCGTGGGGGCGACCAACCGTTCGAGCGGGAAGAACGCGAACCAGCACACGACGGTGGGCAGGAAGTGGATGCCGATCGCGAGGTACGTGGCCAGGTGGAAGAGGAAGAACAGGAAGATCGCGATGTACTGCCAGCGACCGCGCAGCCAGAAGATCACGGGCGAGAAGACCTCGATGAGGAACACGCCCCACTGCGCGACGTGCAGCACCGCGGGGACGTCCAGCGTCCAGCGCACGAGGTCCGAGCCCCGCCGCATGATCGCCCACGTGAAGATCGAGCTGTTCGCCCACCCGACGAGGCTCGAGTTGTAGATGACCTTCGCCAGGGCCGAGCCGACGTAGGTCGCGACGGTGGCGATCTGCACGCAGCGCAGCGCCCAGCCTGCCGCCTGCGAGGTGCCCGTGCCGGTGAACCGGGCGGCACCGACGGTGGGCAGGACGAGCGTGGCGAGGATGAGTGCCATGTGGTCGTGGGAGACGTACGCGAACCCCTGGGAGTTGACCATCCACGCGAGGTAGGCGACCGCGACGGTCCATCCCGCGATGCGCGGCAGGCGTCCCGTGGCAGCCACGAGACAGCCGACGACGATGATGGCCTGCAGCACGTACGCGGTGGTGACCGACGGCTCGGGGAACGGCAGGAGGCGCCCGATGAACGTGGGCTGGTAGAACTCGGGCGCGTACCCGTGGCCGATGACGTCGTTGGAGAGGCTGAAGATCGACCAGATGACGAAGAGGTAGATGATCGCCCGGAACACTGCCACCCGGGCGAGGGGGACGGCTGGGAACCACCAGCGCACGACGGCGTTCACGCGTCCGCCCCGTACGTGCCCTCGACGGTCCAGGTGGTGAGGACCTCTTCGGTGGAGACGCCGGTCGGCCTGCCGTCCTTGAGCTCTGACGAGGTACGGAACATCTCGATCTCCACGAGTGCGGGGGCGTCCGGGTGCAGGCCGCTGTAGGCGCGGGCGATCCCCTCGAGGAGCGACGGGTCGTCGAGGATCCGCTGGATCTGGCCCTCGATCTCCGCACGGCCGACGCCGACGCCCGTGGCGTTGAGGGGGACGCCGATCTCGGTGCCCTCGGTGGTGGTCGCGCGCATGTTCGTCGACCGCACCGGCTTGTTCGGGTCGCTGCCCTGTGCGTACTGGGAGAGGGAGCCGAGCGGGAAGAAGTCGTTGCTCTTGAGGAACTGCGAGGACACGAGGACGGCGAGGGCGGCGAGGGCGGCTGCGAGGCGCCACGCGAGCGAGCCGCGCCCGAGCGTCCGGTCGTGCGGCGCCGTCACGGCGGGCGCTGTCGCTGTGCGGGCGTCGTCGTCATGGGTGGCGGGATTCACCCGAGCACTGTAGCGGGCCGCTCCCGGCCGTCCTGCGGATCGGGCGTGCTGCGAGTCCCGCAGCGACGCGGGTCCGGACGACCCGTCTTGCACTCTCCATGCCCGAGTGCCAATAATGGCGTTAGCACTCTCACTAGGAGAGTGACAGAACTACCGGTCGATCGGTGAGGTTCGAACCCGCGTCGTGACATGAACGTCCCGGGATCGCGCCGTCCGTCGCGGGCACCTGCCGACCACCCACACGCCACCAGTGGAGGATCACACCCCAATGGCAAAAATTATCGCCTTCAACGAGGAGGCCCGTCGCGGTATGGAGCGTGGACTCAACATCCTCGCTGACACCGTGAAGGTCACGCTCGGCCCGAAGGGCCGCAACGTCGTCCTCGACAAGAAGTGGGGCGCGCCCACCATCACGAACGATGGTGTGAGCATCGCCAAGGAGATCGAGCTCGAGGAGCCGTTCGAGAAGATCGGCGCCGAGCTCGTCAAGGAGGTCGCCAAGAAGACCGACGACGTCGCCGGTGACGGTACGACGACCGCCACGGTCCTCGCCCAGGCACTCGTGCGTGAAGGGCTGCGCAACGTCGCCGCCGGGTCCAACCCGATCGCCCTCAAGCGCGGCATCGAGAAGGCCGTCGAGGCCGTCATCGCGGAGCTGCTCACCGCGGCCAAGGACATCGAGACCAAGGAAGAGATCGCCGCCACCGCTGCGATCTCCGCTGGCGACCCCGCGATCGGCGAGCTCATCGCCGAGGCGCTCGACAAGGTCGGCAAGGAAGGTGTCATCACCGTCGAGGAGTCGAACACCTTCGGGCTCGAGCTCGAGCTCACCGAGGGTATGCGCTTCGACAAGGGCTTCCTCGCCCGCTACTTCGAGACCGACCCCGAGCGCCAGGAAGCGGTCCTCGAGGACCCGTACATCCTGCTCGTCGAGGGCAAGATCTCGAACGTCAAGGACCTCCTGCCCCTGCTCGACCAGGTGATGAAGTCCGGGCGTTCGCTGCTCATCATCGCTGAGGACGTCGAGGGCGAGGCTCTTGCGACCCTCGTGCTCAACAAGATCCGCGGCACGTTCAAGTCCGTCGCCGTCAAGGCTCCGGGCTTCGGCGACCGCCGCAAGGCGATCCTCCAGGACATCGCGATCCTCACGGGCGCCCAGGTCATCTCCGAGACCGTCGGCCTCAAGCTCGACACGGCGACGCTCGACCTGCTCGGCCAGTCCCGCAAGGTCGTCGTCACCAAGGACGAGACGACCATCGTCGAGGGCGCCGGCGACGTCGACCAGATCGCTGGTCGCGTCAAGCAGATCCGTTCCGAGATCGAGAAGTCGGACTCCGACTACGACCGCGAGAAGCTCCAGGAGCGCCTCGCGAAGCTCGCCGGTGGTGTCGCGGTCATCAAGGCCGGTGCCGCCACGGAGGTCGAGCTCAAGGAGCGCAAGCACCGCATCGAGGACGCCGTGCGCAACGCGAAGGCAGCCGTCGAGGAGGGCATCGTCGCCGGTGGTGGCGTCGCGCTCATCCAGGCCGGCAAGCTCGCCTTCGAGACGTCCGCCATCACGGAGCTCGAGGGTGACGAGGCGACCGGTGCGAGCATCGTGCGCCTGGCCATCGACGCGCCGCTCAAGCAGATCGCGATCAACGCTGGTCTCGAGGGTGGGGTCGTGGCCGAGAAGGTCCGCAACCTCCCGTCCGGCCACGGCCTGAACGCCGCGACCGGCGTCTACGAGGACCTCCTCGCAGCCGGCGTGAACGACCCGGTCAAGGTCACCCGTTCCGCACTGCAGAACGCGGCCTCGATCGCGGCGCTCTTCCTCACGACCGAGGCAGTCGTCGCGGACAAGCCGGAGAAGCAGCCGGCGATGCCCGGTGGCGACGGCGGCATGGGCGGCATGGACTTCTGATCCAGCCCGTCACCGACCGCTAGGTCGGACGCAGTACCGCAGTGCACGAGGGCCGGTCGGCCCGGGAGCGATCCCGGGGCGGCCGGCCCTCGCTGCGTCCACGGGCGGAGTGGTCGCCACGCGGCGACGAGAGCCGATCCCGTCGGGTGCCGGAGCGTGGGCTGTGTCTAAGGTGGAGCGATGAGCAGCCTCGCCCCCGACCTCGACCCTGCCCACACCCCCGAGAGCACAGAATCCCGCGCGGAGCCCCGGGGACCGGTCCCCAGTGAGCCGGCATGGTGGACCCGCGCCGTCGTCTACCAGATCTACCCGAGGAGCTTCGCGGACTCGAACGGTGACGGCTTCGGCGACCTCGGCGGGATCCGGTCGAAGCTCGACCACCTCGCCGAGCTGGGGGTCGACGTCCTGTGGCTCTCGCCGATCTACCCGTCGCCGCAGCACGACAACGGGTACGACATCAGCGACTACGACGGCATCGACCCGAGGTTCGGCACCCCCGAGGAGTTCGACGCCCTCGTCGCCGAGGCGCACGAGCGCGGCATGAAGATCGTCATGGACCTCGTCGTCAACCACACGAGCGACGAGCACCCGTGGTTCGTCGAGTCGAGGTCCTCGCGGCACAACCCCAAGCGGGACTGGTACTGGTGGCGCTCGCCGCGGGAGGTCGAGCACTCGGCCCTGCCCACGGAGCCGAACGCGTGGCGCTCGGCGTTCAGCGGCCCGGCCTGGACCCTCGACCCCCTCACGGGGCAGTACTACCTCCACCTCTTCGCGCCGCAGCAGCCTGACCTCAACTGGGAGAACCCGGAGGTCCGTCAGGCCGTGTACGCGATGATGAACCGCTGGCTCGACCGCGGGGTCGACGGGTTCCGCATGGACGTCATCAACCTCATCTCCAAGCGTCTCGAGATGATCGACGGCGACGAGCACGTCGAGGGCTCCGGGTTCGTCATGGGTCCGCGCCTGCACGAGTTCATGCAGGAGATGCACGACGCGGTGTTCGCCGACCGTGATGGTGAGTACCTCACGGTGGGGGAGATGCCCGGCGTCACCGTCGAGGAGGCGCGCCTGTTCACCGATCCCGCGCGTCGGGAGCTGGACATGGTGTTCCAGTTCGAGCACGTCGCCCTCGACCAGGGGGCCGACAAGTTCGACCCCGTGCCGTTCGACCTCGTCGCCTTCAAGCGCTCGATGAGCCGGTGGCAGGAGGGGCTCGCGGACGTCGGCTGGAACAGCCTGTACCTGAGCAACCACGACCAGCCGCGGCCGGTGTCCCGGTACGGCGACGACGGCGCGTACCGGTACGAGTCCGCGACCCTGTGGGCGACGCTCCTGCACATGCAGCGCGGTACGCCGTACGTCTACCAGGGCGAGGAGATCGGCATGACGAACGTGCCGTTCGCCGACATCGACGACTTCCGCGACCTCGAGTCGATCAACTACTACCGCGAGACGGTCACGGAGCTCGCGCGGCGCTCGCCGGAGGACGTGCTCGCCGGACTGCGCCGGATGAGCAGGGACAACGCGCGGACACCGGTCCAGTGGGACGACTCCGAACATGCGGGATTCACGACGGGCGAGCCGTGGATCCCCGTGAACGACAACTACCGCGAGGTGAACGCCACTGCCGACCGGGCGGCGGAGCGCAGCGTGTTCGCGCACTACCAGCGCCTCATCGCCCTCCGGCACTCGAGCGACCTCGTCGCGCTCGGCCGCTACGAGGCGCTCGAGGAGGACCACCCCCGGCTGTACGCGTTCACCCGGACGCTCGACGACGAGCAGCTCCTCGTCGTCGGCAACGTCTCGGGGGAAGAGCTCGACGTCCCGCTCCTGGCGGACTGGCTCGACGAGCCGGTCGTCGTCGCGAACTATCCTGCGCCGGCAGGCACGGTCCTCGCGCCGTGGGAGGTGCGCGTCTACCAGCGCGGCTGAGGACCCGGCGAGGTGGTCGGTGAGGTCGCGGTGAGCTGCTCGACGATGCCCACCGCCTGCTGCCAGTACCGGGTGTAGTGCTGGGGGTCGGCGTTGCGCTGCACGGTGTGCGCGACGGCCGTCGGCTCCATCGAGTCCCGCCCGGGGACGCGCGCGAGCTGGGTGAAGAAGCTCGTCGCGCTGCGGGTGGGGTCCATGCGGTCGGCGAGCGTGCCCCACGCTCCGTTGTCGCGTTGCTGGAACAGTCCGCGGCTGTCCGGCCCGACGGTGTCACCGTGGTCGAGGACACGGAGCGACGACTCTCCCAGAGCGGTCATGACGCCGATCGTCTGGTCGCGCTGTGACAGGCCCATGGCCTGCCCCGCGGCGACGACGGCTCGGGCGTTCTCGACCTGCTCGGTCGTCAGGCCGGCGATCGTCGTCGACGGCTGCACCGCCGGGGTCCCGTGGGCCGCCCCGACCTGTGTCGTGACCTGTGCGGAGAGCGCGGCTGCGAAGGACGCCGTGCTCGCTGCCCCGGGGGAGGCTGCGGGCGTGAGCGGTCCGAGGGCGGCCGCACCCCCGTGCGAACCGGTCGACGAGACAGCCGGCATGGTCGTCGGCGGTTGGCGGGACGAGAGCGTCGCGAGTGTCGTGCGGATGTCGGCGACGCGTGCGCCGATCGAGCTCATCGCATCCATGCGCGTCCTCCTCGTGCCGCCCGGTGGGTGTTCCTCCTGGTCCTATCGGCAGCACCGCCGTTCGCGTGAGCAGACCCCCGCGCGGCCTGATACAGCGGGCCGTGTCCGAGCCGTGACCTCGCGGACAACGCCCGAAACACCCGGACACGAGGTGTTTACATTCCCGGCGAACCGCGGAAATGCGCCGTCCCTAGCGTGTACAGCACTGAGCACAGGGCTGTATACGCGTCGGGACCGAGGAATCGGCACCTGGCCGGTGCTCATCCCGGAACCGCCTCCAGCGCACTCCAGCGCTGCCCGAAAGGAACCTCGATGACCTCAACGCGACGCCTCGTCGCAGCTCCCGCTGCGATCCTCGCTCTCACGCTCGGCCTGTCTGCGTGCGGCGCCAAGGCCGACTCGACGTCCAGTGCGGCCCCCACCGAGTCCTGCGTCGCCACGGACGGCGACTCGGTGAAGATCGGCTTCCTCAACTCGCTGTCGGGCACCATGGCCATCTCCGAGCAGACGGTCCGCGACTCCCTCGACCTCGCGGCCAAGGAGATCAACGCGGCCGGCGGGGTGCTGGGCAAGCAGCTCGAGATCGTCGCCGAGGACGGGGCCTCCGAGCCCACGGTCTTCGCGGAGAAGGCGGAGAAGCTCATCACGAGCGACTGCGTCGCCGCGGTCTTCGGCGGGTGGACGTCCTCGAGCCGCAAGGCCATGCTCCCGGTGTTCGAGTCCCGCGACTCCCTGCTGTTCTACCCCGTGCAGTACGAGGGCCTCGAGGCGTCGGAGAACATCTTCTACACGGGCGCCACGACGAACCAGCAGATCGTCCCCGGCATGGACTACCTCAAGGAGCAGGGCAAGACGAAGGTCTTCCTCGTCGGCAGCGACTACGTCTTCCCGCAGACGGCCAACAAGATCATCAACGCGTACGCGGAGGCCAACGGCATCGAGATCGTCGGCGAGGAGTACGCGCCGATGGGCCACACGGACTTCTCGACGATCGTCAACAAGCTCAAGTCCTCCGGCGCGGACGCCGTCTTCAACACCCTCAACGGTGACTCCAACGTCGCGTTCTTCAAGGAGTACAAGAACGTCGGTCTCGCCGCCGAGACCCTGCCGGTGGTCTCCGTGTCCATCGCGGAGGAGGAGGTCGGCGGCATCGGCGTCGACAACGTCGAGGGCCAGCTCACCGCATGGAACTACTACCAGACCGTCGAGAGCCCCGAGAACGCAGCGTTCGTCGCAGCCTTCCAGGCCGAGTACGGCGCGGACCGCGTGACCTCTGACCCGATGGAAGCGGCCTACACCTCCCTGTACCTGTGGAAGAACATGGTCGAGAAGGCCGAGTCCTTCGACGTCGCCGACATCCAGGCCGCCGCTGACGGGGTGTCCTTCGACGCTCCGGAGGGCACCGTGACCATCAACGGCGACAACCACCACATCGCGAAGACCGCGATGATCGGCAAGATCGGCGCCGACGGCCTCATCCACGTCGAGTGGAGCTCCGGGGAGCCCATCGAGCCCGACCCGTTCCTCGAGGGATACGACTGGGCGTCCGACCTGTCCTAGCCCTCCCGTCGCCCGGGGAGGCCGCGCGCCGCGCGAGCTTCCCCGGGCCCCTTCCACGTCGCCCGGAGGCGCCCGATGGATGTTGTCTTCTCCCAGCTCTTCGCAGGACTGAGTCTCGGTTCGGTCCTGCTGCTCGCCGCCCTCGGGCTCGCTCTCACGTTCGGACAGATGGGCGTCATCAACATGGCGCACGGCGAGTTCATGATGGCCGGCGCGTACACCGCGTACGTCATCCAGGGGATCGTCTCCGACGCCGGCGTCTCCCTGCTCGTCTCCCTCGTCGTCGGCTTCTGCGTGGGGGGCCTGCTCGGGCTGCTCCTCGAGGTCACCCTCATCCATCGGATGTACCGCAGGCCGTTGGACACCCTCCTCGTCACATGGGGAGTCGCGCTCGTCCTGCAGCAGGCCGCCCGCAACATCTTCGGCGCCCCGAACGTCGACGTCCGCGCCCCGGAGTGGCTGCGCGGCGCCGTCGAGATCCTCGGGCTCACCGTCCCCAAGACCCGCCTGTTCATCATCGCGCTCGCCGTCGTGTGCGTCGTCGCTCTCGCCCTCGTGCTCAGGCTCACGCCGCTCGGGCGCCGCATCCGCGCCGTCGTGCAGAACCGCGATCTCGCCGAGACGAGCGGCATCTCCACGAAGACCACCGACCGCCTGACGTTCTTCATCGGCTCCGGCCTCGCAGCCGTCGCAGGCGTCGCCGTGACGCTCCTGGGCTCCATCGGTCCGACGCTCGGCACCAACTACATCGTCGACGCGTTCCTCGTCGTCGTCGTCGGCGGGATCGGGCAGATCAAGGGCGCCGTCATCGCCGCGTTCACGCTCGGGATCCTCCAGGCGACCATCGAGTACTCCACCACCGCGAGCATCGCGAAGGTGCTCGTGTTCGTCGCGATCATCGCCTTCCTCCAGGCCCGCCCGCAGGGCCTGGTCTCCGTCCGCCAGAGGGGGCTCGCATGAGCAGCATCATCGACAGGCTGACCCGCCCGGGCCGCACTCGAGCGCTCGCCGGCTTCGCGCTCGCCGCCGTCCTGCTCTTCGCCGTCGCCCCCGCCGTGCTGTCCGACTTCCGCCTCAACCTGCTCGCCAAGTTCCTGTGCTTCGCGATGGTCGCCGTCGGCATCGGCCTCGCCTGGGGCCGCGGTGGCATGCTCACGCTCGGCCAGGGCGTGTTCTTCGGTCTCGGCGCGTACATCATGGCCATGCACCTCAAGCTCGCCGACGCCGGGCCGGGCGGGGTGCCCGACTTCATGATGCTCTACGGCACGGGCGAGGTCCCCGGCTGGTGGGAGCCGATGCGCTCGCCGGTCGTCGCCCTCGTGCTCGTCGTCGTCGTGCCGTGCACCCTCGCGGCGATCCTCGGCTTCGCGGTCTTCACCCGGCGGGTCCGCGGCGCGTACTTCGCGATCCTCTCCCAGGCGCTCGCGGCCGCCTTCGCGATCCTCCTCATCGGCCAGCAGCAGGTCACCGGTGGCACCAACGGCCTCAACGGGTTCCGCTCCTTCTTCGGGTACGACCTCGCCGACCCCGTGAACAAGCGGATGGTCTTCTTCATCGCCGCAGGGGTCCTGCTCGTCATGGTCGCGGTCGTCCGCCAGCTCATGGTGTCGCGCTTCGGCGAGCTCCTCGTGGCGGTCCGCGACCAGGAGAACCGCGTGCGGTTCCTCGGCTACGACCCCGCCCGCATCAAGGTCGTCGCCTACGTCGTGGCCGCCGCGACCGCAGCGATCGGCGGCGCCCTGTTCGTGCCGATCGTCGGCATCATCTCGCCGGCGGACGTCGGCGTCGTCCCGTCCATCGGGTTCCTCATCGGTGTCGCGATCGGCGGGCGCGCCACCCTGCTCGGACCGGTGCTCGGTGCGATCGCGGTCTCGTGGGCGCAGACGAGCCTGTCGGAGTCCATGCCGTCCGGCTGGATCTACGTCCAGGGAGCCCTGTTCATCGTCGTCGTCGCGTTCCTGCCCGGCGGGCTCGCCTCGCTCGCGCACAAGGTCCGCCTGCGTCGCACCCGCGACGACGCCGAGCCGTCCGCCGATGCCACGGCATCCACGCCCGTCCACGAGGGAGCCTCAGCATGAGCGACGACCCCACCACCACGGCCCCGACCTCCTCATCGACGGCGCCGGACCGGGCATCCACCGTCGACCCCGAGACGCCCGCACTCGACCTGGCCGCTGCCGAGGCCGTCCTCGGCAGCGGCGCAGCCCGGTTCCGCCACGACTACCTCGAGGTGCGTGGGTTGCGCGTCGAGTTCGACGGCTTCGTCGCCGTCGACGGCGTCGACCTCACCGTCGTCCAGGGAGACCTCCGGTTCCTCATCGGACCCAACGGCGCCGGCAAGACGACGATCGTCGACGCCATCACCGGTCTCAACAAGGCGACAGGGTCGGTGAAGTTCGGCGGCGCCGAGCTGCTCGGCCGCCCGGTGCACAAGGTCGTGCGGGCCGGCGTCGGGCGGACCTTCCAGACCGCCAGCGTCTTCGAGGAGCTCACCGTCCTGCAGAACCTCGACATCGCGGCCGGCTCCGGGCGCGGGTTCCGCGACCTCGTGCGTCGGCGCCGCGGCGTCCCCGAGGAGGTCGAACGAGCCATGGAGACCATCGGCCTCGCACGGCTGCGTGACGTCCAGGCCGGCGTCCTCGCCCACGGGCAGAAGCAGTGGCTCGAGATCGGCATGCTCCTCGTGCAGGACGCCCGGCTGCTGCTGCTCGACGAGCCCGTCGCCGGCATGAGCCACAGCGAACGTGAGCAGACCGGGCAGCTGCTCCAGCGGATCGGCGAGCAGCGGACCGTGGTCGTCGTCGAGCACGACATGGAGTTCCTCCGGAACTTCGCCACCTCCGTCTCCGTGCTGCACATGGGGACGGTCCTCTCCGAGGGGACGTACGCGCAGGTGCAGGCCGACCCCCGGGTCCAGGAGGTCTACCTCGGGTCCGCTGGCGCCACCCGCGGCGCACGCCGCACCCGCCCGCGCGCAACCACCCCCACCCCGACGGAGGCCACCGATGCTTGAGATCCGCGACGTCCAGGTCGGCTACGGCCGCTCCCTCGTGCTGCACGACGTCACGGTCGCGGTCCCCGCGGCGGGTGTCGCCGCAGTCCTCGGCCACAACGGTGCGGGCAAGACGACGCTCCTGCGCGCTGCGCTCGGCCTGCTCCGGCCGCGCTCCGGTGCCGTGCTGTTCGACGGGGTCGACATCACGAAGCGCCCCACGCACGAGCGTGTGCGCATGGGCCTCGCGTTCGTGCCCCAGGGGCAGCAGGTGTTCGGTGACCTCACCGCGCGGGAGAACCTCCAGCTCGTCGCCGACACCCACAAGGGGGGACCGGCGCTCATGCGGGACGCCCTCGACCTCTTTCCCGCGTTGCAGCAGTTCCTCGGACGCCGCGCAGGTCTGCTGTCCGGCGGGCAGCGCCAGCAGCTCGCCATCGCCCGAGCGCTCGTCACCGGCCCGAAGGTGCTCGTCCTCGACGAGCCCACCGAAGGCATCCAGCCGTCCGTGGTCACCGAGATCGAGGACGCGATCGTCACCCTCACGGACGCCGGACGGCTCTCCGTCCTGCTCGTCGAGCAGCACGTCGGGTTCGCCCTCGGCGCCGCGGACCAGTACTACGTCATGGAGTCCGGCCGTGTCGTCGACTCCGGCGGGGGCGGGACCGACGCCGAGGACCACGTGCGCGCGGCGATGGCGATCTGATGGACATGATGCAGAACGCCACGATGCAGCCCGCGACCGCGGAGCCCGCGACCGCGCGGCCGCTGCGCGACATCGTCTACGAGCAGCTCCGCGACCAGATCCTCAACGGCCAGCTGTCCGCGCGCGAGCGGCTCACCGAGCCCAAGCTGTCCCGTGCCTTCGAGGTCTCCCGCACGCCCGTCCGCGAGGCCCTCTCCCGGCTCCTCGCGGACGGGCTCGTCGAGCGCTCCGACTACGGCTACGCCGTCGTCGTGCCCAGCCTGCGTGACCTGCGGGACATGTACGAGCTGCGCGTCACCCTCGAGCTCAGGGGGGTCGCCCGGGCCATCGAGAACCAGAGCATCGTGCACGACGACGCGGTGCTGCGCCCCGAGCTCGAGCGCTGGTACGAGATGCGGGACACCCCACCGGACCCGGACCCGGCGTTCGTCGAGCTCGACGAGGGCTTCCACATGGTGCTCTCGACCGCGTCAGGCAACCCGAGGCTCACGGACGCCCTCGTCACGGTCAACCAACGCATCCGAGCCGTGCGGATGCACGACTTCGTCGAGCCCGGCCGGATCGACGCGACGATCACCGAGCACATCGACATCGCGGAGAAGATCCTGCGGGGCGACCTCCCCGAGGCGCTCGGCGCCCTGCACCGGCACGTCGGGGAGTCCCTCGAGGTCGTCATGGACCGCGCCTCGCGGTCCATGGCCCGGATGGCGCTCGCGGACTGAAAAGTCCGCCGGCGCCGAGCCCACCTCTCTGTGGGCCGGCGCCGGCGGACCCGACGTCAGAAGATCGTCGTGAACATGTTCCAGCCGTCGCCGATGCGGACGGGGGCAGCGGACCCCCCGACGCCGTTCCCCGGGTAGAACCACAACGTTCCGTTGTGCTGGCGTCCGATGATGTCGGAGGCACCGTCACCGTTGAAGTCCCCGACGGACAGCACCGTGGAGTGCATGTTCCAGCCCGTGCCGATGAGTGAGGGAGCCAGGAAGCCCCCCCGACCGTTGCCCGGGTAGAGCCACAGCGTGCCGTCCGTCCTGCGGCCGACGATGTCCGAGGCGCGATCCCCGTTGTAGTCACCCGTGGAGAGGACGCCGTCGAAGATGTTGAAGCCCGTGCCGATCCGCGTTGCGGCGGCGATCGCGCCGGTCCCGGTGCCGGGATAGAGCCAGAGGGTTCCGTCGGGGCGCCTCGCGATGAGGTCAGAGGCGCCGTCGCCGTTGAAGTCGCCCGGGGACAGGATGGAGTCGAACACGTTCCACCCCGAGTTGATGTGCACACCGGGGGCGAAGCCACCCGCGCCGTTGCCCCGGTACAGGAAGAGGTCACCGGCAGGCGTCCGACCGATCACGTCGGCAAGGTTGTCGCCGGTGAAGTCGCCGGGGGTGAGAAGCAGGTCGAACATGTTCCAGCCGGTGCCCGCTGATCGCCAGGAGCCGAACCAGCCACGGCCGTTCCCCGGATACAGCCACAGGGTGCCGTCGCCGGTGCGCGCGAGCACGTCGGCTGCGCCGTCCTCGGTGAAGTCCTGCAGGCCGACCTGCGTGTGCGGTGCTGGGGGGATGGACCCTGCGGGGTACCGCCCGAAGTTCTGGGTGGCCCACGTCCGCCCCGAGGCATCGACGACCGCGCCGACGCCGAGAGCGTTGAAGTTCGGGTTGAGGATGTTGGCCCGGTGGCCGGCCGAGTTCATCCAGCCGTTGAAGATGGTCTCGGTGTTGTTCGAGAATCCCCCCGCGTACGCGACGTTCTCGCCCCACGAGAGCCACCCGCCGGGGATCTGGGACCCGACGCTCGGGTTGTGGTACAGCTTGTTCTCCCGCGCCATGGTGGTCGACCAGGACTCTGCCACCGTGGCCAGACCGCTGTGCTCCTGCACCGGGGAGAGCCCGTGCTGTGCACGCGCCGTGTTCGTCAGGATGAGGATCTCGTCTTCCGGGGCGGCGAGCGCCGCGCTCGTCGGAAGGAGCATGGCCGCGAGCAGTGTGACGGCAGTCAGTAGTTTTCTCATACGTGTCTCCTTGGTTCACGGCACGACGTTGTGCCGGTTCGCCGCGTGGCACCGAACCTAGGTCGTGGTCTCACGAGAGTCCACTACGTGACGGAATATCACCCGCGTCTTACCCCGGCTGGTCGACGAGTGCGTAACGCCCCGTTCACAGAGCAGTAGGGCCACGGAAATACCGCCTCCTTACGGTGACGAGCACGGATACAGACCTGTATACGCGGCCCTGACCTGCCGCTTCCGTCGCCCGACCACCGTGGAGCTGCTGTGTTCGATTCCCTGCTCGTCGCCAACCGTGGCGAGATCGCATGCCGCATCATCCGGACCGCGAAGCGACTCGGGCTGCGGACGGTGGCCGTGTACTCCGACGCCGACGCTGGGGCCCCCCATGTCGCCCTCGCTGACGCCGCGGTGCGTCTGGGTCCTGCCCCCGCCGGGGAGAGCTACCTGCGTGCCGACCTCGTCCTCGGGGCTGCGCTCTCCTCGGGTGCGGGCGCGATCCACCCCGGCTACGGGTTCCTCTCCGAGAACGAGTCGTTCGCGGCCGCCGTCGAGGCCGCCGGTCTCGCGTTCGTCGGCCCCCGGCCGTCCCACCTGGGTGTGTTCGGTGACAAGCACCGTGCTCGTGTCGCGGCGCAGGCCGCCGGCGTGCCGCTCGTCCCGGGCAGCGGGCTGCTCGAGGACCTTTCCGCAGCGCGCGCCGCGGCACGCGAGGTCGGGTACCCCGTCATGGTCAAGGCCGTCGCGGGCGGTGGTGGTATCGGTATGCAGGCGTGCGCCGACGAGGCCGAGCTCCTCGTCGCGTACGACCGCGTCCAGCGACTCGCGACGGCGAGCTTCGGCAGCGCCGGGGTGTTCCTCGAGCAGTTCATCACCCGGGCCCGCCACCTCGAGGTCCAGGTCTTCGGCGACGGGGAGGGCCGGGTGGTGAGCCTGGGCGACCGTGACTGCTCGCTCCAGCGCCGCAACCAGAAGGTCGTCGAGGAGGCACCGGCCCCCGGCCTCAGCGACCGCGTCCGGGCGGAGATGCAGGCGTCGGCCCGCGCCCTCACCGCGTCCGTCGGCTACCGGTCGGCCGGGACCGTCGAGTACGTCTACGACGTCGACCGTGACCAGGTCTCCTTCCTCGAGGTCAACACCCGCCTCCAGGTGGAGCACCCGGTGACGGAGGAGGTGACCGGCGTCGACCTCGTCGAGTGGATGCTCCGCCTCGCCCAGGGTGATGCGTCGTTCCTCGACGACGTTCCCGAGACCGGCCCGCAGATCCGCGGGCACGCCGTCGAGGCGCGCCTCTACGCCGAGGACCCGCACAAGGGCTACCAGCCGAGCGCCGGCCTGCTCACGCACGTCGCCTTCCCCGAAGGGGTGCGCGTGGACGGCTGGGCGGAGGCCGGCCAGGAGGTCACCTCCCACTACGATCCCATGCTCGCGAAGGTCATCGTGCACGCGGACACCCGTGCCGGAGCCCTCTCCGCAGCCGGCGATGCCCTCGCAGCGACACGGATCGCGGGGGTGCAGACGAACCTCGCGCTGCTGCGGGCCGCGGTCGCCGACCCCCGGGTGGTCGCCGGTGAGGTGAGCACCTCGCTCCTCGCGGACGTCGTCGTCGAGGAACCGCGCATCGACGTCCTGCGCGGGGGTGTCATGACGACGGTCCAGGACTGGCCGGGTCGGCTCGGCCTGTGGGAGGTGGGCATCGCCCCGTCCGGCCCCATGGACGACCTGTCGTTCCGGCTCGGCAACATCGCCGTCGGGAACGCCGAGGGGACGCCCGGCCTCGAGTGCACGCTCGAGGGACCGCGCCTGCTCTTCTCCCAGGAGACGGTCGTGTGCGTCACGGGCGCAGAGACGACCGTGACCGTCGACGGTGCGCCCGTTCCCCAGTGGGAGCCGGTCACCGTCCCCGCCGGTGGCGTGCTCGACGTCGCGACCCCTGCAGGCACGGGCCTGCGCAGCTACGTGCTCGTGCGCGGAGGTCTCGACGTCCCCGAGTACCTCGGCTCGGCGTCGACCTTCTCGCTCGGGGGTTTCGGTGGCTATACCGGCCGGGCGCTGGCGGTGGGCGACGTGCTCGTCCCCGGGGACGTGACCGACCGCACGGACGAGCCCGCCCCGGTCCCCACCGCGCACCGCCCGACGATGGTCCACGACTGGGAGCTCGCTGTCCAGGAGGGCCCGCAGCCCGCGCCGTCATACTTCACCGTGCAGGACATGGAGATGTTCTACGGGTCGGTGTGGGAGGTGCAGTCGCACGCCAACCGTACGGGTATCCGGCTCTCCGGCCCAGCGCCGCAGTGGGCGCGGCCCGATGGCGGCGAGGCCGGGCTGCACCCGTCCAACCTGCACGACAACCCCTACTCGGTCGGTGCACTCAACGTCAGCGGCGACACCCCGATCCTCCTCGGGCCCGACGGCCCCAGCCTCGGCGGCTTCGCCTGCCCCGTCACGGTCGTCGTGGGCAACCGGTGGAAGCTCGGTCAGCTGCGCCCGGGCGACACGGTGCGGCTCGTCCCCGTGCCGACGGAGAGCGCGGACCGGCTGCGCAAGAGCGTCGAGCTCCGCGCCGCTCCCGGAATGCCCGCCACGCTGACGGTGGGGCCGGACGGCGACGACGGTGTGCTCGCCCGCGTCCCCGCCGGACCGGACCGCCCTGAGGTCGCGTACCTGCGCGGTGGGGACGACAACGTCCTCGTCGAGTACGGCCCCATGACGCTCGACCTCGGCATGCGGATGCGTGTGCACGCGCTCTCCGAGGCCCTGCGGGAGCGCGGGCTCGACGGCGTCGTGGACATCACGCCGGGCGTCCGCAGCCTGCACGTGCACGTCGAGCCGGACGTCCTGTCGGTCGCGACCCTCGTCGAGGTCCTCACCGGGATCGAGGAGGAGCTGCCCGCGACGGCGGACCTCGTCGTGCCGAGCCGCCGCATCCACCTGCCGATGTCCTTCGAGGACCCGAGCATCGCGGAGGCGGTGTCCCGGTACATGGCCGGTGTCCGTGAGGAGGCGCCCTGGTTGCCGTCGAACACCGAGTTCATCCGCCGGGCGAACGGGCTCGACGACGTCGCCGACGTCTACCGCACGCTGTTCGAGGCCGAGTACCTCGTCCTCGGTCTGGGTGACGTCTACCTCGGCGCGCCGCTCGCCGTCCCCCTGGACCCCCGCCATCGCCTGCGCACCACGAAGTACAACCCGGCCCGCACGTGGACGGCGTCCGACACCGTCGGTCTTGGTGGCTCGTACCTGTGCGTCTACGGGATGGAGTCCCCCGGTGGGTACCAGCTCGTCGGACGCACCGTGCCGATCTGGAGCGGGCACCGCCAGCGCGGGGTGTTCGAGCCGGGCAAGCCCTGGCTCCTGCGGTTCTTCGACCGGATCGTGTGGCACCCCGTGAGCGCGGAGGAGCTCCTCGAGCAACGGTCCGCGTTCGCGGCCGGTCGCCTCGAGGTGGAGGTGGAGGAGGGGCAGTTCTCCCTCGCGGAGCACCTCCTGCTCCTCGAGGAGAATGCCGCGGACATCGAGGCGTTCACGCAGCGGCAGGCCGTGGCCTTCGCGGCGGAACGGGACGCCTGGGAGGCGGCCGGAGAGTTCGCCGCGGCCGAGCAGGGCGCATCGTGGGCGTCGGACGACGCCGGGGCGCTCGCGGTCGACGTGCCGGAGGGGTGCGTCGCGGTGGAGGCTCCGATGGTGGGCAGCGTATGGCGCGTGCAGGTAGCGGTCGGTGACCGCGTGACGACAGGAGATACCTTGGTCTGCTTGGAAGCGATGAAGCTCGAGCTCGCGGTCGACGCACCGGTGACGGGCCGGGTCGTCAGCGTGCTCGTCGGGAGCGGGCAACCCGTGCGCCCGGGGATGCCGCTCGCGATCGTCGAGGTCGACGCGTGAGGGCCGTCGAGCGGGTCCGGTCCGCGTACGCGCGGATCGCGGAGGTGGACCGTCCGGAGGTGTGGGTCACCCTCGTGCCGGAGGCGGACGCGATCCGCGCGGCGCACGAGGTCGACGAGCGGGTCGCGGCCGGCGAGCACCTGCCGCTCGCCGGGCTCACTCTCGCGGTCAAGGACAACGTCGACGTCGCCGGGCTCCCCACGACGGCGGCCTGCCCCTCGTTCGCGTCGACCCCCCAGGAGACGGCGCCCGCCGTCCGCGCGCTCGTCGACGCCGGGGCCGTCGTCCTCGGCAAGACGAACCTCGACCAGTTCGCCACCGGCCTCGTCGGGACACGCAGCCCCTACGGTGCGGTGCGCCATGCGACCCACCCGGACCGGGTCTCCGGTGGATCGAGCTCCGGCTCGGCGGTCGCCGTCGCCCTCGGCATCGCCGACATCGGCATCGGCACGGACACGGCCGGTTCCGGTAGGGTGCCCGCCGCGTTCCACGGCATCGTCGGGATCAAGACGACGGTCGGTCTCGTCCCGACGGCCGGTGTCGTCCCCGCGTGCCGGAGCTACGACGTGCTCACGACGATGACGCAGGACCTGGACCTCGGTGTCCGCGCGACGCGGCTCATGGCGGCGGACGGCCGGCGGACGTGGCCCGCCGACGTCCGCGTCGGACTGCGCCGGGACCCGGTCGTCGTCGTCCCGCGCGACGAGGACCTCGCCCCGCTCTCGCCGACGTGGCGGGTGGCGTTCGCCGCTGCGGTCGCATCCGTCCGGGCGGCGGGTGCCCGGGTCGTCGTCGCCGACGTCTCCCCGCTGCTCGAGGCCGCGACCCTGCTGTACGACGGCGCGCTGGTCGCCGAGCGGTACGCCGCGGTCGGTGCCTTCCTCGAGACGGGGACGGACGACGTCGACCCGGTCGTCGGAGCGATCATCCGGGGCGGCAAGGACATCCCGGCGCACGCCTACGTGGCGGACGTCGAGCGGCTCGAGCGGGCGCAGGCCGCTGCAGCCCGCATCCTCGAGGGTGCGGACCTCCTCCTGCTGCCGACGACCACCGAGCACCCGACGCTCGCGGAGGTGGCCGCCGACCCCGTGGGCATCAACCGGCGGATGGGCACGTACACGAACTTCGTCAACCTCCTCGACCTCGCTGCGCTCGCAGTCCCGGCGGGTGAGGCAGACGGGCTTCCGTTCGGGGTGACGCTGGTGTCCCGGGCGTTCGACGACCAGCTCGCGATCGACCTCGCCGCGCGGCTGGCCGGCGGGCCCGGGGCGGTCGCGCCGGTCCTCGTCGAGGGAGGCGTGGATCTCGCAGTCTTCGGTGCACACCTGCGTGGGCAGCCGCTCAACGGCCAGCTCGAGGAGCTCGGCGCCCGGTTCGTCTCCGACGTGCACACGTCCGCTGCGTACCGGCTCGTCGACCTCGGGACCACTCCCGCAAAACCCGGCCTCGTCCGGGTGGGCTCCGGTGAGGGCTCGGGGATCGCGGGTGAGCTGTGGCACCTGTCCGAGGGGGCGCTGGGCACGCTCCTCGGCGGCCTCCCGCACCCGATGATGCTGGGACGTGTCGAGCTCGACGACGGTCGGTGGGTCGTCGGGTTCGGGTGCAGCCACGATGCCGCGGAGTCCGGTGCGGACATCACCGGTCACGGCGGATGGGCCCGCTACCTCGCCGCTGTCTGACCCGCCGCGCCGCAGGGCGCTCTCAGGACGGTCGGCGCACGGGCTCTCCACCGGCGTGCGCCGACCGTCTCTACATGCCACACCTGGCTCGACATGCCACAGCTGGCTCGACATGCCACTGTGGAGCCGTGTTTCTCTTCTTCGGCACCCGCCTGCGTCGTTCTGTCCGTGGGACCGGTGCGTTCCGGTGCCCCTTCTGCCTCGAGGTGCGCGGGTACGAGCTCATCGAGTCGCGCACATGGATCCACGTGTTCTGGATCCCGATCATCCCGCTGGGCAGCACCCGCGAGAGCGTGCGGTGCACCGTGTGCGGGGGCGAGTGGGCGCCGGCGGTGCTCGCCGGCAACGACCTCGGCTGACCCGGTCCCGGGCGCCTGTTCGCGCGCGCTGGGCCACGGCGCACCGCGTCCGCTCCGAGCGTGCACCGCTCCCGGTCAGAGAGTGAAGTTCGCCGACGCGCTCGTCTCGGCGTCGTCATAGGTCGTGGCCGTGCGGGCCAGCGCCGCGGTGATGGCGTCGAGGCCGGACTCGACCTGCACCTGGGTCACCTGCCACTGACCGACCACGCCGGAGAACGCGAGCGCCGCCGATCCCGTCCACGTGTTCTGCAGGTCCTGCAGGTGGCGCATCATCGCGGCCACCTCGGTCCTGATCGACGTCACGGACACGCTCACCGTCGCGCTCGCGCTGCTGACCTGGGTGACATCGACACCGAACTTGCTCATGGCTGACTCCTCTGGATCCGGCACCTCCGCGGGGACGCGGCGGTAGGGGCAGGACGCTACGGATCTCGTCGAGGGAGAGCGTCGCCGAGGGTGGCAGATGTGGACGCAGAGCGCTGTGCGGTGCCTGTGCGTCAGATCTCGACGCGTTCGTCCGCCGGGGGGCTGTCATCGAGCGTCCGGAGCTCGCGTTGAAGCCGAGCAGCTTCTGCCGTGAGGTTCTGCCGCGCTGGTTCCTCCCAGGGGGCGGCCATGGGGCTCGTGTACAGAGAGGGCCGGGCGAGGAGCTTGGTGAGGATCCGGTGCCGAGCCTCGAGGTAGTGCCGCACCGGGATGTGCGCGTACTCCTTGCGCACGTCCGTGAGGTACGCCTTGTAACGCTGGGGCTCGGTGGCGAGGATGGCCATGTCTGCGTCGCACAGCACCGCACAGTCGGAGTCGTGCGGCAAGGCCTTGTGCCGGGCCAGAGCTGTGACGAGCTGCCCGACGCGCTCGGCCGTACGTCCCGGGACGCCCAGGGCGGTCAGGTCGACGCGGGCGAGCGCGGCGCTGGCCACCTCGTCCTCGCCACCCTGCGTGGCGTAGGCCGCTGCTGACGCAGCACTGAAGATCGCCCCGTGGTACCAGGCAGCGAGCCGGACGACGTCGGGCTGGTGCGTCTCCTCCGCGAGCTCGTCGACCCGGCTGAGCACGTCCGCGAGGTGGCGCACCGAGTGGTACACGCGTCCTGGCTCGCTCCACCGGTCGAGGAGGGCGTTGCCGGCTGCGCGGAGCGTGCTGGGGTCAGCCGTCGCGCCGACCGCTTCGCAGCTGCGGATCCAGGAGGACAGGAGCCACTGGGGGGCGTCCGCACTATCGGGCATGGGAAGGGGTCCTTCGACGAATCGGGGTGGCGGCTGCGAGCCTCTGCTCGACTCGCGGTCGCGCGTACGGGGGACTGTACGCCGACGATGGACGGGATGTCAGGAGCGTCCGTCCGCGGATGGCTGGCTACGCTGCGGGCAACGCTACCCGGACGGTGAGACCGCCCCCCGGGGTCTCCCGGATCGACGCCCGCCCGCCGAGGGTCCCGGTGATCGCGGCGACGATCGCGAGCCCGAGGCCTGACCCCCCGGAGGTCCTGTTGCGTGAGGAGTCCACGCGGAAGAACCGTTCGAAGACGCGTTCAGCGTGCTCCGGCGGGATCCCCGGTCCATGGTCGCGCACCTCGACGACGCCGAAGCGCACGCCGTCGTCGTCCTCGTACCCGAGGGCGACCTCGACCGGTGAGCCCGGGGGCGTGTGCCGCGCGGCGTTACCGACGAGGTTGGCGAGGACCTGGCGTATCCGGTCGTCGTCACCGACGACGACGACCGCGCCCGTGGACCCGTCTTCCGCGAGCGGGACCAGCCGGACGGTGCGTGTGGGGTCGAGCGCGTGCAGGTCGCTCATGGCATCCGCCGCGAGGACCGTGAGGTCGACCGGCTCGCGCTCGATGACCCGGCCCTCGTCGAGGCGCGCGAGGTGCAGCAGGTCCTCGACGAGCGAGCCCATCCGGGTAGCGGACTCCTCGATGCGGCGCATCGTGTCCGAGATCGCCTCGGGCGTCGTGAGCGCACCCATCCGGTACAGCTCGCCGTAGCCGCGGATCGCTGCGAGCGGCGTGCGCAGCTCGTGGCTCGCGTCCGAGACGAACCGGCGCATCCGGATCTCGGACGCCTCCCGTGAGGCGAACGCCTGCTCGATCTGGGAGAGCATGGCGTTGAGGGAGTGGGCGAGGCTGCCGACCTCGGTCGTCAGGGGTGCCTGGGGGATGCGGCGGCTGAGGTCCCCGTCGGCGATGGCGGCCGCGGTGCGCTCGATGACGCCCAGCGAGCGGAGCGAGCGACGGACCGCGACATACCCGACGACCGCGCCGATCGCGGTGATGACGAGAGCGCTGACGATGAGGAGTCGTTGGATCTGTGCTGTCGTCTCGTGGACACCGTGGAGGGGCAGCGCGACGTACACGATGCCGATCGGTTCCGAGCGGTTGTGGCCGATGAGCGCGAGCACGCGCCACTCGGACCGTTGGGCGATTCCCGTGCCGTAGAGGTCCACGGCACCCACCGTGAAGGGTTCCGAGGGGAGGGTCTCCTTGGTGAACGTGTACGCGGTGAGCTTGGGGATCCCGTACTGGCGTGCGGTGGGCTTCTGGAAGTGCAGCTCGGGAACGCCGTCATCGTCGCGGAACAGCACGATGTAGTAGTCGCTCGGCAGGGTCTGCGCCGAGGGATCGTCGTCCTGCGTCGCCCCCAGCGCCTGGTCGGCGAACTGCACCGCGGTGCTGTTGAGCTGGTCGTCGACCTCCTGGACGAGGAACTGCGACAGGAGCATGTTCGTCAGCACGACGGAGCTCCCGAGGCCCGCGAGCAGGACGAACGTGACGATCGCGACCAGCCTGATGCGCAGTGGCGAGCGCGCCCAGAACGCCCTGATGGGGCCGACGTGCGTCCCCCCGGTCTCGTCGGTCCAGGAGTCGGGGAGTGCCGGCTCTGGCGGTGCTGCTCCGGTCTCGTCGGACGAGGGGTCGGGGAGCGCCGGCTCTGGCGGTGCGGGGGGCGGGGGGACGGGGGGTGCCGTCATGCAGGTTTCTTCGACGGCAGCCGCAGCAGGTACCCCACGCCGCGCTTCGTGGCGATGAGGGGGTCGGGCTGTGTCCCGTCGGGCAGCGGCACGTTGTCGATCTTGCGGCGCAGGTAGGAGATGTAGGACTCGACGATGTTCGCGTCGCCGCCCCAGTCGTACTGCCACACGTGGTCGAGGATCTGTGCCTTGGACAGCACGCGTCCGGGGTTGAGCATGAGGTAGCGCAGGAGCTTGAACTCTGTGGGGGAGAGGTCGATGGTGCGTCCGGCGCGCCGCACCTCGTGCGAGTCCTCGTCGAGCTCGAGGTCCGCGAAGCGCAGGACGGAGTCGTCGAGCTCGACAGGGTGGGTGCGCCGGAGCACCGCGCGGATGCGGGCGACCACTTCCTCGAGGCTGAAGGGTTTGGTCACGTAGTCGTCACCGCCGACGGTGAGACCGGTGATCTTGTCCTGGGTGTCGTCCCGCGCGGTGAGGAACAGGATCGGGACGTGCTGGCCCTTCTCCCTCATGCGCCGCGTCACGGTGAAGCCGTCCATGTCCGGGAGCATGACGTCGAGCACGACGAGGTCGGGCTCGGTGTCCTGGATGAGTGTGAGCGCAGACAGCCCGTCCTCTGCCGCGAACACCTCGAAACCGGCGAACCGCAGGGACGTCGCGAGCAGCTCCCGGATGTTCGGCTCGTCGTCGACCACCACCAGGCGGGCTTCGGGTTGCGTCATGGTCCCAGTGTGCGACGCGTGTCTGGGAGCCGCCTGTGCAGCGGCGGGACGCGAGCGGCGCGCCGGCGGGCCCGAGCGCACCGCTATTGTGTATGGCCGAATAGCAGGTATAGGCTCAGTCCATGCCTCGACGACCACGTCCTTCCGTCGACCCGCCGGGCGCGCCCCTGGGCGAGGGCGCGCCCCGGCGCGATCCCCAGCTGCTCAAGGGTGTCCTTCCGATGCTCGTCCTCGCGCTGCTCGAGGAGCGGGAGTCCTATGGCTACGAGCTCGTCCTCCGCCTCCAGGACCGAGGACTGACGGACATCGTCACCGGCACGGTGTATCCGGTGCTGGCCCGCCTCGAGCGGGAGGGCGCAGTCGTCTCGCGGCTGGAGCCGTCGCCGTCGGGCCCTGCCCGCAAGTACTACCTCCCGAGCGACACCGGACGCGCGGACCTCGCCCGGGCGGTCTCTGCGTGGCACGCCCTCGTCGACGTCGTCGAGGGCACCGTGGGCACCGCCCAGCCGGACCGTGGTGGTGCTGCCGGTCCGTCCCGCACGCCGCTACCCATGACGACAGACCAGGAGCCGACATGACCACCGCGACGAGCACCTCCCTCAGCGACCGGCTCCGCAGGGAGGTGTACCTCCTGCGCCTCAGCTGGTTCGTCCAGGACCTCCGGCGACGCGACCGCCGCTCGATCTACGCGGACCTGCGCGGCTCGCTCGACGACGCGTCCGCACGGGGAGGGATGGCCGCGGCGATCCGCGACCTCGGGCCGGCGAGCGCGCTCGGCGGCGGGTACCGGAACGCGCAGGACCGCCGGCTGCCGCACTGGATGAGCGGCGTGACCGCGTTCGCCGTGGTCCTCTACGCCTACCAGCTCGCGATGGTGAGCTACATGTCCGGTGCCGTGGCTGTCGCCGAGCGCACGGCCCCTGGCGAGCGCACGACGTTCGCGGGACGGTGGATGGCCACGGACGTCGAGGTCGTGTCCGGCCCGGACATGCTGTCCTTCGCCCAGGACGTCGAGGCGACGATCCTTGTGGTGCTCTTCCTGGTGTTCTTCGGCTTCGCCCGCGGGTGGCGGCTGTGGACCGGCCACCGCGTGCCGGGCGCGTGAGCTCGGCGGGCGGTGCCCGGTCCGCGACAGCGATCAGATGTAGCGCAGCGGGTTGAAGTCCTCGATGGGGATGATGCGCACGCGCGGCAACGGGGTCGTGAACGCTCCCACGCGCTCCTCGAGGTCGTAGAACTGCAGTCCCCGGGAGCTCAGCTCCCCGAGCCGCGAGTTGACGAACTCCCGGAAGCACAGCAGGCCGACCTTCCGGTCGCCGTCGAGCAGCTGCTCGACCTGCGGCAGGAAGTCGCCGTCGTGGCTCGCGAGGAGCACGTCCCCGTCGACGTCGGCGATCGCCTCGAGGGTCCGCTGGATACCGATGTCCACGACCTTCTCGTGGCTGGCCCCGGCGAGGGGGATCGGTCGGTACCCCATGGCGAGCAGCGCCTGGACGAACGGCATCGGCATCTGGCCCGACGACGCGTTGAGGAAGAACAGCGGCGTGACCTGCTGACCCCACAGGGTCTGGGCGAACTCGGCGATGCGGTCCCAGCGGGGACGCTCCTCCGGGTTCGGCCGGTGGCCCAGGACGTTCATGCCGAGGGTTGCGTCGATGTTCTCGCCGTCGACGAGCAGGTACGTGGGACGCGCGGGGCGCAGATCGGTGCCGGACATGGGTCAACTGTAGAGCCGATCCGTGCTCAGAACCGGCCGCCCCCACCGCGCCGTCCCCGGCGGCTGGAGGAGCGGGTGCTGCTGCGACGGCTCCTCGAACCTGACGACCGTCGGCTCGACGAGGAGCGTCTCCTGGACGACGAGCGTCGGCTCGACGAGCGCGAGGTCCCGCCCCAGCCCCCGCTCGACCCGTCGTCGCCGCCGCTGGTGAGCAGCCACGAGAAGAACGAGCCGCCGGTCTCCGGCTCCGGGGGAGCAGGGACGGGGCCCGGCCCGGGCCGGTTGACCTGCTGGTTGACGAGGTTGCGACCGTCGATGACGGACTGCTCCGCCTGGCGAGCGGCACCGAGCGCCCGCTCGGGGTCGGTGGGCAGCAGGACGTTCGCGAGCGTGAGCGCACCGCGGGCTGCGGCGAGCCGGGCACGCGGTGCCTCGGAGACCGAGAGCCGGTGACGTTGGATCACGGCGTCGAGACGGCCCACGGCCTCGGTCGCCCGGTGGATCGCCTGGGAGGCCAGCTCCGCCGCGCGTCGACGCACGACATCCGTGGCGCGGAACGGGGCGAGCGCCTCGTCGAGGGCGCCCTCGCGGGCAGCGAGGTCGTCCAGCGTGGCGAGCGGATCACCTGCGGTCGACAGTGCGGACGCGGCGATCGCGCCACGGGCGGCGTCCGCGGCCTCGGTGACCGCGGCGTCCTGCGGCGCGAGCCGCGCGGCGTCGGCGAGGTCGCTCTCCAGCGAACGGCGGGCGGCAGCGATGCGTTCTGCCGACGCCGCGAGGTCAGCTCCGGCCTCGTGCACCTCGTCCAGCAGTCGGGACGCATGGGCGATGGCCTCCTGCGCGACGCGGTACCGGGCCACCGCGCCTCGCCGTGAGCCCCCGGTGACGAGGCTCTGCCCGACGGCGACGGTCGGCGCCACGGTGTCGAGCAGCGCGAGAGCCTGGGGGATCTTCTGCTCCGTGGTCTCCAGCGCAGGGGCCGGGTGCAGGATGCGCAGCTGGGTGAGGATGTCGGTCGCTGGCCCGACGCGCGACCGCACCTCCTCCGCACGCTCCAGGAGCTCGGGGAGGAGCAGGTGGACACGGTCCAGGAGCCCTCGCAGGTCGGTGAAGGCGGCGGTCTGTGCGTCGAGCAGGTCGTCGACGTCCTCGCACAGCTCGATGATCGACGCGTTCGTCGCCCGGTCGCTGCTCTGCCCGGCGACAGCCGTGGTGCCGCTGCGCAGCTCGAAGGCGCGGTCGAGCTGGGCGCGCGCCGACTCGAGCGTCCGGGCGAAGGGGTCCGTCGCCTGGTGCCCGAACTCGGCGCGCGCGAACTCGAGCTCCTGTGCGGAGGACCGCACCGCGTCGTCGAGCTCGACGAGCATCGCCGCGGCCCGCTGACGCAGCGCCTCGTCGGACTCCGTCGGCTGCTGTGGGGCGGACGGGACGGATGGTCCGAGCGCCCCCTGCCGCCGACGCTCGTCCGCCGACCGGCGGCGACGGGACCTGAGGGCACCGCCACCGACGACGAGGATCACCAGCGCAGCGAGCCACAGCCATGGGCTCGACCACACCGATCCGGTCATCATGTCCTCGTAACCGTCCGCGGCTGCGAGCGCCGCGCCTGCCCAGTCGTCGGCCCGCAGGTTCGGTTCGATCCTGTCGGTCCGCACGGCTGCGAGCTGGCTGTCGGAGTACGGGGCGTCGTCGGCTACCGACACGCCGTAGCGGCGGTCGTCGGTGGCGACGGCGAGCAGGATGTCCTCGTCGCGCAGGTCGGACTCCTCCGCCGTGCGGATCGCCCACGTCTCGCCGTCGACGCCGTCGAAGCTCTCGACGAGCACGACGTAGAGGTTCGCTCCGGTGGCGTCCTCGAGCTCGGCGAGGCGGTCCCGGACCTCGCCGGTCCGCGTCCCGAGCGCACCGGCGGGGTCGGTGATGGTGCTGGACACCGGTGCGGGCGGCTCCAGCGGGCGCGGAGCCGCTCCGAGGAGCAGGGCGGTGGCGGCGGCCACCGCCGCGAGCGCTCGAACGGTCTGCACGTCGGTCCCCTGTCACGATCGTCACGGGCGGAGCAGCGCTGCGTCCGCCTTCGTCGCTGAGGGTAGTGGACCGGACCCTGCCGGCACGACGGGCGGGTGCGACCTCCAGGAGGACGCACCCTGCCCGGGCATGGGGTGGTGGTGCCGCTCCGTGGTCAGGCGGGTGTCACCGGCGTCGCCGAGATCTGCGGGGCAGCAGCGGTGCTGCCTTGCTTGAGCGCAGCGAGACGCGCCTCGATCTCGATCTGGGCGTCGGACGCCTCGAGCTCTTCGAACTGGGCGTCGAGCGACGACGCGGCGACCTCGGCCTGTCCGAGCGCCCGGGCCTCCTCCCGGCGCACCTTCTCCTCGAAGCGGGAGATCTCGCTCGTCGGGTCGAGCGCGTTGATGGAGTTCAGCGCGCCCTGCACCTGCTGCTGCGCCTGAGCGGTCTTCGACCGCGCGACGAGGGTGTCCCGACGGGACTTCAGCTGGGCGAGCTTCTCCTTCATCTGCATGAGGCCGGTCTTGAGCTTGTCGACCGTCTCGCGCTGCGAGGTGATGAACGGTTCCGCCTGGCGGACCTCGGCCTCGGCGTCGATCTGGCGCTGGAGCGCGATCTTCGCGAGGTTGTCGAACTTGTTCGCGTCGCTGATGTTGCCCGCTGCCCGGTACTGGTCGGCACGCTGCGACGCGGCCACGGCCTTGCCGCCCCACTCCTGCACGGCAGCGACGTCCTCGTTGTAGTCCTGCTCAGCCATCCGCAGGTTGCCGATGGTCAGCGCGACGGCTTCCTCGGCCTCGGCGATGTTGTTGGTGTAGTCCCGCACCAGCTGGTCCAGCATCTTCTGCGGGTCCTCGGCGTTGTCGAGCAGCGCGTTGATGTTCGCCTTGGCGAGCTGTGCGACGCGTCCGATGATCGACTGCTTCTGTGCCATGAGTCGTGCCCTTCTGTTGATGACTGATGTGAACCGGCTGCAGCGCGTGGTGGTGCTAGAACCGTCCTCCGCGGCTCCCGGACCGGCGGCCGCCCCCGCCCCCGCTGCGACCTCCGCCGCCGAAGCCGCCGCCGCGGCTGCCCGACCGGCGGCCGCCGCCGCCGCCGAATCCACCTCCGCTGAAGCCGCCGCCACCGAACCCGCCGCCGCTGCGAAGGATGGAGTCGATGAGTATCCCGCCGAGCACCATCCCGCCGACGGACGACCCGCCGGAACCGGGGCCGCCGCCGTATCCGCCGCGTCGCTGGTTCTCCCAGCGTTCGACGTCGGCCTGGGCGAGCTGCTGCGCCGAGCCGACCATCTGCTCGGCCCGGCGCGTGAGGTCGAGCGCGCCGACGGGGTCCGTCCCTTCGGTCGCCCGCGCGTCCTGTGCGAGCCGGCCGGCCTCGGACAACCGGGTCCGTGCCTCCGGTCCGACCGCGCCCTTGCGGGTGGCGACGAAGTCCTCGACGGCGCGGATGTGCGACTCGACCTGGCCGAGCGACTGCCGCAGGAGAGCAGCGGCACGCGCCTGCTGCTCGGCGACCTGCCGCGACGGCGCGAGCGCCGCGTCGAGGGCGGCCTCCGCGTCGGCGAGGGAGCGGATCGCAGCAAGAGGGTCTCCGCCGTCGCGCGCGCTGCGGGCATCGGTGACGACGCGACGCGCGGTCGTGGCGGCCGCGCTCACCGCAGGGTCCTGTGGTGCGAGCCGGCCCGCATCGGCGAGGTCCGCCTCGATCGATGCGAGGGCGGCGTCGAGCGTCGCTCCTGCGCGGGCGAGGTCGTCGCCCGCGCTGCGCACGGCGTCGAGAAGCGTCGTGGCCTGCGCGAGGGCCTGGGTCGCGGCGCGCGAGTGCGCGACGGCGGCTGCCCGGTCTCCCTCGTCGACCTTGCCGCGTCCGGCGGCGAGCGCGTCGTCGGCGGCGTCGAGCAGCTGCGCTGCCTGGTCGGGGTTCGCGGCGATCGACGCGAGCGCGGTCTGCGGGTAGGTGATCGCGAGCGTCCTCAGTGCGGCGCGCGCCGGTTCGATGCGCGACCGCAGGGCCGTGACGCGCTCCGCGGTCTCGGCCAGCGCCTGCGGCACGCCCGCCTGGAGGTTGCGCAGGTCGTCGAACTGCTTCGAGTCCGCCGCGAGCGCGTCGGACACCTGCTCGCACAGGTCGATGATCTCGGCCATCATCTGCCGTGCCTGCGGCTCGGCCTCGGGCGTGGTGTCGTCGAGCTGCTGGCGCAGCATGAACGCGCGCATGACGCGGGTCTTGGACTCCGCGAGCGTCGCGGCGAACGCGTCCGTGGCCTCGTTGCCGAACTGCGCCTGCGCGAACCCGAGCTCCTGCTCGGCGGTGCGGAGCTCGTCGTCGATGGCGACGAGAGCGCTGCTCGCGCGCTGGTTGAGCTCGGCCGTCGGCACCGTGGGGGCGCCGCCCGGCGCGGCCGTGCCGCGCCTGCGGCTCGAACGCCAGGCGACGAACAGGACGAGGAGGATGACGACGAGCCCGGCGACGAGCAGCACGGTGAGGATGCTCGTGCCCTCCTCGTCCCCGCTCCCGCTGGATCCGGCGGTCACCCCGCGCAGGCCGTCCGCTGCGGCGATCGCCGCTCCGTCCCAGTCCCCGGCGCGCAGCGCGTCCTCGGTGGCGGCTGCGGCGGATGCGTAGACCTCGTCGCTGACCGGTGCGTCCGGCGAGACGTCGAGCGTGTACTGGTTCTGGTCGACGGCGACGGCGAGGATGGCGTCCTCGTTGCCCATCCCGGAGAGCTCGGCCGTCTGGGCCGTCCACGCCTCCCGGTCGGCGCCGGTGAACTCGTCGACGAACACGACGAAGAGCTGCATGTCCGTCTCGTCGCGCAGTCGGTCGAGGTGGGCCTGGATCTCGGCAGTGTCGCTCAGCACCCCGGCCTCGTCGGTGATGTCGTCCGGGAGGTTGAACGGATCGGTCGCGTACGCGGCCGTCGACGGGAGGAAGACCGCGGCGAGCAGGAGGGCGAGCGTGCACACCACCGCCCCAGCGGTGCGTCTGATCTGCGACGACGGCGAGACGTACGGGCGGGAGTCCACCCTGCGATCTTCGACCACGGGGCGTGGGGGCGCAACGCGCCGACTCTCGTCCGCGCTGGACGACCGTGCGGTACGGGAGGTATCGCCCGCCGTCGGTCCGGCCTCCGCGGGCGCCGGCGTCGCGGCATCCGGTCCGTCAGTCGGTCAGCTCCTGCGCCGCCTGGTCGAGGTCCTCGGCGTCGATGATCCGGTAGGCGTACCCCTGCTCGGCGAGGAACCGTTGACGGTGCGCGGCGAACTCCTGGTCGACGGTGTCGCGGGCGACGACGGCGTAGAAGTGCGCGGTGCGCCCGTCGGCCTTCGGCCGCATGACCCGCCCGAGCCGCTGTGCCTCCTCCTGACGGGACCCGAACGACCCGGACACCTGGATGGCGACCGAGGCCTCCGGGAGGTCGATCGAGAAGTTTGCGACCTTGCTCACGACGAGCTTCGTGATCTCGCCCGTGCGGAAGGCGTCGAACAGGCGCTGGCGCTCCTTGACCGACGTCGCGCCGGTGATGACCGGCGCGCCCAGGTGCTCGCCGAGCTCCTCGAGCTGGTCGAGGTACTGCCCGATGACGAGCGTCGGGTCGCCCTCGTGCCGTGCGACGAGCTGCGCGACGATGTCGTTCTTGCCGGGCGCGCACGCGGCGAGCCGGTACTTGTCCTCGGGCTCCGCCGTCGCATAGAGCATGCGGTCGCGCTCGGGGAGGGTCAGGCGCACCTCGACGCAGTCCGCGGGCGCGATGTAGCCCTGCGCCTCGATGTCCTTCCACGGCGCGTCGTAGCGCTTGGGACCGATGAGGGAGAAGACCTCGTCCTCCCGGCCGTCCTCGCGGACGAGCGTGGCGGTCAGGCCCAGGCGTCGGCGCGCCTGGAGGTCCGCCGTCATGCGGAAGATCGGCGCGGGCAGCAGGTGCACCTCGTCGTACACGACGAGGCCCCAGTCGCGGGCGTCGAGCAGCTCGAGGTGCGTGTAGACACCCTTCCTCTTCGTCGTGAGCACCTGGTACGTCGCGATCGTCACGGGGCGCACCTCCTTGCGTGCGCCCGAGTACTCGCCGATCTCGTCGTCGGTGAGCGTCGTGCGGCGCAGCAGCTCGTCGCGCCACTGGCGCGCGCTCACCGTGTTGGTGACGAGGATGAGCGTCGTCGTGCCGGAGCGCGCCATGGCGCCGGCACCGACGATGGTCTTGCCCGCACCGCAGGGCAGCACGACGACGCCGCTGCCGCCGTGCCAGAACCCGTCGATCGCATGCTGCTGGTAGGGCCGCATCTCCCAGGTCTGGTCGCCCTTGGCGGGGTCGGTGGGCGAGAGGGAGATCGGGTGCTTCTCGCCGTCGACGTAACCCGCGAGGTCCTCCGCGGGCCAGCCGAGCTTGAGCAGCACCTGCTTGAGGTGCCCCCGCTCCGAGGGGTGCACGACGACGGTGTCGTCGTCGATCCGCTCTCCGAGGAGCCCGGCCGTGCGGCGGGACTTCATCACCTCGGCGAGCACCGCCCGGTCGGTGGCCTGCAGCACGAGTCCGTGCACGGGGTGCTGCGCGAGCTGGAGCCGCCCGTACCGGGACATCGTCTCGGCGACGTCGACGAGCAGCGCGTGCGGGACGGCGTACCGGCTGTAGTCGAGCAGCACGCCGACGACCTGCTCGGCGTCGTGCCCGGCGGCGCGGGCGTTCCACAGGCCCAGCGGGGTGAGGCGGTACGTGTGCATGTGCTCCGGCGCGCGCTCGAGCTCGGCGAACGGCGCGATCGCGCGTCGTGCGGCGTCGGCCCGCGGGTGCCCGACCTCGAGCAGGAGGGACTTGTCGCTCTGGACGATCAACGGTCCGTCTGTCATGCGGTGCTGTGCTCCCCGGTAGGTGGTGGGTGGAGCGGGCCGGACCCGCGGCTCGCTGCGCCCGGTGCTGGGTTCATGGGGTGATGTACTCGACGCTGATGATGCGGTGGACGGCGACGGTCAGCTCGGACTCCCGGGCGACGTCGAGGGCACGCAGCCGCCCGGCGTCGAGCCGCGTGGGTCGGACCCGGCGGCGTTGGTGCTCCCCGTGCGGGCCGGTCATGTCGAGCCACACCTCACGGCCGTCGGCGACCGCCTCCCGCAGGGTGCCCAACGCCACGGCGGGTTCACTTGTTCCACCGGCTGCCGTGGAGGGACGGGTGCTGTCGCGGTGCCGGTAGTCGGCGGCCGTCCGTCGCCCGCTCCCGGACGCCCGGGAGGGCGACGCGTCGTCGATGTCCGCGACCTGGGGGGCGACCTCCTGCGCGGGCGGGGTCTGAGCGCGCAGCAGCCCGACGAGCGCGACGAGGCGCGCCGTCGGGTCGGGGCTGTCGTTCGGGGCGTGCGTGCTGTGGCGGGCGGTGGACGGCAGCGCGGGGCGTGGTCCGGGACCACGACGGCGTCTGCCCCCGGCGGCGCGGATCCGCGGTGTGCGCCGGTCCGCGAGAACGACCTGCCCGTCCGGGCCCTCTGTCGCAGGCGCCGTGCCCCGTTCACGGAGCGCGGCGAGCAGCTGGCCGATCGGGGCGGAGGAGGCGAGCACGGTCGGTGCGAGGGCGAACAGTCCGAGCGGGCGCAGTGCTGGGTCGTCGACCATCCCGGCGAGCATGCTGGGATCCTCGACGCGGACATAGCTCGCCGCGGCTCCGATCCGCACTTGCCCGTGCCGGCGTGCCGTGTCTCGCACGAGGTACTCGAGCGGCTGCGGCACGGGCGTGCGGGAGTGCGCGGTGAGCTCGGCGAGGAGCTCGGACCCCGTGCGTCCGGTGTCGAGCGCGCGGGTCACGGACCGGTCCGTGAAGCGCACGGTGAGCGCCGAGCCGCGCGACTCGACCTCTGCGCAGTCGCCGAGGAGGGCCTCCAGCGCGGGCGACGGGCGCCCGGGCACGATGCCCGTGAGGTCGCCCTGGAGGAGCATCTCGTCGACGGCCGGTGGCAGCATGGCGCCGAGCGTCTCGGCGAGCTCGAGCACCGCGGCGTCGTCAGGGACGGTCTGCCGCGGGACCCGCGTGAGCACGACGCCGGGCGGTGCGAGCGCACCGGCTCCGACGATCCCCAGGGTCTGCGCCTCGTTCAGCAGTGCCGCGACGGCCTCGACGGGCGGGACGGACCGTGGGCTGCGCCACCGGAGCACGGCGAGCACCTCGCGCGCGTCCATGGAGGTGAGGGGAGCGGTGGCCAGGACGTCCAGGATCTCCCCGCGCAGCCGGGGCACCCAGGCGCGGTGGAGCTCTGGCTCGAGGGCGCTGTGCAGCAGCCCGCGCTCGTCGCGGACGCCGACGAGCCAGGGCGCACGCGCGCTGGCGAACCAGGCGGCCACGAGTGCGGCCCACCGGGCGGGGAGATCGGCCTCGAGCCAGTCGTCGGCGTGCACGGTGGGAGCGAAGGCTGTGGGATCGTCGCCGTCCTCGGCGACGATCCCGGTCATGAGAGCAAGCTCGGCGACGAGGGCCGCGTCGGGTTCCGTCGCCTCGAGCTGGGCTGCCAACCGGCGCAGCTCACGGACGGGCAGGCCCCCCGACTTCAGCGCCGTGGGCGGTGCCGCCTGCCAGGCGTTGACGAGCTCGGCGACGCGCCGCACCGTCTCCTGTGCCGCCCGGGACGACTCCGCTGCGACGGTCTCCGGTGTGCGGGACGTGCGCGGGGTCTCCGGGCCCGGCTCGGGGGGGTGGAGCAGTCCCTGGTGCGTCCGGCCACCGCGCAGCGCCATCGCGACGCGTCGCGGCAGCACGACGTGCTGGGAGTCGGCCTGCTTGACGAACCCGTGGCTGACGAGCCACTTCGTGGCCGCTGCAGCGGGACCGCCCGCCACGGCGGTCATCCGTCCCACGGGCGGACCCCACGTGAGGGCGGCGAGGATGTTGCGGGCGCCGGGTGGCGCCTCGTCGAGGAGGCCCAGGTCCGGATCCGGGTCGTGGGTCCGCCCGAGCGGTCCGAGCCCTGCCGGGTGGGGGTCCTGCATCTCGTCGAGGCCGGGGGCGGAGCGCAGGACCCCGGGGGCCGGCGCCCAGACGAGCGCCATCTCCTCGAGCGTGGCGAGGATCGACGAGACGGCGTCGCGGTCAGCCTGGTCGGACGGCCCGACCGTCGCATCGTCCACGGGACCGACGACCGCGGTCACGACGCGATCCTCGGTGATCGTGTCCTCGAGCCCGTCGAGGACGGTGACCGCCTCGAGGACCTGGAGGTGGGCTGCGTCGAGGGTGCCCGTCGCGCGCTGCAGGCTCGCTCGGCTCGTGGCGCGGGCAGCGAGCGACAGGAGCGTGGCCGGCGAGGGGGACGCGAGGTCGGGGCGGTGCCGGAGCAGGGCGACGAGCTGCTCGTCGCTGCGAGCGCGCATCGAGTCGCTGAACGTGGCCATCCGCCCGATTTTACGTCGGGCTCCGCGTCCCAGCGGCTGGACCAGGGGTGAGACCGCCGTAACCTGCCGCGCCCGGAGGTGAAGTTCACCCTCGAGGAGCAGCGTTAGGTGCTGGGAGGCAGAACGCGGATACTGGGTGGGTATCGCTACCGTGCCGCCGGATGCTCTTGCGCGTCCGCGCCCGGTATCCTGAGCGGTCACATCCCGACGAGCTCCACGAGGTTCCAGGTGCCCACCGGCAAGGTCAAGTTCTTCGATGCCGAACGCGGTTTCGGTTTCATCGCCAGCGAAGACGGCGAGCAGGTGTTCCTGCACGCCTCGTCGCTGCCCGAGGGATCGGCCGCCCCGAAGCCCGGAGCTCGCGTCGAGTACGGCGTTGCCGACGGCCGCAAGGGCCCCCAGGCGCTGTCCGTGAAGTTCCTCGACCCGCTCCCGTCCGTCGTCAAGGCGCAGCGCAAGTCTGCCGACGACATGGCGGTGATCGTCGAGGACGTCATCAAGCTGCTCGACGGCGTGGGCAACTCCCTGCGCCGCGGGCGCTACCCGGAGAAAGCCGCAGCGGCCAAGGTGGCCACGGTGCTGCGCGCGATCGCGGACGACATCGAGGCCTGAGGACCAATGCCACCAGCAGCAACAGCCACATCTCCCGCGCCGCGGCAGCGGGTCTCGCGCCCGAAGCCCGACGCGGTGCTCATCGCTGCTGTCGAGGTTGCCCGCTCCGCAGCACAGGAGGTCGCCGAGCAGGCCGGTGACGTCGGGGACCACCTCGGTGCCTCGACGGACGGGGACCGCCTCGCGTCGCACCGGTTCGCGTGCACCATGCGCGGCTACCGGGGCTGGCACTGGACGGTCACGGTCGCACGCGCGCCGCGCAGCAAGCTCGTGACCGTGTGCGAGGTCGAGCTCCTTCCCGGGGACGACGCGATCCTCGCGCCCGAGTGGTTGCCCTGGTCCGAGCGGTTGCGTCCGGGCGACATCGGGCCGGGTGACGTCCTGCCGTTCCGCGCCGACGACCCACGGCTGGTCCCGGGCTACACGCCGACGGGGGACCCGGAGGTCGACAGCGTCGCGATCGAGGAGCTCGCGCTCGCTCGTGCCCGTGTCCTCTCGCCCGAGGGCCGGGACGAGGCAGCGCAGCGGTGGTACGACGGTCTCCGGGGGCCGACGGCACCTGGCGCGATCCACTCGGCTGCAGGCTGCGGTTCGTGCGGCTTCCTCGTGCCGCTGCAAGGCGCTCTCGGCCAGGTGTTCGGTGTGTGTGCCAACGCGTGGTCGGAGGATGACGGCAAGGTCGTCTCGCTCGACCACGGCTGCGGTGCCCACTCGGAGACCGACGTCGCGGCACACCCGACGGACTGGCCGGCGCCGGACCCGGCGATCGACGAGATGGAGCTCGAGGTCGTCGCGGTGACCCGGACGACTCCAGACGGCTCGACGCAGGACGTCTCGGCGGGCCCAGAAGCCTCGGCGCAGGAGCCTCCGGCGAGCCCGGAGACCTCCACGGACGCCGCCCCGGCGCCGCCCGAGGCCGACGTGCTTCCCGCCGGGCACGAGCCGGAGCCGGCACCCGAGCAGTGAGCTCCGCCGCGGGCGGCGCCGACGTCAGTGACGTTGATCCCTGGGGGACGGCGGCCCTGCGGGCGGCGGTCCTCGCCGCGTGGGCGGCGTCGCCGGCGCGCTTCCGGGAGGACGCGAACACCGAGGAGGACCACGCCCGCGGGTACTACCGCGATCGCGTCGTCGTCGAGCTCGCGCAGAACGCCGCGGACGCCGCGACCCGGTCCGGGGTGCGGGGCCGGTTGGTCCTCCACCTCGCCGGTGTGGGCGACAGGCTCACCCTGACGGCGTCGAACACCGGTGCCGCGCTCGACGCTGAGGGCGTCGCGTCGCTCGCAGCGATGCGGGCGTCGGCCAAGCGGGCGGACGAGCGGGCCGGGCTCGTGGGCCGGTTCGGTGTGGGCTTCGCCGCGGTGCGATCGGTCTCGGACGACGTCACGGTCACGTCGGGACCGGCTGCCGTCCGTTTCTCCGTCGACGGCACGCGCCGCGACCTTGCGGGGCGTGCGACCTCCGCGGAGCTCACCGCGGAGGTCGAGGCGCGCGGCGACTGGCTCCCGGCGCTGCGCCTGCCGTACGCCGTCGAGCCGCTCCCCGTACCCCCAGGTTTCACGACGTCGGTGCGGCTCGTCCTGCGGGATGCCGAGGCGGCTGACAGCATCCGCGCACAGCTCGACGCCGTCGGGGACGCGCTCCTGCTCGCACTGCCTGGTCTCGAGGAGATCCGCGTCGAGGGGCCGGAGGGAGCTGGACGCACGGTGCGGGGGGTCGCCGACCGCTGGTGGTCGGTCACCCGGTCGGGCCATGTCCCTGCCGGTCTGCTCGCGACGCGGCCGGTCGAGGAACGGGGGTCGTCGCTCTGGTCGGTCACCTGGGCCGTGCCCCGCACGGGGGACGCGTCCCCTGCCGTTGCCGGGCTGCCTGGGCACGAGCCCGACCGTCCGGTGGACGTGCTGCACGCGCCCACCCCCACCGACGAGCCGCTCACCCTCGGCGCCCTGCTCGTCGCCTCGTTCCCGCTCGACCCCTCGCGACGACGGGTCGCCCCCGGCCCGGTAGCGGACCTCGTCGCGGAGGCCGCCGGTGGGGCGCTCGCAGATCTCGCTCGGATGGTGCCCGAACCGTTGAGCCTCGTCCCCACGGGCCTGCCTGCGGGGAGGATTGACGCGGCGGTCCGGGACGCTGCCCTGCGTGCGCTGCGGGATGCCCCGGTGGTCGGCGGCCGACGCGCGGACGAGTGCGTGATGCTCGACGTCGAGGCCAGCGGTGCACTCGTCGACGCGCTCGCGCCGACAGGACTCGGCGTGGTGGGTGTCCCGCGCCGGCATCGTGCTGCTGCCCGGGTGCTCGGCGTCGAGGTCCGCAGCCTGGGCGACGTCGTCGACTCGCTCCCGGCCGGGCTGGCGCCAGCCCAGTGGGCCGGTGTCTACGCAGCCCTGGCGGAGTACGCGCAGGACCCCACGGTGCGCGAGGCGCTCGCGGGGGTGCTCGTCCCGCTCGCCGGGGGTGGCGTGACGCGAGGTCCCCGCGGCCTTGTCGTCGGTCGTGGCGCCGCGGGCACCTTCGAGGCTCTGGGGGTGCGGGTGGTCCACCCGGAAGGAGCCCACCCCCTCCTGCTCTCACTGGGTGCGATCGGGGCGGACGACCCGGCCGTGCTCGCTCTTCCCGGCGTCGAGGCCCGGGTGCTCGGCGTCTCGGACGACCTGGTGGGCGCGGAGGTGGTGGCGGCAGAGGGGTGGCCCGAGGCGGTCGGTGCGGTCCTCGCCCTCGTCGCGGAGGTCGCCGGAGCCGGCGGGGAGGACGGCCCGGCCGACGACGAGCGTGCGGCGCCGACGGGCCGGTACCCGGCGTGGCTCTCGGAGCTCCCCCTTCCCAGCGAGGACGGCACGTGGGAGCGGGCGGCCGAGCTGGCAGCACCGGGCTCCTGGGCTGCGGACCACCTGGATCTCGCGGCGGTCGGCCTCCCCGACGGGTGGGACCAGCCGCATCCCGTGGTGCTCCGAGCCCTCGGTGTGCGCCACCGTCTTGTCGTGCGCACCATCGAGCACGTCACGGGGAGCGAACCCGACACCTCCGAGGGTCGCTCGTGGGGCCTGCCGGGCTGGCCCGAGTACGACGCGTACCTCACAGCTCTGCTGGGCGACGGACAGCACGTCGGGGAGCTGGGGGTGGTCGAGGACCTCGACGTCGTGCTGGACGACTCGTGGGGCGCGGTCGTCGACCTGCTGGCGACGGACGTGGCCGGACGCCGGGCGCTCCTCGCACCCGTGAGAGCTCCGTCGTCGCAGTCTCCCGGGACGGCCGCGGAGCGGGCGGGGGCTCCAGGGGGCGGCCCGGGAGCTGTCGGCTACGCCGCCTGGTACTTGCGGGATGTCCTGGGCGCACCCTTCCTCGCGCCAGCAGGCGCTGGCGCCGGGCTCGACGTCGCTCTTCGCCGCGCTCCGCGGGAGGTGGAGCACCTGACAGACCCGCAGGTCATCGGCGCGGTGGGCGGCGTGGCGACCGCGGCGGAGCTGCAGTCCGTCCTGGGCGTCCCCGATGCTGGGGTCTGGGAGACGTTCCTCGCCGGACTCCCGAGCGTGGGCACGACGGTCCCGATCCCGGTGGCCCGGGCCGTGTGGGCAGGGCTGAGCAGCGCGTGTCTCGCAGGACTGGACGTCGATCCGCTGCCCGCCCGGGTGGTCGCGCTGCACGGGGGGAGCGCCACGGTGGTCGACGTCGGCACCGGCACGTCCGTGCAGGTGACAGCCGAGCCGGCCTGGGCACAGGTGCGTGCGGTGGTCCCTACACCGAGCGAGGAGGCCGCCGACGCGGTGGCCGAGGTCCTCGATCTTGACGTGGTGCACGCCGCCGACGCCGTCCTCGTGGCCGAGCCCGCGCAGGGGCGGGTGCACGACCTCCCTGTCGACCTGCGGTCGGCAGTGGCCGGCCTGCCCGCGTCGTGGACGGAGCACGAGCGGCTGCTCGCCGATGGCGTCGAGGTGTCGTGGTGGGTGGGACCCGACGGGCGCGTGCTCGCCGCGTCCGGCACGCAGGTGCTCCGGTCGGCGGCTCGCGGTTGCGCGCAGGCGGCCGGGAGGTGGTCGGACCGGCACACCCTCGAGCTCGCGTTCCGCGACCCGGGTGCGGCCGCCGACCTCGTTGCGCAGGCGGCCTGGGACGCGCACAAGCTGACGCCGTAGCGCTCCGGGGTCCCCGTGACCGCCGTCACGGGAGGCAGATTTGCCGTGGGCGTTCATGTCGACGTAATGTTCTGGACGTCAGCCCGACCGGGAGGAACAGACACCACTGCGAAGCTCGTTACGAGCCGGCGAAGTGGCTGGTCCCGGGGTTGGTACCCACATGGTG
>NZ_JCAQIF010000007.1:0-158818 GCF_059621145.1 Sanguibacter sp. Z41_6 | reverse complement strand
GAACCCACCGGCAACCTCGACTCCCGCTCCGGCGCCGAGGTCCTCAGCTTCCTGCGACGCTCCGTCCGCGAGCTCGGGCGCACCATCATCATGGTCACCCACGACCCCGCAGCCGCCGCCTACGCCGACCGCGTCGTCCTCATCGCCGACGGACGCATCGCCGGCGACATCGCCAACCCCACCCCCGAGTCCGTCCTCGCCGGACTCGACGCCCTGCGCACCTTCGAGACCACCGCCGCCGTGACGACCGAGGCACGTGATACGCACTGATGCTGCGCCTCACCCTCGCCCAGATGCGCCGCAGCATCGGGCGGCTCACCGCCGCCGGCATCGCCATCGCGATCGGCACCGCGTTCGTCGCGGCCACGCTGCTGGCCGGTGACCTCATCAAGCGCGCGACGTACGACTCCGTGACGGCGTCCTTCGGGGACGCGACCGTCGTCGCCCAGCTGCGCGACCCCTGGCAGTGGTCCCCGATCGACACAGACATGATCGAGGAGGTCCGGGCTCTGGGATCCGTGGTCGCCGCCGACGGCCTCGCCCGTGCCGGCGTCGACCTGCGCGTAGGACCACGCACCGTCTACCAGACGGTGAACCCGGTGCGTTCCGACCCGAGCCTGCAACCGTTGGTCGTCGGCGACGGACGCTTCCCGTCAGCCGACGACGAGATCGCGCTACCGCGGGACACCGCCGAGCGCCTGCGCATCGAGATCGGTGACACCCTCACCCACGAGAGCGGCTTCTGGTCCGAGGCCGACGAGACCTGGGTCCCGACCGACACGACCATGACGCTCGTCGGCCACGTGGACGACCCGAACGGCGCATTTCTCGTCGCCGGAGGCTCCGCAGTGGTCACCGACGCGACGTTCGAGGCACAGCTCGTGCTCGGCGGGGGCGGGCCGCCCGGCTACGAGGGCATGCTCGTGCGCACGCAGGACGGCGCCGACGTCGAGACGGCCATCGCTGACATCGGCGCGGCGCTCCCACCGGAGTACGAGGTCCGGACCAGGGACGACGCGGCGAGCGCCAGCCTCTCGGCCCGGACCGGTGGTCAGGACGTCCTGACCTACTCGATCCTCGCGTTCGCGGCGATCGCGCTGCTCGTCGCCGCGCTCGTCATCTCCAACACCTTCCAGGTGCTCGTGGCCCAGCGGACCCGGGCGCTCGCCCTCCTGCGGTGCGTGGGTGCGGGCAAGCGCCAGCTGCGCCGGTCGGTCGTGCTCGAGGCGACGCTCCTCGGGCTCGCGTCCTCCGTCGTGGGCATCGTGCTCGGCTCGATGATCGTGCTGGGCGCGCTCCTCGCCCTGCGCGACGTCGACCTCAGCGTCCCGCTCCCCGACGCCCCGTCGCTCTCCCTCCCGGCGATCGTCTGGCCGCTGGTCGTCGGGACCGTCGTCACGGTCACCGCGAGCCTCGTCCCTGCACGCGCCGCGACGCGTGTCGCCCCCCTGGCAGCCCTGCGACCGGCGGACACACCCGGCGTGGACACGAGCACGGGTCGGGTCAGGCTCGTCCTGGCCGCGCTCCTCGTCGTCGGCGGGGTGGCCCTCATGGCACTCGGCCTCGTGCTCGCCCAGCAGAACCAGGTCGAGATCGGCCTCGTCGCCGCCGTGCTCGGTGGCGCCGCGTCGTTCGTGGGCATCCTGCTGAGCGCGGTGCTCTGGGTGCCGAAGGTCGTCTCCGCCGTGGGTCGGCTCGTCGCCGCTGCTGGCCCGGCCGCTCGACTCGCCGCCGCGAACACGAGCCGCAACCCGCGGCGGACAGCTGCGACGAGCACGGCGCTGCTCATCGGCGTGACGCTCGTGGCGATGATGTCCGTCGGCGCAGCGACGGCACGCAGCTCCCTCGACGACGCGCTCGATGCCCAGTACCCGTTCGACATCACTGTCACGAGCCTCGGGGACGAGCGTGGAGATCCCGGCCTCACTCCCGAGATCGTCCGGGACCTCCAGGCGGTCGACGGGCTCGACGCCGTCGTCCCGGTGCAGTCCCACGAGGTCGAGCTCGGGCAGGGCACGTCCGAGTGGACGTTCGTGCAGGTCCAGGCGGTGAGCGCTGCCGACGCGTCCGTGGCGTCCCGCAACAGCGCGTACGTCGCCGGTCTCGGGCCCAGCACGGTCCTCGTCGCCGCGGGCGCCGCGGCCGACTTCGGCATCGGCGCTGACGAGCCGGTCGTCCTGTCGACGCTGTCCGGCGGAGAGGTGCACCTCGATCCGGTGCTGAGCGACATGCCGGGGTGGGCGATCCTCGTCACCCCGCAGGTGTTCGCCGCGCTCGCTCCGGACGCCACCGTCACCGACGCGTGGATCCGCCTGAGCGACCCGGACGACGCAGCAGCCGTCATCAGCGACATCCGGGACGCGATGGCCGAGCGCCAGGTCTACGTCACCGGTCCCGCGCTCGAGCGGGTCGAGATGGACAACCTCATCGACGGGATCCTCGGGGTGATCCTCGGTCTGCTGGGGGTCGCCGTGCTCATCGCCCTCATCGGCGTGGCGAACACGCTCTCGCTCTCCGTCCTCGAGCGCCGTCGTGAGTCCGCGACGCTCCGGGCGATCGGGCTGAGCCGCCGCCAGCTGCGTCGCACCCTCGCGATCGAGGGCATGGTCATCGCCGGCGTCGGAGCAGTGCTCGGGATCCTCCTCGGTCTCGTGTACGGCTGGGTGGGCTCGACGGTGGTCCTCGGGGTGGTCGGCGACGTGCGCCTCGAGGTGCCGTGGACGGACCTTCTCCTCGTCGCCGGGATCGCTCTCGCGGCCGGGTTGCTCGCATCGGTCCTGCCGGCCCGTGCGGCGGCACGGACCTCCCCGGTGGAGGCGCTGGCCGTCGAGTAGCGCGGAGCTGAGGGCGCCGGGCCTGTGGACAGACGCCGCTCGTCCACAGACCCCGTGCCGTCCCCCCTCCCCGGAGCCACCGGCGACCGAGGATCGGGCGCGTGCCCCACCCCACGACCGGATCCGGCGGTCCCCGCAGCGCGCCCGGCGGTCCCCGCAGCGCGCCCGACCCTGCGGCCGGTGTCCCGGTGACGATCCACCCCGGCCAGGACGTCCACCTGCTGCAGGGGCGTCCCCTGGCAGCACTGCGTCCCGCGCTGGCCCGGTGCACCGGGAGACCGGAGCTCGCGACGGCTGCCCTCTACGTCGATGACGTGCGGCTCGACGAGGAGCACGTCGTCGGGCAACCACCGCTCGTCGCGGGCGCGACGCTGCGCGGCGTCGCGTGCCCGGCCGACGGGGTCGGTGCTGCTCTCGCGGCGGATGCCCACGTCGCCGTCCTCACCGGTTCTCGTACCGGGGAGCTCCGGGCGGTCAGTGAGCAGGAGACGGCCGTCGGCGGCCTCGTGGTCCGCGCACGCCGCCACCGGGACGGCCGGACGTCGGTACGCGTCCGCGCCGCCTCCGGGTACCGCCTCGTACGGTCGCGACGCCGGGCCGCCGGGACGTCCCACCGCGTCCGGCGCTGGCACCGCTGGCGCGAGGGGACCCGTGTCGAGGTCGTCGGTGCGCACGGGGTGCGCACGGCGCTCGAGCTCCGCCCGCGCCCCGACCCCGCGCGGGTCTCGCTCGCCGCGCTGCTCGCGGAGCACGCCGCACCGGAGGCGTCGACGGGTGCGACGGCACGCGACACCGCGGTGGGCGGGACGACGACCATCGTGACGGCGATCCTGCCGGGCGTGACCGGGATCGTCCTCGCGGTCGTGCTGCGCAATCCCCTGTTCCTCGTCATGGCCGTCATGGGCCCGCTCATGGTCCTCGCGCCCCTGGTCGTCCGACGCGTCGCGCACCGACGCCAGGTGCCGGGCATGCTGCGACGTTCGCCGTCCGCCCCCCTCGCCCGGGCGGGTGGCACGCCCTCACCGGGGGCGAGCACAGCGCCCCACCCCGCGGACCTGCTCACGGGCGTCGCGCTCGCTGCTCGCGCCCGGTCGACCGGACACCCTGGGCTGCGGGGCTCCCCCCACGCACCCCCGGGTCGGCACGGGCTGGACATACCGGCTCCCGCCCGGGACCTGGCGGACGACTGCGTCTGGATCGGTGGGACACGGGCCTGCACCCTCGCGCTCGCAGGCCGGATGGTCGTGACGCTGCACGCCACGGGTCGCGCCCACGACATCCACGTCGTCGTCGCGGCCGACCGGACGGACGACTGGACATGGGCACGGTGGTTGCCGGGCTCCCGGGGCCGGCTCACGCATGCACCGCTGCCAGCGCCGGACAGGTCACCGGCCCGCCGGACGGTGCTCGTCGTGGACGCGCCGGTGTCGCCCGACCTCGCCGCCCGCCTCGGCGCCTGGCACGCGGCGCACGGCGAACGGGCCGCGCTCCTCGTCGTCGCCGAGCCTGGCGACCCCGTCCCCTCCTGGTGCCCGTCCCGCGCCGTCGTCGGCGAGCACGGCACGGTCCTGACCGGGCCCGACGGAGTACCGAGACGCTCGGCCTTCGACGGAGTGTCCCCTCGCTGGCTCGACACGTACGCGCGCCGGGTCGGCGACGTCGTGCGCCGCGGCCGGTGGACGCACGTCGCACCGACGCGCGCGGGCTCAGCGTCGACTCCCGGCGCGGTGACCGAGGACGGCCACCCGTCCCTGCCCGACACCGTCGCCCTGGCGGACACGCCGTCCGCAGCGGAACCCGGCGCCGCCTGGCGTGCCCCGCGACAGGGCGGGCTGCGCACGACGATCGGGACCGGGGCCAGCGGACCGGTGACCATCGACCTCGTCGACGACGGACCGCACGCGCTCGTCGCGGGAACGACGGGCGCCGGCAAGTCCGAGCTCCTCCAGACCCTCGTCCTCGGCCTCGCGCTCGGCCACCCGCCCGACGAGCTGGCGATCGCGCTCGTCGACTACAAGGGCGGCGCCAGCTTCGGTGCGTGCGCCGCACTCCCCCACGTCGTCGGCCAGGTGACCGACCTCGACCCCGGTGCGGCCGGGCGCGCGCTCACGGGCCTGCGGGCGGAGCTCCGCCGACGCGAGCACCTCTTTCGCGCCGTCGGCGCGACCGACCTCGAGGAGTACCGAGGCCGGTCCGCGAGCGCTCGGACGGAGAACCTCCCCCGGCTGCTCATCGTCGTCGACGAGTTCCGCGCCATGGCCGACGACCAGCCGGACTTCATCCCCGGCCTGGTCCGCATCGCTGCCCAGGGACGGTCCCTGGGCATCCACCTCGTCCTGGCGACGCAGCGCCCGAGCGGCGCGATCACGGCGGACATGCGGGCGAACATCTCCCTGCGGGTCGCGCTGCGCGTCGCGGACGAGTCCGACTCCACAGACGTCGTCGGCATGCCGGGCGCGGCCCACATACCCGCTGGCCTGCCCGGGCGGGCATACCTGCGGCGGGGGCTCGACACGCCTGAGCTGGTGCAGACCTCCTACGCGGCAGGTCCGCCGTCCGGGACTCTCCCCGGTGCCTGGCCCGCGCCCGGCTGGCTCGCCCCGCCGACGGCCGCGTGGCGCGCCGCGACCGCTGGTGGGAGCGGAGCCGGTGCGGAGACGCTCGGCACCGTCGCCGCCCTCGTCGCGGCGATCGGCGCCGCGGCGCGGGAGGCCGGCGCACCACGGCCCCGGGTCCCGTGGACGCCCGCGCTCCCGGACGACCTGCGGCTGTCCGACGTCCCGGTGACCCCAGCGGGCCCCGGGGCCGCGACCACGCTGACGCTCGGGCTCGTCGACGAGCCCGAGCGTCAGCGCCAGCGGGCGTTGACGTGGGACTGTGCGTCGGGCCACCTGCTCGTGCTCGGCCGAGCCGGCACGGGCCGGAGCACAGCCCTGCGGACGGTCGCGCGCGCCGGGGTCGCAGCCGGGATGACCGTGCACCTCGTGGGTTCGTCCACGCTGCACGAGGGCCGGACGGCGGGCACGGACGGCGTGGGGACGATCGTCGGGCCCGGGGATCCCCGCAGGATCGCGCGGCTGCTCTCCGTCCTGGCGGGCGCTGCGGGGCAGCACCTCGTCGTCGTGGACGGGCTCGAGGAGGTCCAGCGGAGCCTCGGCGCCGTGCTGCGCGGTGCGGGTGCCGACGTGCTCGTGTCCGCACTCCGTCAGGGCGCAGCGCGGACGGCGTTCGCCGTCGCGGCGAGCGCGGCGCCCCCCTCGGGCGTGTCGGCTCTCCTCACGCACCGCGTTCTCCTGTCCGGGAGGGACAAGCACGACGACCTCTTCCTCGGGATCCCGAGCGCTCTCGCTGGCCGGGGTGGGGTCCCGGGGCGCGGGGTGCTGCTCTCCGGGACGTTCCCTCCTGCCGCGTGCCAGGTGGCACGGGAGGACCCGTCGTCCCGGCCGGGCACGGACGCAGCCCGTGGCGACCCCCGTGACCTGATGCGCAACGACAGGCCGGTCCGCGCCGCCCCCCGGTCACCGACGACGATCCTGCCCGTGCCGCGCGACGTCCCACCGGACGCCGTGCTCGCCCACCCGGCGAAGATCGTCGTGGGACTCGGCGGGGACGGTGCGCAGGCGTCGGGGCCACCCCGCGACCGCGACGTGCTCGTCTGCGGTCCGCACGGCTCGGGTCGGACCACCGCGATCCGCCACATCGCCACGGACGCCCACCAGCGTGGCACCCTCGTGGCCGTCGCCACGCGCGACCCAGCGCTGGCTGCGACGGTTGACGCCTGGGCGGGCGTGCACCTCCTCCCGCGCTTCTCCGCCGCCACCGTCCCCGCCTTCGTCGAGGCGGTGTGCGGCGCAGCCCAGGGTCGCCAGCGGCACCGCTCAGGACTCGTGGTCGTCGTCGACGACCTCGACGTGCTCGGTCAGCTGCACCCCGTCGCTGTCGAGACGTTGCGCGCACACCTGACCGACCTCGACGTGCGGCTCGTCGCATCGGCGACGACGACCGCGGCCTCGTCAGCGTTCCGCGGTCCGCTCGCGGACCTGCGGGCCGGGCGCTGCGGGATCCTGCTGCAGCCTGGCTCACCCGGCAGCGCGGAGATCTTCGGCACGGAGCTCGGATGGCTCGTGGAACCGGACGTGCGCGCCCCGGGACGAGGCGTGCTCGTCGTGGGGCGCGACGCGGAGCTCATCCAGGTGGCACGGGCCGCGCACGGCTGACGGAGCTGCGACGCGGCCCCGTCAGTCCTCGTCGAAGGGTCGCGCGTCACGTCCGATGAACCGGGCGACCCCGGGGGTGAGCAGCCCGACGAGCGTGAGACCAGCGAGGACAGCGATGGCGACGGCCGCGACCGTCTGCTCAGCGCCGAAGAGGGTGTACGCCACGAGGAGCGCCAGAAGCTGGACGGTCACGGCGGGACCACGCACCCACGCACGTCCCGAGCCGAGCGCCCCGGCGCACACGAGCAGGAACCACGCGGCCGCGCCGGTGCACAGCGCCAGGACAGCCGTGACGGCCACGTCGCTCGCCTGCGTGTCCAGGAGGCTCAGCAGACCGAGGGCGGTGATCACGACCAGCGCGAGGGCCTCGGCGCCGAGGCCGACGCTCGTGAACGACACGACGGGAGGACGGGGCGCGGCGAGCCACCGGCGCACAGCGGCACCCCGTGACGACGCCGACGGGTCGGAGGGCACGTCGTTAGGCATAGTGGTCTCGACCATAACCGACGTCGGCCGCGGAGGAGGACAATAACCGCGGCGCGGGCAGGTGATCGTCAGCGACAGCGATGCTCCTGCGGGACGCGCAGGACAACGACTACGATATTTCGGCCAGATTCCGCGGCCCGTGGCACGTGCCCGGCCGCGGCGGCGACGCCGATGCACCTGACGGCTACGTCACAATGTGACGAACACCTCACGGGTCACTCGGAGGAAACCTCCTGGTAACCCTTGTGCCCCCCGTCGTTGGGGTGTGAACTGGTTACCAGCAGTCACACCTGCCCCACCCGTTCGGGTCACCCACCTTTTTTCTCGGTGACCCTCCCCTGCCTAGGAGATGACATGGACTGGCGTCACCGCGCAGCATGCCTCGACGAAGACCCCGAGCTGTTCTTCCCCATCGGCAACACCGGTCCTGCCATCCTGCAGATCGACGAGGCCAAGGCGATCTGCCGACGCTGCCCCGTGGTCGACACGTGCCTCAAGTGGGCGATCGAGTCCGGCCAGGACGCTGGCGTCTGGGGCGGACTGTCCGAGGACGAGCGCCGCGCGCTCAAGCGCCGCACGGCACGCGCCCGCCGGGCCAACTGAGCTCCTGCCACCCGTGCGGGGTGGCTGCACGACGACGCAAGGCCCGGTCCCACGGACCGGGCCTTGCGTCGTCGTGGCATGCAGCTCCGGTCGCCGGAGGCCTCAGCCCGCGACCCCCCGCAGGACCATCGACACAGACACCACGGTGCCGCCCGACTCCCCCGGTCCCCACTCGATCGATCCCTGCAGCTCGTTCGTCACGAGCGTCCGGACGATCTGGGTCCCGAGGCCACCCGCGGGCCCGTGGCCGTCGGGCAGGCCCACCCCGTCGTCGGTCACCGTCACGTGCAGCGCCGTGCCGTCGCGCTGGGCACGGATCTCGACGGTGCCACCACCCGCCTCGCTCAGGCCGTGCTCGACAGCGTTCGTCACGAGCTCGGTGAGGACGAGGGCGAGCGCCGTCGCGTCCTGAGCAGGGACCATCCCGAACGACCCGCTCGCCACCGTCCGGACGCTCACCCCGGCCGCCGCCACGTCCGCTGCCAACCGCAACGCACGTCCCACCATGTCGTCGAACTCGACCTCCTCGTCGAGTGTCTGCGACAGGCTGTCGTGGACGAGCGCGATCGTCGCGACCCGACGCATCGCCTCTTCGAGCGCCTCCTTGGCCTCCGGTACCGTCATCCGACGTGCTTGCAGGCGCAGGAGCGCCGCGACGGTCTGCAGGTTGTTCTTCACACGGTGGTGGATCTCGCGGATCGTCGCGTCCTTGGTGATGAGCTCGCGCTCGCGCCGCCGGAGCTCGGAGACGTCGCGGCACAGGAGCACGGCACCGATCCGTTGACCACGGTCGGTGAGCGGGACAGCGCGGGCGGACAGGCAGACCCCGCGCGACTCGATCTCGGTCCGCCACGGCGCCCGTCCCATGACGACGAGCGGCATGGACTCGTCGACGGGCATCTTGTGCTCGATGAGCTCCGCCGTCACCTCGATGAGGGACTCGCCGACGAGGGCACCGATCACCCCGAGGCGGTGGAAGCAGCTCAGGGCGTTCGGGCTCGCGTAGAGAACCTCGCCCTCGGAGTTCATGCGGATGAACCCGTCACCGACACGCGGCGCTCCCCGCCGGGGGCCGGTCGCGGAGTCGGGGTACGGGAAGTCGCCGCACGCCACCATCGCCATGAGGTCGTCCGCGGCCTCCACGTAGTTGAGCTCGAGCCGGCTCGGCGTCCGGCCGCTGCCGAGGTTCGTCTGACGCGCGACGACCGCGATCGTCCGTCCGCCGTGCGCGACCGGCACCGCTTCCTCGCGGACCGCATACGTCCCGAACCATCGGGGCTCGCGCGACTTCTGCGTGCGCTCCTCCACCATGGCCCGCTCGAGCTGCGGTCGCAGTCCTTCCGGCGCGAAGGTGCCGACGATGTCGTCGTAGTGGACCGTCGCGCCCGTGCTCGGGCGGCACTGCGACACCGCGATGAACCCACCGTCCGAGGTGGGCAGCCACAGGACGAGGTCCGCGAACGCCAGGTCGGAGATCACCTGCCAGTCCCCGACCAGCAGGTGGAGCCACTCGACGTCGGCAGGCGCGAGGCTGCCGTGCTTCATCACCAGATCACTCATCGTCGACACACGCGTGAGCCTACGCGCGCTCGACCCGGCACCGACGTTCGGTACGCTCCACGAGCGGATCCTTGGAGGAGAACCTGATGGACATGAGCATCGACGTGCACTTCCCGGTCGGTACGGACGAGGCGGTCCGGCTCGTCAACGACGCGGAGTTCATCCGGTTCACGGCCCAGCGCGCCGGTTCCCGCCTCCTGCAGCTGGACGTCACCGCCGGGCCGGACGGCAGCTACACGTCGGCCGTGCGACGGAGCCTGCCGAGCGACCAGATCCCCGCGCAGGTGCGGCCCTTCGTCGGCCGCGAGCTCGAGCTCCGCCACACGTCCGCGTGGGCGGAGCCGCGAGAAGGGCGCGATGGCAGCCGGTTCGGCACGGTCTCCCTCGAGATCACCGGGGCTCCGGTCCGGATGACCGGGTCCGTGCGGTGCTCCGCCGTGGACGGGGGCTGCGTCATGACGTACTCCGGTGACGTCCGGTCCTCGGTCCCCGTGTTCGGCGCTGCCGTCGAGGCAGCGGCGGCCGAGGCCGTCCGGCAGACCCTCGCCGACGAGCAGGACGCTGCGCTCGAATGGCTGCGGCGCAGCGGCCCGCGCGACTGACGGAGCACCGTCACCGCTCACCGCGGTAACAATTGCGCAACATCCGGCTCAGCCCAGCCGTTCTACCTGCGGAGATGCGTTTTCTGCAACGCTTGCAGGAATCCTCCTGAACGCCGCCCTTGACACGTGGGAGCGCTCCCCCTCAGGATCATGGCAACGCATGGGAGCGCTCCCAGAATGTCTTGGGCAGGCTGCACGTGCGAAACGAGCGGACTCGCTTCCGTGCCCGCTCGCGTTCTTTCCGGCCAGAACACCAGCGGCGTCGCCGCGAGCGTTGACAAAGGAGTCCTCGAAATGATCCGTACCACCCGTACGCGACGGCTGACAGCAGCCGTCGCTGGCGCTTCCCTCTTCACCCTGGCCCTCGCAGGGTGCTCCAGCGACGACGACAACGGCGGCGGCGACGACGGCGAGATCACCCTGACGATCTCGACGTTCAACGAGTTCGGCTACACGGACGAGATCCTCAAGGAGTACGAGGAAGCCAACCCCGGCATCAAGGTCGTCCACAACAAGGCCGCGACGACCGATGATGCCCGCACCAACCTCACGACGCGTATCGCCGGAGGCGGTTCCGGCCTGGCTGACATCGAAGCCATCGAGGTCGACTGGATGCCGGAGATGAGCGAGATCGCTGACGGCTTCGAGGACTTCTCGGGCGAGGTCGACGGACGCTACATGAAGCACACCGACGCGCAGGGCAAGACGGAGGACGGCAAGCACATCGGCCTGGGCACCGACACCGGCCCGCTCGCGGTCTGCTACCGCGCCGACCTCTTCGAGGCTGCCGGCCTGCCGACCGACCGTGAGGCGGTCGCAGAGCTGCTGGGCGGCGAGGACGCCACCTGGGACGACTACTTCGCGGCCGGAAAGACGTTCACAGCCGCCAGCGACGCTGCGTGGTTCGACTCCGTGGTCGCCGTGCACCAGGCCATGATCGGCCAGATCGGGGCACCGTACGAAGACCCGGAGACGGGCGAGCCGAAGCCGCTCGAGAACAACACCGAGATCAAGGCGATGTACGACTCGATCCTCGAGGTCGCGCCCGAGCTGTCAGCGGGCTACGAGCAGTGGGGCGACGACTGGAAGAACGGCTTCGCGAACAACGGCTTCGCGACGACGCTCTGCCCGCCGTGGTTCACCGGCTCCATCCAGACCGAGCTCGCTCCCACCATCGACGGCTGGGACATCGCTGACGTCTTCCCCGGCGGCGGTGGCAACTGGGGTGGGTCCTTCCTCACGGTCCCGTCCGGCGGCGAGAACGTCGAGGAGGCCCGCAAGCTGGCCCTGTGGCTGACGGCCCCCGAGCAGCAGACGCGCCACTTCCAGGCCCACGGCAACTTCCCGAGCCAGGTCGACGCGTGGGAGGACCCGGCGGTCGCCGACTTCGTCAACACGTTCTTCAACGACGCGCCCGCTGGCGCGATCTTCGTCGAGCGCGCGAAGGCGGTCAACGACCTCGAGACCCCCTACAAGGGCCAGGCGTACTTCGCCATCAACTCGCTCGTCACCGACGCCCTGCTCCGCGTCGACGTCCTGGGCGAGCAGGACCCTGCCACTGCCTGGGACCAGGCCGTTGCCGGGTACGCGGACCTGGGCTTCAGCTCCTGAGATCAGGCCTCCTGAGCTCGTCCGCCTGAAGACCATGTAGCGGGCGCCGCCGGGATCACCTGATTCCCGACGGCGCCCGCTGCGTCACGCCATCGCCCACCGAGCGCCCCCGCGCATCTCCGAAGGAACCTCATGGCCGTCCTGTCCCCACCGAAGTCCTCTCGTGATGCGGACCGCACGCCTCGGCGCATCGCGTTCTCGCAGAACCGCGGCAAATGGGATGTCAAACTCTCCCCGTACCTCTACATCTCGCCCTTCTTCATCCTGTTCGCCATCACGGGGCTGTTCCCGCTGATCTACACCGCCTACGTGTCGGTGCACGAATGGAAGCTCCTGAGCGGACAGGGGGAGTTCGTCGGCTTCGACAACTACCTCGCGGTCTTCGACCAGCCGAACTTCTGGAAGGGCCTGCGCAACACCTTCTCGATCTTCCTGCTCTCCTCAGTACCCCAGGTCATCACAGCACTGCTGCTGGCCGCGCTCCTCAACGCCAACATCCGCGCCAGGACCTTCTGGCGCATGGCTGTGCTGCTGCCCTACGTCGTGGCTCCCGTGGCCGTCGGCCTCATCTTCGGCCGCCTGTTCGCCGAGGACTCCGGCGCCATCAACGCGCTGCTCGAGATCTTCGGCATCGGGCCCGTGAAGTGGCAGGCGCAGGCGTTCCCGAGCCACCTCGCGATCGCGTCGATGGTCAACTTCCGGTGGACCGGGTACAACACCCTCATCTTCCTCGCCGCCATGCAGGCGATCCCCTCAGAGCTCTACGAGGCCGCGATCATCGACGGCGCAGGCCGCGTACGGCAGTTCTTGTCCGTGACGGTCCCGCAGCTGCGCCCGACCATCATCTTCATCGTCATCACCGCCACGATCGGTGGGCTCCAGATCTTCGACGAGGCCCGTCTGTTCGACGTGAGCGGACAGGGCGGCGCGAACCGTCAGTACATGACGATCACGATGTACCTCTACGAGCTCGGCTGGGGCAACCAGAGGAGTTTCGGAAAGGCAGCCGCCGTCGCCTGGATCCTCTTCGTCATCATCATCGTCATCGGCATCATCAACTTCGCGATCAGCAGCAAGATCGCTTCATCAGGCAGCGCCCCGGCGAAGAAGCGCAAGGGCCTCTCGAACAACCGGAGGACGCGATGAGCTCCATCCCCGTCATCGCCCAGACCGCTGGCAAGGGTGCCGCCCGGAGCGTCGCCAGACGCCGCAAGCTCCCGGGCGCCGGACCCAATCGCCGCCCGGGCTGGGTCACCTACGCGATCCTCACCGTCGTCGTCCTCATCTCCGCGTACCCGATCTACTACACGTTCCTCCTGGGGTCCTCGACCCAGGCCGAGATCTCCGTGCACCCGATCCCGGACGTCATACCGGGCGGGCACCTGCTGGAGAACTTCAGCCGGGTCTTCGACTCGAACCTTCCCTTGTGGAAGGGGTTCTTCAACTCGCTCATCATCTCGACGCTGCAGTCGCTCTCCGTCGTCCTGTTCTCCACGCTCGCGGGCTACTCGTTCGCCAAGCTCCGGTTCCGCGGTCGGCGGCCCCTGCTCGTCTTCGTCATCGCGACGATGGCGATCCCCACCCAGCTCGGCATCGTCCCGCTCTTCATCGTCATGTCGGAGATCGGCTGGTCCGGCAAGATCATCGCCGTCATCGTGCCGGGGATGGTCACCGCATTCGGCGTGTTCTGGATGACGCAGTACCTCGAGGGCGCGCTCCCCTACGAGCTCATCGAGGCGGCCAGGGTCGACGGCGCGTCGATGATCCGCACCTTCTGGCACATCGCCCTGCCAGCGGCACGTCCCGCCGCAGCGATGCTCGCGCTCTTCACGTTCGTCGGGAGCTGGACGGCCTTCTTCTGGCCGTTCATCATCCTCAACGGGCAGAATCCGACCCTCCCGATGGTCGTCTCGCTCCTGCGCGGCGGGTTCCGGTCGGACTACTCGCTCATCATGGCCGCCGTCCTGCTGACGACCCTCCCGCTCATCCTGCTCTTCGTGCTTGCCGGCAAGCAGCTCGTCGCAGGAATCATGCAAGGAGCTGTCAAGGGATGAGTTCCGACAACGCACACGGATCCCTCGTCTTCCCCGACGGCTTCCTCTGGGGCGCGGCCACGGCCGCGTTCCAGATCGAGGGCGCCGGTCACGTCGACGGGCGGCGCGACTCCATCTGGGACACCTTCTGCAAGGTGCCCGGGGCGGTCCTCGACGGTCACGACGGGGAGGTCGCCTGCGACCACTACACCCGGTACGCGGACGACGTCGCCCTCATGCAGAGCCTCAACGTCGGCGCCTACCGCTTCTCGACCTCCTGGTCGAGGATCCGGCCGGACGGCGTCAGCGGGGCCGCCGGCATCAACCACACAGGTCTGGACTTCTACTCGCGGCTCGTGGACTCGCTGCTGGAGAAGGACATCCTCCCCTGGCTCACGCTGTACCACTGGGACCTCCCGCAGGCGCTCGAGGACAAGGGCGGGTGGACCAACCGGGACACCGCCTACCTCTTCCAGGAGTACGCAGCGACGGTCCACGACGCCCTGGGTGACCGGGTCGGCGTGTGGACGACGCTCAACGAGCCGTGGTGCTCGTCGTTCCTCAGCTACACGGCGGGCGCTCACGCGCCGGGGCGGCAGTCGCGGCCGGACGGCCTCGCTGCGGCGCACCACCTCATGCTCGGGCACGGTCTGGCGATCCAGGAGCTGCGCTCCCGCGACGCGGGCGCCGACCTCGGGATCACGCTGAACTTCACGGTCGCCGACCCGGTCGACGCCCAGAACCCGGACGACGTGGACGCGGCCCGCCGCATCGACGCGCAGTTCAACCGGGTGTTCACGGACCCCATCCTCACGGGCTCCTACCCGGCGGACCTCATCGAGGACCTGGACGCGCAGGGTCTTGCCGAGGGTTTCCTTGCGCTCGTCCAGGACGGTGACCTCGAGATCATCTCGTCGCCGATCGACGCGCTCGGCGTGAACTACTACCACGGGGAGGCGGTCAGCACGACACCCCCGTCGTCGTCGTTGCACGGAAGTGCGCCGGTCCCCCGCGCGACATCCTCGCCCTACCCGGCCGCCGACGGCGTCTACACCCACCCGCGGGGCCTCCCCGTCACGGACATGGACTGGGAGGTGCAGCCTGAGGGCCTCACCCGGCTGCTGCTGCGCCTGCAGGCTGACTACACGGGTCCCCGTGGTGTCCGCCTGTACGTGACGGAGAACGGATGCGCCTACGATGACGTCGCGGACGCGGACGGCTTCGTCGACGACCAGGACCGGCTCGAGTTCTACGACGTGCACCTGCGCGCTGTGCACGACGCCATCGACCAGGGAGCGGACGTCCGCGGGTACTTCGCCTGGTCCCTCCTGGACAACTTCGAGTGGGCGTGGGGTTACCACAAGCGTTTCGGTATCGTGCGGGTGGACTACGAGACGCAGGAGCGGATCGTCAAGGCGAGCGGCGCCTGGTACTCCCAGGTGGCGGCGAGCAACACGCTCGCAGCTCGCTCCGTCGTGTCCGGCTGACCTGCAACGCACATCGAGGGGGGACACCGGTGTCGCCCGGAGGAGAACCATGAGCATGCACGCTCCGACGTTGGAGGAGGTCGCGCAAGCGGCGGGCGTCTCACGCTCGACCGCCTCACGCGCCATCAACGGCGGCTCACGGGTCTCCCCGGAGGCACAGGCCGCGGTGGACGACGCGATCGCCCGGCTCGGGTACGTCCCGAACCGGGCGGCGCGGTCCCTCGTCACCCGCCGCACCGACTCGATCGCACTCGTGGTCCCGGAACCCGACGAGCGCGTCCTCAACGATCCGTTCTTCGCGGCGACCCTCCGTGGGATCAACTCGGCCCTGCGGGCCACGGACCTGCAGCTCGTGCTGCTCCTCGCCCAGCCCGGCGAACGTACGGGCCGCATCGCGCAGTACCTGCGCAACGGTCACGTGGACGGAGCGATCGTCGTCTCGCACCACCGCGAGGACGAGCTGGAGTCGGCGATCGAGGCGTCCCGGCTGCCCGCCATGTTCGTGGGGCGCCCCTTCACGCTCCCCCCAGGTGTCCGGTTCGTCGGGGTCGACAACCACGCCGGCGGTCGCCTCGCGACAGAGCACCTCATCGAGACCGGACGTCGTCGGATCGCCCACATCGCCGGGCCCAGCGACATGACAGCGGGTGAGGACCGCCTCTCGGGATGGCGTGAGGCACTGGAGCGCGCAGGCCTGGAGGAAGGCCCTCTCGCGCGAGGAGACTTCACGACGGCCGCGGGTGTGCACGCGATGGAGGCGATCCTCCGCGAGGACCCGGCGATCGACGCCGTGTTCGTCGCGTCGGACCTCATGGCGCTCGGTGCGCTCCGCGTCCTCGCGAAGCACGGACGCTCTGTGCCGGGCGACGTCGCCGTCGTGGGATACGACGACCTCGGCGTGAGCGAGGGCACCGTCCCGCCCCTGACGACCATCACGAACCCGGCCGTCCGCATGGCGCAGTACGCGGCAGAAGAGCTTCTCACGATGCTCGGCTACCGCCTGGACGACAGGGACGAGGACCTCCTGGATCGGGCGCGACCGTCCGTCCACGCGGACGGGCACCTCGTCCTGCGCCCGGAGCTCCGTCGGCGCGCCTCCAGCTGAGGACCGGACGCGGCACGACCTGCAGCCACGGCCGGTCGAGGGCAGACTGGGGCGATGACCTCAGCAGACATTCCCACAGCCCCCCTGCCCGGAGGGGCCATCCCGCTCCTCGGCTTCGGCACGTGGCAGTCGGAGGGCGACGACGCCTTCACGTCCGTCCTGCACGCCCTGCGCACCGGATATCGGCACATCGACACGGCCACCGCCTACGGCAACGAGGACCAGGTCGGCCGGGCGATCGCCGAGTCCGGCGTCCCCCGCGACGAGATCTTCGTGACCACGAAGCTGCCGCCGGACCACGCTGGCAAGGAGCGGGAGACCCTCGAGCGCTCCCTCACGAACCTCGGACTGGACCATGTCGACCTCTGGCTCATCCACTGGCCGCCGAACAAGCAGGCCAGCCCCCAGGTCTGGGAGCAGCTGCGTCTGCTCCGGGACGAGGGACTCGCCTCCTCCATCGGCGTGAGCAACTACTCCACCGCGCAGATCGACGAGCTCGTCGACGCCACGGGGGAAGCCCCCGCGGTCAACCAGATCCCCTGGGGCCCGAACGACTACGACGCGACGCTCGCCGCGACCCTCGGGGCACGCAACGTGGTCCTCGAGGGATACAGCCCGTTCAAGCGGACCGATCTGGACGACCCCGTGCTCGCCGAGATCGCGCACGCCCACGGGGTCGATCCCACCCACGTCGTCCTGCGCTGGCACATCGACCACGGGTTCGTCGTCATCCCGAAGTCGGTGACCCCCGCGCGCATCGAGTCCAACTTCCGGGCGCTCGATCTCACGCTCGGCGCCGACGAGATCGCCCGGATCGACGCGCTGGGCGGCGCCGGCGAGGTCGAGGAGCCCTAGCGGTCGGCGCCCCGGCCGACGAGCTCCGTGCAGCACCACGAGGAGAGACGACGATGACGAGCCGCGTCCGCGCAACGACGCCCCCGCACGTGAGCCCGTGGGCGAACGCTCTCGGCCAGCTTGCGGGCGCGATCGAGATCCTCGGGTACGACGAGGGGCTGCACGAGATGCTCGCCACCCCTCGTCGGGAGATCGCCGTCGCGGTACCCCTGCGTCGCGACGACGGTCGCACGGAGCTCTTCCAGGGGTACCGGGTGCAGCACAACGTCTCCCGGGGCCCCGGGAAGGGCGGACTGCGGTACCACCGTGACGTGCACATCGACGACGTCCGCGCACTCGCCATGCTCATGACGTGGAAGTGCGCGATCGTCGAGCTTCCCTACGGTGGTGCGAAGGGCGGCGTCGGGATCGACCCGCACGCGTACAGCCAGTCCGAGCTCGAACGGGTGACCCGCCGCTACACGAGCGAGATCATCCCGGTCATCGGCCCCGAGCGCGACGTCATGGCCCCGGACATGGGGACGAACGAGCAGACCATGGCGTGGGTCATGGACACGTACTCGGTCAGCCAGGGGTACACGATCCCCGGCGTCGTCACGGGCAAGCCGCTCGCGGTCGGCGGGTCCCTGGGGCGCACGACGGCCACCTCGCGCGGCGTGGTCCACGTGACGGCTGCAGCACTCTCGGCGGCGGGGGGCACCGTGCGCGGTGCGACGATCGCCATCCAGGGCTTCGGGAAGGTGGGCTCGCACGCGGCCGCGATCTTCGTCGAGGAGGGCGCCCGCGTCGTGGCCGTGAGCGACGAGTACGGCGGCGTCACCGACCCCGCCGGCCTCGACGTCCAGCGTCTGCTCCAGCACGTCGGCGCGACGGGGTCCGTCGTCGGCTTCGACGCCGCCGATCCGATCGACAACCGCACGCTCCTCGCGCTCGACGTCGACGTCCTCGTTCCCGCGGCGGTCGACGGGGTCCTCGATGCCCGCACAGCGCCCGACGTGCGCGCCCGGATCGTCGTCGAGGGCGCCAACGGACCGACGACGGCCGAGGCCGACGCGATCCTCGCGTCACGTGGGGTGGTGGTCGTCCCGGACATCCTCGCGAACGCCGGCGGCGTCATCGTGTCGTACTTCGAATGGGTCCAGGCGAACCAGGCCTACTGGTGGACGGTCACCGAGATCGAGGAGAAGCTCGCACGCCGCATGCGGTCCGCGTACGCGGACGTCGCGCAGCTCGCCCGCGACCAGGGCCTCACCCTGCGCGACGCCGCGCTGGCCATCGGCGTGCGGCGCGTCGCGGAGGCCCACCAGATCCGCGGCCTGTATCCCTGACCGCGGATCCGAGCGGCGCTCGTCAGTCCTCGTCAGTCCTCGTCTGCCAGCGGCTGGCGGTCGGCCCACGCGTGCAGGTCGGTGCGCGGACCGGTGAAGAAGGGCACCTCTTCCCGGACGTGCCGACGGGCCTCGGTCGCGCGCAGGTCCCGCATGAGGTCGACGATCCGTTCGAGCCGTGACGCCTCGAACGCGAGGATCCACTCGTAGTCTCCCAGCGCGAACGCTGAGACGGTGTTCGCACGCACGTCCGCGTACCCCGCCGCAGCCATGCCGTGGTCGCGGAGCATCGTCGACCGCTCGGCGGGGGGCAGCAGGTACCAGTCGTAGGAGCGGACGAACGGGTACACGCAGATGTACGCCTCGGGGGCCTCGTCGGCCATGAACGCCGGGATGTGCCCCCGGTTGAACTCGGCGGGCCTGTGCAGCGCAGCGACGGACCACACGGGCTCGAGGTGTCGACCGAGCTCGGACGCGCGAAGGCGCTGGTAGGCGCCCTGCACCGACTCGATGCTCGGTCCGTGCCACCACACCATGAGGTCCGCGTCGGAACGCAGGCCACCGACGTCGTACCACCCACGGACCGTGAGCTCGGTGTCGGTGCCTGCGCTGGCACCGCCCACCGCGGCGAGCGCGTCGTCGACGAGCGTCCTGCGCGCCGCGTCGTCGGCGGGCAGCGTCTGCACGGTCGAGAAGACCGACCACATGACGTACCGCACCGTCGCGTTGATGTCGGAGGTCTCGATGACGTCACCCGTGTCGGGGCGGTGGTGGACGTGGGCACTGTCGGTCATGTGAGGTCAGCTCTCTGCAGATGGGGGTGGACGCGTCGGTGGATCAGCTCATGAGGTCGACGCTGCACAGCGCCGGGATGCCGCTGTCCTCGCCGTCACGGCGCCGGCAGCAACCCGCTCGGCACACCGACCGGAACGCGGGGAGCGTCCCTACGGTGGCCTCGGTGACGTCCTCGCCCCGGGCGAGGGCGGCGCGCTCGAGCACGAGGTCGACGAGGCCAGCGATGAACGGGGCCCGGGTGCTCACCGTCCCGGCCCGCACCGCCGCCATGCCGAGGTCCCGGGCGGTGGCGAGCGCCTCGGTGTCGAGGTCGTACGCGACCTCCATGTGGTCGGAGACGAACCCGATCGGTGAGAGCACGACGGACCGCACCCCCGCTTCCGCGAGCTCACCGAGGTGGTCGTTGACGTCGGGCTCGAGCCACGGCTGGCTCGGGGGGCCGGATCGCGAGCAGTAGGCGAGGGACCACGGGACCTCGTGGCCGAGCTCGGTCGCGACGCCCGCGGCGACGACGGCCGCGAGGTCCAGGTGCTGCGCGGAGTACGTGGCACCCGAGACGGCGGACGCGGCCTCCATCGTGTCGGGGATGGAGTGCGTGACGAACACGAGCCGCGCCTGCGCCGGGTCGCCGTCGGGGCGGGCTGCGAGCGCCCGGTACCCCTCCACGACCGCGTCGATGTTGGCCTGCGCGAACCCGGGGTGGTTGAAGTACGACCGGATCTTGTCGAACTGGACGCTCGTCGACCCCTGCGGGCCGAGCTCCCCGGCCGCGTCGAGGGTGACCGCGAGGTCCTCGCGGTACTGACGGCAGCCCGAATAGGACGAGTACGCGCTCGTGACGAGCACGACGGCCCGCTCGGCCCCCCGCGCCTTGAGCTCGTCGAGCGCGTCCCGGGTGTACGGCTCCCAGTTGCGGTTGCCCCACACGACGGGCAGGTCGATGCCGCGGGCGGCGAGCTCGGCCTCCAGCGCCGCCTTGAGCGCGAGGTTCTGCTCGTTGATGGGGCTCTTCCCGCCGAAGCCGTAGTAGTGCTCGCCCACGGCTTCGAGCCGCTCGTCAGGGATGCCCTTGCCGGCCGTGACGTTGCGGAGGAACGGCACGACGTCCTCCGGCCGGTTCGGCCCCCCGAAGGAGTAGAGAAGCAGAGCGTCGTACGGCGTGGCAGGCGTGCCGGCTGACCCGGTCGTGGCGCTGGTGAGCATGCCCACCATCATCCCACCCTCGGCGCAGAGGTTCCTGGGTACGTGGGGTCGTGAGATGTGACGTTCCACCCCGGTCGGCGGTCACCGACCGAGGCGTCGCTCGCGGGCTGCGTAGGAGCGCAGTGCACGCAGGTAGTCCACCCTGCGGAAGTCCGGCCAGTACGCCTCGCAGAAGTAGAACTCCGAGTGGGCGCTCTGCCACAGGAGGAAGCCGCCGAGGCGCTGCTCGCCCGACGTACGGATGACGAGCTCGGGGTCCGGTTGCCCCTTGGTGTAGAGGTGCTCGGCGATGTGCTCGACGTCGATGTTCGCGGCGATCTCCTCGATCGTCTCCCCCGCCGCGGCACGCTCGCGCAGGAGGTCACGGACCGCGTCGGCGATCTCGTGGCGCCCGCCGTAGCCCACGGCCACGTTGACGTGCATCCCCTCGACGGACGCGGTCTGGGACTGGGCACGCCGGAGCGTCGCGGCGACGTCGTCGGGCAGGAGGTCGAGCCGCCCGACGACCCGCAGCCGCCAGCGCCGCGCCTCGGCGAGAGCCGTGACGGACTCCTCGATGATGCCCAGGAGGTCGGCCAGCTCCTCCGCGCTCCTGGACAGGTTGTCGGTGGAGAGCATCCAGAGCGTGACGACCTCGATGCCGAGCTCTTCGCTCCAGGCGAGGAACTCCTCGATCTTGTCCGCACCGCGGCGGTGGCCCGTCGCCGCGGGCGCGCCGGAGGACCGCGCCCAGCGCCTGTTGCCGTCGAGGATCACGCCGACGTGCCGCGGCGTGGCGTCGCGGGGCAGCGAGTCGGCGAGGCGCTGTGCATAGAGCCCGTAGAGCAGGTCAGGCATGCGCACGGGAGTGCCTTTCGAGGTGATCGGTGAGAGTTCACACGCTACCGCTCACCACGCGCCCGAGCAGGCGTGTCCACCGCTCGATGTCGAGCACTCCTCCGACGTAGGCATAACCTACGGAGGCGTAAGTTACGCTCGAGGCGACCCACCACCGACCGAGGAGAAGCACTGTGGCCCGAGGAGAACCTGGACCGACCGGGCCCGCCGACCACCTGGCGGACGCCGCCGATCACGTCGCCGATGCCGCGTCTGCGGTCGCCGAGGCGGTCAAGCCGAGGCTACGGGGCTGGATCCACGCCGGCACGGCACCGTTCGCCCTCGCCGCGTGCATCGTGCTCGTCGTCCTCGCGCCCCCCGTCGCAGGTCGGGTGTCCACCGTCGTGTTCGGCCTGAGCGCGGTCCTGCTGTTCGGCACCAGTGCCGTCTACCACATCGGCAACTGGTCGCCGCGGACGGCCGCCCGCCTGCGCCGCGCGGACCACTCCAACATCTTCCTCATCATCGCCGGGACGTACACGCCGCTGGCGGTCCTCCTGCTCAAGCCGTCCACGGCGACCGTGCTGCTCGTCATCGTGTGGACGGGCGCCGTCGTCGGGCTCGTCGCCCGTGTCGTCTGGCTCGACGCCCCGCGCTGGGTGTACGTCCCCATCTACCTCGCGCTCGGGTGGGTCGCCGTCGGCTACATGCCACAGTTCTGGCAGGCTCCCGACGGGCCGCTCATCGTGTGGCTCGTCGCTGTCGGCGGGCTCGCGTACACGCTGGGAGCGATCGTGTACGCGACCCGGCGCCCGGACCCGCGCCCGCGGTGGTTCGGGTTCCACGAGATCTTCCACGTGCTCACGGTCGTCGGGTTCTGGTGCCACTACGCGGCGATCCTCGTGGCGACGCTCGCCGCCCGCTGACACCTGCGACGGCCTCCCGGGCGAGCAGCCGGTCAGCCGGACGCCGCAGGACCGCCGACCTCCGCGGGGACGACGCGATACCGGCGGTTGGCGAGCGACGGGTTGCGTTCCCGCTCCGCGCGGATCCCCGCCGGGTCGACGTCGGCGGTGCGCAGCTCGGCACGGTCCCCGAGCTCCATCTCGACGCGACCGTCCGGCCCCACGAGCACCGAGTGCCCGCACACACCCCGGCCCGACTGGCCGACGCCGACGACAGCGCAGGTGTTCTCGATGGCCCGGGCCTGCGCGAGCACCCGCCACTGGTCCACCTTGCCCGGCCCTGCCGCCCACGCCGCGGGGACGACGAGGATCTCCGCCCCGGCGTCGACCAGCCGGCGCGCGGACTCCGGGAACCGGAGGTCGTAGCACGTGAGCACCCCGACGCGGGTTCCGGCGACGTCGACGACGAGCGGCGGTGCCGCCGGGTCCCCTGCCTCGAGCCGCTCCGACTCACGGTGACCGAACGCGTCGTAGAGGTGGACCTTGCGGTAGGTCCCGACGAGCTCCCCGGCAGCGACGGCCACGACGACGTTGCTCGCCGTCCCCGGGGCGTCCCCTGGCAGCACGGTGCCGGCGAGCACCGCCAGGCCCGTGCCCGCCGTCGCCGCGCGCAGCGCCCGGACGAACGGTCCGTCGAGCGCCTCCGCCTGCGCGGCCCCCGACCCGGCCGGCTCGTACGCGCTCGCGTACTCGGGCAGCACGAGCAGGTCGCTGCCCAGGCGGAGCGCCTCGGTCACCGCCTGGCGCGCGACGAGGAGGTTCGCGGCGCGGTCAGGGCTGACCTCGATCTGAGCGATCGTGACGCGCACCTCAGGCCCGGCCGTCGTCCCCGGTGCCCGTCTCGGGGTCACCGTCCGCCGTGCTGGGGGCACGGTCGGAGAACTGCCCGTCCACGCGGGTCTCCGTGCCGGTACGGTGCGCCACCCGGCGCAGCTTCCTCGTCATCGACAGGATGAGGAAGATCGTCACGACGACGACCGCGAAGATCGCGAGGAAGCCCTCGAGGCCGGGTGAGACGTCCGTGGGCTGGAGGTCCTCGCGCATCGGGTCCTGCGTCGTCGACTCCTGCGGGGTCGGGTCCCCCGTCGGGTCGTCGGCGAGCACGAGCTCGCCGACCCACAGGGGCGCCGGGGACGTGGCGGTGGTGGGCTCATTCATCGGGTTGTCTCCTCGTGGGTCGTGACGCCTGCGAACAGGTCGTCCTCCGGGAGGGTCGTCGTCACGCGGGACTCCGCGAGCTCGTACTCCTCGTACGGCCACACGTCGATCTCCAGCTCACGGGGGATCGCGAAGAAGAAGCCGTCGGGGTCGATCTGTGTGGCGTGCGCGCGCAGCGCAGCGTCGCGGGCCGGGAAGTACTCGGCACACTCGATCCGGGTGGTGACCTGGCGCTCGGGGATCTCCCTCGCGGCTCGCGACTCCACCCAGTCGCCGAACGGTGAGACGAGGCCGGCGTCGATCATCGCCTCGTGCATCGTGCGGATGCGCGCCATGGAGAAGTCGTGGTTGTAGTAGAGCTTCGACGGGGTCCATGCCTCCCCCCGGCCCCGGTACCGCTCAGGGTCGCCCGCCGCGGCGAACGCCTCGACAGAGATCCGGTGGCACATGATGTGGTCGGGGTGCGGGTACCCGCCGCTCGGGTCGTACGTCGTCATGACGTGCGGCCGGAAGTCGCGGACGATCTCGACGAGGGGGGCGGCCGCGTCCTCGAGCGCCTCGAGCGCGAAGCATCCGGGGGGCAGCGGGGGAAGCGGGTCACCCTCGGGCAGACCCGAGTCGACGAAGCCGAGCCATCGGTGCTGGACCCCCAGGGCGCGGACCGCCGCGGCCATCTCCGCCGTCCGGATCTCGTGCATCTCTGCCGGGTCTGTGACCTCGCGGCCGTACGCGGGGTTGAGGATGCTCCCGGCCTCTCCGCCGGTGCAGCTCACCACGAGGACCTCGACGCCCTGCGCCGCGTAGCGCGCCGTCGTGGCCGCTCCCTTGCTCGACTCGTCGTCCGGATGTGCGTGCACGGCCAAGAGCCGCAGGGGCGACGTGGTCACCTGGTTCTCCTCGGGTCACGGCCCGTGACGCTGTCACAGCTGCGTCACGGACACGACGATAATGGTCTGAGACCCATGATCCCCTACGTGGCGCCGCGCCACGTCCTACGCTGAGCAGATCGTCCGGAGGCGCCCACATGCACGATCCTGAGCCGCAGGCCCAGCCGCGCACACCCCCGCCCCTGCCGCCCGGCCGCTACGGCCCGCAGCGGCCGCCCGTCCGGCGCCCGGTCGCGGTGGTCGGCGCGGTCCTCCTCCTCGCGGCAGCCGTCGTCGTCGCTGCGTGGTTCGCCTTCGGATCGACGTCGAAGGACGTCCGCGGGAAGGAGGTCGGCTTCGAGGTCCTCGGACCGGAGAGCGTCGTCATGACCTTCGACGTCGCGAAGCCCAAGGATGCGACGGTCGTGTGCACGCTCGAGGCGCTGAGCACGAACTACGCGCAGGTCGGCACCAAGGACGTCACGGTGGGCCCGGCGGACGTCACCGAGCAGCGGATCCGGACGGAGATCGCCACCTCGGAGGAGGCCGTGACCGCCGTCGTCGACTCCTGCCGCCTGCAGGACTGACCCGGCGTTCGACGCGCCGTGCGGCGACCGCTGGGTTAGCGTGACATCCGCGCAGCCGCGGCAGAGCGAGCCCGGGACACCGGTCCCGTACCGCCACGGTGGGCGCGCCAGCGCACACCGCGCGGCTGGTCCGCCCAGCCGAGCCCTGATCCCCACGGAGACCTCATGCCGGCTCCCCTCGACCTCGTGCACCGCCCGGCCCCGCACGGCCGTCCGGAGTCCAGCCCCGCTGACGACCGGCACGGGACCATGCCGTTGCCGACCCCGCGCGGGCCGGTGAGCACGGCCCTCCTCACGCTCCTCGTGGGGGATGCGTTCGACGACGCGACCTCCGCCCGAGAGGTCGAGCGCGCGGTCGCGGCTCGCGTCCCCGTGCCGGCACCAGCGGGCGGCCCGCCGGCGATCGTCCTCGACGAGGACGCGCAGCTCACGCTGACCTGCCTGTACGAGCTGCACTACCGCGGCATCGCGGGGGTGGACGACCGGTGGGAGTGGCACCCGGGACTGCTCGCCGTGCGCAGCACGCTCGAAGCCGAGCTGGAGGCCGCGGTACGCGCCCACGTCGTCGTCCCACCGGCGCCACGGCCCGTGCGTGCCGCCGTCGCCGCCGCGCTGTTCGACCTCGCCGGGCAGGAGAGCGGCCCGAGCCTCTCGCGGTTCGTCGCACGCAGTGCCACCGTGGACCAGCTCCGGGAGCTCATCACGAGCCGGTCGCTCTACCAGCTGAAAGAGGCCGACCCGCACACCTGGGCCATCCCGCGCCTCGGCGGTGCGCCGAAGGCTGCCCTCGTCGAGATCCAGTCGGACGAGTACGGCGCGGGCCGACCCGAGCGCATGCACGCCGCACTGTTCGCGACGACGATGCGCGCGCTCGGTCTCGACGACTCCTACGGGGCGTACGTCGACGTGGTCCCTGCGCCCTCGTTGGCCTCCCTCAACGTCATGTCGCTGTTCGGTCTGCACCGTCGCCTGCGCGGCGCTGCCGTGGGGCACCTCGCCGCCTTCGAGATGACGTCGTCGATCCCCAACCGGCTCTACGGCAACGGGTTCCGGCGCAACGGGTTCGACGCGAGCGCGACCGAGTACTTCGACGAGCACGTCGAGGCGGACGCCGTCCACGAGCAGATCGCCGGACGCGACCTCGCCGGGCGGCTCGCGGAGCAGGACCCGTCGCTCCTCGACGACATCCTCTTCGGGGCCGCCGCGTGCCTCGCGGTCGACGGATGGGCCGGCGGGCACCTCATGGCTGCGTGGAACCGGGGAGAGTCGGCGCTCCGGCCCCACGACGCGGCAGGACGGACGAGTGCGACAGCCTCCTGACGGAGCGACGTACATCCTGCCCCTGCGCTGGTCCCACCCGGAGCCGGCCTGGGAGCTCACGGCATACCTCCGCCGCCTGAGCAGGTGGATCGACGTCATCGTCGTCGACGGTTCCGCGCCGGACGTCTTCGCACGGCATGACGAGCTGTGGCGGGACGTCGTCCAGCACGTGCGCGTCGACCCGCGCCTGCCTGGGACGAACGGGAAGGTCCGCGGAGTCGTCACGGGCATGCGTCTGGCGACCACGGACCGCCTTGTCGTCGCGGACGACGACGTCCGCTACACGCGCGAGTCCCTCGAGCGGGTCGTCGGGCTGCTCGACGAGGCCGAGCTCGTCCGACCGCAGAACTTCTTCGACACGCTCCCCTGGCACGCCCGGTGGGACACCTCACGCACGCTCGTCAACCGGGCGCTCGGCGCCGACTACCCCGGCACGCTCGCCGTACGACGCACGGCGCTGCCCGCCCACGGCTACGCCGCCGACGTCCTCTTCGAGAACCTCGAGCTCATCCGTACCGTGCGTGCGGGCGGCGGGCGGGAGGTGCGAGCGCACGGCGTCTATGTCGCGCGGCGACCCCCTCGTGCCCGACACTTCTGGGAGCAGCGGGTCCGGCAGGCCTACGACAGCCTCGCCCAACCGACCCGGCTCGCGGCCGAGCTCGCGCTGCTGCCGCTCCTCGCCGTCGGCACCCGGCGGCCGGGCTGGCTCGCCGCAGGACTCGGGGCAGCCGTCGTCCTCGCCGAGACCGGCCGACGTCGCGCCGGGGGCAGGACCGTCTTTCCCGCGTCCTCGTCGGCGCTCGCGCCGTTGTGGCTCACCGAACGGGCGGTGTGCGCGTGGCTCGCGCTCGGCTACCGCCTGCGCGGTGGCGTCCCGTACGCGGGGTCCCGCCTGGCGGTCGCCGCCCACGGCATGCGGGAGCTGCGTCGCCGTCGCGCGGATCCCTGCGACGCACACCATGATGAGGACTCACCACGAAGAACGGGGAACCGATGAACGACCGGACGACGATCGTCGGCGAGGACGACGTGGAGATCACCCTCTGCCCAGACGGCCCACTTCTTGTCCGGGGCGCCGTGACGCTCGTGGACGCCGACGGGCTGCCCGTCCCCGGACGCAGGTCGACGATGGCGTTGTGCCGCTGCGGTGCATCAGCGATCAAGCCGTTCTGCGACGGCACGCACAAGGTCAACGGATTCACGACACAGGGGTGAGCGGGACGGACGCGGCTCCGCCCGTGGCTCCTCCCTTGATATACTGGCCTATTCAGCGGTCGGCGACGCCGGCCTGCTGACCATCTCTGTCAGACCCGGACCGGTCGAGAACTGTCGAGCCCGTCCCGGCACGAGCCGTCGGACCCACCGACGAGCTCGTGCAGGACGGGCTCGGTGGCGTTCGGACGAGACCGGACCGGGGACGGACAGCACGTGACACCCACGACGCGCGCACGGTGCGCCCGTCAGGCAAGGAAGGAGCGACCTGTGACCGAGACGAACGTCACCTGGCTGACCCAGGAGGCTCACGACCGACTCCAGGCCGAGCTCGCACACCTCAGCGGACCCGGACGCGCCGACATCACGGACCGCATCGCCGCGGCACGTGACGAGGGCGACCTCAAGGAGAACGGCGGATACCACGCAGCTCGCGAGGAGCAGGCCAAGAACGAGGCCCGCATCCGCGAGCTCACCGAGAAGCTGCGCAACGTGCGGATCGGCTCGCCGTCCGACGACGGGGTGGTCGAGCCTGGCATGGTCGTCACCGCGCTCGTGGGCGGTGACGAGATGGTGTTCCTGCTCGGCTCGCGAGAGATCGCGGAGACGGCGGACATCGACGTGTACTCCGAGCGCTCCCCGCTGGGTGCAGCCATCAACGGCAAGCGCGTCGGCGAGAAGGCCAGCTACACCGCACCCTCCGGCGTCGAGATCTCCGTCGAGGTCACGGCAGCCACGCCCTACACGGGCTGACGGCCCGCGGCGCGGTTCCCGCCGCGCCGCGGCGCCCGGGCCTCGACGAGTGCTCAGTGCTCCGCGAGGTTGTACCCCTGGCTCCGCAGATGGTCGAGCAGCGCGGCGCAGTGATCTGGCCCCTTCGTCTCGACCTGCATCGTCACCTCGACCTCGTCGATCGCGAGGTCGACCCCCGTCCGCACGTGATCCACGTGCATGACGTTGCCGCCCGATCGCGCGAGATCCTGCAGCAGCCCGGCGAGGGCACCGGGCCGGTCGATGAGGCGCACCCGGACCTGCAGGTACCGGCCCGCTGACGCGAGCCCGTGCCGCAGCAGCCGCAGGAGCACGAGCGGGTCCACGTTGCCGCCCGACAGCACGACGACGACCGGACCCGGATACGCCTCGCCGTGCGCCATGAGGGCGGCGACACCGGCGACGCCGGCCGGCTCCACGACGAGCTTCGCCCGCTCGGCCACGAACAGCAGGGCCCGCGAGAGGTCTTCTTCTGTCACGGTCCGCACCTGCGCGCCGGAACGGTGCACGATCTCGAAGGGGAGCCGCCCCGGGGTGCTCACGGCGATCCCGTCGGCCATGGTGGACAACGGCACGGTCTGCATGGGCGCACCACCGGCCAGGGACGCCGGATATCCGGCGGCACGCGCAGCCTGCACACCCACGACACGTACGTGCGGCGCCAGCGCCGCCATGGCCGCGACGACACCCGCGAAGAGTCCTCCCCCGCCGACCGGCACGAGCACCGTCCGCACGTCGGGCACCTGCTCGAGGATCTCGAGCGCCACGGTCGCCTGTCCGGCGATGACGTCGGGGTGGTCGAACGGATGGATGAGCACCGCGCCCGACCGGGCGGACTCCTCGCGTGCCGCGGCGAGGACGTCGTCGACGCTCGTCCCCACGAGCCGGACCTCGGCACCGTACTCCCGGGTCGCCGCGATCTTCGGCAGCGCGGCGTCCGTCGGCATGTACACGACGGAACGCAGACCGAGGAGATGAGCGCCGAGGGCCACGCCCTGGGCGTGGTTGCCCGCGCTCGCCGCCACGACGCCCCGGACCTTCTCCTCGGGCGACAGGCGGGCCATGCGCACGTATGCACCCCGGATCTTGAACGACCCCGAGCGCTGGAGGTTCTCGCACTTGAGCAGCACCCGGGTGCCGGCGAGCTCGCTGAGCGCACGGCTCGACTCGACCGGTGTCACCTGGGCCACCCCGTCGAGCATCGCCGCCGCAGCGCGGATCGCGGCGAGGTCGACCCCGTGTGCCGACGCGTCCGCGAGCGTGGCACTCACGCGCCCGTGCCCTTCTCGTCCGTGCCGTTCTCGCGCGCACGGTTGCGTCGCGCGCGGAGCTTCTCGAGGGCGGCGCGGCCAGCCTCGGCCGTCGACGTGAGCAGCTGCGGTGGCTGGCCGGCCTCGTCCGGCGTACGGTCCTGCGGCTGCCAGCCCTTGTCGTCCCCGATGTGGCGTTCGGCGCTCGTGATCATGATCGCCCGCCGGGCGTTGGGTCGCATCGTGATGTGGTCCTCGAACCCGAGCTCGGGGAACTTGTCGTGACCGTGGAAGTACAGCACCACGGTGTTGAGCACGGCGACGATGGGCACGGCGAACAACGCACCGACGATGCCCGCCACGAGGGTCCCGCCCGTGACGACGAGGAGGACGGCCACGGGGTGCAGGGAGACGGCGTGCCCCATGAGCCAGGGCTGCAGGACGTTGCCCTCGATCTGCTGGACGAGCAGGACGACGCCGAGCATGATGAGCGCGGCCACCCACCCGTTCGCGACGAGCGCCACGAGGATCGCGATCGACCCCGTGATGATCGCCCCGACGAACGGGATGAACGAGCCGATGAACACGAGCACCCCGAGCGGCAGCGCCAACGGCACACCGATGATCGCGGCACCGACGCTGATGCCCACCGCGTCGATGAACGCCACGAGGATCTGCGTCCGCGCGTACGACGCAAGAGTGACGAGCCCCCGACGGCCCGCCTGGTGCGTGCGCTCGCGGGTGTGCCGCGGCAGGAGCCCCACGCTCCACGTCCAGATCCGGCGTCCGTCGATGAGGAAGAACAAGGTGCAGAACAACGCGATGACCGTCCCGGCGAGCACCTGCCCGACCGTCGTCGTCACCGACAGTGCCCCCGAGACCAGCGTCGAGGAGTTCGTCTGCGCCGTCGCGACGAGCTCGTCCCAGTAGACCTCGAGGCTCGCGCTCTCGATGTGCAGCGGGCCGTCCGAGAGCCATCCGAGCAGCTGCTCGAACCCCTTGACCGCCTGGTCGCTCAGCTCGCTGAGACCGCTGGCGATCTCCCGTCCCGCCACGACCGCGAGCGCGACGACGGCGGCGACGAGCGCGAGGACGGACGTCGCAGCCGCGAGCGCGTTGGAGAACCGCAGGCGGGTGCGCAGGAACCGCGCGAGCGGCTGGAGGAGCACCGTGAGCAGGAGGGCGACGGCGACGGGGATGACGATGACCTTGAGGTACGCCACGACGTAGAAGAGCAGCGCCACGCCGAGCGCGATGGCGACGAGCCGCCACGACCAGGCCGCGGCGGTCTGCACGCTCGGCGCGACGCTCTCGGCCCCGACGGGGCGCGCCTTGGCGTGCGCAGCCGTGCCCAACGTCTCGCTGCTCACGCGGACCGCGTGGCCCTCGACCGCCGCGGGGCGGTCAGCCTGCGGGGTGCGCGCACCCGGTTCCGTGCTCATACGTGCTGCCCTCTCGTCGTGGCAGGTTGTCGTGCGGTGCTGCCGTTAGGTTGTCGTGCGGTGCTGCCGCCCGGTGTGTCGTGCGGCGCTGCCGCCCGGTGTGTCGTGCGGCGCTGCCGCTAGGTTACGGGGCGCGGACCGGGAACAGCGCGGACCCCCCGTGTGTTGACGCCGGAGAGAATCATCCCCGTCCGCACCCGGGCGGACCATCCAGGAGGTCACATGTTCGGATCACTGTTCGGGTCGCCACGTACGACGACGATGGTCACTGCCGACCGCGCACTCGCGGGCCGCCCCCTCCCGACGTACACGGTGCCCGCACTCCACGCGGTGCTCGGCACGCCGCTCGCCGGACCGTGGCCGGAGGGGACGCGTGTCATCTACCTCGGGCTCGGGTGCTTCTGGGGTGCCGAGAAGGAGTTCTGGCAGCTCCCGGGCGTCGTGACGACAGCGGCGGGCTACCAGGGTGGCTTCACGCCGAACCCCACCTACGAGGAGGTGTGCACCGCGATGACCGGGCACACCGAGGCGGTCATGGTCGCGTACGACCCGACCGTGCTCAGCGACGCACAGCTGCTCAAGACGTTCTGGGAGTCGCACGACCCGACGCAGGGCTTCCGCCAGGGCAACGACGTCGGGACGCAGTACCGGTCGGCCGTGTACTGGACCACGCCCGAGCAGGAGCAGCTCACCCGGTCCACGCTCGAGGCCTTCCAGACGAGCCTGTCGGAGCGGGGCTTCGGTGAGATCACGACCGACCTGCGCCCGGCGGAGGAGGCCGGGACGTTCTACTACGCCGAGGGCTACCACCAGCAGTACCTGCACAAGAACCCCGCGGGCTACTGCCCGGTGCACTCCACGGGCGTCTCCTGCCCCGTCCCCGTCTGAGACGTGGTGGTCCGGTCGGTAGGCTCGGACCGTGCGACACGCCCTGCGGATCGTCACCGCCCTCTATCTCGGGCTCGTCCTCGTCGTCACGTGCTGGCCGTCACCTGAGCAGTCCGCCGCCCCCCGGTGGATCGAGACCGCGCTGGCCTGGTGCGCTGCGCATGGCGTCCCGCTGACGTTCGACGCCGCCGAGGCGCTGGGGAACGTCGTCATGTTCGTGCCGTTCGGTGTCCTCGTGCTGCTGCTCGTGCGCCCCACCGGGGGCGAGGCGCGGCATGCGCCGACGGGAGGCAGCGACGATCGTCGGGGTGCTGGGGGCGGCCGCCCGACGACCCGGACGGCGACGCTCGTCGTCGCCGGAGCGGGATGCTTCTCCGCAGCCGTCGAGACGGTCCAGCGCGTCCTGCCCGGGCGGGTGTCCACCGTCCAGGACGTCGTGCTCAACACAGCAGGCGCCGCGGTAGGGGTCCTGCTCGTCGCCGCGCTCGCGCTGCGTGGCGTCAGCGGTGCCCGCGCTTTCCCCCGGACTTCCCGGGCTTCCGGCCGCTAGAGCGAACCCCGCCCCTCGCGGCGGCCTTCCGCTCGGCAGCCGCCTTCCGATCCGCGGCCGCCCGCGCCGCAGCCCGCTTCGCCGCGGTCGCCTTCGAGACGACGGGCTCCGCCGAAGCCCCGGCCGCGGCCTGCGGAACGGCGGCCTGAGAAGCGGCGCCGCGCCCTCGGGAGCTGTTCGCCGTGCGGCCCCGCACGATCCCGATGAACTCCTCGACGAGCTCCGTCGTGCGGTCCACGTGCCACGCCAGGGCGACCGAGGACGTCGGACCGTCACTGACCGGTCGGTACACGACGTCCCTGCGGTGGTGGAGCCGTGCCAGGGACTGCGGGACGACAAGGAGCCCGGCACCGGCGGCGACGAGCTCGACGGCGTCGGCGATGGTCTCCGGGCGCTCGCGCGCGGGAACTCCCGGACGGGTCTCCCACTCGAGGAGGTCGTCGAGCGGGTGGAGCACGGTCTCGTCGGCGAGATCGTCCGCGCGCACCTCGTCCACGGCACTGACGACGTGGTCGGTGGGGACGAGGACGACGGGAACCTCGCTGTAGAGCCCGATGGCGCTGAGCTCGGTCGTGTCCACCGGCAGGCGCAGGAGCGCTGCGTCCACGTCACCGGAGCGAACTGCTCCCCGGGCCTCGAGGACGGGCAGGGGAACGAGCTCGAGACGCACCTGTGGCAGGCGGTCCCGCCACACTCCGACCCACTTCGCCGGAGTGACGCCGGGGACGTAGCCGAGACGGAAGGTCGGCGGCGCCGGAAGGTCTGGCTCCGCTGGCCCGTCGGGCGGCGTCTCGTTGTTCACGTCAGTCAGGCTACCGGTCGCGCGGCCGATATCCTTGGTCCATGACCCCGCCGAAGACGCCCCAGTCCATGAAGCCCGCGACCGCGGCGAAGAAGCTCGGCGTGTACCTGCCTGCCGCACCCGAGGAGTTCCAGCACTCGTCGATCACCCGTGACGAGCTCGATGCCCTGCAGACGAATCCGCCGGAGTGGCTCGTCGAGCTGCGCCGCAACGGCCCGCACCCCCGACCGACGGTGGCGGCCCGGCTCGGTGTCTCGATCGCCGGCCTGGCTCGCGGGGGCATCACCGAGGCTCTCACCACGGAGCAGATCAACGAGCTGCGCGAGGAGGAGCCGGAGTGGCTCGTCCGTGAGCGCGCGGTCCAGGCGCAGGTGCGAGCCGAGGAGGACCGCATCCGCGCGCGTGACGAGAAGCTCGCGCAGAAGAACGAACGACGCGACTGACCGCTCGTCAGGACGCGGGGGCGCCGGCGTCCGCGTGGCCGAGCGAACGGCCCGGAGCCACCCGGTCCCGGACCCGGCGCTTGAGCTCGGTGATCTCCGGGAACCCACCGTCGACCTTGCGGTTCCAGATCGTCTCGCCGTCGACCGCGACGCGGAAGACCCCACCGGCGGCCGGGACAAGAGCCACCTCGCCCACGTCGTCCTGGAACGTCGTGAGGATCTCCTGGGCCATCCACGCGGCGCGCATGAGCCATCGGCACTGCGTGCAGTAGGTGATCGCCACGCGCGGGAGGGCGCGGCCGGTCACGCTCGTGCGTGCACCCGCCGTCGTCACCGTCGGCTCAGGGGTGGGAAGGGCTGTGGGCTGCGTCATGCTCTGCTCCAGCTCGTCGTCGTCCTGCACACTGTAGCCACCACCTCAGAGCCGGGGGGTGACCACCGGGCCGTCGGGTCCGACGCGGACGTCGAAACCCCGGACCGCATCGCCCCCCTCCTGCACCGCGTAGAGGGTGTGCTGGTCCCCGAGCCTGGCCGAGGGGATCTCGATGAGCGTGTACCTCGGGAACCGCTGGAGGAGCGACCGGAGGGCCGAGCGGACCTCGTCGGACGTGTGGATCGACCCCTCGAGCCGATCGACGGTGCTCGCCCTCCCGGTCGCGACCGCGCGGAGGTACTCGGTGACGACGCCGCTGGGAGACCGTGAGCCGTTGCCGCTGTCGAGCGCCGGCCTGCCGTCCTCGTCGTAGAGCGGGTAGACCTCGAGCATGCGGACGCCGTCGAAGTTCTCGCCGGTCACCGCCCTGCCCTCCGCGTCGACGCCAGGCTCGTCCGTCTGCATCCAGGTCGTCGCGTACCGGGTGCTCACCGACGTGTCGACGCCGTCCGCGCGCTCGTAGGTGACGTCGATCGTCACGCCGACGACAGGGTCGTCGCTCGACGTGCGACCCACGACGGAGACGTCCGACGCCGTCACCGACACGTCTGCGGGACGTTCCACGCCGGTCCACTGCTCGACGAGGTACGCGGCGTGCGCGGTGGCATAGGCGCGCGACTGGTTCGACAGGTACAGGTGCTCGGACAGCCGGCCTGCGACGTCGGCGACGGCGAGCCCGGGTGGCAGCACGACGTCAGCGCGCGGCGGTGGGTCGACGGCATACCGGAGCTCGACCTGCTCGATGAGCGTGACGAGGCGCTCCGCCTGGGCCACGGCCACGTCGTCGTCCGCTCCATCGACGCTCGGGAGGATCGCGTAGGTCGCCGACGAGCACGCCGCCAGCAGGCTGGTGAGGGCTGCTGCTGCCAGCCACATGCTCCGTGCGCGAAGGTTGGTCACCCTCCAAGCGTGGCCCGCAGTGCGTGACCTTGACATCCGTCCGGGGGCGGAGATATGTCCCGGTCGCTCCTCCGATGGGTGGAGACGCGCCGACGGCCGCACCCCGTGGGAAGCGGCCGTCGGCAGCGGGCAGCGCGGGAGCGTCGCCTCGTGGGATGCGGTCAGGAGACTCCGACGACGTCCACGACGAACACGAGGGTCGCGCCGCCCTCGATGCCCGCCTGGGGGACGCCTCGCTGGCCGTAGCCGAGCTCCGGCGGGATGGAGAGCAGGACGCGGGAGCCGACGAGCTGCCCGACGAGCCCCTGGTCCCAGCCGCCGATGACAGCACCCACGCCGATGGGGAAGTCGATGGTCGCGCCGCGGTCGTAGGAGTTGTCGAACACCCCGCCGTTCCACGACTGTCCGAGGTAGTGCACGACGATGGTGTCGCCGGCGGACACCTCGTCGCCGCTGCCCTGGACGAGGACCTTGACCTGCAGCCCCTCGGGGGCTGCGGTGTCGGGGAAGGTCAGCGTCGGCTTGTCGCCGAATCCGCCGGATACCTGGGGGAGCTCGTTCGTCATGGAGAGACCTCTCGTGTGTTGGTGGGGAACCTTCACCCTAGGGCGAGGACGCGACGAGGGCCACGTACGTCCGTCGGACGTACGTGGCCCTCGTGGCCGTGCCGTGTCTAGCGGGCGGTCACTCGCTCTGGAAGATCGCGATGAGGCGCAGGAACTCGAGGTACAGCCACACGAGGGTGACGACGAGACCGAACGCCGCGGTCCACGCGAACTTCGCCGGGACGCCGTTGCGGACGCCCCGCTGCACGGCGTCGAAGTCGACGATGAGCGACGCGGACGCGAGGCCGACGGCGATGAGGCCGACGATGATCCCCAGCGGACCGCTGCGCAGCCCGAAGTCACCGCCACCACCGGCGAGGACGACGACGAGGTTGATGAGCGAGAACGCGAGGTACCCGACCATCGAGAACAGCAACCACCGCGTGAACCGCGGCGTCACCCGCACGCGACCCGAGCGGAAGAGGAAGAGGCAGGCGGCGAAGGTTGCGACTGTCGCGACGACGGCCTGCAGCACGATGCCGTTCCACTGGTTCTCGAAGAACTTGCTGATCCCCCCGAGGAAGACACCCTCGGCGACCGCGTACGCGACGATGAGGGCCGGGCTGGGCTCGCGCTTGAAGGCGTTGACGAGACCGAGCACGAGGCCGACGATCGCCCCGACGAAGAAGAGCTGGGGAACCGTGACCCAGGTGATGGCACCGACGACGACGATGATCGCGAGGAGGCCCGACGTCTTGATGATGACGTCGTCGTAGGTCAGCCGGCCCGTCTGGACCGGCGTCGCGGACGGGGCGTTGTACATCGAGTTCATCGTCGCCGCGTCCATGCCCGCCTGGGCCGCGCCGTACTGACCGAACTGCGGCTGCCCGTACTGCTGGGGCTGGCCGTACTGCTGTGCGCCGGCATACTGCGCGGGGCGCGCGTTCGCACTGAACGCGTCGCTCTTCGAAAATACTGGGCTTCCCATTCCTGCCTCCTGGTCGCGGTTCCGGTCCGACGTCTGCGACGCCGGCCGAGGGGATCTCGCTGGCCGGATCATCACACGTGCTCACAGTAGTCAACGGACGAGCACGTGCGCTTGTTCCCACCCGATTCTCGGTCCTGGCGGCCTGCGCCAGGGCACGTCACAGCTCGACGACGGACGCCACCGCCCAGGGGGCGAGCGTGAGATCGAGGTCGAGGACGCCGTCCTGGCCGACGACGGCCGTGCTGCGCATGAGCGCGTCGGCGTGCTCGCGGAGGAACCGGGTCTGCTCCCGCGTGAGGTTGAGCGGCGCCCCCATGGCGTCCCACGCCTCGGCGACGTTCCCGTGGTCGGCGTCGAGCACCTCGATCGCGAACACGGCGCCAGGTGTCAGGCCGCCGATCGTGTGCCGGACACGGCGCTCGGGTCCCAGGTCCGCGAGGTCCCGGGTCTCGCGGAACGAGTTACGCGATCCCACCGACCGCGTCCCCATCTCCTCCGGGTAGTTGTAGAAGACCGCCGCGACGCGCGACGTCGCCGAGTCCTGGGAGATGACCCCGTGCGGGGTCGCCACGAGCAGGCGGTCGCCGAGGCGCGCGAGCATCGAGAACGCGTGGAACGTCGGCTTGTGGATCCCCTGCTCGTTGACGAGGCCGAATCCCCCGTGGAACGGGCCGAGACCCGCGCCCCCCTCCTCGAAGATGTCGGTGAAGGTCCAGTAGGAGATGGAGTCCGCGAGCTCGGTGCAGCGCAGGTAGCTGCGCGTGATGTACGTGGCTGCGTACACCGTGTCGTGCATGCGGTCGCGGCTCGAGGGCGAGCTCGACCACTCGGTGATGTGGACCTCCGCGTCCGGGTAGGCGCTGGCACCGATGAGGTCCCGCAGAAGGGTGAGGTCGTCGGCCGTGGCGTCCGCGTGCCTGCTCAGGTGCACGCCCTGCCCGTTGGAGTCGAACGCGAAGTCGGTCGGGTAGAGGTGGGTCGTGACGAAGTCCACGGGCAGGTCGCGCTCCGCGCACCAGACGAGGAACTCCTCGATCCACACCGGCCGCCAGTCCAGGGCGTCGATGTCTTCCGCTGCCGCCGTGGCGGCCTCTGCGGCGCGGTCCTCCGTCTCGCCCGCGTACCGCGCGTCGGGGACGAACACGCTCGTCGACGGTCCACCCACCTTGAGCCCGGCGTCGATCGCCTTGATCGCGGTCACGGTGCGGGCGTAGAGCTCGAAGTACTCCGTCTTCGTGCCGGTCCAGAAGTGCGGGACGAGGTTCGGCTCGTTCCACACCTCGAAGCGCCACTCACGCACCTCTTCGAGCCCGTACCGCTCGATCCAGTGCTCCACGGTGCGGACGACGAGCTCGACCCACCGGTCCATGTCCTTGGGCGGGCTGCAGTGGGCGCCCCACCAGAACACGGTCTCGGTCTGGGTGGCGAGCTCCCGGGGCATGAACCCGAGCTCGACGAACGGTCGCACCCCGAGGTCGAGGAGGAAGTCGAAGACCTTGTCGACGTAGGAGTAGGTGTACTGAGGCGTGTCGAGGGGGACGTCCGGCCCGAAGCCGCCGCCGTAGGAACCGCGGTAGACGAACATGTCGTCGTGGAACACGCCGTGGAACCGGACGAACTGGAACCCGAGCCGGTCGACGGCCTCCCGGAACTGGCCCTGCCAGTCGGCACGGAGGGCCTCGTTCGCCCGTCCGGCACCGGCGCAGTAGCTCCACACGTGCCGGAGCGCCGTTGCTTCTGGTGTCTCGCCGTCGATGACGACGGGCGACGGGTGACGGGTGGGGGCGGTCGTCATGGTGATCTCCTGTGATCTCTGGACGAGGTGCGCCGACGGTGGCGGCATGTCCTGCGGTCTGGTCGACCGAGCGTGCCCCCACAGGGACTCGAACCCTGACTGTGCCGATTTTAAGTCGGCTGCCTCTGCCAATTGGGCTACGGGGGCGGCGTTGACCTGCGACGCGAGCACGGACCCACGGCGGACCCGGGAACGACGAAGGAGACGCACCCACAGGGTACGTCTCCTTCGTCACGTCATCGCAGGACGATCAGCCCGCGACCTCGGAGGGCTTGCCGCCGGGGAGGACCGCGGAGTCCTGCGGCCCGCCGGCCGCCGATCCGTCGTGCTCGGGCTTCTTCGCCTGCTTGGGCGGGGCGGACGCCGCACGGAACTCGGCGCGCGGGTCGTGGATCGCCCCGACCGAGACGAGCTCACGACGGAACAGGTAGGCACCCACCCACCCGGTGGTGATCCGGACCTTGCGGCTGATGGTCGGCATCGCGGAGACGTGGTACGCCCGGTGCATGAGCCATGCGGGCATCCCACGGAGCTTGATCTTGCCGAAGAGGATCGCGACGCCCTTGTGCAGCCCGAGGGACGCGACGGTCCCGACGTTCTTGTGCTTGTACTCCTTGACCTCGCCGCTGCGCAGCACCGCGAAGAGGTTGTCCGCCAGGACCTTCGCCTCGCGGATGGCGTGCTGCGCGTTGGGCGGGCAGAACTTGCCCTCGTTGTAGAGGTCCGGGACGGCGGCGCAGTCGCCGGCTCCCCAGGCGTCCGGCACGACGTTGCCGTCGGCGTCGGCGACCTGGAGGGTCGGGAGCACCATGAGGCGGCCCATCTTGTCGAGCGGCAGGTCCGACGTACCGAGCACGGGGTTCGCCTTGACTCCTGCGGTCCACACGATCGTGTCGGAGTCGAACTCGACGCCCGTCGAGGTCACGACGTGACCGTCGACGCAGGAGCTGAGGAACGTGGAGAGGTGGAACTCGATCCCCCGCTTCTTCAGCTGCTCGAGGGCGTAGAGAGCCATCTCGAGCGTGAGCTCCGGAAGGATGCGGTCGGTGCCCTCGATCATGACGAAGCGGAGGTCGGACTGCTCGACGCCCGGCAGGTTCTTCACGGCGGCGCGAGCCATGTCCTCGGTCTCCGCGAGCGCCTCGACGCCGGCGAAGCCACCTCCGACGAACGTGAACGTGAGCATGCGCTTGCGCACGTCCTGGTCCCAGGTGGAGGTCGCGAGGTTGATGCGGTTGAGCACCTGGTTACGGACGGCGACGGCTTCCTCGACGTTCTTGAACCCGATGGCCTGGTCCGCGAGGCCGGGGATGGGCAGCGTGCGCGCGACGGAACCCAGACCGACGATGAGGTGGTCGTACGTGATCTCGTAGGGCTCGCCCTCCTCGGGCGTGACCTCGATCTTGCGGGCGCCGTGGTTGATGTTCGTCACGCGGCCCTGCAGGGTGTCGATGTTCTTGAGCGCGCGGAGGTGCGGAGCGACGACGTCACGGTCCGAGATGGAGCCTGCGGCGACCTCGGGGAGGAACGGCGCGTACGTCATGTACGGGCGCGGGTCGATGACGACGATCGCCGCCTCCTGGCGACCCAGGCGGTGCCGGAGCCGACGCGCCGAGTAGAGGCCCACGGACCCGCCTCCGAGGACGACGATGCGGGGAACCTTGCGAGGGCGCGGCGCCGCGGGCTTCGCGGAGACGGCAGCGCCCGTCTGGTCTGTCGTGTCCGTGGAGAGGTCAGTATCAGGCATACGGCCATCGTATTACCGGGACCTTTGGCCAGCGAGCAATCGTCTGCGTGATCCCGGGCACATCAGACGTGATCCCCAGCACACCGGGGCGCAGGCGCGCCGGGGATCGCCGACCGTGCGCCCGCCCGGCTCATCCCTGCGGCGCGGGCGAGGGCTCGGGCGCAGGCTCAGCACCGTCCTGCGCAGGGGCATCGGGCACCGGCTCGGGGTCCTGCGTCACCGGTGCGTCGCCGGTCCCTGGCGCGGTCGGGTCGGAACCCTCGCCCTCCCCTGTTCCCGCGAGCGGCGCCAGCGGCGCGAGCTGCGCGACGGGCGGGGCGGGCACGTCGGGTGCAGCGCCCTCCGGGAGCACGCGCCCGACCCCGTCCTCCCAGTAGCCGTCCCCCTCGAGGAAGCTCGGGACGGGATAGGCGTTCTCGACGGCGCGGCCGTACTCGTCCTCGCGCGGCGCGAAGTAGCGGGAGGAGCCGGACTCCGCGTCGTAGATGTCGCTCCGCCCGATGCGGACGGGCCGGCCCTCGTCGTCGACGATCTGCGCCCCGTCGAGGAAGGTGCCGTCGGGGCCGTACACGAAGAGGTTGCCGACGAGCTCGCCGTCGACGTACACGCCGTCCTCGGGGACGTCGTAGCCGTAGGAGGTGATGCTCGACCCTCCCTCACCGTCGGTGGCAGCCGCGGCGAACGGGAGGAAGAGCACGAGCGCCAGCGCGCTGAGCAGGGTCGGGGCCCACGACCACCGGTCGGGGACGGTCCACCGGCCGCGCCCGTACTGGACGCTGACGACGGTCAGGGCGACGAGTGCGAGCACGAACGTCGCACCCCCGAACATGCCCCCGAGAATGCTGGCCAGGACCCAGGCGCGTGCCACCCACCAGACCGGCCGGAGCACGAGGAGGAAGTCCTTGACGGCCGGCCATCGCGGGTGCTGCACGACGGCCCGTCGGGCGTCCGCTGCCGTCTCACGCAGACCCTCCCCCACGGCCCGGAACGCTCCGACCGGCCCCACGCGCTTCGCCGACGGAGTGGGAACGAGCATGGGCAGCCCCGCCGCGGCGCGCAGCTCCTGGGCGTAGTCCGCCGGAGTTCCGAAGCGGGTGGTGAGGTCGAGGACCGGCACTCCGGCACCGGGCTCCTGCCCGTCGTGCGGGGCGGCGGGGACGACGACGGGGATCGGGCCCGACGGGGACGCGGGATCCTCGACAGCCTCCATGAGGTCCGCCTCGAGCCCGTCGGTGAGGTCGTCCACCTGCTCCGGGGTGAGGTCGGCGAGATGGGAACGCACCTGCGTCGCGTACTCGCTCACGTGGTCGTAGAGGAAGATCGTCGTGGCCATCATGCCGCTCCTTCGCTCGCGAGGAGGGCTGTCATGGCCCCCGAGAACTCGTGCCATTCCTTGCGCTGGGTCTCGAGCATCGCCCGGCCCTGGGGGTTGATCCCGTAGTACTTGCGGTGCGGTCCCTCGTCGGACGGCACGACGTAGCTCGAGAGCATCCCGGCCGAGTAGAGGCGCCGGAGCGTCCCGTAGACGGACGCGTCGCCCACGCCCTCGAGGCCGGCGGCGCGCAACCGGCGGACGACGTCGTAGCCGTAACCGTCCGCCTCCGCGACCACGGCGAGGACCGCCGCGTCGAGCACGCCCTTGAGCAGCTGGGTGGTATCCATCGATCCTCCGTGCCGGGTCCTGACCATCCGGGACGGACGGTCGGTGGTGCAGCACACACAGTACTACGCACAGCGCACTACCGGCTAGACCGCACTACCCGGAGGGAGACAAACGGGCACAGAAGGACCCCCGTCGACGGCTGCTCGACGGGGGTCCGACGCGCCGGGGCGCTCGCGTCGCCTGGCGGAACCGATCGACTAGCTCGTCGGCACGAGGCTCCAGGCGATGCCGTCGAGGATGTCGTGCTCGCTCGTGACGACGGTCGCGAGCTCCCCGCCCGCTGCGGCCACCTCGTCCCGGACCCGCGCGACGACCTCTGACCAGACGAGTGCACCCGCGCCGATGACGTCGACCCTGCCCGGGTGCATGAACCCGAGCTCCGCGCGCTCGGCGCCTGTCCGCGCCAGCAGGTCCTCGCACGCCGCCAGCGTCGCGTCGACGTCGAGCACGGCACCGTTGATCCGCTCCCGGTCGTACTCGTCGAGCCCCAGCGCGTGCGCGGTGACCGTCGTGACGGACCCCGCCAGCCCGACGAGCGTCGCCGCCCGGCCGAGCGGCACCGTCTGCGCCGCGACGTCGAGAGCTGCCCGCACGTCCGCGCGGGCGCGGTCGGCCTGCTCGGACGTCGGGGGGTCCTGCACGAGGTGCCGCTCCGTCATGCGCACGCATCCCACGTCCATGGAGAAGGACGCCTCGGGCTGCTCGACCCCGAGCACCAGCTCGGTGGACCCGCCGCCGAGGTCGACGACGAGGTACGGCGCCGGGTGCGCCGTCCCGAGCACTCCCGTGGCACCGCGGAACGACAGAGCTGCCTCCTCCTCCCCCGAGACGACCTCCGGCTCGACACCGAGCGCGGCGACGACGCCGTCGACGAAGTCCTGGCGGTTCTCCGCGTCGCGGGACGCGGACGTCGCGACGAAGCGGATGCGCTCGGCACCGAGGTCCCGGCAGATCTGCGCGTACCTCGTCGTGGCGTCGAGGGTCCTCTCGAGAGCGTCAGGGGCGAGGCGGCCCGTGAGGTCCACACCCTGACCGAGACGGACGACCTCCATCCGGCGGTCGACGTCGACGAGCGTGCCGGCCACCGGGTCGATGTCCGCCACGAGCAGACGGATCGAGTTGGTACCGCAGTCGATCGCCGCGACCCGCACGGTGGCGGTCTCGTCGGCGGAGTCGGGGAAAGCGTCGGAGAGCCGGGGAGCGGGTGCCGATGTCATGGGGACAAGACTGCCACCCCTGCTCGGATCCGCAGAGCGGACCGGGCTCAGCAGGTGCAGCGGTCCGGCCGCCACGTGTCCCGCATGCGCTCGAGCGCCTCGTCTCCCAGCGGGTTCACCCCGGGGCCCGCCGCCAGGGCGTGGCCGACGAGGACGTGCAGGCACTTCACTCGCACAGGCATCCCGCCCGCGGAGATGCCCGCGATCTCCTCGACATGACCGAGCGCCTCACGCTCGGCGAGGTAGTGCTCGTGCGCCGCGGCGTACCGGGCAGCGAGGTCCTCGTCCTCCAGCAGCCGCTGGGACATCTCTCGCATGACACCGTTCGCCTCGAGGGTGCTCGCGCCCGCGACCGCGCCGGGACTCGTGAGGTAGAACGTCGTCGGGAAGGGCGTGCCGTCGTCGAGCCGGGGCGCGGTCCGCACGACGAGGGGGCGACCGCACACGCACCGGGCCGCGATGCCGACGACCCCGCGGGGCGGACGGCCGAGCTGCTCGGCGAGCACCTCGAGGTCGGCCGGGGTGACGGCGCGCGGGTCGATGTCGGCGGCGGGGGCCGGGTCAGTCACAAGCAGTCCAATCAGGGTGGGGGCGGGTTCCTCCGGGAACCTGTCGCGGCAACCATTGTGCCGTCACTGCGGAGCGTTGCCCGCAATCTGCACGGAGTCCCACACGGTGGAGTACCACGTCTGGTCGGCATCGAGCCCCGTCGTCACCGGGCCGTCGGCGACCTCCTCGCCGGCCTCCGGGTCGATGACCTCGACCGCGGACTCGGGGTCGAGCACCCGGTAGGGCGTCTCGCCGGGGAACACGAACGTCAACCTGCCGCGCGCCTGCGCGATGACGTACTTGTCGTCCTGCCACCGGCTCAGCTCGTTCTGCATCTCCTCGTTCGCCGCGCGCGTCGCTGCGAGCTGGGTGCGCAGCTCCTCGTTGGCCGCCTGCTGGCTCATGAACGGCAACGCTGTCGGGGTGATGAGGACGAACCCCGTGAGCGCCGTGAGGACGAGAACGACGGAACGGACGGTGAGGATCCGCACCCAGCCCGAGGGGCGGCCCTGGGTGGCTCCGAGCCGGGCAGAACCCCGGACCGCCGAGCGGCGCACGCGCGGCGACGCGGTGCGGGTGGAGGGGCGTCGGCGCGAGGAGCGTCCGGCAGGTCCGGTGGTCCCGGGTGTCCCTCCGGGTGGCGTGGCGGTCGACGCGCGCGGGCGCGGGCGCGGGTCGGGTTGTGTGGCGGGCTTCACCGCCGGCGCCTGCCGCGACGCGGGGCGGGCCGGGGTGCGCGGCGTGGCGCGCCCCGTCGTCCCAGCGCCGGAGGGGCGTGGGACGGGAGGACGGGATGCGGGAGCCACGCCCTGATTCTCCCCCGGGTACGCAGGTCCCGCCGACCACGACGCGCCGCCTCCACCGTGCCGACACACACGGACTCGCCGTACCGGGAGACGACACAGAGCTGCCCGGCGGTCGCGGGGACCACCGGGCAGCTCTGGCGTGCCGTCCCGCACGTGGTGCGGGACGGCTCAGGTCGAGCGGGTCAGCGGTTCCAGCGGGGGAACGCTGCAGCGCCGGCGTAGCGCGCGGAGTCGCCGAGGCTCTCCTCGATGCGCAGGAGCTGGTTGTACTTGTTGATGCGCTCGCCGCGGGCGGGCGCACCGGTCTTGATCTGGCCGGCGTTCGTCGCGACGGACAGGTCGGCGATCGTCGTGTCCTCGGTCTCGCCCGAGCGGTGCGACACCATCGCGGTGAAGCCGGCGCGCTGCGCCATCTCGACAGCCTCGAGGGTCTCGGTGAGCGTCCCGATCTGGTTGAGCTTGACGAGCAGCGAGTTCGCGCTGCGCAGCGCGATGCCCTTGGCGAGGCGCTCGGGGTTGGTGACGAACAGGTCGTCGCCGACGATCTGCACCTTGTCGCCGGTGGTCGCGACGAGCTCGGCCCAGCTGTCCCACTCGTCCTCGCTCAGCGGGTCCTCGATGGACACGAGGGGGTAGTCGGCGACGAGCTGGCGGTAGTACTCGACCATCTCGGCCGGGGTCTTCGCGGCACCCTCGAACTGGTAGGCGCCGTCCTTGAAGAACTCGGTCGCTGCGACGTCGAGCGCGAGGCCCACGTCGACGCCGGGCGTGAAGCCGGCCTTCTCGATCGCCACGAGGATGAGGTCGAGCGCAGCGCGGTTGCTCGAGAGGTTGGGGGCGAAGCCGCCCTCGTCGCCGAGGCCGGTGGACAGGCCCTCGCTCTTGAGGACGGACTTCAGGGAGTGGTAGACCTCCGCGCCGGTGCGCAGGGCCTCACGGAACGTCGTGGCGCCGATGGGGGCGACCATGAACTCCTGGATGTCGACGTTGGAGTCGGCGTGCGACCCACCGTTGAGGATGTTCATCATGGGGACGGGCAGCACGTGGGCGTTGGGGCCACCGACGTAGCGGAAGAGCTCCAGGCCGGCCGACTCTGCAGCGGCCTGCGCGACGGCGAGCGAGACACCGAGGATCGCGTTGGCGCCGAGCTTGCCCTTGTTGGGCGTGCCGTCGAGCTCGATGAGCGTCGCGTCGATCTCGCGCTGCTCCTCGGCCTCGAGGCCGATGAGCTCGGGGGCGATCTCCTCGTTGACCGCGTCCACAGCCTGCTGGACGCCCTTGCCGAGGTAGCGGCCCTTGTCGCCGTCGCGGCGCTCCACGGCCTCGAAGGCACCCGTCGACGCACCGGAGGGGACGCCCGCGCGGGCGGAGGAACCGTCATCGAGGACGACCTCGACCTCGACGGTGGGGTTTCCGCGCGAGTCGAGGATCTCGCGTGCGTACACAACTTCGATGCTGGCCACAGATGCTCCTTGGGAAGGACTTGAGGTTTACCTCCCCAGCGTACTTGGATCGCAGCCGGGAGCGTCGGGATGTTCGTCCCGTGGTTCCCGCGGCAGCCCTCCTCCGGACGCACCGCGGGCCCTGACCTCGGATGAGGTCAGGGCCCGCGGTGTCACTCGGTCAGGGCAGGTGTCACCACCTATGCGCCGTCAAGCCCCCGACGTCGGTACCGGACGAGGGCAGCGCCGACACCGACGAGCAGCGCCAGGGCGAGGAGCGCCCCGGTGAGCTCGGCACCGGTGAGGGCGAGCGATCCACCCGAGCGCGGCGCGTCGCCAGCTCCGGGGCCGGCAGGACCTGCCGCAGGGGCCGTGCCCGGGTCGGTCCCGTCCTCCGGCGGCACGACCGGGTCGGTCGGGTCGGTCGGGTCGGTCGGGACCACGACGTCGAGGGTCTCGACGAGCTGCCCCACCCCCCAACGGCTCGTGTCCTGGTAGGAGTTGCCCGTCGGGTCGCTCCACGACCGCACCGAGGTGCGCGCCGTGTTGCCGGGCGTCGCGTCGTTGACCTGGAACTCGACACCGATGAACGGGCCGTCCTCCGCCGCTGCGGCGAGGGCGACCTCCTCCGGCTCGGTGAGCTGGACGGACGCCTCGACGATGTACCCCGTGTCCGTGATCGCCGTCGCGCTCTGGAGGTTGTCGCCGATGACGGTGGGGTCACCGCCGAACGACTGCTCGTTGTCGAAGTTGACCCGGTAGTGGCCGTCCGCCGGGTTGAGCGGACCGGACTTCGCGTTGGTCGGGTCGACGAAGAACTCGACCGAGTCCTGCAGGTAGGCGTCGATGGCCGACTTGTCGAGCTCGTCGTCGGTGACCTCGAAGAGGAGGTGCAGCACGCCCTCCGTCCACAGGGTGCGGACCGTGGCGGTCGCTCCACCCTCTGCTTCGCCCTCGACCTGGGTGTCGGTGCTCACGACAGCGGCACCGGCCCAGGCCTCCTCGATCTCACCGTCGATGGTCACGTCGCCCTCGGCACGCGGGATGGCCACGTAGCCGACGGGCTCGACGAGCACGGCGGTGCCGAGCGCGGAACCGTCCTCCTGGTTGTGCGTGAGGTCGTTCCACGACACGAGCTCACCGGTGCCACCGTCGGCGATGCGGACGTCGAACGGCACGGTGGAGTCACGGGTGATGCCGTCGACGGCGAGCTCGGCGACGACGGTGTACCCGGTCTCCGTGCTGACCACCTGGGTGCCGGCGGTGGATCCGTCACGCGCGACCTCGAGCGAGGTGTCACCGGCGAACAGCGTCACCGTGTCGGCGGCGCCGTCGTCCGTGGGGTCCTGCACCTGGACGTAGGCCAGAAGTCGACCCTCGTCCCAGCGCAGCTGGAAGCCGGTGGTCCCGGCGTCGCTCGACTCGATCTCCGTCAGCGGGAGCAGCGCCCACTCGATGTCGTCGACCACGCCGGGCTCGACCGTGAGGTCGGCCTGGTGGGTGGTGACCTGGCGGGTGAGAGCCGGCAGCTCGCTGCGGTCGGCGATGCCCCAGAAGGCGGGCTTGGCCTGGCGCTCCTCGTCGAACACCAGGGGGGCTTCCCCGGTGCGCCAGGTGCGCGCGTCGTCCGGTCCCCAGAGAGTGACGGAGAACAGGTCGGGGTACTCACGGAGCATGTCGAACAGATCCGCGTAGTAGTACCCCTGCTGGACGAGCCGCTCCGGGGTCGCCTCGCCGTTGACCCCGACGTCGAGCTCCGTGACGACCTGCACGAGGCCGGTCTCGGCGAAGGCGTCGATGCTGGCCTTCATCTGCGCGATCGGCGTCGCGAGGCTGACGTGGAACTGGTGTCCCATGCCGTCGACGGGCGCGCCACGCTCGAGCATGCGCTCCACGACGTTGACCATCGCCTGGCGCTTGCCGGGCAGCTCGGTGTTGTAGTCGTTGATGAACAGGGTGACGGGTCCGCCCACCTGGCCGCCGTTGAACGCGTCGCTCGCGTACTCGAACGCGAGGTCGAGGTACTGCTCGCCGAGCACCTGGAACCAGCGGCTCTTGCGCAGGCCGTCGGACTGGGACTCGTCGATCGCCTCGTTGACGACGTCGAACGCGACGATCGGGTTGGTGGCGGAGCCGAACTCCCCGTACTTCGTGCGGTAGTGGTCCGCCACGGTGTCGATGTGCGTCTTCATGCGGTCACGGAGGATCGCCTGGTCTGCTGCGCTGTTGGTCAGGGGCTCACCGGCAGCGTTGTTGAAGAACCACTCAGGCGTCTGGCTGTGCCACACGAGCGTGTGCCCGTAGACGCGCATGTTGTTCTCGACCGCGAAGTCCACCAGCGCGTCAGCGCCAGCGAAGTTGAACTCACCCTCGGTGGGCTGGATCGCCTCAGGCTTCATCGCGTTCTCGGCCGTGATCTGGTCGAAGTGCTTCGTGACGAGGACCTCGCCCTGCCCGTCGGTCTCGCGAGCGTCGATCGCGACGCCGAGGGGCCACGGGAGCGGGTCGTCGAGGTCGTTCAGGGACGGGATGTCCGTCTGCACGGGAGTCTCGTCGCCGGGGTTGATCGCGGTGACGACGATGTCGTCGACGAGGAACGAGGACGTCCCTGCCGCCGTCTCGAAGTAGAGCAGCAGCTGGTCGGCGGTGGAGGGGGCCGTGTACGTGGCGGAGATCTGCTGCCACGCGCCGCTCTGGACGTTGGTCGCGGAAGCGACCTGCGAGTAGGTCGTGGCGTCCGCGAGACCGCGTTGCTGGCTGAGGTTGACGTCGGCGGCACTGGCCCCCGCCGCCATCTTCACCCAGGCGGAGACCCTGTAGGAGGCTCCGGGCTGGAGGACGTCGACGACGTCTGCCTGGAGGCCGTTCCAGGGGTTCGTGCGACCGGACACGAGGGCTGCCTGCCCACCGTTGCGGCCGTCGTCGTCGAGCGCAGCGACGGCCTGGGCGTCGCCGCCCTCACCGCGCACGCCCCAGGCACCGAGCCCGGTCTCGAAGTCGTTGCTGAGCCCGGGGTCTGCCACGGGAGTCTCCGGCTCGGCCGGGATTCCGGTCGCGTCGGCTCCGACGGGGAGGGTGAACTCCCAGTCCTGAGCGAGACGCTCCGCCACGACGGTCCGCACCGCGGCGACGCTGTTGTTCCGGTCGCCGCCACCGTCGTGCACGAGCACGATCTCGCCCGCCCTCATGCTGGCGCGGAGGTTCGCGGTCAGCGTGGCGAGGTCCTGGGTCTCCCAGTCGCTGATCGTGTTCGTGACCTCGAGCGGCTGCATGCCGAGGCGCACGGCGACGGCCGGGGTCGCACCCCAGCTGCCGTTGGGCGCCCTGAAGAACGGTACGGGCGCCGTCGGGTCGCCGAGCGCCTCGCGGATGATGTCGAGGTTCTCCCGGAGGTCGGCCTCGATGTCGGCCTCGGACGCGCTGCCGAGGTCGGCGTAGCCGGTCGTGTGGTTGCACAGGACGTGGCCCTCGTCGACCATCCGCTGGAGCAGCTCCGCGCCGCCCGGCTTCTGGATGTTCTCGCCGATGACGCAGAACGTCGCCTGGATGTCTTGCGTCTCGAGGAAGTCGAGGAGGTCAGCCGTGGTCTGGCCGTTGGGACCGTCGTCGAACGTCAGGGCGGACACGTTGCCCGAGCCCCGTGCGGCGGTCACCGGGGTGACGACAGGGCTCGTGGGCTCGGCGGGAGCCTCGCCGCCGCCGGCGGGACGCTCGGGGCCGTTGATGACGACGTCGTCCACCATGAACGACGTGGCTGCACTGCCCGCCTCGAGGTAGAGCAGCGCGCCGGTCGCTGTGGCGGGCATCGTGTAGGTGCCGGAGAGCTCGACCCACGAGTCGCCGACGTTCGTGGCCTCGGCCACCGTGACGTAGTCCGAGGGGGTCTCCTCGACGGTGAACTTCAGCGTGTCCGCGGTGGAGCCGGCGGGCAGCCGGACCCAGGCGGAGACGTCGTACTCCTCGCCGGGCGCGAGCAGACCGGTGAGGGAGGTAGCGGTGCCCTGCCATGTGTCGGCGCGGTCCGTGACGAGCAGGCTGCTGCTGCCCGTGTGCGCCTCGGGTGAGAGTGCCAGCTTCGCGGCACCCCGTGGTGCCCACGGCTCGTAGGTGGTCTCGAAGTCGTTGGAGAGGATGTCGACGTCAGCAGCCTGCGCCGAGGTGATGGGAAGGATTGCGAGGGGCGCTGCTACGACTGCGGCAGCCACGAGGGCCGCGATCCTGCTTCTTCCGGGGGAGGCTTGAGCGCGTGCGTGTCGCGGCTCAGCTCTACCCTTTCCGAAAGTTTCGATCTGTGCGGGCGAGATCATCACACGCTCCTTTGCGAGTCCGATGCCCAAAAGGGGACACGGGGCACCTTACGGGGGTGAAAACTCCCCCGCAAGAGCGCGTGACCCTCCCGTGACGAACCCGAAAGTTTCGCTCCGATTCTGCTACCACATACCGGACAGTTCGACGTTCATCGCCGCCTTACCGCGTGCCGACGGCCGCAGCGGCACCCACGTTCCCGACGATGACGGCATCGATGAGCTCGGTCGCCCAGGTGAGGATCTCCGCCCCGCGCAACGGTCGCCCACCGATCCGCGCCGTCGTCGGGAAGGGCACGAGGATCGTCCGGGTCGCTGGCTTGACCATCGCGCCCGGGTAGAGGCGCTTGAGGCGCAGCTCCGCCGACTCCGCGAGATCGACCGGCGCGAACCGCACGAACTTCCCCTGGGACGTGACGTCCGAGAGGCCCGCCGCGCGCGCATGGTTGCGGAACGCCGCGACGTCGAACAGGTTCCCCACCATCTCCGGGACCGGTCCGTATCGGTCGACGAGCTCCGCGCGGATGTCCGCGAGCGCCGCGTCGTCCTGCGCGGCAGCGATCTTGCGGTACGCCTCGAGGCGGAGCCGCTCGTGCGCGATGTAGTCGTGCGGCAGGTGTGCATCGACGGGCAGCTCGATCGTCACCTCCGGCGCCTCCTCCTCGACCTCCCCGCGGAAGGACGCGACGGCCTCCCCCACCATGCGGATGTAGAGGTCGAACCCGACCCCCGCGATGTGCCCCGACTGCTCGCCGCCGAGCAGGTTCCCGGCGCCGCGGATCTCGAGGTCCTTGAGCGCGACGGCCATGCCCGACCCGAGGTCGGTGTTGGCGGCGATCGTCGCGAGGCGGTCGTGCGCGGTCTCCGTGAGAGGCCGCTCGGGCGGGTAGAGGAAGTACGCGTACGCGCGGTCCCGACCGCGCCCGACACGTCCGCGCAGCTGGTGCAGCTGTGACAGGCCGAGCATGTCGGCGCGCTCGAGGATGAGGGTGTTGGCGTTGGAGATGTCCAGCCCGGTCTCGATGATCGTCGTGCAGACGAGCACGTCGAACTTCTTCTCCCAGAAGTCCATGATCACGCGCTCGAGCTGGTGCTCGCCCATCTTCCCGTGCGCCACCTCGATGCGGGCCTCCGGGACGAGCTCGTGCAGGCGCGCGGCCGTCCGGTCGATCGACTCGACCTTGTTGTGGACGTAGAACACCTGACCCTCGCGCAGCAGCTCGCGGCGGATGGCCGCGCTGATCTGCTTCTCGTCGTACGCGCCGACGTACGTGAGGATCGGGTGGCGCTCCTCGGGGGGCGTCGCGAGGGTGGACATCTCCCGGATACCCGTCACGGCCATCTCGAGCGTGCGCGGGATCGGCGTCGCGCTCATCGCGAGGACGTCGACGTTGGTCCGCAGCTGCTTGAGCTTCTCCTTGTGCTCGACACCGAACCGCTGCTCCTCGTCGACGACGACGAGGCCGAGGTCCTTGAAGCGGATGGACCCGGACAGCAGCCGGTGGGTGCCGATGACGACGTCCACCGTGCCCTCCGCGAGGCCGTCGATGACCTCCTTGGCCTCCTTGTCGGTCTGGAAGCGGGACAGTCCCTTGACGACGACCGGGAAGCCCGCGTACCGCTCGGAGAACGTGTCGTAGTGCTGCTGGACGAGGAGCGTCGTCGGCACGAGGACGGCGACCTGCTTGCCGTCCTGCACCGCCTTGAACGCCGCGCGCACCGCGATCTCCGTCTTGCCGTAGCCGACGTCACCGCACACGAGACGGTCCATCGGGACCGTCTTCTCCATGTCCGCCTTGACCTCGTCGATCGTCGCGAGCTGGTCGGGGGTCTCGATGTACGCGAAGGCGTCCTCGAGCTCTCGCTGCCAGGGGGTGTCCGGGGAGAAGGGGTGCCCCTTCGTCGCCATGCGCGCGGAGTACAGGCGGATGAGCTCGCTCGCGATCTCCTTGATCGCCTTCTTCGCCCGGCCCTTCGTCTTCGCCCAGTCGGAGCCCCCCATCTTGTTGAGGGACGGCGACTCGCCACCGGTGTACTTCGTCACCTGGTCGAGCTGGTCCGTCGGCACATAGAGGCGGTCCCCCGGGTGCCCCCTGCGCGACGGCGCGTACTCGATGACGAGATATTCGCGCACGGCCGCGTTCGCACCAGCGCCGAGCGTGCGCTGCACGAGCTCCACGAACCGGCCGACGCCGTGCTGCTCGTGGACGACGAAGTCGCCCGGCCGCAGCTGCAAGGGGTCGACGACGTTGCGCCGCTTCGAGGGCATCTTGCGCATGTCCCGCGTCGAGGACCCCGAGCGCCCCGTGAGGTCGGACTCGGAGAACACGGCGAGCCGCTGCTCGGGTGCGACGAAACCGGGTCCGACCGGGGCGGGCGTGACGAGCACGACGCCGCCCTCGGGCTCGGCCGTGATCTCGCCGACGAGGCGCGCCGGTGTGTCCGCCCCGCTGAGCTGCTCGACCATGCGCTTGGCGGGGCCGTGGCCCTCGGTCGTGAGCACGAGGCGCCAACCGGCGCTCTGCAGCCCGCGGATGTCGTCGAGCGCGCGCTGCACGTCGCCGCGGTAGCTCTCGACGTCCCGGGCGGCGATCCGGAGCGTCTGCGCGCCGTCCTGGAGGCCGGGCCGCAGGTCGTCCGCGCCGTCCGAGACGTCCGGCGCCGAGGGGTCGTCGAGTGCGAACGCGCTGAGCGTCCACCAGCCGAACCCGCGCCGGGCAGCGGTGTCCCGCACCTGCTCGATGGTCGCGAACGACGCCGCGCCGAGGTTGATGGGCGAGCTGCCGCCCGCGGCCGCGCCCGTCCAGGCCGCGGCGAGGAACTCCTCGGTCGTCGAGACGAGGTCGAACGCACGGCGCCGGACCTTCTCGGGCTCGGAGATCACGACGAGGCTCTCGTCGCTCACGAGATCGAGGACGGGGACCATCGAGTCGACGAGCACCGGCGCGAGCGACTCCATGCCCTCCACGGCGATGCCCGCGGCCATCTTCGTGAGCATCTCCTCCGCCCCCGGGAGCTGCTCGACGAGCGCCGCCGCCCGGTCCCGCACCTCGTCCGTGAGCAGCATCTCCCGGCAGGGCGGGGCCCACAGCCCGTGGTCGGCGACCTCGAGGCTGCGCTGGTCCGCGACCGCGAACCAGCGGATCTCCTCGACGTCCTCGCCCCAGAACTCGATGCGCAGCGGGTGGTCCTCGATCGGCGGGAAGACGTCGAGGATGCCACCGCGCACGGCGAACTCGCCGCGCCGCTCGACCATGTCCACGCGCGCGTAGGCGGCCGCGGAGAGCCGGTCCGCGACCTCCGACAGGTCCGCTCGGTCCCGGACCTCCAGGCGCACCGGCTCGAGGTCGCCCAGCCCACCGACGACCGGCTGCAGCAGCGCACGCACAGGCATGACGAGCACGCGGATCGCCCCCGTCATGCCGCCGTCGGCCGAGGGGTGGGCGAGCCGCCGGAAGACCGCGAGCCGCCGGGCCACGGTGTCCGACCGCGGCGAGAGCCGCTCGTGCGGGAGCGTCTCCCAGGCGGGCAGCACCGCGACGTCGTCGTACGGGAGGTAGCACCGCAGAGCAGCGGCGAGGTCGTCCGCCTCCCGCCCCGTGGCGGTGACGACGACGAGCGGCCGCGACCCGGCCGCCCCGGCGGCCGGGACGGGGCCGTCGCTCGCCCTCGCCCCGGCCATCGCCGCAAGCAGCGGCGGGCGCGTCCCGACCGGTCCGACGACGTCGAGGAAGCCCCGCGCCGGCACCTGCTCGACGGCGGCGGCCGCGCCGGGGTCAGCGAGGAGAGCCGGCAGGATTCCCGTGAGGTTCATGATGTCCTTGTGGTCGACGACAGACGGTCCGGGCACGCGAAGAAGCCCGGATCTCGATCGATCCCGGCTCTCGTCCAAGCCTACGTCCGGTCACCGACCTGCAGCACGCGGTCGGTGGGACTCCGTTTCACCGCCGGACGGAACGCGACACGGCGGTTCCGAGCAGCCGCCCCGTGCGTCCGATCACGCCTTCGTGTGGAACTTCCCCTGCGCGGCCAGCAACCCCTGCGTGAGGATCATCTCGACCGCGTCCGCCGCATCGTCGAGGAGGAACGGGAGCTCCTTGCGCTCGACCGCGGAGAAGTCCTTGAGGACGAAGTCCGCGGTGTCCATGCGCCCGGGTGGTCGCCCGACCCCGGCGCGGACCCGCACGTAGTCGCGCGTCCCGAGCGCTTTCGTGATGTCCCGCAGACCGTTGTGGCCGCCCTCGCCGCCGCCGACCTTGCACTTGATGTCACCGAACCCGATGTCGACCTCGTCGTGGACGACGAGGACGTTCGCCGGAGCGACGTCGAAGTACTGGGCGAGGCCGGCCACCGGACCGCCCGAGGTGTTCATGTACGTGCTCGGCTTGGCGAGGATCACTCGTGGTCCCGGCGCACCGCCCGGCAGCGTGCCGAGCCGGGCGTCGGCCACGAGCGCCCGCGCCCGGTGGGCGGCGAACCGCGCCCCGTACCGCTCCGCGAGGACGTCCAGGACCATCTGGCCCACGTTGTGCCGGTTGCCCGCGTACTGCGGACCGGGGTTCCCCAGCCCGACGACGAGCCACAGATCATCCGACATGTTCTTGCTCCCGCGTCACTCGTCAAGGACGACGATGCGCCCGGCACCATCGGCACCGGGCGCATCATCCCGGGGCTCGCGCCCCGCGGTGGGTTGCTGCGGACCCGGGGGTCAGCGGCAGCCCGCTGGCATCAGAGGCCGGCAGCCGTCTCGGCTGCGGAGGCGGAGGCAGCGGCCTGGGTCGCGGCGACCTCGGCAGCGGCCTCGTCGTCGGCCGAGTTGTCCTGCGGTGCCGTGACGGTGACGATCGTCTGCTCGGGGTCGCCGATGAGGACCGCGCCCTCGGGCAGCGCGACATCCCCTGCGCGGACGCGCGCGCCTGCGGCGAGGCCGTCGATCGACAGGTCGATGGACTCCGGGAGGTTCGTGGCGAGCGCCTCGACGAGGAGCGTCTGGATCTCGACGATGTGGATGGTGCCGGGAGCGGCCTCACCGACGATGTTCACGGCGATCTCGACGTTGACCTTCTCGCCCTGCTTGACGATGAGGAGGTCGACGTGCTCGATGACCGACTTGACCGGGTCACGCTGGACGTCCTTGACGATGGCCAGCTCGACCGCGCCGTCGAGCTCGATCTCGAACAGGGCGTTCGCGTGCTTGAGCGCGAGCATCGTCTGGTGGCCGGGCAGGGCGACGTGCAGGGGCGCGGTGCCGTGGCCGTACAGGACGGCGGGGACCTGGTTGTTGCGGCGGACGCGGCGCGCGGCGCCCTTGCCGAACTCGGTGCGGGCCTCGGCGACGAGCTTGATCTCTGACACAGGAACTCCAAGAAGTGTGGGACGGGCGGACCACCGGTGGGGGGTCGTCGACTGACAGCGGGAAGGTGCTCGGGGGCGGGTGCGCGACGTCCTCGCCGGGCCCCTCGATGGTGGGCGGCTGCATCGGCGCGGGACACATGACGGACGCGCAGGATGCGACCGCCCAGTCGATTACGGAATCCGTGACGGTCGAGCCGTCACCGTCCTGACAGTGGCGGTGCTCGCAGCACCTGCCCGTCAGACGTCCCTCGCCGAGGCAACCGCATCACTGTACCCGCCCCGCCCCCGCGTCGTCGAACTCCGGACGGCAGGGGGACGGGGCGGGACAGCCCGGCGCGGGACGGTGCGGCGTCACCGCACGTGGCAGCAGCTGTCAGGCGTTGCCCTCGAACAGCGACGTGACCGACCCGTCGTCGAAGACCTCGCGGATGGCACGGGCCAGCAGGGGCGCGATCGACAGGACGGTGAGCTTGTCGAACTGCTTGTCCGGGGTGATCGGCAGCGTGTCCGTGACGATGACCTCGCGGGCGCCGCACTCGCTCAGGCGCTGCGCGGCCGGGTCCGAGAGCACGCCGTGGGTCGCGGCGACGATGACGTCCTTGGCGCCCGCGTCGAGCAGGACCCGCACGGCAGCAGCGATGGTTCCGCCGGTGTCGATGAGGTCGTCGACGAGGACGCAGCTGCGCCCCTCGACCTCACCGACGACGCGGTTCGCTGCGGACTGGTTCGGCACGTTGATGTCGCGCGTCTTGTGGATGAACGCGAGGGGGGCGTCGCCGAGCTTGGCGGCCCACTGCTCCGCCACCCGGATGCGTCCGGCATCCGGGGACACGACCGCGACGTTCGCGAGATCGACGCGGGTGCGCACGTAGTCGGTGAGCAGCGGCATGGCCCACAGGTGGTCGACGGGGCCGTCGAAGAACCCCTGCGCCTGCGAGGTGTGCAGGTCCACGCTCATGAGCCGGTCCGCCCCGGCCGTCTTGAACAGGTCCGCCATGAGTCGCGCCGAGATCGGCTCGCGCCCACGGTGCTTCTTGTCCTGGCGGGCATAGCCGTAGAAGGGCTGCACCACGGTGATGGTCTTGGCGGACGCACGCTTGAGGGCGTCGACCATGATGAGCTGCTCCATGATCCACTGGTTGATCGGCGCTGTGTGCGACTGCAGGACGAACGCGTCCGCCCCGCGCACGCTCTCGCCGAACCGCACGTAGATCTCGCCGTTCGCGAAGTCGTAGGCCGTGGTGGGGAGCAGCGCCGTGCCGAGCTCGCGGGCGACGTCCTGGGCAAGCTCGAGGTGGGCCCGTCCGGAGACGAACACGAGGCGCTTCTCGCCGTCGGGAGAGGTGATTCCGGTGACCATCAGTCGCGGCGTCCTTCTGTGGTGCCACCGGTCGCGGACGACGGCGTCGCCTGCTCGTGGGTAGCGGTCGGGGGGGTGGGCACGGGCAGGGTCGCCTGGTGGTCCGCCTGGGCGCGCTCCGCGCGCGCCTGGGCTCCGAGGGCGGAGACCGGACCGTCGATCTCGGCGCGCATGCGCTCCGCGGCCCGGGCAGCGTCGGTCCCGGGACGACGGCGCTCGACCCAGCCCTCGATGTTGCGCTGCGTCCCGGCCGAGACGGCGAGCGCCCCGGAGGGCACGTCGTTGCGGATGACCGAACCGGCGGCCGTGTAGACGCCGTCGCCGATGTGCACGGGGGCGACGAAGAGGTTGTCCGCGCCCGTCCGGGAGAACGACCCGACGGTCGAGTGGTGCTTGCTCACGCCGTCGTAGTTGACGAAGATCGTGGCCGCGCCGATGTTCGTGTGCTCGCCGATGGTCGCGTCGCCGACGTAGGACAGGTGCGGGACCTTGGAGCCGTCGCCGATCGTCGCGTTCTTCGTCTCCACGAAGGTGCCGATCTTGCCGCTCGTCCCGAGCACCGTGCCGGGCCGCAGGTAGGCGAACGGGCCGACGCTCGCGTCGTCACCGACGACCGCGCCGGTGGCGTGGGTGCGCACGACGGTGGCATGGGCGCCCACCCGGACGTCGGTGAGGGTCGTGTCGGGTCCGACGGTCGCACCCTCGCTGATGACGGTCGAGCCGAGCAGCTGGGTGCCGGGCAGGATCGTCACGTCACGCTCGAGCTCGACGTCGACGTCGATCCACGTCGTGGCGGGGTCGACGACGGTGACCCCCGCCGTCATCCAGTCGGCGAGGACACGCCGGTTGAGCTCGGCGCGCAGGACGGCGAGCTGTCCGCGGTCGTTGACGCCTTCGACGACGAACGGGTCGTCCGTGCGGACCGCGCGGACCGCACCGCCCTCGCCCCGGGCGATGGCGAGGACGTCGGTGAGGTAGACCTCGCCCTGCGAGTTGTCCCGGTCGAGGCCCCTGAGCCCGTGGCGCAGGACCTTCGCGTCGAAGACGTAGATCGACGAGTTGATCTCACGGATGCTGCGCTGCTCCGGGCTGGCGTCCCGGTGCTCGACGATCGACAGGACCTCGCCGGTCTGCGGGTCGCGGACGATGCGCCCGTACCCGGTCGCGTCGTCGACCTCGGTCGTCAGGACGGTGACGGCGTTGCCGTCCGCGACGTGCGCGGCGAGCAGCTCCGCGAGCGTGCCGGAGTCGAGCAGCGGGATGTCGCCCGCGATGACGACGACCGGCCCCTCGACGCCGTCCCCGAGACCGCGCCCCTCGGCCCCCTCGGGCACTCCCGCCTGGGCAGCCTGCGCGTGGGCGGCGGCGTCGAGCACGCTCAACGCGCACTGCACGGCCCGGCCGGTGCCGGGCACGTCGTCCTGGTCGACGACGAGGACCTGCGGGTCGACCGTGGTGGCGTGCTCGGCCACGGCGTCACGCTCGTGCCGGACGACGACCGCGACGCGGGCGGGGTCGAGGCCGCGAGCGGCAGCGAGGGCGTGGCCGAGCATGCTCCGGCCGCCGAGGGTGTGCAGGACCTTGGGGATCGAGGAACGCATCCGCGTCCCTTCGCCTGCAGCGAGGACGACTACTGCCGCCGGTTGAGCGGTGGTCACGAATGGACTCCCGGGTGCTCGAGATCAACTGCCTGGAAGCGCCGCGACCGCGACGCCAGCTCCGCCCCCAGGACTCGAACCTGGACTAAAGGCACCAAAAACCCTTGTGCTGCCGATTACACCAAGGCGGAAGGACGACCTTCGATCAGGTGGCGGTCCGGACGCCGTGAGGGCACCGCCCGTCGAGGGTCCGCCACTCATTCTGCCAGGATTTTTGGTCCGTCCAAACGCTCGGGATCGATCGGCGTCCGGCATGATGTATGCGTGCCTCCGGACAACAAGCGCGCTCCCCGCGCCCGCATGACAGCCAAGGAGCGCCGCGAACAGCTGCTGGACGTCAGCCGCTCCCTGTTCGCCATGAAGGGCTTCGAGGGGACGAGCGTCGAGGAGATCGCCGCTCGCGCCGAGGTGTCCAAGCCCGTCGTGTACGAGCACTTCGGCGGCAAGGAAGGGATCTACGCCGTCATCGTCGACCGCGAGATCGAAGGGCTCACGGCTGCGCTCACCGGGGCGCTCACCGCCGGGGGCCACCCGAAGGTGCTCGTCGAGCGCACCGCGCTCGCCCTGCTCGCCTACATCGAGTCCTCCGAGGACGGGTTCCGCATCCTCGTCCGTGACTCCCCCGTCGCCCAGGCCACCGGAACCTTCTCCAGCCTCATCGGTGACGTCGCCACCCAGGTCGAGCACCTGCTCGCCGAGCAGTTCGACCGACGGGACCTCGATCCCGGCATCGCGCCGTTGTACGCACAGATGCTCGTAGGCATGGTCGCGCTCACAGGTCAGTACTGGCTCGACGCGCGCAGCCCGGACAAGGCCGAGGTCGCCGCGCACCTCGTCAACCTCGCCTGGAACGGGCTGGCCGGCCTCGAGCGCGACCCCATCCTGCGGCCCGGCGCGACGCGCTGACCCGCGGCCCCGCCCGGAGGAGGGTCTTGCGCAGGGACCCGTCGGTGCGCTTGGCTCTGTAGCGACCCCCGATGGGAGGACGCCCGTGCCCGCTCTCGAGGTCGACCGCGTCACGAAGTCCTACGGGTCCCTGCAGGCCCTGCGCTCGGTGTCCTTCACCGTGGCTCCCGGGGAGATCTTCGGCTTCGTCGGCTCCAACGGCGCCGGCAAGTCGACGACGATGCGCATCATCCTGGGGGTCCTCGCAGCCGACTCCGGCGAGGTCCGGCTCGGCGGCACGCCGCTCGACCTCGCTGCACGACGGCGCGTCGGGTACATGCCCGAGGAGCGGGGTCTCTACCCGAAGATGAAGGTCGGCGAGCAGCTCGTGTACCTCGCCCGCCTGCACGGCCTGGGGGCGCCGCAGGCCCGGTCAGCGATGGAGACGTGGACCGACACGCTCGGGGTCGCCGCCCGACGCGACGACGAGGTGCAGAAGCTCTCCCTCGGCAACCAGCAGCGCGTCCAGCTCGCCGCGGCCCTCGTCCACGACCCCGAGGTGCTCGTCCTCGACGAGCCCTTCTCCGGCCTGGACCCCGTCGCCGTCGACGTCATGAGCGAGGTCCTGCGGCGCCGCGCGGACGCGGGTGCGCCGGTCATCTTCTCGTCCCACCAGCTCGACCTCGTGGAGCGCCTGTGCGACCGGGTGGGGATCATCTCCGCCGGGTCCATGGTCGCGGTCGGCTCCGTCGACGAGCTGCGCTCGACGAGCGCACCGCGGTGGGTCGTCGACGCCCCCGGCGCGCAGGCCGGCTGGGCACGCTCGCTGCCCGGCGTGACCGTCCTGTCCGAGACCGGCTCCCGTACCGTCGCGGAGGTCGCGCCCGCCCCGCACGCCGAGCAGGTGCTGCTGCGCGGCGCCCTCGCGACCGGCCCGGTCCTGGAGTTCTCCCGGCAGCGCCCCCGGCTGACCGAGCTGTACCGCGACGTGGTGAGCACCGGAGGTCCCGCGCACACCACCACCGAGGGGGTCCTCTCATGAGCCGCGCAGGCCGCCCGCTCGACGCGTGGCCCTCGGTCCGGCTCGTCGCCGGGCGCGAGATCGTCCAGCGTGCCCGGACGAAGTCCCTCCTGTGGACGACGGTGGTGCTCGTCGCCCTCATCCTCGCCGGCAGCTTCGCGGCGAAGCTCATCCTGTCCGCGGAGGACACCCTCGCGGTCGGCGTCACCCAGGACGGCGAGCTCACCCAGGCGCTCACGTCCACGGCGGAGGCCTTCGGGGTCACGGTGAAGACCGAGATCGTGACCGAGGACGAGGGACGGGACATGGTGAGCGACGAGGACGTCACCGTGGTCACGCGTTCCGAGCTCGACCCGTCCCTCGAGACCGTGCTGACGGCGGTCGCTCAGCAGTCCGCTCTCGCGCACGAGATCGAGGCGCTCGGCGGGGACCCCACCGCCGTCGGGACCGCGATGGCGTCGGTCGCGCTCGATGTCGAGCGCCTCGACCCCCCGCGCGAGGTCGACGGATCCCAGACGGCGTTCGGGCTGATCTCGGGGATCCTGCTCTTCCTCGCCCTTCAGATCTGCGGGCAGATGGTCGCCCAGGGTGTGGTCGAGGAGAAGACGAGCCGGGTCGTGGAGCTGCTGCTCTCCACCGTCCGCCCCTGGCAGCTCATGGCTGGCAAGGTCGTCGGGATCGGCGTGATCGGGCTCGCGCAGATCGTCATCCTCGGCGGCGCCGTCCTCGCGGGGGTGCTCGGGTTCGGCCTCGCGGAGGACATCGAGGTGGACCTCGGCGCCACGGCCGCCTGGTCGCTCGCGTGGTTCGTCGTGGGCTTCACGATGTATGCGCTCCTCTACGCGGCACTCGGGGCGCTCGTCTCCCGGCAGGAGGAGGTGGCTACCGTGACCTCGCCGGTGCTGGTCCTCATGATGGCGCCGTACATCGTCGGCATCTCGATCGCGCCGTACGCCCCCGACAACCCCCTCGTCGAGTGGCTCTCCTGCCTGCCGTTCACCGCGCCCCTCATCATGCCAATCCGGGTGGCGACGGGCACGGTCCCGGGCTGGCAGGTGCTCGCCGTGCTCGCCGTCAATGTCGCGGTGATCCCTCTGCTCGTGTGGTTCGCCGGCCGCGTCTACGGCAACGCCGTGCTCCGCACCGGGAGCAGGGTCGCGATCCGGGATGCGCTGCGCGCCAGCTGACGGTGCGGGGGCCGCGCGCTCCGGATCGGCCATCAAGAGTCTTGACGTCAAGTAATCTCGACCCATGGAGCCGACGCACGAGGACGAGGTCGACCGCATCATCGCGGCCTGGGGACGGGTGCGCCCGGACCTCGACATCACACCGCTCGCCGTCCTGTCCCGGGTGAGCCGCCTCGACCGGCACCTCGACGTCGCACGCCGCGGCGCCTTCGCGGGCAACCAGCTCGAGCCGTGGGAGTTCGACGTGCTCTCCGCGCTGCGACGCACGGGGCCCCCGCACGTCCTGTCCCCCGGTGCCCTCGTCACCCAGACGATGGTGACGAGCGGGACCATGACCAACCGGATCGACCGCCTCGAGGCCCGCGGGCTCGTCGAGCGTCAACCCTCGCCGGACGACCGCCGCGGGGTCCTCGTCCGCCTGACCCCCAGCGGTCTCGAGCGGGTCGACGCCGCGCTGAGCGACCTCCTCGACGTCGAGCACCAGGTCCTCGCCGCCCTGGCCCCCGGCGACCAGCCCGCGCTCGCGGACCTGCTGCGACGCCTCGTCGCCCAGTTCGACACCCTCGGCTGACCGCTCGCCCACGGGCGCCCGGAAGGGTCAGCCGGCGATCTCCGCGTGCTCGAGCCATTCGGCCTCGAGGTCGTCCTTCTCCGCCGCGAGGGTGCGCAGCTCCGCATCGAGCGCGGCTACCGCGGCATGATCCGTCGCCTGCGCAGCCATCTTCGCGTGGACCTTCGCCTCGAGCTCCGCGATCTTCGACAGGCGGCGCTCGATCCGGTTGAGCTCCTTCTTCGCCGCACGCACCTCGGCACCACCCGGCGCGGGTGTCCCCTCCCCGCCCCCGGACGCCGGAGCCGCGCCACCGGGGACTCCGGTGGACGCGCCTCCCATGCTCCCCGGACCGCCCGAACCCCGCGGAGCCGCCCCGCGGCGCAGCTCGAGGTACTGCTCGACGCCACCCGGCAGGTCCCGGATCGTCCCGTCACCCAGGAGCGCGACCTGCCGGTCGCACACCCGCTCGAGCAGGTACCGGTCGTGGGAGACGACGATGAGGGTGCCCGGCCACCCGTCGAGCAGGTCCTCGAGCGAGGCGAGGGTGTCGGTGTCGAGGTCGTTCGTCGGCTCGTCGAGCAGCAGGACGTTGGGCTCCCCCACCAGCAGCCGGAGGAGCTGGAGTCGTCGACGCTCTCCACCGGAGAGGTCGCGGACGAGGGTCGATGCGCGGTCCCGCGTGAAGCCGAGGCGCTCGACGAGCTGGGCAGCCGTGAGCTCCTTGCCGTCGACAGCCACGGTCCGCTTCTCGTTCTCGATGACCTCGAGGACCCGCATGCCGCCGACCGTGTCGAGCTCGTCGACGTCCTGCGTGAGCTCGGCGACCTCGATCGTCTTGCCCCGCTTGACGCGCCCCGCGTCGGGCTCGGCCCGCCCGGACAGGAGCTTGAGGAGAGTCGTCTTCCCGGCCCCGTTGACCCCGACGATCCCGTACCGGTCCCCCGGTCCGAGGCGCCACGTGACGTGGTCGAACAGCACCCGCCCGTCCGGGTCGGGCGTCCCGTCTGCGGTCGGGACGCGCAGAGTGACGTCCTCGAGGTCGAGGACGTCCTTGCCGAGGCGCTTCGTGGCCATCCGGGTGAGCTCGAGCGGATCCCGGGGAGCAGGCTCGTCAGCGATGAGCGCCGCTGCGGCGTCGAGGCGGAACTTCGGCTTCGACGTCCGCGCCGGAGCACCCCGCTGCAGCCACGCCAGCTCCTTGCGCAGGAGGTTGTTGCGCTTGTCGGCCGTGACCGCGGCCGCCCGGGCGCGCTCGGCCCGGGTGAGCACGTACGCCGCGTATCCGCCCTCGTAGCCCTCGACGGCCCCGGTCCCGTCGCCGGTGACCTCCCACATCCGCGTGCAGACGGCGTCGAGGAACCAGCGGTCGTGCGTGACGACGACGAGCGCGCCCCGAGCACCGGGGCGCGAGAACCGGTCCCGCAGGTGCTCGGCGAGCCACGCCACACCTTCGACGTCGAGGTGGTTGGTGGGCTCGTCGAGGAAGATCACGTCGTGCTCGGCGACGAGCAGCGCCGCGAGCGCCACGCGTCGGCGCTGGCCGCCGGAGAGGGCGTCGGCGTCCTGGTCAAGGTCGAGATCGGCGAGGAGACCGGCGTGCACCGAGCGGATCCGTGCGTCCGTCGCCCAGGTGTGCTCCGGCGCGTCGCCGTGCACGACGTCACGCACCGACCGGCCGGGGACGAGCTCGTCACGCTGGTCGAGCATGCCCACGCTGAGCCCGCCGACCTGGGTGACCCGGCCGGCATCGGGTGTCGTGTGTCCGGCGAGCAGCCGCATGAGTGTCGACTTGCCCGCGCCGTTGGGTCCGACGACGCCGATGCGGTCGCCGTCGTCGATACCGAGGCTGACGTCGTCGAGGAGGGTGCGGGTTCCCGCGACGACACGGATGCCGTCAGCGCCCAGGAGGTGAGCCATGTGCTTCTTTCGTCGCGCGCGCCCGGAGGCACGCGGGGATGGGTCGGTTCAGAGGATGCGGGCGCCCGGCACGGGGCCCGCGGCACAGACCGCGGACGCGCAGACGCCCTCGAGGGTCATGGCTGCCGCGAGGGCGAGCGCGTGCTGCCTCGTGCGCCCGAGAGCGGCGACCGTCGGGCCGGAGCCCGAGACGATCGCACCGAGCGCGCCGGCGGAGCGTGCGACGCCGAGCGTGTCGGCGAGGTCGGGTGCGAGATCCACGGCGGACTCCTGGAGATCGTTGGACAGGGCCAGCCCCAGCCGGACGGCGTCACCTGCCCGCAACGCCGCCATGAGCTCGGTGTCCGCGCTCGGGTCCGGCTCCGTGGGCCGGCGATCCGACGCATCGAAGTGCCGGAACACCTCGGGCGTGGACAGCCCCTGCGCGCGCAGGGCGAACGCCCAGTGGAACTGGCCGCGGGCCATCGCCGCCGTGAGCGTGTCGCCGCGACCGGTGCCCACCGCGGTGTGCCCGTGCAGCGCGAACGGCACGTCCGCGCCGAGGGTGCTGGCGATCTCGGTGAGCTCCTCGCGCCCCAGACCTGTCGACCAGAGCGCGTCGAGCGCCAGGAGTGTGGCGGCCGCGTCCGCGGAGCCTCCTGCCATGCCCCCGGCGACGGGCACGCCCTTGACGATCTCGAGTGCGGCGCCACGCTCGACGCCCGTCGCTTCGAGGAGCGCACGAGCAGCGCGGAGCGCGAGGTTCGTCTCGTCGAGCGGCACGTCGTCCGCCCCGGGACCCGTGACGCTCACGGTGAGGTCGTCCGCCTCGGCGACCGTGACGTCCTCGAAGAGCGAGACCGCCTGGAACACGGTCGTCAGAGGGTGGTACCCGTCCGGGCCTGGCGATCCGACGTGGAGCGAGAGGTTGACCTTGCCGGGAGCGCGGACCCGGACCGTCGGAGGCCCGACGCTCGTCAGGTGCGGGTGCGGGGTCACTGGTCCACTGTGCCAGGTCGGGCCGTCGCGGGCGCCCCGGCGGCGGCCAGCGCCTCCGCCACCCGGGCGAACTCCTCGATCGTCAGTCGCTCTCCGCGGGCGCCCGGGTCGACGCCTGCGGCCTCGAGGGCGGCCTGGGCGGCCGCCGGCGAGCCCGCGATCCCCGCGAGCGCACCGCGCAGCGTCTTGCGCCGCTGGGCGAACGCCGCGTCGACGACGCGGAACACCTGCTCACGCGTGGCTGTCGTCGTCGGGTGCGGTCGTGCCTCGAGCAGCACGAGCGCCGAGTCGACGTTGGGCACGGGCCAGAACACCGAGCGGCCGATCGTCGACGTGCGCCGCGCGGATGCGTACCACGCCGCCTTGACCGACGGGATGCCGTAGGTGCGGCTCCCGGGCGGGGCCGCCAGCCGGTCCGCGACCTCCGCCTGGACCATGACGAGAACACGCTCGAGCGAGGTGAAGTGCTCGAGGAACGTCAGCAGGACCGGGACGGCGACGTTGTAGGGAAGGTTCGCGACGAGAGCGGTCGGGGGCGGGCCGGGCAGCTCCCGCACCGTGAGCGCGTCCTGCAGCACGACGGTGAGCTGGTCGGCCTCGGCAGGCGCCATGCGCGCGACCGTCGTGGGCAGCTCGGCGGCCAGCACCGGGTCGATCTCGACGGCGACGACGCTCGCTCCTGCCTCGAGGAGCCCGAGGGTGAGCGACCCGAGTCCCGGTCCCACCTCGACGACGCGCTCGCCGGGCCGGAGCCCCGCGGAGCGCACGATCTTGCGGACCGTCCCGGCGTCGTGCACGAAGTTCTGGCCCAGCGTCTTCGTGGGTCGGACGCCAAGACGCCCTGCCAGGTCGCGGATCTGTACCGGACCGAGCAGGGCGCCTGGGGTGTCGTTCATGGTCACGAGCCTAGAGGGTCGATGCCCCCGTCGATCACCGTGGGGTGCGGGTCAGCGCAGCCCGAGCTTCGACGAGCAGTGCGGCCACTGGCCCCAGCCGGACCGCGCCTGCAGGACCTGGGCGAGGCGGGTCTGCTCGGCCGCGCTCGCCTGGGACGGCAGACCCGTGCCGCCGACGGACTTCCACGTGCCTACCGAGAACTGGTAGAGGCCGTGGTAGAGGCCGTTCGAGCTCACGACGTCGGCGCGGCCACCGGACTCGCACTGCGCGAGCTGCGACCACACGTCACCGCTCACCGGGGCAGGCTCGGCGGGAGCGGCCGGGGTGGGGGTCGTGGTGGACGAGCCACCCGACGGAGCCGTCGTCGCGTCACTGGTCGTCGAGCGCTTCGGGGCTGCGGGAGCGGGCTTCGGCCGCTCCTTGGTGCCCTGCACGAGGACCTTGGCCACGGGCGGCGTCGTCTGAGCATCGGACACGAGCGTCCGGGACTCCTCGACCCCGTCGACCATCGTCACGCTGTGGACGGTCGTGTGGACGCCCTCGACACCCTCGGTGGCAGTGACGACCGGAAGGTCCTTGAACCGCTCCGGGTCCTCCTGGGTGACCGTCTCGAACGGCACCGGGGTCGTGACGACCTCCTCGACGACGGCGACGCGGTCGACGACGATCGTCAGGGCGGTCTCGTTCACGCGGGGGTCGGCGACGACGTCCGCGGGCTCGTCGGCCGCGGGCGTCGCGGGGTCGACAGGAGCGGCGGGGTCGACGGGCGCAGCGGGGTCGGCAGGAGCGGCCGGGTCCACCGCCGCAGCGGCGGCCTCCTGCGCCTCACGCTGGGCAAGGAGCTCCTGGGCGCGCAGCGCCTCAGGCGTCGGCAGGTGCTGGACGGAGACACGGTCGAGCTCGCCGAGCTCGATGCCCTCGTCCTCGAGGATCGTGTCGACCCCCACGGAGCCGTCCTCGACCGTGCGGGTCTCGCCGTCCACGTCGAGGTTGACAGGACCATCGACGCTCAGGCGCAGCCCGAGGTCGGTCCGACCGGCGGCGTCCGACCGCGAGGCGACGAGGCGCACGTCGGTGCCGCGGCCGCTGTAGGAGGCAAGGAGCTCGTCGGCGTCCACGGCCGTCGTCGTGAGGGTCGTGGGCTGGCCGTCCTCGAGGAGCGTGATGTCACGGGCGTACCGGACCACCACGTCCGAGGACTCGGTGAGCTCCGCGTCGAGGGACGGTGCGACGACGTCGCCGTCGTCCACGGCGACACCCTGCTCGTCGAGGATGCCCTCGACGGAGCCCGCGAACGTCGTCACGGTGGTGAGCTGGCCGTCGACGTCCAGCGTGATGGTCTTGTGGGCGTCCGCGTAGACGGCGGATCCGCCTGCGCCGAGCGCGAGGACGAGGCCGCCGAGGACGATGGGCAGGGCGCGGCGCGAGGTACGACGGTGGGCACCGGACGGCGCGTCGTGCAGCGCGGCGTCCTCGGCCGCAGCAACGGCGGTCGGCGTGGCGCCCGGCGCGAGGTCCGCGTCGTCGGGCGCGCCTGCAGCGGGCGCGGGGGTGGAGCGGGTCAGACTGGCGCGCAGTGCGCTCACAGGATTCTTCACAGGTGTCCAGACGTGGAGCCTTCCGGGCACAGGGCTGTCGTCGCGGCACGCCGCGGCCTCCTGGCGGAGGCACCACAGTCCTGATCCGGCCATCGTGCGGTGTGCTCGTCCGCGACTGCGGCCACACCGGTGTCGCCCTCGTCCGCTCTGCAGATCTGCACAGACGGGCGCCAGGCCGACAATCGACCGTAACCGATCTGTGACCATGAGCCAAGGGGGAAGCGGTCCCGGTCACACCGGCGGCACCACGACGGGCGGGTCCGGGCGGCGCGCAGGCACCGGTCGTGCGGGCCAGCAGTGCAGGCCACAGCGCTACCGCCGATCGCCTCTGCTCACCCGGGCGCCGCGGTGTGGCCTTCACCACACTGCGGTTTCACCCGCCTCAGTACCAGTTGTGGGCCTTCGAGTGGGCCCACGCGCTGCACGGCGTGCCGTAGCGCGACTCGATGTACCCCAGGCCCCACGTGATCTGCGTCGCGGCGTTCGTCTCCCAGTCAGGTCCGGCGCTCGCCATCTTGCTGCCCGGCAGTGCCTGCGGGATCCCGTACGCGCTGCTCGACGGGTTGTCCGCCGTCACGCGCCAGTTGCTCTCCTTCGTCCACAAGGAGTCGAGGCACTGGAACTGCGCCTCGTCCCAGCCGGCCTCCGCCGCCAGGGACCTGCCCAGCTGGCGTGCCGAGTCCGGGTCGACGACGACGCTCGCCGGGTCCGGCAGGACGAGCGTGCCCACGGCCACGATCTCGTTGACGGGCACCGCGATGACGCTCTGCGCCGTCACCGTGCGCTGGGTCTCGACGCCGTCGACGACGGTGACGTCGTAGGTCGTCACAGCGCGGCCGACCCGGCCGGGGCGCGTCACGGTGCGGGTGCCGGCGAGGGCTTCGGGGTCCTGGACCTCCTCGACAGCGAAGGGGATCACCTCGGTGACGGAGGTGCTGCCGAAGGCCGCACGCCCGATCGTCACCGTCTGGCCGTCCACGGGCACGCTGTCCAGGTCGCTCGACACCGTGTCCCCCGGATCCAGCACCACCCCGAGCTCGGCGAGCATGTCACGGACCGTCGACGCGCTGCTCGTCACCGGGATCTGCTGGCCGTCCACCGCCACGACGACGTTCTTGACGGTCGAGATCTTCAGGGGCTCGCGACCGGCGGAGTCCGACCGGGAGGCTGACACGCTCGCGCCCTCGACGCGCGGCCCGAGGTCGTCGAGCACCTCGCCGACCGTGAGCGCCGTCGATTCGATCGTCTGGGAACGTCCGTCGATCTCCACCGAGATGTCCTTCACCGTCCGGACGACGATGACGTCACCGTCCGCGACGGTGGCGTCGTGCGCCGGGACCACCTCGTCCCGCTCCCCGACCCGGACGTCGTGGCTCGCGAGCACGTCGTCGACCGTCCGTCCGAACGACGTCACCGTGCGAGCCTCGCCGTCCACCTCGATCATGATGTCCTTGTGCAGGGAGGTGAACGCTGCCGTCCCCGACACGAGCGCTGCGACCACCAGCGTCCGCGTAGCGATGGCGACGGTGCGTCGAGCAGGACGCATCGGATTCACGGGCGCTGGTGTCCTTTCTTCTCTCTGGGCCTACCGGTTCATCGGCGGGTGCGGCCGGCACTTTAAGGTAACCGACGACCGGGCGGCCGGTACAGCGCCCCCGACGCTCCCCCCTCAGGGCCCTGCGGAGGGGTCCGCGGAGGGCTCACCACTCGCCGTACACCTCGTGGGAGGTCTGCCACAGGCTCGCACACACGTCGTGCAGGGGCCGGCCGTGCACGGCCGCCACGGTGCGCACGGTGTGCGGGACGAGATAGGGCGCGTTCGGACGTCCCCGGAACGGGTGCGGTGTGAGGTACGGGGCATCGGTCTCGACGAGCACCTGGCCGGGCGGCGTGCGACGTAGCGCCTCCCGCAGCCCGTCGTTCGAGGCGAAGGTCACGGGTCCCGCGAAGGAGAGGTACCACCCGCGGGCGGCACAGTGCTCGGCCATCTGCGCGTCGCCGGAGAAGCAGTGGAACACGGTCCGCTCGGGGGCTCCGTCTGCCTCGAGGATGTCGAGGACCTCCGCGTGGGCGTCGCGGTCATGGATCTGCAGGGCCAGTCCGAGCTCCTTCGCCAGGGCGATGTGCGCACGGAAGGCGTCCCGCTGGACCAGGGCACCTCGCTCTCCCGTACGGAACAGGTCCATGCCCGTCTCGCCGATCGCCCGCACGCGGTCGTTGCCACGAGCGATCCGTGCGATCTCTGCGATCGCGTCGTCGAGCCCCGTGGTGTGGTGCTCGGCGGGCGCGGGCTCGAGCCCGTCGGGGCCGACCTCCCGGACACCAGCATGCAACGGGGCCTCGTTGGGGTGGATCGCGACGGCACCCAGGAGCGCCCCGTGCTCACCGACGACCGCGTCGGTCCACCGGGCCGAGGGCAGGTCGCACCCCACCTGGACCATGCGGGTCACCCCGACGGCCGCCGCGTCGGCGACGTGCTCCGCGACCGTCGGCGCGGTCACCGTGTCCGGCAGGACGTGGCTGATCGACTCGAGGTGGGTGTGGTTGTCGACGACCGGGTGCGGCAGGGCGTCCGGTGCCGGGGGCCAGCTGAGGTCCCGCTCGCGTCGTCGTCCCACGCTCAGTCCGCGGCAGGTGCGGTCGCGTCCACCGGGTCCTCGAGCCGCGGGAAGAGCGAAGCGCCCTTGGTCACCCGGGTCCCCGGCGGCAGGAGCCCGAACCGCGCCGCGGACGCCACGGGCTGAGCACCGAGCGGGCCGAGCGGCTCCTCCGCGCCGAGCAGCACCCACAGCTGCTCCGCAGCGCGCGGCACCACCGGGTTGAGGAGCACCGCGAGCGCCCGCAGGGCCTCGGCAGCCGTGACGAGGATCGTCGCGAGCCGCCCACCGTCGACACCGCCGTCCGGCGTCGTCTCGCCGGGCTGCTTGGCGACCTTCCACGGCTCGGTCTCCGTGAGGTACATGTTCGTGGCGTCGACGAGCGTCCAGACGGCGTTGATCGCCTCGTTCGGCGAGATCGCGTCGATGGCAGCCTCCGCGTCGGCGACGGCCTTCTCCGCGACGGCCTGCAGCGCCTCCTCGGCGGGGGTCGCCGGACCAGCCGTGGGCAGCACCCCGCCGAAGTTCTTGCCGATCATGGCCGCGACGCGGGATGCGAGGTTGCCGAACCCGTTGGCGAGCTCGGCGTTGTACCGGGCGGAGAGGTCCTCCCACGAGAACGAGCCGTCCGACCCGAACGGGATCGCCCGCATGAAGTAGTAGCGGAACGCGTCGGAGCCGAAGTGGTCGATGATCTGGCTCGGTGCGATACCCGTGAGCTTGGACTTGCTCATCTTCTCGCCGCCCACGAGCAGCCAGCCGTGCGCGAACACCGTGCCCGGCAGGGGCAGCCCCGCCGCCATGAGCATCGCCGGCCAGATGACCGCGTGGAACCGCAGGATGTCCTTGCCGACGAGGTGGACCGCGGCGGGCCAGCGCCGGGCGAACTGCGCAGCGGCCTCCGGGTCGTCCTCCGGCGTCGCACCGAGCCCGACGGCCGTCATGTAGTTGAGCAGCGCGTCGAACCACACGTACAGGACGTGCTCGGAGTCCCAGGGGATCGGGATGCCCCAGTCGAACGTCGACCGGGAGATCGACAGGTCCTGCAGCCCTTGCTTGACGAACCCGATGACCTCGTTGCGTGCGCTCGCGGGCTGCACAAACTCCGGGTGCTCCTCGTAGAGCGCCAGGAGGCGGTCCGCGTAGGCGCTCATGCGGAAGAAGTAGTTCTGCTCCGAGAGCATCTCGACCGGACGGCCGTGGACCGGGCAGAGCTTCTCCCCCGCGAGGTCACCGGTGCCGTCGACGAGGTCCCCGGGGAGCTTGTACTCCTCGCAGCCCACGCAGTAGGGACCCTCGTAGGACCCCGCGTAGATCTCGCCCTTGGCGTAGAGCTCGGAGATGAACGCCTGGACGCGGGTGGTGTGGCGCGCCTGCGTCGTGCGGATGAAGTCGTCGTTGCGCACGTCGAGCGTGCCGAGGACGGGCTGCCACGACGTCGTGACGAGCCGGTCCGCCCACTCCTGCGGTGACACGCCGTGCGCCTCGGCGGTCCGCATGACCTTCTGGCCGTGCTCGTCGGTGCCGGTGAGGAACCAGACGTCCTCCTGGCGCTGCCGGTGCCACCGGGTGAGGACGTCTGCCGCGACGGTCGTGTACGCGTGACCGATGTGCGGGGCGTCGTTGACGTAGTAGATCGGGGTCGTCAGGTAGAACGACGCGGGGCTGCTGGGGGCGTCGCCCCGGTCTGCGGAGTCGGGGTTTCCTGCGGTGGCCATGGCCCCCATCGTAGAGCGCTCAGGCCTGCAGCTCGTCCCAGACCGGGCCGTATCCCCAGCGTGCCTGCTCGGCAGCGACGACCTCGCGGGCGAGCTGCGCCTCGGTCACGTCGACCGCGGAGGTGGTGCTCGCCGCGAGGTCGGAGTCCCGCACGTACTCGTCGAACACCCGCTCCTTCTCCTCGAGGATCTCGAGGAGACGCTCGTCGACGGTGCCCTCGACGAGCAGGCGGTGGACGTGCACGGTGCGGACCTGGCCCATCCGGTGGGCGCGCGCGACCGCCTGGGCCTCGGTCGTGGGGGTGAGCTGCGGCTCGCAGAGGACGACGACGCTGGCCGCCTGGACGTTGAGCCCGACCCCGCCTGCCTGCACCTGGGCGACGAGCACGGCGCCGGGCGGAGCCGCGGAGAAGGCATCGACGACCTCCTGCCGTCGTGCGGCCGGCACGGAACCCGTGAGGGGGCCGTGCACGGTCGTCACGTCCGCGGCTGCAGCCGCCACGACGTCGACGACGTCACGGAAGAACGAGAAGACGAGAGTCTTGCGGCCGGTGTCGCGGGCCTCCGCGACGATCTCGAGCAACCGCCCGAGCTTCCCCGGGCCGTACGGCTCGTCGGGAGACGTCGCTGCGTCGGACGTGCGGTCCCCGTGCCCGGCGTAGGCGGCGCGGCGCATCGCCATGAGGTTCCCGCCGGCGAGCGCTGCCCGGTAGGCCGCCTCCTGAACCTCGGTGAGCTCCTCCCACTCGTCCACCCGCACGAGCTCCGGGAGCTCCACGAGGACGTCCTCGGCGTTGCGTCGCAGGTACACCGGTGCCACCTCCTGACGGAACCGGTCGGCGCCGACGAGGGCGAGGTGCCTCGGCACCCGGTCGACGAGGCCGGGCTGGAGGTAGCGCGCGAGCGCGAGGAACTCCTCGAGCCGGTTCTCCATGGGGGTGCCGGTGAGGAACAGGACCCGCCAGCACGCCGTGGCACGTCGCGCCACAGCCTGGGACCGCTGCGCGGCCGGGTTCTTCACGAGGTGGGCCTCGTCGACGACGAGCATGCCGACCTCCCAGGTGTCGTCCGGCCCGGGCTCGGGCACGTGCTGCAGCCCGTCGAACGTCGTCACGGCGACGCCGCCGCTCGCCAGCCATGCGGCGGCCGCCGCCTCCCGGTCGGGGCCGTGCACGCGGTGCGCGACGAGGTGCGAGTGCGTCGCGATCTCGCGCAGCCATCCGACGAGGACGCTCGCGGGGCACACGACGAGCAGGTGCCGGTCACCAGCGGCAGCCCGGTGCGCGAGGGCAGCGATCGCCTGCACGGTCTTCCCGAGCCCCATCTCGTCCCCGAGGAGCGCCCTGCCCTGGTTGAGCGCGAACCTCGCGCCGAAGGCCTGGTAGCCCCGCAGGCGCACGCGCAGGAGCGACTGGTCGAGCGGGTGGGCCTCGACACGCTCAGCGAGCTCGGTCGGGAGCATCCCGTGCGCGAGGGCCACGTCGGCGGTCGGCACGATCTCGCCGAGCACGGTGTAGTACTCCACGGACCTGCGCTCGAAGTCGTCCCAGAGCGCCACCGGACCCGGGCGCTGCCGTTCCCGCTCCGCGGTGAGGCCGTCGACCGTCTCCGGGAGTCCCGTGGAGGTGAGCCACCCGTCCCACCCGGCCAGCGCCGCGAGAGCCGTGCGTGCCCGCTCCTTCGTCGTCGGGCTTCGCAGGAGCCACGTCAGGCGGTTCGTCGCGGGGTGCGCGGAACGCCGCAGGTCCGTCACCGCACGCGCATAGTCGTCGAGATCCCGGCGGTGCGGCTCGACGAGCGGACCGAGGTGCAGCACCCGCTGCAGGGCCCTCAGGAGAGCCGTCCCCGGCCCCTGGTCCGTCCCGGGTGCGTCCTCGCCGGGGTCAGACGGCTCGTCCGGGAGGTGCCGCGACGGACGGAACCGGATCCGGGTACGGACCCCGGCACGCACCACCTCAGCCAGCTGGTGGGTCGCGGCGACGACCCCCCGGGCGGTGTGCGGCCCGACACCGTCGTGCTGCTCGAGCTCGTCCGGGCCCGCCCGGTAGACGTCGAGCGCCGTCGCGTAGCCCGCGTCGAGGAGCGCGCGGACCCTGAGGTTCTTGTCGGTGAGCTCACCCAGGCGGTCCACGCCGATGCGGGCGAGCTCGCGGCGCACGGCCGCCTCGCGGTCCTCCTCGACGAGTGCGGCGACCTCGAGCCGGGCGCCGTCGACGTCGTCCAGGGCGGCCCGCGCGCGCTCCGCGAGGTGCCGGTGCCGGTCGAGGAGGTCGCGCGCCGGACGGCCCGGCGCGGTCAGGAGGGACCCGGGGTGATCGTCACGGCGAGGAGCTGGTCGTCACCCTCGCGCGGCGCGCCCCGCCCGTCGGTGTTGTTGGTGAGCACGCGCAACGTGCCGTCGGTGGCAACCACCACGGCGCGCAGCCGGCCGTGCGTCCCGCTGAGCAACGCCTGCGGCTCTCCCACGCCCTGCTCGGCCAGCGGTACGCGCCACAGCTGTTGCCCGCGCAGGCCGGCGAGATACACCCCCTCGTCCGTCACGGCGAGCCCGCTCGGCGACGCCTGCGACGTCGGCCACGTGACGAGCGGCTCGACGAATCCCGAGGGCCCGACGAGCGTCCCGGGGACCGCACCGTCCCCGGCTGCGGCCTCCACGTCGTGCGTGGTGCCCGCGGCCCCCTCGGCACCGTCCGCGTCCTCAGCGTCGGCGTCGGTGCCCCCGTCATCCCGCGCACCCGACGCGCCCTCGACGTCGGGCCAGCCGTAGTTGCCGCCCGGGACGACGAGGTTGAGCTCGTCGACGGTCGACTGCCCGAACTCTGCGGCGAACATGCGCCCGTCCGCCGACCACCCCATCCCCTGCACGTTGCGGTGGCCGAGGCTCCACAGCGGCGACCCGGGCAGCGGGTTGTCCGCGGGCACCGCACCGTCGGCGGTGATGCGCAGGATCTTCCCGGCGAGCGAGTCCGGGTCCTGGGCGGCGTCCGGCACGCCCGCGTCCCCGGTCGAGACGTAGAGGTGCCCGTCGGGCCCGAACGCCAGCTGACCCCCGTTGTGGTTGCCCGCAGCGGGAATCCCGGAGAGCACCGGGGTCAGCGGACCCAGCACCGTACCGGTGAGCTCGCCGTGCAGCACCTCGTTGCCGTCGTCGGCGGTCCGGTACACGTACACGCGTCCGTCTGTCGCGACGTCCGGGGAGACGGCCACCCCGAGGAGACCTCCCTCGCCGTCGCCCGACGTCCCGTCGAGGAGGTCCTGCGCGCCGTCGCCCGAGATCATCACGGGCGCTGCGCCGGGTCGCACCAGCAGGAGCGACCGCGTGTCGCGCTCGCTCACGAGCCAGCTTCCGTCAGGGAGCTCCGCGAGGCCCCAGGGCGCAGCGAGGTCCGTCGCGACAGCGCCGGTCACCTGGGCCTCGACGAGCGGCACCACCGGGGCGCGCGGTCCGTCCTCGTCGGGCTCGGGCTCGGGCACCGGGTCCCGTTCCGGTGACGCAGACGCCGTCGGCGTCGGGTCCGGGGCGCTCGGCGTCTGGTCTCCCGTGCACGCCGAGAGTGCCGCGACGGCGAGCGCCGTCCCCACGGTCACGGCACGCACCCGAGCAGACCTCACAGCCGCGTCAACCCCTTCTTCAGCCCGCGCACGGCCTGACCGATGCGGTGCTCGTTCTCGATGAGCGCGAACCGCACGAACTCGTCGCCCCCCGCGCCGAACCCGACACCCGGGGAGACTGCGACGTCGCACTCCGCGATGACGTGCGTGGCGAACTCGATGGACCCCATCTCCCGGTACGCCTCGGGGATGCGCGCCCACACGAACATCGTGCCCCCGGGCTTGTGCACGTCCCACCCGATCCGCGCGAGCCCGTCGCACAGCGCGTTGCGGCGCGACTCGTAGACGTCCGAGACCTCCCGCGGGAAGTCGACAGCCTCGTTGAGCGTCACGGTCGCCGCGATCTGGATGGGCTGGAAGGTGCCGTAGTCGAGGTAGCTCTTGAGCTTCGCGAGCGCCGCGACGACGTCCGCCCGGCCGACGAGGAACGCGACGCGCCACCCGGCCATCGAGTACGACTTCGTCATGGAGTACAGCTCGACGGCCACCTCGGTCGCACCCTCGCACTGCATGATCGACGGCGGCTCGAACCCGTCGAACGTCATGTCGGCGTAGGCGAGGTCGTGGACGAGCACGACGTCGCGGTCGCGCGCCCAGTCGACGAGGCGCTGCAGGTCGCTCAGCTGCGCGACGGTCGTCGTCGGGTTGTGCGGGAAGCTCAGGACGACGACGCGGGGCTTGGGCCAGCCGAGCTCCCACGCCTCCATGACCCGGTCGATGAACCCGGCGGCGTCGGTGCCGTCACCGATCGGGACCTGCCGGGCGTCGGCTCCCGCGAAGTACGGGCCCCAGATGTGGATGGGGTAGCTCGGCGTCGGGACGATCGCCGCGTCCCCGGGCTGCAGCAGCACCCACATGAGGTGGCTGAAGCCCTCCTTCGCACCGATCGTCGAGATGATCTGGGTCTCGGGGTCGAGCGCCACGCCGAACCGCCGCTGGTAGAGGTCGGCCACGGCCTGGCGCAGCTTGGGGATCCCGCGCGAGGACGAGTAGCGGTGGTTGCGCTGGTTGAGCGCAGCCTCCGCGAGCTTGTCCACCGCGACCTGGGGGCTCGGCAGGTCCGGGTTGCCGAACCCGAGGTCGATGATGTCCCGCCCCTCCCGGCGTGCCGCGAGCTTGAGCGAGTCGATGATCGTGAACACGTACGGCGGCAGTCCGGGAATCCGGCGGAACTCGATGTCACGGGGCATACCACCGAGAATACAAGCGGACCACCACGCGACCCCGGGCCGCTCACGCGGGGCGCCGCTACATTGGGCAGATGGCCGAAGCACCCGAGCGCACGCACCGCGCACTCCTCGTCGTCGACGTCCAACCCACCTTCTGCGAGGGCGGCGCCCTCGCTGTGACGGGTGGTGACGCCGTGGCGGAGGGCATCGCCCGCTACGCCGCCGAGCACCGCTCCGAGTACGACCTCGTCGTCACCACCCAGGACTGGCACATCGACCCGGGCCCGCACTTCAGCGACACCCCGGACTTCGTCGACACGTGGCCCCCGCACGGCATCGCCGGCACCGCCGAGGCCGAGCTGCACCCCGCGCTCGCGACGCTCGAGCCGGAGGTGAGCGTGAAGAAGGGCGAGTACCAGGCCGCCTACTCCGGCTTCGAGGGACGCGACGCCGGGGGCCGCGCACTGGCCGACATCCTCCTCGAGGCGCAGGTCACGCGGGTCGACGTCGTGGGCATCGCCGAGTCGCACTGCGTGCGGGCGACGGCCCTCGACGCGCACGCCCTCGGCCTGGCGACGCGCGTCCTCACCGACCTCACCGTCCCGGTGACACCGGAGCTCGGGGCCGCGGCCCGCACCGAGCTCGCAGCCGCCGGCGTGCACCTCGCGACGAGCGACACCGTGTGACGTGACCGGCCCGGGTGTCGTGCCGGAGGGTCCGACGAGGTCTGCACCCCGACCGACGGGGTCGACCGTGTGTCAGGGGGTGCGCGGCGCCTTCGCGGCGAGTGCTGCGGCGTAGAGGTCACGCTTGACGACGCCGGACGCTGCCGCGACCTCCGCGACAGCCTCCTTGAGCCGCTCCCCGGAGTCCACACGCGCGAGGACCTCGGCGACGAGGTCGGCCGTCGAGGCTGGCGCCCGCCCCGGCGCTCCCGCCACCACCACCGAGATCTCCCCGCGCAGCTGCTCGGCAGCGGCACGCTCCGCGAGCTCGCCGAGGCCGCCGCGCAGCACCTCCTCGTACGTCTTCGTCAGCTCGCGGCACACGGCAGCCGGGCGGTCCGCGCCGAAGGCCTCGGCCATCGCGGCCAGCGTCTGGTCGACGCGGTGCGGGCTCTCGAAGAAGACCATCGTGCGGCGCTCGTCGGCGAGCACCTGGAACGCGCGCGCCCGCTCCCCCGGCTTGCGCGGGGGGAACCCCTCGAAGCAGAAGCGGTCCGTCGGCAGCCCCGACACCGCGAGCGCCGCGAGGACAGCGCTCGGACCAGGGGCCGTCGTCACCGGGAGCCCACGCTCGATGGCTGCGCCGACGACGCGGAAACCGGGGTCCGAGACGCTGGGCATCCCGGCGTCGGTGACGACGAGGACCGTGCCCCCCTGCGCGACGACGTCGAGCAGCTCGTCAGCCCGCGCTGACTCGTTGTGCTCGTGATAGCTCACGACGCGTCCGCCGATGCGCAGCTCGAGGCGGCCTGCCAGCGCGTGGAGGCGGCGGGTGTCCTCGGCAGCGACGACGTCCGCCTCGACGAGCAGCCGACGCAGACGCGGCGAGGCGTCCTCCACGTCGCCGATGGGAGTCGCGGCAAGAACGAGGCGGCCTGTCATGGGGCAAGCCTGCCACGCCCCGGAGGAGGGACCGGTGGCGGTCCCGCATACGATGACGTGCGTGACGAGCGAGACCGACGCGCAGGACAGACCGTCGCCCGGGACGACCGGGGAGGACGGCACCGCCCAGCGGCTCCTGCGCATGCTCGTCCCTGCGCGTGAGCTGGCACTGGGTGCCACGGCGCGTGACCGCTTCTGGGGGTGGGCCGGCCCCGCTGCGGTCGCGCTCCTCGCGGCGGTCCTGCGCCTCGTGGACCTCGGACGTCCGAGCACCCTCGTCTTCGACGAGACCTATTACGTCAAGGGCGCGTACTCCTTGCTCATGGAGGGGTACGAGGCCGACTGGCCCGAGGACCCGGACGCGAACTTCGAACGCGGCGTGCAGCAGGTCTACCTCGAGCGCGCGGACTACGTGGTGCACCCGCCGGTCGGCAAGTGGATGATCGCGGTCGGGCTGCGGCTCGCCGGTCCGGAGAACGCGTGGGCGTGGCGGCTCGTCCCGGCGATCGTGGGCGTGCTCGCCGTGTTCATCCTCGCCCGTACCGCACGACGTGTGCTGGGGTCGACCCCCTTCGGCGTGATCGCCGGCGGCGTGTTCGCGATCGACGGCGTCGGCATCGTGCACGCCCGCACGGGCCTGCTGGACAGCTTCGTCATGTTCTGGGTGCTCGTCGCCTTCGCCTGCCTCGTCGCCGACCGCGCGCAGGCGCGGCGCCGCTTGGCGGACCGCATGGCGGCCCTGCTCGACGCCGGCACGGATCCCGGTGCGCTCGGGCCGGGTCTCGGGTGGCGGTGGTGGCGCATCGCTGCCGCGGTGGCGCTCGGTCTGGCGTGCGGGACGAAGTGGTCCGGGCTCTACTTCGTCGCCGTCCTGTGCCTGCTCTCCGTCGGCTGGGACGCCGCGGCGCGACGCACCGTGGGGATCCGACGATGGCTGCTCGGCGCCGTCCTGCGGGACGCGATTCCCGCCGCAGTGACGATGCTCCCTGTCGTCCTCCTGACGTACCTCGCATCCTGGTGGGCGTGGTTCGCCCAACCGCGGTCCTACGACCGGGACTGGTCGTCGAGCCACCCCCGCGAGTACCCGGGCTGGTTCCCCGACGCCCTGGAGGGTGCGGTCGACGCGCTGCGCTCGCTGTGGGCGTATCACGCGTCGATGCTCAAGTTCCACCGAGGGCTCTCGACGCCGCACGACTACGAGTCGAACCCGTGGGGGTGGCTGCTCCAGCTCCAGCCCACCTCGTTCTACTGGCGCAAGACGGTCGACGGTGCCGGTGACTGCGGGGCGGACGTGTGCGTGCGGGCCATCACCTCGCTCGGGAACCCGTTCGTCTGGTGGCTCGCGACCGCCGCGCTCCTGCTCGCCGTCTACGGCCTCCTGCGCTGGCGGGACTGGCGTGCTGGCGCCGTCCTGGCCGGCATCGTCGCCGGCTGGGTGCCGTGGCTGTTCTTTCCCGACCGCACGATCTTCACCTTCTACACGATCGCGTTCGCGCCGTGGATGTATCTCGCGCTGGCCTGGGCGCTCGCTGTCGGGTGGGAGCGGCTCGGCGAGAGCCCGATGGCCCAGCGCCAGGGGCGCTGGGCCATCGGGGTGCTGCTCGGGGTCCTCGTCGCCACGAGCGGGTTCTTCTACCCGATCTGGACGGCCATGGAGGTGCCGATCGAGTTCTGGCGAGCACACATGTGGTTCGCCAGCTGGATCAAGTGACCGCGGGGCACCCGGCCCCGCCGTCGTCGAGACCGCTCAGCGAGCCGAGCGGTACTGCGCCGTGAGCGGGCACTGGAACGGGTCCCGGGCGGCGAGCCCGACGCGGTTGAGGTACTGGACGACGATCTTGTAGGACTCGACCAGGGTCGTCTCGGTGTACTTGATGCCGCGCTGCGCGCAGAACTCCTTGACCATCGGTCGGACCTCGCGCAGGGCCGGGCTCGGCATGCTCGGGAAGAGGTGGTGCTCCACCTGGAAGTTGAGGCTGCCCATGAAGACGTCGACCCACCGGCCGCCGACGATGTTGCGGGACATGAGGACCTGACGGCGCAGGAAGTCGATCTTCACGTCCGGCGCGACGATCGGCATGCCCTTGTGGTTCGGCGCGAAGGACGCGCCCATGAGGAACCCGAACACTCCGAGCTCCACGGCGAGGAAGGCGAATCCGATGCCGACAGGCATGAGGAGGAAGACAGCGGTGACGAACCCGACGAGCCGGAACGTCACGAACGCCATCTCGACCCAGCGTCGCTTGACCGGCTCGCGGCCGAAGATCGTCTTGATGCCGCTCGCGTGGAGGTTGAGCCCTTCGAGGAGCAGGAGCGGGAAGAACAGGTACCCCTGGTTCGCGGCGAACCAGGCGCGCAGACCCGACTTGGTCTCGGTGAGCGAGTCTGTCTCCCAGACGAGCACGCCGTTGTTGATGTCGGGGTCGACGTTGCGGACGTTCGGCTTCGCGTGGTGCCGCGAGTGCTTGTGCAACCACCATCCGTAGCTCATCCCTCCGAAGAGGTTCGCGATGACGAGGCTCGCCCAGTCGTTCCACTGGCCGGACTTGAAGATCTGACGGTGCGCGGCGTCGTGCCCGAGGAAGGCGAACTGCGTGAAGAGCACTCCGAGTGCCCCGGCCACGGCGAGCTGCCACCAGGAGTCGCCGATCATCACCATCGCGACGCCGCAACCGGCGAGCAGCGCGCAGAGCACGGCGAACCGTGTCCAGTAGTGCCCGTAACGACGCCGCATGAGACCCGTCTCCTGCACGGTGCGCGTCAGGGCGCTGAAGTCGCTGACCTGGCGGTCGCGGACGGACACCGTCTCGTCCTGTCCCATCACAGTGCTCTCAGCCGTCATAACATCCCAGTCGTCGGTCGGTCGCGTCGGGGCCCCGACGCCGGTCGCCGCTAAGACTACGTGCCGATGGTCGACGATGTCCTGACAAAGGACCTACGTCATGCGGAGGTTCGACGAACACCGGAGCGCGACAGCGTCCGGTGACGAAAGAAGCCCGTCCGGATGGACGGGCTTCCCGATCGTGCTGAGATGGTGGAGCTAAGGAGATTCGAACTCCTGACCTCTTCGATGCGAACGAAGCGCGCTACCAACTGCGCCATAGCCCCTCACACGCTCCGCGTCGCCGACCAGGGGCCGGTTCCGTCGAAGCGCTCACTAGATTAGCACCACCGCAGAGGTGGTGTTCACTACCCGGTCTCAGGCACCCGCAGCCCGTCGCCGTGCGAGCACGGACTCGAGGTCGACACCGAGGCTGTCGCGGGACGGCTCGTCGGCCGTCTCCTCGACGACGGCCACGGGACGCAGCGTCGTACCTGCGGCGATCTCAGCGCGGCGGGCCTCCGTGAGCTGCTGGAGCTCTGCCGTGAGCGGGGCGGGCTCCCACCGAGGAGCCGCGGCCTTCATCGTGTAGACGGGACGCGGTACCGGGACGGGCGCCCAAGCGGGGGCGGCATCGCTCCCGTCCCCGACGGCGCCGGCAGGGTCAGGTGCGCCGCTGCGCTGCGCAGCAGAGCCTGAAGGGGCCCCCTGCGTCCCTGGCGCTTCCTGGCGGACATCCTTCGGGGCGGGGGCGCCGCGGCCCGCTCGGTCGGCCGGCGATCCGTCGGCCGGTCGCTCGCGGTCGCCGAGGACGGCCGACGGACGCGGCGAACCGTCCTGACGATCCGGCGGCACGACGCGCGCGATGAGCTGGGTGTGCGACTGCGACCCGTGCACGGCGCGCCCGGTGGCCGAACCCCGCCCGCCCGGCCGCGGGCCGCCCGGGCCTCGTCCTCCGGCCGAGGCCGGTCGGCGCGTCTCACGCTCGACGTCCCGGCGCTGAGCAGCACGGACCGCGCGGCGGCCGAGGACGAGGACAGCGAGCAGCAGCGCCGCCGGGGCGACGACGACCCACGCTGAGACGACGCCGGCGGCAGCGAGCAGGATCGAGACGACGAGGAGCAGGAGGAGCGTGGCGGCGAGCACCGCGCGGCGTCGGGCCGCAGCAGCACGACGCTCCTGGTCGCTCTCGGCAGGACCGGTCTCGGGGTGTGGTCGTTCCATGTCCTGCTCTCCTCCCGGATGATGCCGTGCAGGCCGGACGGTGGTCCCGTACGGCGGTGTCAAGAGTGTTGCCGAACCGCTCGACGCCGGGCAGTCTCCCCGCCTGTCGCCGATGACGCCACGTGCCCCCATGTCCCGTGCAGCCGCATCAGCGGGATTCCCCGACACGACCGCGAGCACCCGCAGCCGCGCGGAGAACCTGTCCCCCACACGCGCCTCGAGCAGCTGCTGACGTTGCCTGAGCCGGTGTGGCACGAGGTAGGCGAGCCAGAGCACGACGACCGCCACGACGACGATGCCGGCCGGTGAGTCCACCTCATGACGGTAGGCGAGCGCCCGAGGACGCAGCCGGACGCGCCCCGGTGTGTCGACAAGTTACACGGGTGTGAGTCGACCCGTCACCCGACGTCTGGGGCCGGCGGCAGATCCGGCGGGCGGCCCCGCCAGGAGCCCTGGCGCCACCGAGCGAGAAGCCCTTGCGGACCGACCTCCTCCGCGGTGAGCGCGAAGGTCCGGTGGTCGCACCACTGCCCGCCGATGTGGATGTACCCGACCCGCACGCCCTCGTCCCGGAACCCGAGCTTCTCGACGACACGCAGGCTCGGACCGTTCTCCGGTCGGATGTTCACCTCGACCCGGTGCAGGCCGAGCTCCGCGAAGCAGTAGTCCGTGACCAGGGCGACCGCCGTGGGGGTGATGCCCCGTCCAGCGACGTGTCGACCGACCCAGTACCCGATGCTCGCGGAGCACATGGATCCGTAGGTGATCGAGGAGACGGTGAGCTGTCCGACGAGCTCACCGTCGAACTCCACCGCGAAGGGCAGGGTCGTGCCGTCCCGCGCCGCGCGCTCAAGGAGGTCCGCGTACTCGGCGAAGGTCGGGGGTCGGCGATCCCTGCCGGGTCGGCCCGGCCCGTAGGCCGCCCCGCCCCGTGGCCGGTCCCGGGCACCTCCGCGCCGCTCCGTCGGCGCGGGAGTCGTCGCCTCCCAGGGATCCAGCCACGCGCTGTTCTCGCCTCGTAGCGCCAACCACTGCTCGCCGTCGGAGCGACGCAACGGGCGCAGGAGAAGAGAGCCGCCCGGGGGCTCGCCCAGCGAGTCGTCCCGGAGCATGACGGGCCAGTAGGGGGACCGACCGAAGAGTCGCACCCTCACCCCTCGAGCACGAGGCAGTGCACCCGGTCGCCGAACCGCACCTCGGACTCGTCCTCCGGGACGACGGCGAGGGCGTTCGCGGCGGCGAGGTGCGTGACGGAGAGCTCCTCGAGACGGGTCGGATCACCGACCGGGGTGACGTGATAGCCGTCCTCCGGGGTCCCGACGAGTGTTGCCGGCACGAACTGCCTGATCCCGGCGGGGCTGCGCCAGCCCACGGACGCGTGCGCGGCCACCGAGGGTCGGAAGATCTCGGTGTAGCCGGCCATGGCCCGCAGCGCCGGACGGACGTACACCTCGTACGACACCTGGGCGGCGACGGGGTGGCCGGGCAGCGCGAACACCGGCACGGTCTCCCCGTCGGACCCACCGATCCCGGCGCGGACGGTGCCGACTCCCTGGTTGCGGCCCGGGAGCATCGCCACGTGGTCGAACCGCACCTCGCCGAGCTGCGCCAGCACCCCCCTGAGCGTGTCGTTGGTTCCCTCGCTCAGGCCCCCGGTCGTCAGGAGCAGGTCCGCACGCACGAGCTGGTCCTCGATCGAGTCCCGCAGCTTCCCCTGGTCGTCGCTCACCGGCGGGACCTGGATGGCGACCGCACCGGTGTCCTGCACCGCGGTGCGCAACGACGGTCCGTTGGCGTCGAACACGCCGGGCCGGCTCGACCCGGGGAGCACGAGCTCGTCGCCGACGGGGAGGATGACGACCCGCGGCGCGGGGTGGACCCGGATCCTCGCGTACCCGAGGCTCGCCGCGAGCGCGAGCTGCCGCGCGTCCAACCGCGTCCCGGCCCGCAGGGCGACGTCGCCCGCGCGCACGTCGGCGCCCGCCGCCCGGACGTTGCTCCCCGGTCCGAACGTGCCCGAGATCCGCACCCGGACGTCTCCCCGGTCCGTCGCCGACACGGGCACGAGGGTGTCCGCGCCGACGGGCATCGGCACACCAGAGCTCACGCGGACGCTCTGCCCCGGCGCGAGGCGGAAGGGCTCGTCGGCCGCCGACCACACGTCGTGCACGACGGGCAGCACGGGAGCCTCGCCCGCGCCCGTCCCGAGGTCCTGCGAGCGCACGGCGTACCCGTCGCAGGTGGCCGTGGCACGGGGCGGCACATCCTCCGTGACGACGATGTCCGCCGCGAGGATGCACCCGGCTGCGTCGGTGAGCACGACGTCGAGCGCAGGGACCGGCTTCGCGACCGCGAGCACCGCGGCGAGCTGGTCCTGGACGCTCCTCATGCCGCTCCGCTCGTCATGCAGCACAGGCTAGTCGAGAACGCCCGGGGGGTCGGCCCGCGGTCCCAGAGGCACCATCTGCACCATTTTCACGAGAATCCTTGAGACACTGTGTGCATGAGCGGTCCAGTGCAGCCCTACCCGATCAACGGATCACTCGAAGCAGAGGACGCCAAGAGCGCACTGCGGAGCGCGATCCGAGCAGCCCGCGAGTCGCGCAGCGAACGACGGCGGGCCGAAGCCGCGCGGCTCCTTACCGCGACCGTGCTGACGATCCCCGAGGTGCGGGACGCCGGAGTCGTGGCGTTGTACACCTCACGCACCCACGAGCCCGGGACGCTGCCGCTCATGGACGAGCTCGACGACCTCGGCAAGCGGATCCTCCTGCCGGTCCTCGGTGCCGGGCTGCAACGGGACTGGGCGGAGTACGCGGGGCTGGACGACCTCCTGCAACGCGCGCCCGGCCGGCCGCCGGAGCCGAGCACCCCGCCGCTGGGCATGTCCGCGCTCGAGATGGCCGACGTCGTCATCGCACCGGCGCTCGCGGTCGACACCGCCGGCACGCGGCTCGGCATGGGCGGCGGGTGGTACGACCGGACGCTCGTCCACGTCCGTCCGGGTGTCCGCGTCATCGCTCTCGTCTTCCCCGAGGAGGTCTACGACGCCTCGGAGCGTCCGCTGCCCCACGAGCGCCACGACCGCCCCGTCGACGGGTTCGCGACCCCGTCCGGCTGGGACTGGGTGCCTGGACGGGTCTGAACGCTGCGTCCGTCACGGGACGAGCATGAGCTCGTCCTGCGCCGCCTCCTCCACCGCGTCGGGCGAGAACGCCCAGGTGTACGACTCCCCCTGCGCCCACGCAGAGAGCTGGTCCGCGTAGTGCGGGCTGGCCGGGTGACCTGAGACTCCGGTGACGACGACCCAAGTGGACGCGTCGAGGTCGTCGAGGTCGACGACCATCCGCATCGACGGTCCCGACGTCACGTCGAACGTGCCGGTGGAGGCATCCCAGCTCGTGGCGTTGACGATCGACGAGCCTCCGCCGAGGTCGACCGGAGACGGGTTGACGAACGTGCGCACCAGCGCCGGCACGGACCCGCCCCCGAGGACGGGGTGCTCCGGGGCCAGCCGGTGCAGGCGACCCCACTCCCACTCCTCGGCCTCGCTCCCGAGAGACGTCGTGAGCGAGGCGCGGGCCGTCACGAGCGCCTGGGTGAGGATCTCGTCACGGGTCTCCACGACGTTCACCGTCGTGCGGTCGTCCCACCACGCGCTCGTCGGGTCGTCGAGGCGTAGGCGGACGACCTCGAGCCAGCGGCTGCTGCCGTCAGGGAGCGCGGAGTCGGGCAGCTCGTCGTGGAACGTCAGGACGAGGAGCTCTGCCCAGACGGCGGAGAAATAGGCCGCCGCTGCGGAGTCCGCAGCCTGGGTGTAGTCCCAGTCGACGAGGAGGTCCTGCCCTGCCCGGTCGAACGCGTTGGGGATCTTCTGCTCGAGGAGCGTCGGGACGAGGAGCTCGGCGTACGGGTTGTGCTCGTCGTTCTGGATCGCGGCCATGGTCTGCGTGGTCAACGGTCGCCCAGCCTCGATCTCGGCCGCGAGGAGCTCACGGATGCGCTCGGACCGGAAGCCGTGGTCCCAGTCGAGAGCGAGGAACGGGCCCGCGCCCGCCGGCGCCACGGCCTGGTTGGCGGCGACGATGAAGCCCTCGGGGGGGTCGAGCACCGCAGGCATCGCCGCACTGTCGACGTATCCCTGCCAGTCGTACCGGCTGTCCCAGCCGGGTCGCGGCCATGTTCCGTCGGAGGGCAGCACCCCCGGCACCTCAGCACGGACGGGGATGCGGCCGGGCGCCTGGTACCCGATGTGTCCGTCGACGGTCGCGAAGACGATGTTCTGCGACGGGACCTCGAACAACGCCGCCGCCGCCGCGATGTCGGCCGCGCTCGTGGCGAGATTGAGCGCGAAGACCGCCTCTGCCGTGCGTCCGGGCGTCAGTGCGGTCCACCCGAGCGACACGGCGACGGGACGGCCGCTCGACGCGGTCTCTTCGGTGGGCACGCCGCCGACGGCGCTCACCTCGAGGACGTCGGAGATGATCGGCCCGTGCACGGTCGAACGCACGTCGATCTCGACGTCCGTGCCGCCGTTGACCTTGATGGTCTCCGTGCGGGTGGTGAACGGGACGATCGTGCCGTCGCGCTCGTACCCGTCGTCCACGACACGCTCGACGAAGAAGTCGGTGACGTCCGCGCCGAGGTTGGTGATCCCCCAGGCGAGCGAGGAGTTGTGCCCGATGATCACGCCCGGGAACCCGGCGAAGGAGAAGCCGCCGACCTCGAAGGGGCACTCGTCCGACACCTCCGTGCAGTGGAGTCCCACCTGGGACCAGATCCCCGGGGCTGCGAGCGCGAGGTGCGGGTCGTTGGCCAGCATGGGCAGACCCGTCTCGGTGTGCTGGCCCGACACCACCCAGGAGTTCGACCCGACGCCCTCACCGCTGCCGACGAGGACGGGGACGGCGTCGACGGCGCGCGCGGCGGAGGTGATGGCGGCATCCACGGCGGCGTCGTCGGCGTACCACTGGTCGTCGGCGGCGGGGGGCGCATCCTCCTGGGAGTCGTCGGCGAGCCCTTCCGCCGCGGCGGCCTCCGCGAGGGCCTGGGCCGTGGCGACGTCGAGGTTCGCCTGGGCAGCGGGCCCGTCGAGGATCGGTGGGTTGGTCGTCTCGGGATAGGCCGGGAAGAGCTCCTCCACCCGGGCGACGTCACCGATGCTCAGATAGCTCTGCGCCCGGTCGAGCTCGTCGTCGTAGTTCCCCCGCAGGTCCCATGCCATGGCCTTGAGCCAGGCGAGCGAGTCGACGGGGTCCCACTCCTCGGGCTCCGTCACCGTCACGCGCGCGCCGAGGACGGTGTACTCGAACGCGAGGTCGTTCGCGTCACGGGTGCCGAGGTAGCTGTTGACGCCGTCGGCGTACGCGGACAGGTAGGCCTTGGTCTGCGGGTCGAGGAGCTCCCACTCCTGCTCTGCGACGTCGCGCCAGCCGAAGGTGCGGATGATCGTGTCCGCCTCGATGGCGGTCTCGTCGTCACCGACCAGCTCGGCGACGCGGCCCGCCGTGACGTGGCGCCGGTAGTCCATCTCGAAGAAGCGGTCCTGGGCGTGGACGAACCCCTGTGCCATGAAGAGGTCGGCGGAGGTCGTGGCGTAGATGTGCGGGACACCCTGCCCGTCCCGCACCACCCGGACGGGATCGGTGAGGCCGCTGACCGTCAGCTCACCGTCCGTCCGCGGGAGCGGCTCGCGCGTGATGACGACGGCGGCGACCACGGCCGCGAGGAGGGCGAGGAACAGTGCCCCCGCGATCCCGACGAGGGAACGGCGGAGGTAGACGTTGCGACGGGACACGCCCCGAGACTACTGCGTCCCCTCATGGCCCGCCTCGCCACGAGACCTGTCCGTCCTCGTCGCGCACCGGCGTATCATTAGCACTCAGCCGCTGCGAGTGCCAAGCCCTCCCGCGGCGTCCGAACACCTCTCGCGGGCAGCTGCCCGCGCCATCTCCGAGGAGAATCCGTGCCCCTCTACGCGTACACGTGCACCGCGTGCGGTCACAGCTTCGACATCCAGCAGTCCTTCGCCGACGACGCGCTCACGGTCTGCCCGGAGTGTGCCGGTCGGCTGCGGAAGGTGTTCTCGCCCGTCGGCGTGGTCTTCAAGGGCTCCGGCTTCTACCGCACGGACAACAAGGCGAAGTCGAAGCGCTCGGGGGACGGCGCCGGACGGTCAGGCTCGTCCGACTCGACGTCGAGCACCTCGGGGGCGTCGGCCGGATCCTCGTCGAGCACCTCCACGTCCGGCGACTCCTCGACGTCTGGGACGTCTGGTGGGGCGTCGAGCGCGTCGACGTCCGGTGGCTCGTCAGGGTCGAGCAGCGCGTCGGTTCCTGCCTCGTCCGGCTCCTCCTCCTAGACCCCGCCGTGCGGGGACTCCGTGCACGGAGTCCCCGCACACACAGCGCGTCCGCCTCACAGCGTCTCCCCCACAGGTGCGCACCCCGGCCCACGCACCCACAGCACACTGCGCCGGGGCCGGAGGTGCGGTGCGCCGCTCGTACCGTCCCGTGCATGACGACGCTCCCGTCCCGCTCCTCGCCGTTCCCACGCGCCCGACGCCGGTGGCGCTCCTGGGTGTGGAAGCTGCGGTTCCTCCTTGCGGCATGCCTCCTCGGCGTCGCAGCCTCCGTGACCGTGCACCAGCTCCGGCCCCCGCCCCCGCACACCCAGCCGATGATCACTCTCGCGGCAGGTGTACCCGCCGGTCACGTGCTCACCCGCAGCGACGTCCGCGAGGTCCGCGTGGCACCCGACGCTGTCCCCGGCGACGCCCTCGGTACGGCTGCTGAAGCCGTCGGGCGGACCGCGACTGTTGCCCTCGCGCCGGGGACCGTCGTCAGCGAGACCGTCCTCGCTGCGCCGGACATCACGTCCTCGGTCCCTGCAGGATCGGTCATCGCCGCGGTGCGGCTCGCCGAACCGGCGCTGCGGGCGGTGCTCGAACCCGGGGTGCGGGTGGACCTGCTCGCACCGAGCGTCGCCGCACCCGACGACCGGGGTTCGTCAGGCGCGGCGACGTACCTCGCCCGGCGGGCGCTCGTGCTCCCCGTGCCGTCCCCCAGCACCGACACGGGCGAGAACGCGGGGATCTCGCTCGGTGGCGCGGCTGCTGACGACACCCCGTCGGACCTGCTCCTCGTGGCGGTGTCCGCGGAGGAGGCCACCTTGCTGGCCAACGTCACCGGCTGGACGCCGATCAGCGCCGTCCTCGTGCAATGATCGATGTCTGGAGACGGGAGAAACCATGAAGAACGTGCTCAACGGGTTCAAAGAGTTCATCATGCGCGGCAACGTCATCGACCTCGCCGTCGGCATCGTCATCGGTGCGGCGTTCGCGTCGCTCGTGGAGAGTTTTGTCGACGGGTTCATCGGGCCCCTCATCGCCGCCGTCTTCGGCCAACCGAGCCTCGACGGATCGCTCGAGCTGACGATCAACGGGGCGGTTTTCCGCTTCGGGCTGATCCTCACCCAGCTCATCAACTTCCTCATCGTCGCTGCCGCGCTCTACTTCTTCGTCGTGCTGCCCCTCAACAAGCTGCAGAACCTGCGTAAGCGCGGTCTCGTCGACGAGCCGGAGGCGCCCGCGGAAGATGTCATCCTGCTCCAGGAGATCCGCGACCTGCTCGCGGCCCAGCGCGGGACGGGTCCGAGCGGACCGGGCACGGCCGGGACGGACCAGGGCACCGGGCGGACGCCGCCTGCGCCCCCGGCGCAGCCGACCGGGTACTGACGGACCGTCACTTCGCTCGCGCGGCCCGTCGGGCCCGGTTCCTCACCAGTGCGGCGGAACGTCCTCGGCGAGGCGTGCGTCGTTGGAGTCGGCGCGCGCGTCCCGCTGCGCGGACTCCTCGTCCGACGACGCGTCCCAGGGCGCCGGTCCGTCTGCGGCACCAGGGACCTCGGCGCCCTCCCTGACCACCCGGCGGTGGCCACGTCGGCGCCGCGGCACCGTCTCGTCCGGCGTCGGATCGATCGGGGCCGGATCGACCGGGGCGCCGGGGTCGTGCGCGCTCACCCGGCCGTCCTAGCCGTGGTACCGGCGGACCGCGCTCGAGACCGCGGTGTCGACGCGCGCGCTGCGCCTCGTCACCCCCAGCTCGGTCCGCACCTCGAGCCCGAGCTGCTCGTGGTCGCGCTCCACGCCGTCGGACACGATCCACTCGACGAGCTCGTCCAGCTGGTCGTCGCCGTACGCGGCGATCGGGAGACCGGGCTCCACGTCGGGGCGAGGGCCGCGCGCCGACGGCGCCACGGTGCCGGCCTCGCGGGCGCCTGTCTCGACGACCTCGTCGGCAGCTGCCGGCACGACGACCGGGGCCGACGGGTCGACGAGGTCGCTCTCTCCTGAGCCGTCGTCCGCCGCGGCGAGTTCGGCGAGCGCCTCCCCGGTCACGCTGCTCACCATCGGCAGGGCTCCCGTCACGGGCTGCCGGGCCGCGCGGCGTCGCGCCTCGATCTCGAAGACGGCTTCGCGGATGCGGTTGGCCTGCCGCTCCGGGTCGAGGAACAGCGCCACGGACCACACCTGGACGACGTGCCAGCCCAGCCGCTCGAGACGCTCGGCACGCTGACGGTCGCGGACCCGGATGCTTCGCTCGGCGATGTAGGCGTCGTCGTCGGTGAGGACGGCGACGAGAAGCTCCCCGGGCAGGTCAGGGTGGCCGACGACGAGCGGGATGTGCTCGCCACCCGGTGCACCGTGCTGGGTCTCGACGGTGAGCCCGGTGCGCCAGAGCCGCTCGGCAAGATCCACGAGGAGCCGGTCCGGCTGCGGTCGGGGCGCCGTGGTGCCGACGCCCTCGGCCCCGATGTCGGTCGGCCGGTTCTCCGCGAACTCCAGGAGTGCGCCGAGCAGCTTCGCCCCGTCGCCCCGCAGCCGCTCGGGGTCGAGGTCCTGCATGCCGTAGCACGCGACGACGGAGAGCCTGCGGCGTGTCGCGCCGAGTGCGTTGAGGAGCAACGCGTCGCCCGTCGGGCCGGAGATCTCGCCGAAGCGGTGGAGCACGCGACCGTGCGGGGTGCGCCCGAACCCGAGCGAGAAGATCACCGCGTCGCGGCTGAGTCCGGCGACGCCCATGAGGTCGGCGACGACCACCGGTTCGCGTCGGCGCGGGTCGAAGAAGGTGCCGAGGGCGGCGTTCTGCCGGACCTGTGCGAGCAGCGCGTCGCGGATGCGGTCCGCGTGCACCCGGGACCCGGCGACGACCGCGAGGGATTCCTCGGGGCGGTCCAGCGCGTGGTTGATGGCGAGCTCGACGACGCGGTCGACCTCGGCCTGGGTGGACTCGACGGCGCCGGACGACGAGTCGGGCATCCCGGTCCCGTCGACGACGTCGAACGTCACGAGCTGTTCCGCCGACGGCAGGGGCATGGGCCGCAGCACGCCCGCATACCCGTGCTCGATGAGGAAGGAGGTCAACAGGGGGTCGCGCCGTGACGCGTCACCAGCGAGGGCGACCGTGGGAAGCAGGCGGGAGAGGTTGCGCACCGCTTCTCCCGACGCACACCGCGCGTCGCCGACCACGACGACCTGCCGCCCCCGGGCGATCGCCGAGAGGACCGACTCGACGGGCAGCTGCTGCACCGCGTCGAGGATGACGAGGTCGACGGTCCGGTGCGCCGGCAGCAGGTGCGGGACGAGCGTCGGCGTCGCGATGAGGCAGGGGCGCAGCTTGCGGATGACGTCGCCGAAGTCGTCGTTGGCGGTGCGGATGCTCGCGAGCCGCTCCTCGACGAGCTGGGCGAACAGGCCCTCGGCCTGGTCACGGTTGTCCCGCAGCGCACCGTGCAGCTGGTGGACCGCTGCGGCGCGGATCGGGGTGGCGAGGGACTCGACATGCGCACGGTCGAGCTGTCGGAACCGCTCGGCGAGCATCTCGATGCCGTGACCGTCGACGCCGGCGAGGTCGGGGTCCGCCGCGATGATCTGCTCGAACACCGAGCTCCACCACGCGAGGTCGAGCTCGGCCTCGACGACCGCGAGGTCCACGCGTCGGGCAGCGAGGTCGTCGAGCAGGTCACGGAGCCCGAGCCCGACGAGCCGACGCTGCAGGCGCGTACGCTCCGGCAGCTCGGCGAGGGCACCCCTGTCGTCCAGCAGGCGCTGCAGGCGCTCGGTGAGGTCACCGAGGGGCGCCGTGGTGAGGTCCTCCGCGCCGGGCGTGGTAGCCAGCACCGTGCCGAGGACCTCGAGGTCGGCGACCACCGACGCGTAGGTCGCCTCGATCGTGTCGAGGCGCTCGGGCAACCGCGGCCACCCACCGCTCTGTGAGTGCGCGGCCCACGCGTCGCGCTGCTTCTGCACCTGCAGGAGGGCCGTGTGGAGATCGGGCACCCGCGTCCCGGGGCGCAGCATGTCCTTGGCGCGCCGCACGAGACGTCGGCGGTGCAGGCGTCGCATCTCGATCCCCTGGGCGGCGCGCCACTGACGGGTGGCCGTCGCGGCGACGAGGTCGTCCGCCGTCCGCTCGAACACGAGAGGCTGGAAGACGTCGAGCGTGGAGCGCATCCCGTCGAGCATCCGTAGCTGCTCGCCCCACTGGGCGAGCGTGCGCGGTGTGACGAGCCCGGTGTCCTCCGCGACGGCAGCGACCTGGGTGCGCAGGTCGCGCAGCGTGACGTCGAGGAGCCGCTCGATGCGGGTCACGGCGTCCTGCGCGACCTCGTCGGTCTCGATGTCCGCGCCGTACCAGGGCGTGGACGCTGGTCGCAGCGTGAAGCCGTCGAGGTCCGCGAGACGCACGAGGTCGGCGCCCACCGTGGGGCGCACGGCGGCCACGCGGCTCACCGTCGCCGCGTCCAGGCGCGTGGTCGTGGACGGCGCAGGCCGCTCGGCCGTGAGGCGCGCGAGCGCCTGCAGCGCGTCGTAGGCGGAGATCCCCCACGGCTGGCGGACCTCGTGGAGCGCGTCGATCATCCGCGCCAACCGGGAGCGCGTCTCCACGAGCTGGAGGCGTGTCTCAGCGATGGCTGCGGCGTCGACCGGTGGCGGCTCGAGCGTCATCGCCCCGAGGAGACGGCGCGAGACGGCCGTGCGCCAGCTCGGGTTGGGCGTGACGTCGAGCAGCAGGTCGTCGAGGCCCAGCTCGGCCAGCCGGACGGTCAGCGCGTCGGCCGCCCGCCGGTGCCCGGGCACGTAGAGCACGCTCCGACCGATGGCCGCCGCCTCCGCGACGACGGCTGCCACCGCACCCGTCGAGTCAGCGCCGACGGGCGCGTCGACGAACAGGTGGCTGCCGCTGGCGAGCGCATCGAGCACCCGCCGACCCGAGGGGTCGAGGTCCCCCACGCCACGCTCCATGTTGGGCTCGGCGTCCTCCGCCCGGACGGGCGGCAGCGGGTGCCGGAGCGCGTCGGCCGAGGGACCGTCCCCCGCGAGCGCAGCGATGATCTCGTGCCGCTCGAGGCCGACGGACAGGTCGTCGAGATCATCGACGAGCATCTGGCCGGGATGGACGAACGTGCCGACGAGCAGCTTGTCGGCGAGCGTGAAGTCGTTGAGGACGGCGCCACCGAGGGAGTTGATGCGGTCGAGCGCGGTGGAGGGGTCGAACCCGGAGCCGGTGAAGGCGCCGCGGGCCAGCGCGGCGGGGTCGAGCAGCGCCCCGCGGGAGCGCAGCGCGCGGGAGAGCACGGGGTTGATCTCCGCCGTCGGCTCGAGGGTGAGCTCGTAGTCGGTCTCGCCGCCGCCCCGGGCGTGGATGCTGATCGGGCGCAGGAGCACGGGTGCTCGGACCGTCCGGCCGACGCCCCGGCCGGACGTCGTCGTCGGCGCGGGCGCCGCCGCGTCGTCGTAGGCGGAGCGGCTGCTCACCGTGCCGCTGCCCGTCGCACGGGCGAGCGCAGCCATGTCGTCCGCGGCCTCGTCGACCGTGTACTCGGTCCAGGTGGCGACACCGATCGCCAGGTAGGTGGGCGCGACGCCGTACCGCTCCGCCTGCTCCTGCGAACGCTGGGACACGGCGCGGGCACGACGTCGCGCCACGGGCAGCGACCCACCCTCGCGGAAGATGTTCGCCAGGCGGGTCCCCCGGCCGGCGAAGAGCTGCGCGATCCCGGAGGGGTGCGCCGCCGTGAGGTCGAGGACGGCGTCACCGAGGAGACCGACGTCGGCAAGGCTCGACCCGCCGGCCAGGGCGACGAGCGTGGTGCGCCACCCCTCGACGGCTCGGTGGACGAGCTCCGCCGCGCTCGGTGGCCGGACGACCGTGGGCGCCGGAGCGGGCGCTGGTGTGTCCGCGTCGTCGCCGGGCGAACGGGTCGCCATCGTGTCGCTGGTCATCTCGGCGGGTTCCTCCGACTGGGTGTGGTCTCGCGGACTCGTGGCGTGCGGGGTCACCGCGGCACGTCGCGTACCCGGCGCCTGATCGCGTTCGGGAGCAGTCACCCTGGCACGCTAACCGCTGGCCGTGCCCGCGGGCGATTGGCGCGCCGACGAGACCTGAAATGGCACCGCACGAGGACCGTCCGGGCGCTCCGTGCACGGTGGCCGGCGGCATTCGACGGGGGCGACGGGCCGGGGCGCCCCGGCCCGATCGCGCCGCCCGTCCGGCGGCTCGGCCTGCGGTCCGGCGGACGGTACGAGAACAGTGCGTGCCGCGCAGGGGGCAGGCGGCACGCACTGTCGTGGAAAAGTGTCCATGTTCACGTACCGGGAGTCAATGAGCACGGACCCGCAGACGTCAGGAACACCAGCACGTCACGGGCCTCACAGCACCCAGGACTGCCGCAACGGCTTCGTCACCGGCTCTCCGGCCACCGTCAGGTAGCCTGGACCCGCTCACGCGCCCGTAGCTCAGGGGATAGAGCACCGCTCTCCTAAAGCGGGTGTCGGCAGTTCGAATCTGCCCGGGCGCACACGTCAGAAGTCGGCACGATCTCGCCGCTCCGGCTCGTCACCTCGTGACCCAGCAGGCGCCGGACAGCTCCAGGTCCGCACCCGCTGCTGTGCGCCTCCACGATCCCCGGAGGGGCCGAGGCGTCATTCGCACGCGGGAGCTGGCGCAGGGGTGGGGTCAGCGCCAGGCTCAGGCCGCGGGCCGTAACGCTCCTCGAGGTCCGCCCACCACTTCTGCGGCCCGACGTCCTCCTTGGTGGCCGCGTCGTTGAAGTTCTCATCCGTTCGCTGCACCCTCAGACGGATGTCGGTGTCACGGCCCATCCAGAGGATCGCGGTGGCTTGATCGAAGACGCAGAAGAGGTCTGCGCTGTCCTCCACCGTGAGGGTGGCGCTGTAGTAGTCACCATCGGTGAGGTTGACGACGTAGGACACGTTGGACTCGACGACCTGGTCCATCGCCTCGATCTGGGCGAAGAGCTCGGTGTCCGGCACCGGCCCCTCAGGGACGCCGTCGACCCGGCTGGAGTCACACGCGGCGACTGTGGCGAGGACGAGCGCGGCGGCGAGCACCATGGACGTGCGGGGCCCCGGGCCGATCCCTGGCCGGCTCATGGCGTCGGTCGGATCTCGTAGCGGTTCACGGACGACTCCGCGTCGGGGTCGAAGAACTGGTCGTTCCGCTCCTGCCACGCGACGATGCTCGGGTCCGAGGATCTGTCGACCTGCGCCCCGGTGGACCTGTAGACATCGGTGCCGTGCGTGGCGAGAGGATCATGCGTCGTCATGACGGGTGCAAGGTCCCGCTCGACCGTCACCCAGTTGGCCCGGTCGGGGTTCTCCCGGCCGTCGAGCATCGGCACGATGTCCTGGTCGTGCTCGAGGGCGAGCACCGAGACGTTGTCGGGGATGTCGAAACGGGCGATGGGGGACCCGCCGGTGACGATGCTCGTGACGTTGAACTCGGCCGTGAGGGCGGGGTCGGACGCCATCGCAGCGCAGACCATGCCGCCCTGGCTGTGTCCGGTGAGCATGACGGGCTCGCCGGGGTTGATCCCGGCATCGCGCATCGCCTGGGCGATCTGCGCGCGCATCACCGTGTCCTCGCCGCTCATGAGGTTGACGTTGGTGGAGAAGTCGACGGGGTTCGCCCCGCGGACGACGCCGAGCTCCTGGGTGCCCGGCACCTGGACGATGTGCGAGACGGAGCCGTCGGGGTTGGTCGTCGTCGTGATCTGGATCTGCGCGGCGTGCTCGCCCAGATCCTCCTGCTGCCTGAAGACGTCCGCCACCGAGCGTGGGGCCACCATCTCTGGGTCCCGGTCGGTGACGAGCTCCGGCGCGAAGTCGCCCTCGTCGTGGAACGCACCGAAGAGCTGCCCCCCGGCGACGAGCCCGCCGACGGCGTCCTCGTAGTCCCCCGAGGGCCAGCGCCCACCGGAGAGCACGAACGGCAGGACAGGGCCGAGGACCCCGACTGCTGCGCCCTGGAGCAGCCACGGCGCGCTCGTGATCGCCTGGTCCATGAGCCACGGGTTCTCGAAGAGCGTCTCGAGGGCCGCTTCGCCGATCGCCTCCCGGTTGAGGTAGGCGGTCCCGCCGAGCGCGAGGGCGAGCATCGGGTTGGCGGCGAGGAGGACGCTGGCACCGGCGGCCATCCCGGGCAGGGCGAGGCCGAGGGCGAAGCCACCGACGGCGTGCAGTCCCTGGTACACAGCCTGCTGGGTCGCCTCGATGACCTCGTACGACAGGACAGTGCCTTCGAGCACGAGGGCGGAGCCTTCGAGGAGGACGCTCACCGGGAGAAGACCGCTGGGACCTGTGGCTGCTGACCCGAGCGCCAGCTCGGCGGTAGCGACCTCGAGGGGGCACAGGAGCGCCGCTTCGAGGATGTCGGGGTCGAGGAGGAGCTTGGCGACGTCGTCCGACCATGCGCGCACGTCGTCACCGGCCGTGTCGAGGACCCGCGCCTGTGCCAGGAGGTCCGCGTACGTCGCTCCGACGCCTCCGGCCCCACCGCTGACCTCGATCGTCATGCTGCATCTCCTGTCGTTCGCATGATCGCGTCGAGCCGTCCTGCAAGGTCGAACAGGACGATCCGAGCGATGTCCTGCGGGGAGCGAGGTGTGTGGACCACCATGCCGTCGCGGTCGCGTGCGAGCTCCACCCATCCTGCGGCGCAGCGCACGAGGGACAGCACGCTCGTGCTGTCCCGTCCCGCGCTGCGCGAGCTGATGACGAGGCTCCCGTCCATCGTCGCCACGGCCGCCTCGACGACGGGCGGGGCGCTCTCGATCCCGAGGTCGCGACAGATCGCCTCGACAAGAGCCGTGTCCCTGGTCCGCAGGCCACGGGCGAGGGCGATCGTCAGCTCCTCAGGCACGACCGCAGCCGGTGCCTCGATGGAGACGGGCGCCGGCGGGACGAGCCGCAGCACCTCGTCGAGGAGCCTGGACAGCGGGAAGGCGCTCACCTCGACCCCCGCGCGCACGCGGGCGCCGGTCGCGCCCGCGGCGGTCACGTCGAGCCCGCGAACCATCGACGACGCGACCTGCCCGTCGGTCCACATGGTCGAGAGGATGCCGCGGTCAGCGGCGACCGCAGCCACCTCGATCTCGAGGACCGACGCGCCGCGCATCTGGACGGCCTCGAGCAGGGCATCGTCGATGTGGACGTCCGCATCCTCGTCCTCCTCGCCGAGGAGTCCGTCGGGCTGGGCCCACTGCGCGGTGGCCGCGTCACCGCAGGCATCGAGCACCGCGCGCCACTGCGACTCGCTCATCGCTCGGCGCAGCGCACCGTCCTGCTCCTCCAGGGCGATGACGGCGCTCATGTGACCTTGTCCTTGATCTCGCCGAAGACGTCCTTGGCGACGTCGACCCACTCCGGGCTGCCCACCGGAGGCAGCGAGGCGGCCTTGTCGACGAGCTCCTGTGCGGTATCCCTGGCGGCGTTCTCGGCGTCCGTGAGCTCGTCGCGCGCCCACCCCCAGAGGCGCCCGAGCGTCGACCTCGCACCGTCGATGGCGTCGTTGACCGCGTTCATCGCACGCTGGATGAACTCCTGGCGCTCTTGGAGGGCGTCCGCGAGCGCGTCCAGAGCGTCGGCAGCAGCATCCATCTCGTCACGCGCACCAGCGATCGAGAGCGAATGCTCGGCGAGGCGCTCGCGGTAGCGGTCGGCTGCCGTGCTGACCCACTGGACGCCCGATCCGGCTGCGACCGTGTCCCGTGTGACCTGCACGTCCAGCGCCCATGCGCGCAGGGCGCGCGCCGTGTCCCGGATGTCGTCCGGATCCCCCCCGATGGCCATGGCGTGACGGTAGCGAGGCCCCTCCACGACGGTCGATGGGGCGAAGTCCCCACTGACCTGCGAGGACGACCGGTCGAGGATCCGCACGGGTGCGCATCCGTGGCCGTCCACCTGCGACAATCGCGGCATGAGCGACTCGTCGACGACACCCGAGACCAGCGCGGCGGCTCCGCACGGCGCCTCCGCCCCCGAACCCGCCCTGTGGATCGAACGAACCGGCACCCGACGCTACGTCGGGCGCTCCGAGCGGGGCGGCGTCGTCGAGATCGGCGGCGCCGAGGCGCCAGGGACGTTCACACCCGGCGAGCTGCTCAAGGTTGCCCTCGCCGGTTGCTCAGGGCTGACCTCGGACACTGTCTTCGCGCGGCGGCTCGGCGACGACTACGCCGCGACCATCCACGTCGCCGGGCGCAAGGATCTCGAGGAGGACCGCTACCCCGCGCTCGTCGAACGTCTCGAGGTCGACCTCTCGGGGCTCGACGACGGCGCACGAGAGCGGCTCCTCACCGTCGTGCGCCGCGCGATCGACCAGGCGTGCACCGTCGGGCGGACCCTGACCACGGGGACTACGGTCGAGCTGAGCATCGAGTCCGTGCCGTCGGCTCCGCCCGCCGGCTGATCCCCCAGGAGACCATCCGTGGCGCACACCCCCCGCAAGCCCACCGCGCTGCCGCGCACGCCCTACATCGACGCTGCTCTCGACCGGGCCGTGACGATGCCCACCACGACGATCCGCGCGCACGTCGACTCGCTGCGCCGCCGCAACCCCGAGGCCGGCCCGCAGCAGATCATCGACCTGCTCACCCGGGAGTACCGGCTCGTGCTCCAGAGCGCGGGCGGTGCGGTCGGCGCCGCCGCCGCGGTCCCCGGGATCGGGACAGGGGTCGGCCTCGCGCTCAGCTCGGGTGACATCGCGACGTTCTTCGCCGCGTCGGCGGCGTACGCGCTGGCCGTCGCGGAGGTGCACGGCATCGAGGTCACCGACGTCGAGCGGCGCCGGGCGCTCCTGCTCGCGACGGTGCTCGGCGACGCCGGCGCCGAGACCGTCATGGACGCGTCCGGCAAGTCCGCCGCAGCCTGGGGTACCGCGCTGGTGACGACCATGCCGACGAGCACCCTCAAGCAGGTGAACTCGACGCTGACCAAGCGGTTCATCAAGCGGCAACTCGCGAAGCAGGGCTCCCTCGCCCTCGGCCGGGTCATCCCCTTCGGCATCGGTGCGGCCATCGGCATCGCCGGCGCACGGACGCTCGCCAGGACGGTCGTCGAGCAGGCGACCGCCGCGTTCGGACCCGCACCGCGAACCTTCGTCCGGCCTGCCGTCATCGAGGCATGACCCGGTCGGTGCGCGAGCAGCGGTTCCGCGCGTCGCGCGTCGTCCCGTTGCCCGCGCCCGACGCGTTCCGGCTCGTCGCAGACGTCCGCCACCATCCACGGTGGATCCCGCTGACGACAGCGTGCTGCCCGCCGGCACCCGACGGGCCGCTCCCGGTCGGGACCCGGTTCGTCATGCGGTCCCGACCGATGATCACGGACGAGATGGTCGTCGTCGCGCTCGACGCGGTCGGGCCGACCCTGAGCACGACGTTCCGCAAGACCGGATCCCTGCTCCGCGGCACCGCGGGGATCATCGTGGAACCGGTCACCGCCCGGTCGAGCCGCGCGACATGGTGGGAGGACGTCCACCTCGCCGGCCGTGTGCCCCCCGCAGTGACCCGCATGCTCGTCGGACCGTTCCTCGTCGCGATGACCACGTACGCGTTGCGGCGCGTCGCCCGCGAGATCACCCGAGCAGACCCCGGCTGACGGCGGGAGCGCACCCCTCGCCCGGCATCGCCGTTAGTCTTCACCGCACACCCTCCACCACCCCCAGGAGACCCCATGCCCACGCAGCAGACCCGCCGCTACCTCATGTGCCGCCCCGACTTCTTCACGGTGAGCTACGAGATCAACCCGTGGATGAACAAGGCGCACCCCACCGACACCGCCAAGGCCGTCGCCCAGTGGGAGCGGCTGCGAGACACCTACCTCGACCTCGGGCACACGGTCGAGCTCATCGACCCGATCGAGGGCTTGCCGGACATGGTGTACGCCGCGAACGGAGCGACGGTCGTCGACGGCCGTGTCTACAGCGCCCGCTTCACCTACCCCGAGCGCCAGCCCGAGGGCCCCGCCTTCATGCAGTGGTTCGCCGACCGTGACTTCACCGTGCACGGCGCCGTGCAGCGCAACGAAGGTGAGGGCGACATCCTCGTCGCGGGACGGCACATCCTTGCCGGCACCGGGTTCCGGACCGACCCCGCCGCCCACGCCGAGGCGGCATCGCTGTGGGGCCGTGAGGTCGTCACGCTCGAGCTCGTCGACCCGCGCTTCTACCACCTGGACACCGCGCTCATCGTCCTCGAGGGCAGCGACGGCACGGGAGCGGGCCAGGTGGCCTACTACCCCCCGGCCTTCTCCCCCACCAGCCAGGAGCTCCTCGCCGACCTCTACCCCGACGCCGTGCGCGCCGTCGAGGCCGACGCCGTCGTCCTCGGCCTCAACGGAGTGAGCGACGGTCACCACGTGGTGCTCAACCCGCGGGCGACGAACCTCGTGGGCGAGCTCACCGACCGCGGATACGACCCGATCGGGGTCGACACCTCGGAGCTCCTCCTCGGGGGCGGCGGCGCGAAGTGCTGCACCCTGGAGATCCGCGTCTGAGCATGCCGCGCGAAGAATCCGGCGAAAAGGTGTAGTCAGGACGCGCTGACGGGACCACGATGGGAGGATGACCGACCTCGCTATCGAAGCCCAGGGGCTCGTCAAGCACTTCGGCACCACGCGTGCCGTCGACGGGATCGACCTGCGCGTACCCGCAGGAACCGTCTACGGCGTCCTCGGACCCAACGGAGCCGGAAAGACGACCGCGGTCCGGATGCTCGCGACGCTCCTGCGACCGGACGCGGGCACCGCCCGCGTCCTCGGGCACGACGTCGTCGCTGACGCCGATGCTGTGCGGACACGCGTCGGCCTCACGGGCCAGTACGCATCCGTCGACGAGGACCTCACAGCCACCGAGAACCTCATGATCCTCGCGCGCCTGTACGGGTTCAGCCGGATCGCCGCGCGCCGACGGAGTGCTGATCTCCTCAGTGCCTTCGACCTGAGCGAGGCGGCCGGCAGGCAGGTCAAGACGTTCTCGGGCGGCATGCGCCGACGCATCGACCTCGCCGCGAGCCTCGTCATGAGCCCCGTGGTGCTCTTCCTCGACGAGCCGACCACCGGGCTCGACCCGCGCAGCCGCAACGACGTGTGGGACATCGTCCGGGTGCTCGTCGCCGACGGCGCCACCGTGCTGCTCACCACCCAGTACCTCGAGGAGGCGGACCAGCTCGCCGACCGTATCGCCGTGATCGACCGCGGAAAGGTCATCGCCGAGGGAACGGCCACCGAGCTCAAGAGCTCGGTGGGATCAGGAACCGTCTCCCTGCGCCTCGCCGACTCTGCTCACCGCGAGGCCGCCGTGACGATCGTCGCCGAGGTGCTAGCCGTCGGCATCGAGGACGTCACGGTCGCAGCCGACCCGTACGCGTTCTCGGCGCGCGTGGACAGCTCCCCGGAGGGACGCGCCCGGGCCCACGGGATCCTCGTCCGGCTGCACGACGCGGGAATCCACGTCCCGGAGTTCTCGCTCGGCCAGCCGAGCCTCGACGAGGTCTTCCTCGCCCTCACCGGCCAGCCGGCCGCCACGGACACCGCCTCCGAGGAGAACACGTCATGAGCCGCACCGTGACCGCGTCACCGCCCACCCCCAGCACCCTCCGCGATGCGGTCGCCCTCGACGTCCGCCCACCGCGGCCGTCCGTGGTCGCCCAGACCCTCACCTTCGCGTGGCGGGCACTGCTGAAGATCAAGCACGTTCCCGAGCAGCTGTTCGACGTCACGCTCACGCCCGTGATCTTCACGCTCATGTTCACCTACCTCTTCGGAGGCGCGATCGCCGGGGACACCGCGACGTACCTGCAGTACCTGCTGCCCGGCATCCTCGTCCAGACGGTCCTCATCATCACCGTCTACACGGGCTTCACCCTGAACACCGACATCACCAAGGGTGTCTTCGACCGGTTCCGCTCGCTACCGATCTGGCGCCCCGCGCCGATCGTCGGTGCACTCGTCGGCGACACCGTCCGTTACACGCTCGCGTCCACGGTCGTCGTCGCGCTCGGCCTCATCCTCGGCTACCGGCCGGAGGGCGGAGTGCTGGGGACCCTCCAGGCCGTCGTGCTGCTGCTGGTCTTCGCGTTCGCGCTCAGCTGGATCTTCACGATCCTCGGGCTCGTCATGCGCACCCCCAACGCCGTCATGGGGGTCTCGATGCTCATCCTCATGCCGCTGACGTTCGCGTCGAACATCTTCGTCGACCCCGACACCATGCCGTCGGCACTCCGCACGGTCGTCGGCCTCAACCCGGTCTCAGGGCTCGTCACCGCGATCCGGGGCCTGATGAACGGCGGGACGGACTACGGCGCGGTCGTGGGGGTGCTCGTGGCCTCCGCCGTGATGACCGCCGTCTTCGCGCCGATCACGATGCACCTGTACCGCACGCGCAACTGACGCCCGGCGTGCGCGATGCAGGGTCAGACGGCCTGCTGCGCCTGCTTGCCCTGGCTGCAGTGCCTGTTGACGACCATCACCGGGCACTCGGAGTGGTGCAGAACAGCCTGGCTGGTGGAACCGAGGAGCAAGCCGGCGAACCCGCCCCGGCCACGCGACCCGACGACGACGAGGTCGCTCGCCGTCGAGAACTCGCTGAGGAGCTCGGCGCCCGTGCCGTCGAGCACGATCCGTCGGATGCTCATGCCAGGGTTTGCTGCCTCTGCCTCGTCGACGATCCGGTTGATGCCCACGGCGATGTCCGCGAGCACCTGCTCGTGGTCGACGGCCGCGGGCAGCCACGCGAGCAACCCGGACCCTGACCCGACGGGCACGCCAGCCACGGCCACGAGCTCCGCGTCCCACAGTCGCGCCTGGTCGATCGCCGCCTGGAGCGCGCCGTGCGCCCACGGCGACCCGTCCACGCCGACGACGATGCGTCGGGCAGGCTTGACGACCGCCTCGCTCTCCCCGCCCCGGAGCGGCACCACGACCGTCGGACAGTGACCGTGGGCAGGCAGCGCGGACGAGACGGTGCCGAGCAGACGCTCTGCGAAGCCACCCCGGCCGCGGGTCCCGACCACGGCCATGGACGCCTGCTTGGACATCTCGACGAGCACACCTGCGGCGTCTCCCGTGGCGACCTGTGTCGTCACGGTGACACCGGCTCGCTCCGCACGCGTGCGGGCCTCCTCGAGCACGACCCGGGCGCCCTCCTGGATCGCGGAGTCGTCCAGGGCGGCGTAGCCGCCGTCGAGCGAGGCCGCGGCGAACGACGGCAACGAGTAGGCGCACACGATCGTCAACGGGCGGCTCGCCCGAGCGCCCTGGGCGACCGCCCAGTCGAGCGCATGCAGGCTGGACTCCGAGCCGTCGATCCCGACGAGGATGGGACCACTGTGGGACATCGTCGCTCCTCCTTCGTTGGAGATGACGGCGGAGGCGCCGTCATCGACCCTCTAGGCTCCGACCTTACCCGCACGCGGCTCGGCGACGTCCAGAGCGCTCCGCCCCGGCAGTCGCTCCGGACAGCACAAGAGGCCCGAGCCGCGTGAGCAGCTCGGGCCTCTCAGGTGCGCGTTGGTCAGCCGACCCGCACGAAGGTGGGGTTGGACTGCCAGATCTCACGGAACTGGACGGTCTTGCCCGGCCGAGGAGCGTCGATCTGGGTGTTGCCACCGGCGTAGATCGCGATGTGCCCGGGGGTCCAGATGAGGTCGCCGGGCTGCGCCTGGTCGCGTGAGATGACGGTTCCGGCCTGGCCCTGCGCGCCGGACGTCCGCGGCAGGCTGATGCCGGCCTGGGCGAACACGTACGCGGTAAACCCGGAGCAGTCGAAGCCGTCCGGCGTCGATCCACCCGACACGTACGGCACACCCACGTAACGGCTGGCGATGTCGATGATCGAGCTCCCGGCAGCGGATGCCGGAACCTCGGCAGCAGCAGCCTTGGGGGCTGCCGCAGCAGTCTCGGCGCTAGGAGCCGTCTCGGCCGAGGCGTCGACGGCGACCCGCTCGGCGGTCCGCGAGGCGGCGGGGGCCTGACGAACAGGCTCCGGCTCCGGCTCGGGCTCCGGCTCAGGCGCCGGCGTCACGGCGATGACGCTCTGCTCGACCGTCCAGGCGACGTCCGCGGCGGCAGTGACCGCGGGAGCGGTGCTCAGCGCGGAACGTGCCTCGGTGGTGAGTGCCTTGATGTCGACGCTGTTCGCGGCGGAGCTCGACGCCGGCGACGCGGACGCAGGAGCTGCACCCATCATCGAGACGAGGAGACCCGACGATGCTGCGACGAGAGCGGTACGACGGCCAACCGTCGCAGCGTTCTCTGATGCAGCAGAAGCAAGCATCGTGAGCGGCGTGATAGGCCGCTGTGCCGCACGGTGGCGGGCACGGGTCGTACTAGTGGTCACGTTCTCTCCAAGACGCCTGCGAGGTCAGCTGTCGGGTTCGGGTAGGAGAACACCCGGCCGTCCGGACGCGAGGTCCGTGCGGCTTCACCCCAAGGACGCTGTGAACAGCGCCCGAATTTGGGTCCCCCGTCCCTGCCAGCGGGTCGTAGGCAACCTTGAGCGGTGGCAGGGTTAGGCGTTCCGCTCAAGCTCTCCAAGAGCGTCAGCCCTCGAAGCAATCTGAAGATACATCAGATACCCGCGGTATGTCACGCTCCGATCACGCCCGATTTACGGCGCTCATGGCATGACGCCAGGTCAGGCCCGGAATGTGATCTACGACTCAACGAAGATGTGCCGGGAGACCTCGTCGGGAAGGTCGAGGACGATGGGCGCGCCCTCGGACGTGACGGTGATGCTCCGGCCGTCGTCGGACCGGCCCACCGCGATCGTCCCGCCCGGGGTGACGCCGGCGGAGGCGAGGCGGGCGAGGAGCTCGGTGTCCGTCTGGAGCGGCTCTCCCAGCCGGGCGACGACCGCCTCGAACGCGCCCCCCTCGGGCACACCTCCGGCCGCAGACCTGACCGCGAGGAGAGACTTGAGGGACGTCACGCCCTCGAGGAACCCGACCGCCTCGGTCTCGTCACCCAGCTCGGCCAACCCCGGGATCGGGTTGCCGTACGGCGAGTACTGCGGGCGACCCAGCAGGTCCACGAGGCGCCGCTCCACGCGGTCGCTCATGACGTGCTCCCACCGGCACGCCTCGTCGTGCACGAACTCCCAGTCGAGACCGATCACGTCGGTGAGGAGGCGTTCCGCGAGGCGGTGCTTGCGCATGACGCGCATCGCCTTGCCGTACCCGAGCTCGGTGAGCTCCAGGTGACGGTCTCCGCTGACCACCACGAGGCCGGCGCGCTCCATCCGGGCCACCGTCTGCGACACCGTCGGCCCCGAGTGCCCGAGGCGCTCCGCGATCCTGGCGCGGAGCGGCACGATCCCCTCCTCCGCGAGCTCGTAGATCGTCCGCAGGTACATCTCGGTGGTGTCGATCAGGTCGCTCACGCGTTCCTCCAGTGCGTCGCACAGCTTGGTCCGTCTCTGCCGGACAGCCTATCTCGCAGGCATGCGCCCCTGCGGGTCGCCCGCGACCCCGCACACCCACGCACGCCGCCCCCGCGGCGGCGCGTAGGGTGGTGCCGTGACTCCTGAGGCGCCCCGGATCCCCGCCGACCTTCTCCCCCGCGACGGCCGCTTCGGCAGCGGCCCCGGCAAGGTACGTGATGCCCAGCTCCAGGCCCTCGTGGCGACAGGGCACACGCTCATGGGGACCTCGCACCGACAGCCGCCGGTGAAGAACCTCGTGGCGCGGGTGCGCAGCGCCGTCGCGGACCTGTTCGAGATCCCTGACGGGTACGAGGTCGTCCTCGGCAACGGCGGGTCGACGGCGTTCTGGGATGCTGCTGCGTTCAGCCTCGTGCGCACCCGCGCGGCCCACGCAGTGTTCGGGGAGTTCGGGCAGAAGTTCGCGTCGGTCACCGCCGGGGCTCCCTTCCTCGAGGAGTCGCACGTCACGACGGCCCCACCCGGTTCGATGGTGCTGCCCGACGCCACGCCGGACGCCGACGTCTTCGCATGGCCGCACAACGAGACCTCGACGGGAGCCATGGCACCGGTGCGGCGCGTGCCGGGCACCCAGGGGGCGCTCACCGTCATCGACGCGACGTCCGGCGCCGGCGGGCTGCCCGTCGACATCACGGAGACCGACGTCTACTACTTCGCACCGCAGAAGTCCTTCGCGTCGGACGGCGGCCTGTGGCTCGCCGTGATGTCGCCCGCCGCCATCGAGCGCGTCGAGCAGATCCACACGAGCGGCCGGTGGATCCCGGAGTTCCTCTCGCTGCACAACGCCGTGACGAACTCCCGCGCGGACCAGACGCTCAACACCCCCGCCGTGGCCACCCTCTTCCTGCTCGCGGAGCAGCTGGACTGGATGCTCGGCCAGGGCGGCCTCCCGTGGGCGACCGCACGCACCGCTCAGTCGGCCGCACACCTCTACTCCTGGGCGGAACGTCGGCCGTGGGCCACGCCGTTCGTGACGGACCCCGCTGTGCGCTCCTCCGTGGTGGGCACGATCGACCTGGCGGACGACGTCGACGCCCCGGCGATCTCGGCGGCGCTGCGCGCCAACGGCGTCGTGGACGTCGACCCCTACCGCAAGCTCGGCCGCAACCAGCTGCGCGTGGCGATGTTCCCGTCGGTGGAGCCCGACGACGTGCTGGCGCTGACGGCCTGCATCGACCATCTCGTCGAGCACACCGCCTGAGCGAGGTCCCGCCGCGCGCCGCTGTCAGGCGCCGGACTGACCGTCCTTCGCCTCCTGGGCCGTGAGCCTGTCGGCCAGGTCTCGTCGCGCCTGCGCACCCGGAGCACCGGGCCCGCCCTCTCCGGCCCCGGGATACGTCACCGCGAGGTGCGGGCGGTGGAAGACCTGGTACCGCACGGTGTAGTTCCAGTTGCGGGAGGTCCACACCGCCGCCGCGACGGAGACGACCAGCGCGCTCACGGAGCCGATCCCGATGGACCATCGCGGGCCGAACTCCTCGGCGATCCACCCGACGATCGGTGAACCGATCGGGGTCGCCCCGAGGAACACCATCATGTAGAGCGCCATGACCCGGCCACGGACCGCGGGGTCGACGGACATCTGGATGGTGCTGTTCGCCGCCGTCATCATGGTGAGGCTCGCGAGCCCCACCGGGATGCACGCGACGGCGAACGTGGCGTAGGTCGGCATGAGAGCCATCACGGCGGTCGTGATCCCGAACGCGAACGCCGAACCGATGACCAGACGCACCCGTGGGCGCTCACGCCGCGCCGCGAGCAGTGCCCCGGTGAGGGAACCGATCGCAAGGATCGACCCGAGCACCCCGTACTCCCCCGCGCCCTTGCCGAACTCCTCACGGGCCATGACGGCCGACGTCAGCTGGAAGTTCAGACCGAACGTCGAGACGACACCGACCACCACCATGATGACGATGATGTCGCTGCGCCCCCGCACGTACCGGATGCCCTCGCGGATCTGCCCCTTGGCGCGTGACGCCACGGGCATCGCGTGGAGCTCGCTCGTGCGCATCCTCGTCATGGCGACGATGGTCGCCGCGAACGTCACGCCGTTGATGATGAAGACCCAGCCAGGCCCCACCACGGCGATGAGCAGCCCCGCGACGCCGGGCCCGACGAGGCGCGCCGCGTTGAAGGACGCGGAGTTCAGACCCACCGCGTTCGAGAGCTTGCCCGCCGGGACCATCTCGGCCACGAACGTCTGCCGTGCGGGTCCGTCGAACGCCGACGCGCACCCGAGCAGGGTCGCGAAGATGTAGACGTGCCACAGCTCGGCGTGGCCGAGCAGCACGAGCGCTCCGAGCGCGAGGGCGAGGAGACCCATGGTTCCCTGCGTCACCATGAGCAGCTTGCGGCGGTCGAGCCGGTCCGCCAGCACACCTGCCCACGCCGACAGGACGAGGGTCGGGACGAACTGCAGCGCGGTGACGATCCCGACCGCGATCCCGGAGTCGTCGGACAGCACGGTGAGCACGAGCCAGTCCTGTGCCACGCGCTGCATCCACGTGCCGACGTTCGCCACGAACGCCGCGCCGAACCACAGCCGGTAGTTGTAGTACTTGAGAGAGGAGAAGGTCGGGCTCATGCGCTGGCGATCCTCGTCAGGAGGGTGCACGCCTCGGCGAGGACGGCACGCTCGGCCTCGGTGAGCGCCTCGAGCTCGTGGGTGAGCCACGCGTCGCGCCTCCGGCGCGTCTCGGTCACCTCGGTCCGCCCGTCGTCGGTGAGGTCGACGACGACGAGGCGGCCGTCGGCCGGGTGCCCCACCTTGGTGACGAGCCCCAGGTCGACGAGCGCGTTCACCGTGCGCGTCATCGACGGCGGACGTATGCGCTCGTGCTCCGCGAGTGTTCCGGGGGTCATCGGCCCGTGCCGCTCGAGCGAGGTGAGGACGGCGAGCTGTGCCTCGGACAGCTCGGCGTCGCCGCGTTGCGCACGGAGCTGGCGGGCGACCCGCGCGACGGCCACGCGGACCTGTCCGCCCAGCGTGCTGGGGGTGCAGGCGTCCGTCTCGGTCATGGTTCCACCGTATCTCATTACCTTAGGTAATGAGATGAGAGTGGGTCCCGCCCGGGAGGGGTTCGACCGGACGCGTGCGAGGGCGTAGCGCAGATGCCCGTGCGCGCTACGGCACGTACGCGACAGCGACCGTCACGTCGCCGTGCAGCGAGACGTGACCTGCGTCGTGCGCGATGAACACGGACTCACCGCGTGAAACCTGGCAGAGCGGTCCGGCGTCCCCGCGGAGCTCCGCAGTCCCCTCTAGGCAGAGCAGGATCCGGGGACCTGCGTGACTCACCCGCGCCTCGCCGCGCACCGTGCCGGCCATGAGCGAGAACTCCGCGACCGGCGCCCGGTAGGTGGTCAACCCGCCGCCTGCGGCTCGGCGCACCGGGTGGTCGGGCGCACGCGGGGCATAGCTCGCACAGCCGAGCAGGGCCGGCACGTCGACGCGCTTGGACGTCAGTCCCGCCCGCAGCACGTTGTCGGAGCTCGCCATGAGCTCGATCCCCACCCCCGACAGGTAGGCATGCACCTCCCCCGGGCCGAGGAACACCGCATCGCCCGGCTGCAACGAGAAGCGGTTGAGCATGAGGGAGACGATCGCGCCCGGGTCACCGGGGAAGTGCTCGGCGAGCGAGATCGCGGTCCGGTGCCCGCGCGAGGCCGTCGCGCCGAGCGCGACGATCGCACGGACGGAGGAGATGGTCCGCGCGATGTCCTCGACGCAGTCGCTCGAGCGTGCGGCGAGCGCAACCTCGAATGCCGTCTGGACGCCGCGGGCGTCGGGTTGCGCGCGCAGGGCGTCGCGCATCCGCCCGACGATCTCGCCCTCGAGACCTTCGAGCAGCTGGAGCGTCCGCCGGGGACGCCGGAACCCGCTCAACCCTTCGAAGGCGGTGAGCGCGACGATCATCTCGGGCTTGTGCTCGTCGTCCTTGTAGTTGCGGTCCGGCGAGTCCAGCGCGATCCCCGCGGCGTTCTCGCGGGAGAAGCCCGCGCGTGCGACGTGCGCGCGGGGATGCACCTGCAGCGAGAGCGGGCGGTCAGCCGCGAGGACCTTGAGCAGGTACGGCAGGCGCGGTCCGTACTCCTCCACGACGGCGCGGCCGAGCAGGCGGTCAGGATCACTGCGCAGGAGGTCGGGAAGCGCCACCGTGCTGGCCGGACCGCCGCCGGGTGGCACGCAGTGCGACGGCGCCGAAGCGTGCGCACCGAGCCACATCTCGGCGACGGGCGCACCGTCGGGCACCTGACCCAGCAGGTCAGGGATCGCTGACGGCGAGCCCCAGTCGTAACGCTGCAGCTGTGCGGTCAGGCGGTAGACGTGGCTCACGGTGCACGACCCTACGTGAGCGGGGCCGTGCACCGTGAGGGGCGGTCAGAAAGCTCCGACGGCGTCGCCGATCGGCCCACGGAGGAAGTACGCGACGAACATGACCGTCGCGACCCACATGAGCGGGTGCACGAGGCGAACCTTCCCGAGCGCCACCTTGATGACGACGAACGCGATGAACCCGGCGCCGATCCCTGCGGTGATCGAGAAGGCGAAGGGCATGAGGATCATGATGAGGAACGCCGGGATGGCGATCTCGTAGTTCTTCCAGTCGATGCCGGAGACCTGCATGACCATGAGGAAGCCGACGACGACGAGCGCCGGGGTCGCGGCCTCGAACGGGACCATGTCCACGAGCGGGGACAGGAACGTCGCGAGGAGGAACGCGATACCGGTGACGACCGAGGCGAGCCCTGTCCGGGCTCCGTCGCCCACACCCGCGGCGGACTCGATGTAGCTCGTGTTCGAGGAGACCGATCCCATCCCTCCGGCAGCCGCGGCGACAGAGTCGACGACGAGGATCTGGCGGATGCGGGGCGGGTTGCCCTCGTCGTCGAGGAGGCCAGCCTCGCCCCCGACGGCGACCATCGTGCCCATGGTGTCGAAGAAGTCCGCGAGCAGCAGGGTGAACACGAGGAGGAGGACCGCGACGGCCCCGATCTTGTCGAACGAGCCGAACAGCGAGAACTGGCCGAGGAGCGAGAAGTCGGGGGTGGAGACGATGGCGTCGGGCAGTTTCGGGGTCGTCAGCTCCCACCCCGTGGCGTTGCTCCCGTCGACGCCCTGGGGCCCGACCTTCGCGACCGCCTCGATGATCACGGCGAGGACCGTCGACGACAGGATCGCGATGAGGATCGCGCCGTGCACCTTGCGGACCATGAGGACGATCGCGACGACGAGTCCGAACACGAACACGAGGAGCGGCCACCCCGCGACGGAGCCGTTGATGCCGAGCTCGACGGGTGTCGCCATGCTGGCGGGGATCCGCACGAACCCGGAGTCCACCAGCCCGATGAACGCGATGAAGAGGCCGATGCCCACGCTGATCGCCGTCTTGAGCTCGGGCGGGACCGCACGGAACACGGCCTCCCGGAACCCGGTGAGCACGAGCAGCAGGATGATGAGGCCCTCGAGGACGACGATGCCCATCGCGTCGGCCCACGTCATGTCCGGCAGGCTCGCGATCGAGAACGTCACGACGGCGTTGAGGCCCAGACCGGCGGCGAGGGCGAGCGGGAAGTTCGCGACGACGCCCATGAGGATGGTGAGGACACCTGCGACGAGCGCGGTGGTCGCCGCGATCATGCCGAGGTTCGGCTCGCTCCCTCCCCCGAGGTAGTTGCCGGTGCCGTCGGGGATGGTGCTGAGGATGATCGGGTTGAGCACGATGATGTAGCTCATCGTGAAGAACGTGACGAGCCCGCCACGAACCTCGGCCCCGATCGTCGAGCCCCGCTCGCTGATCTTGAAGTAGCGGTCCAGTGCGTTCTTGGGCTCGGCCGCCGCCGCAGTCTTCACATTCACGCGGAAGATCCTCCCACGTCTGGGACCGTGCTCGTTACTCGCCCAGGAAGACCTGCGAGCAGAGCATCTCGTCCAGCGCGTCAGGTCCGGTGCTCACCATCACGGCACACGAGATGCCCATCTCGGCGAACTCCGCGCCCAGGATGTTGGCGCGGTGTCCCGCCGAGCCCATCCAGGCGTCGACCACATCCGCCGGGCTGGCCGCCGCCCGACTGAGGTTCTCCCCCGCGATGGCCGCCTCGTCGCCGTCAGGGATGCCGCCCAGGCACGCGTCGTGCACCGGCTGGAGCGGTGCGTGCACGAGCTCCCCACCTGACGACACGAGCGCCGCGGCGCGGACCGCGCCCTGCTCCTGGGCGCAGCCGGAGGGCTCGAGAGCAGGCAGGCCCTCGGTCGCGCGGGCGGCGTTCGTCTCCTCGAACAGCGCCGTCGCATACTCCTCGGGCGTGCCGAACTGAGCGATGTCCACCGCGACGGAGATCGTCGCGGTCGTGGTTGGCGGCTCTGCGGGGCCGTCGGCGCTGCAGGACGCGACGGTCCCCGCGAGGAGGAGGGCTGCGACGACGGCGGGGCCCGTGCGGGTCGAACGGATCACGCGGCGATGAGGACGGGCGTCCCGAGCGGGAGGGCAGCGAGCTGGGTGATCGTCGCCGCATCCACCCGCAGGCAGCCGTTCGAGACGGCTCCCGTCCGTGTGTCGTGGTAGTGGAACGCCGTGACGGCGATGTCTGCGCCGCCGAACCCGTCGAGGGTCGGCGACTGGGCTCCCAGGGCGACCGTCGGCAGTCCGCGGGCGTACGCGGCCGAGGGGTCGGTGAAGATCGTCATGACGAACGTGCGTCCCACCGGGGTGGGGGTGGCGTCCGCGCCGTACCCGAACCCCGTGGCGGAGTACGTCGGTTCGCCCGAGTCCGTGATCGTGATCTGCCCGCTGCTCAGGCTCACCTGCACGGCCTGGGTCATGGGCGTGGTGGTGACGTCCGCGACGCGGACCCACCCGGTGAGCTGCCCGGTGATCCCGGCGGACGGCAGGCCGGCGCGGCCGGGGAGGAGCACCTTGAGCCAGTTCTCGTGCTGCTCGACGACGGGGACGGACGTCCCGCCGTACTCGTGGTCGGCGAGGATCTGCGCGACGGGAGCAGTTCCGGGAGCGGTGAAGACCGGCGCTGCGGCCCCTGCGGCGTGCGCGAGCACGGGGAGCGGCGGATCGGTGGGCGCACTGTCCACCGGGAGCTCCGGGACGACGTCGTAGACGCCCACCGGCGGCAGCGAGGCGATGTCGTACGCCGCGGGGTCGGCCGGGTAGGGATCCTCGGGCGGTGGCTGCACCGGGCTCTCCGCGGGAGCGGGAGCAGCAGAGGTGGCTGGAGCGGACACAGGAACGTGCTCCTGACCGCCCGTGGAGCAGGCGGTCAGGAGCACGCTGGAGACGACTGCGGTGAGGACCGCGCCGCCGATCGGACCTGTGATCAGGACTGCGATCCTTCGCGACGCTTGTTGGCGACGACGACAGCACCGACACCGGCAGCGGCGAGAGCACCGGCACCGAGGGCGAGCGGAAGGACGGACGAACCGGTGACCGGGAGCGAGCTCGCGCCCGCGACAGGGGACGTGGTGGTTCCGCCAGCCGCGCCGACTCCGCCGACGACCGCACCGTCGACCAGCTCCGCGCTGAACACCTGCGTGTCGATCTCGGCTCCCTGGGCGTCCGTCGCGACGACGTTGTAGGTGCCCTCTTCGGTGACGGCGATGGTGAACGATGCGTCACCGTTCGCGTCCGTCGCCTTGGTGAGCGACTGCACACCGGCGATGGAGATCGCTGAGTTCGGGATGGACGCCGGGACCGAGGTGACCGTCACGGTGATGCTGGTGTTGTACGCAGGCCCGTTGACGAAGTAGACGACGCTGTTGTCGCCAGCGACGATGCTGATCTCCCCGTCGAATGCCTCGGCCTCGTAGGCGAAGGCGCTGGCCGGTGCGAGCGCGAGCGCGAGGCCCACGGTCGCTACGGCAAAGATACGTCGAGTCATGCTGTTCCCCTTGTTTGTGACGAAAGGACCGAAGCCCAAACTTTCTTTATCCCCGGTCCCCACCGCGTGGCAAGGCCCTGCTGGAATTCGGTTAAGTATCCCGGGCCTCGTCTCGCGAGGCAAGAGTTTTCCCTGGATTTTCCCAGGAAACTCTGCGGCGCCACCCAGCAGCCGCCCCGAAGAGCAGAGAAGAGACTCCTCTGCGCGGTCGTGGAGACCAGGGCAGATACCTGTCCTGCGCTCATGTCAGGCCTGTGACCTGCGGTGACACATCAGCGCTCGGCCGGCCAGCCCGAGTCTCCGAGCTCAGGCGCACCCGGCCCCCTCGTCGGCGGCACCCCGCGTACCAGATCGCGAGACCGTCGGACTTCACCCGGTCCCACCGCCTGCCGCTCGAAGAATGCTCGGGGCCCCGGCGGCCTAGGGTGAACGCATGACCACGCTCCGCTCGATGTTCGCACTCGCCCTCCACCCCGAGCGACGCCGACCCGGGACCACACCCCTCCAGGTGGATCTGCGCCGCGTCGTCCTCGCCGGTCTTGCGGCCTGGTCGGCTGCCGCGATCGCCTACGCCCTCCTCGGCGCCACCGGGTCGGACACCCACGAACAGCTGTGGGTGTGCGCGGCCGGCGTCGCCCTCGGGCTCCTCGGGCTCGTCTGGGAGCGCACGCACCGGCGGTCGTACCGTGCGGTGGCGGAGACGATCGACGTCGTCGACGACGACGTCCACCCGTCCTCACGCACCGCCTGAGCGTTCACACGACGAGGACCGACAGTGCCCCTCGGCCGTACCCGGCGATGTCGCACTCGAGGTCGAGCCGTGGCACGTAGGCCAGCACCCAGGGTGCGACGTCACCGGGGAGCCTCGCACCAGGGGCGTGCACGGCGTTCAGCCGTTGGTGCGGGGCGCCCTCGACGTTGAACAGCGACGCGAGCACGTTGAGGATCTCCCCCGCGTTCTCGAGCAGCGCGTCGGAGATCTCTCCCGCCTCGACGTCCGCCTCGGCCGCCGCGGACGGGACGAGGCCGATCGCGGCCCCCGCCCGCGCCGCGAGGCTGAGGTCCATGACGACGAGCGCAGAGAGCTGCAGCGCGTCCGAGACGTACTCGGCGACGACCGCGCCTCCCGGCGCACCCGGGTCGACCATCGCGCCACCCGTGCGTACCTCGATGTCCCGGCCGATGAGGCCGCTGAGCACCTCCCGCACCTCGAGTGCCGCGGGCAGCGGCGTGGTGCTCATGCGAGCACCGGGTCGATGACGGCGCGGAACGACTCGGCGGTGAACGGCTTCGCGATGAGGAACAGTGCGCCAGCGGCCTCGGCCTGCTCCCGCATCTCGTTCGACCCCTCGGAGGTGACGAACCCGAACGGGATCGTGCACCCGCCCTGACGGAGCGCCTCGAGCGCCTCGATGCCCGTGGCGTTCGGCATGTTCCAGTCGGACAGGATGAGGTCCGGCTGCTCGGACAGCGCCGTCTCGTACGCTTCCTGGCCGTCGGCCGCCTCGATGATCTGCCAGTCGTAGCCGGCCTGACGCAGCGTGCGGATGACGATCTGTCGCATGACGCGACTGTCGTCAGCTACAAGGACCAGCATGGTTACCCCTCTGATGTACGTGAACGGCTGATCTGATGGTGGCTCACACGAGCGCGTCGGCGCCCAGTGCCCAGAGCTCGACGACGACGACGTGCCCGCACCAGTCGAGCGTGATGTCCTGGACATGCTCGCCCGGCGTGCGTGGCGCGGAATCCCCGACGTCCGGCAGGCTGAGCGACGCGGGGGCGGCGAGCAACGACTTGACGTTGCCACCCACGACGTTCGCGAGCTCACCGAAGGCGTCCGCGATCTCACCGTTCCCGACGTGGGCGGTGTCGTCCAGCTTGAGGAGCGCCCGGGTGAGTGCGTCGGCCGTGACGCGCTCTGTCCGCACGACGGCCCGGGCGACGAGGCCGAGGGACGGTACCGACATGTCCACCCAGGCCGCGACGGGCTCGGTGAGGCCCGACCCCGGCCCGGCTCGCTCCACGAGGAAGTGCTCGCCGTCGTCGACCATGGCGGCGAAGACCTCCTGCGCGATCTCGAGGATCTGCGCCCGGCTGACGCCGTCGAACGCGGCTCTCATGCGATCTTCCTGCTGGGCAGCATGCCGAGGAGCTCGAGCTTGCTCCGCAGAGCGTCCGGGGTGAACGGCTTGATGAGGTACTCGTGGGCACCCGCTGCGAGCGCGCGGACGATCTGACCGTGCTCGCTCTCGGTCGTGATCATCATGAGCGTGATGTCCCGCCAGGCCCGGTTCTTGCGGACCTCGGTGACGAACGTCAGGCCATCCATGACCGGCATGTTCCAGTCGATGCACGCGAGGTCGATCGTCGTCTCGGCGAGGACGTCGAGCGCGGCCTGGCCGTCGCCGGCCTCCACGATCTCGTAGCCGAGGTCCTGCAGGACCGAGGACACGATGCGGCGCATCGTCCTCGAGTCGTCGATGACTAGGGCTCTCATCCGTGGCTCCCTGGTGTGTTCCGGTAGATCGAGCTCCGACCGACGAGCACCCGAGACCAGGTGTCGTCGATCCCGACGGTCGTCTCGGCGGCGCCGAGGACGAGATAGCCGCCGGGCCGCACCGTGGTGCGCAGCCGGCGGAGGATGTCGCGCTTGACGCTCACGTCGAAGTAGATGAGCACGTTGCGCATGAAGACGATGTCGAAAGGTCCACCCGCCGGTGGCCGGTCGAGGAGGTTGTGCTTGCGGAACTGCACCATGGACCGCAGGTCCTCGGCGACGCGCCACTGCGCACCGACCCGGGTGAAGTAGCGCACGAGCGCCGGGGCGGGAAGTCCTCGGTTGACCTCGAGCTGGGAGTAGAAGCCTTGCGTGGCGCGCTCGAGCACCTCGACCGACAGGTCTGTCGCGGTGATCTCGGTGGGCAGGCCGTCGGGCCCGAACGTGTCCCGGAGGGTCATCGCGATCGAGTACGGCTCCTGGCCGGTGGAGCACGCGGCCGACCATATGCGCACGGGCACGCCGGGCGCTCGCGTCGCGGCGACGTCCGGGAGGATGTGCTCGGCGAGGGTGTGGAAGGGCAGTGCGTCGCGGAACCACGACGTCTCGTTCGTCGTGAGCGCCTCGACGATCCGCTCGGCGGACACGATGCTGGGCGACGTCCGCTGCCGAGCGACGTACTCGTCGACGGACAGGCCCTGCTGGCGGGCGAGCGGCGTGAGCCGGCTCTCGACGAGGTACTCCTTGCCGGGAGGCAGCTGGATGGCGCTGCGGCGGCGCACGAGGTCAGCGACGAACGTGAAGGTCTCGGACGTGAGCGTCATCGCGCGCCCTCGCCGGTCCTCGTCAGTGCCGAGACGGCTCCACCGATCTCGAGCACCGGCAGCACGCGGTGGGCGTATCCCGCGGCGACCGTGGCGCCGGGCATGCCCCACACCACCGACGTCTCCTCGTCCTGGACGACGACGGTGCCCCCGGCCTCGGCGATCGCTCCCGCACCAGCCCTGCCGTCCGCGCCCATGCCGGTGAGCACGACGGCGAGCAGGTCCGGGCCGACGAGTCCCAGCACGGAGCGGAAGAGGACGTCGACGGACGGTCGGCAGAAGTTCACCGGCGCGTCGTGGGTGATCCGGGCGCGCATGCGCGCACTGGTGCCCCGGACCTCCAGGTGGGTGTCGCCGGGGGCGATGTAGATGTTGCCCGGCAGGAGCGGCTGGTCGTCCACCGCCTCCTGGACCGTCGACGGGCCGAGGCGGTCGATGCGCTGTGCGAGCTGACGTGTGAAGACGGCGGGCATGTGCTGCACGACGAGCATCGGGACGGGCAGCGGCTCCGTGATGCGCTCGACGACGCGGGACAGCGCCTCCGGTCCGCCGGTCGAGCACCCGAGCACGACGGCTCGCACGGGATGACGGCGAGCATCGGCCCGCAGGACGACGTCCCGGGGCACGGCGACCGTGGCACGGGCCGGGACCGGACGAACCCTCGCAGCGGAGGACAGCGCGGGGACCGAGCGCCGTGCGGCCCGGGCGACCAGTGCACGGATCTTCGGGATGAGCTGGTCGGCGACGGCCGTGAGGGACTCACCGAGGCTGCCGCTGCTGGAGGGCTTGGCGACGTAGTCCGAGGCGCCGGCCGCGAGCGCGTCCAGGGTCGCTGTGGCACCGCGCTCGGTGAGGGTGGAGAACATGACGATCGGCACGGAGTGCCCGAGCCTGCGCAGCTCCCGGACGGCGTCGACGCCGTTGAGCTCGGGCATCTCGATGTCCATCGTCACCGCGTCGGGCGCGAGCTGCGCGACCTTCGCGATCGCGATCCGTCCGTTCGCGGCTGTCGCCACCACCTCGATGCCGGGATCGGTCTCGAGCGCCTGCACGACGAGGCGTCGGATGACCACCGAGTCGTCGACGACGAGCACGCGGATGGTCATGGTCGAGCCTCTCCTGGCAGTGGGCGTGGTCCGGCGCCGGGTGGCGGGACGGGTACCGGCACGGCGTTCTTATCGGCCGGGTCGGAGGATGTGTGAGGTCCGCGTGGGCGATCAGTACGTGAAGCGGGCGACCTGCGCGTCCAGCTCGCTGGACGTCACCCGGAGGTGCTCGACCGTCGAGCCCATCCCGAGGACGGTCTCGCTGGCCGACGCGGCGGCGAGCGCCACCCCGGTGATGTTCGCGGCGATCTCACCGGAGCCGGTCGCGGCCTCAGCAACGCTGCGTCCCATCTCTGTGGTCGTCGCCGTCTGTTCCTCGACAGCCGAGGCGATCGTCATCTGGTAGGTGTCGATGGTCGCGATGATGCTCGTGATCTCGGTGATGGCCTGGGTCGCGGCGGCGGTGTCCGCGCGGATCGCCTCGACGCGCGCGATGATCTCGTCGGTCGCCCGTGCCGTGGCGCCGGCGAGGTCCTTGACCTCGCCGGCGACGACCGCGAAGCCCTTGCCCGCATCACCTGCGCGAGCCGCTTCGATCGTCGCGTTGAGCGCGAGGAGATTGGTCTGCGCCGCGATCTTCGTGATCGCGTGGACGACGTCGCTGATCTTCTCGCTCGACTCGCTGAGCTTGCCCACGGAGCTGTGCGCCGACGACGCCACGACGGTCGCCCCGCGGGCGACCTCGGCGGCGGCGTACGCGTTCTGCGCGATCTCACGGATCGACGCGGACATCTGCTCCGCACCGGACGCGACCGTCTGCACGCTCCGGCTCACCTCGTCCGCGGCGGCAGCCACCACCGCGGCCTGTGCACTCGTCTCCTCGGACCCGGCAGCCACGGAGGCGTTCGCCTCGGCGAGGCCGGCGGCCGAGCCGCTCACGCTGCGCGAGGCCTTCGCGACACGCTCGACCAGCCCCCGCAGGTTGCCCTGGGTGACGGCGAGGGACGTCGCGAGGCGACCGACCTCGTCCGCGCCGACGACGGCTGCGTCGACCGTGAGGTCACCGTCACCCACGGCGGCGAGCGCCCCCTCGACGGCCGTGAGGCGTGCTCGGACCGAGCGCGCGACGAGGTACGCGAGAGCGAACGCCGTGAGCGCACCGAGCACCGTCGCGGTACCGATGAGCAGCGTCGAGCGGGTCGCGGTGGCGCGGATGTGCTCCGACTGCTCGGCGACGCGGGCGGACTGTCCGGTCATCTCGCGGGTGAGCGGCGCGACGACCGCGTTGCTCAGCGGACGGATCGTGTTCTGGACGTAGTTGCCGTACGCCCGCAGGTCGGGTTCGTTGATGAGGGGGAAGAGTCCTTCCCGTGCCGTGGAGTGGTAGTTGTCGGCGCCGAAGGCCAGCGTGTTCGCATCCTTCCTGCTGATCGCGTACGGCGCGTACTCCTCGAGGATCGCCTCCAGCTGCTCGTAGCTGTCGGCGAGCTCGGTCTTGAGCTCCTCGCGCACGTCCGGGTGTGCCATGCCGAACTGGATGATCCGTGCACGGTCGGCCTGGAACAGGCTCTGGAACTCAGACATCATCTCCATCGGGCGGACGTTGCTCTCGTAGAGCTGCTGGCTCTGGCGCGACGCGTCCGTGAGCCCGACGACGCCCACGGCCCCCGCCACGATCGCTGCGAGTGCCATGACGCCCACGGCGGTCATGATCTTCGTGACGATCGACCGGTCCCCCCACGCCGCGCGCGTGCCCCGCCCCGCGGTGCCGCTCGGCGCCCGGCCGTCTGCGGACGCATCGGCAGTCGCGTCGGCCAGCTTCTCACCGGGTACGACCTCGTGCGCCAGGAGGGCGCTGTCAGCGGACGGTGCGCCGGACGGACGGCGGCGGAGCGCCGCGCGGGGGATCCGCCCGAGGACCGAACGGACTGCTCGGGCGGGTGCATGGACGCGTGTCGAGGTCACGGTGGCCCCCTTACAGCCGGAAGGCTGAGACGCGCCGGCGCAGATCAGCAGCGACGGCCTCGAGTGCGACGACGTGCGCGGACACCTCGCCCACCGCCCCGGACGACGACTCGACGGCACGAGCGACGCCGGAGATCGTCGATGCGATCTCCCCCGACCCCGTGGCGGCCTCAGCGACCGAGCGTGACATCTCGGTCGTGGTCGCGGTCTGCTCCTCGACTGCCGAGGCGATGGTCAGCTGGTAGTCGTTGATGCTCGCGATGATCGCCGAGATCTCGGAGATCGCGGCGACCGCGGAACCGGTGTCGGCCTGGATCGTCTCGACGCGGCGGGCGATGTCCTCCGTGGCCTTCGCCGTCTCCTGCGCGAGCTCCTTGACCTCGCCGGCGACGACTGCGAAGCCCTTGCCCGCCTCTCCCGCGCGTGCCGCTTCGATCGTGGCGTTGAGCGCGAGCAGGTTCGTCTGCTCCGCGATGCTCGTGATCACCTTGACGACGTTGCCGATCTCCTGGCTCGAGGTACCGAGCTTGAGCACCGTCTCGTTGGTCGACTCGGCGACACCGGTGGCGCGCGACGCCACGCCCGCGGCCTCGTTGGCGTTCTGCGCGATCTCCCGGATGGAGGCGCCCATCTCCTCGGCGCCTGCGGCGACGGTCTGCACGTTGCGGCTCACCTGCTCGGCGGCCGTGGCGACGATCCCCACCTGTGCACCGGAGTCGGTCGTGCCGCGCGCGGCGCTCTCGGCGCTCCCGCTGAGGTGGCCCAGGCTCTGCTCGACGCGCCCCGCGACCTCGCTCATGCCGGTGAGCGAGTCACGGAGGGAGTCCTGTGCCCTGCCGACGGCGGCCGCGGTGGCGCCGAGGTCGTCGTGCGAACGCACGTCGGCCCGCACGGTGAGGTCGCCGTCAGCGAGGGCACTCACGGCCGACCGGATCGACCCGAGCGACCGGTGGACGTGGGTGCCGACCAGTGCCGCCGCCATGAGCGCGACGAGTCCGAGGACGGTCATGGCGATGGCCGCGACGCGCGTGACCGAGGAGTCCGCACTCGTGACCGCCATCGTGCCGACGACGGCGAGGAGGACCGCGGCGACGCCGACGGTCGTCGCGAGCCGAGCCCGGACGCCGAACCTCACGTGCTGCGTGACCGGCACGGACGGCTCGGGGGGTGCGGTGCGCGCGGCAGTCGCAGCGGGCACGGCGGGGACGGGGCGGGCCGCCATGATGGACGAGGTGGACATGTGCACTCCTTGGTCGACGCTGATCGAGAGGCTTGGGGGCGGCACGCGGCCGCGACGGGCTGTCAGAACGTGAAGGCGGACACCTTCGTCCGCAGTCCGGCCGCGACGCCGGCGAGCCCGGAGACCCGGTCGCTCATCTCGGCGACGACGACGGTCGACTCCTCCGCACCGAGCGCGACCTGCGCGATGTTCGCCGCGATCTCACCGACCCCCGTCGCCGCTTCCGTCACAGTCCGTGACATCTCGGTCGTGGTGGCGGTCTGCTCCTCCACCGCGGAGGCGATGGACAGCTGGTAGTCGTTGATGCTCGCGATGATCGCCGAGATCTCCGCGATGGCGGCGACGGCAGACCCTGTGTCCGCCTGGATCGTCTCGACGCGGCGGGCGATGTCCTCCGTCGCTCGCGCCGTCTCCTGTGCCAGCTCCTTGACCTCGCCCGCGACCACCGCGAATCCCTTGCCGGCCTCGCCGGCGCGGGCCGCCTCGATCGTCGCGTTGAGCGCGAGGAGGTTCGTCTGCTCCGCGATGCTCGTGATGACCTTGACAACCTTGCCGATCTCCTGGCTGGACGCTCCGAGCTGTGCGACAGACTCGTTGGTGGCGTCCGCCACGGCCGTCGCCGACGCAGCGACGCGGGCCGCCTCGTTGGCGTTCTGAGCGATCTCGCGGATCGATGCGCCCATCTGCTCGGCCCCGGCCGCGACCGCTTGCACGTTGCGGCTCACCTGCTCGGCAGCGGTCGCGGCCACACCGATCTGGGCGGCGGACTCGACGGAACCCTCGGTGACGCGGGCGGTGTCCGTCGTCATGTCCCGTGAGGCGTCGTCGACATCGTGCGCCGCAGAGGTGACACCGTCGAGCGCCGCCCGGAGGTTCACCTGCGCCGTGGCGAGCGCACGTGCCATGACACCGATCTCGTCGCGGCTCCGCACGTGCGGTGCGACGGTGAGGTCTCCGTTCGCGAGGGCCTCGAGCGCGGTCCGGACCTGCGTCACGGACCGGCGGATCGACGTCGCCACGAGCAGGCCTGCGGCCGTGCCTGCGAGGATGCCGAGGATGCTCACGGCGATGATGAGGAAGAACGCACTCGTCGCTTCCGCCGTGACGGTCTCGGCGAGGTCGTCGAGGTTCTGCTGGACGTCGTCGTGCGTCGCGTCCAGGTCCACCAGGTAGGCATCGATGAGCGGCTGGGAGGTGGCTGCCATGACGTCCACGTACTCCTGCCCGTCGTCGGACATGGCGGCGGGGACGAGCTCGGCGTCGCGGACCTCGCGCCAGGCTCCGAAGCTCCCGCGGAAGGCCGGGAACGAGGAGCTGGTCGTACCGAGCGCCGCGTCGAGGCTGTCGATCAGCTCGTCGATCTCGACATCGTTGGCACGCTGCTCGTCCAGCCACCGCTCGTGGTCCTCGGTGTCAGGGGCTGCAGCGATCTGGGCGACGATCAGCTGGGCCTCGACCTGCTCCTGGTGCAGGTCGTTGAGCGGACCGACGACGTCGTTCTCGGCGTCGGCGATGGCCACGGCGTCGATCGCGCCGTCCTCGGCCGCGATGCTTCCCACCGCTCCCACGACAAGGACCACGATCACGAAGATCGCGGCGATCGCGAGGATCCGTGCGCGGATCCCGAACCGGACCGTCGTGGTGGCTGACTCTGGGGTACTGGCGGGCATGATGACGCTTCCGTTGGTTGAGGTGCCGACGACGGGCGCTGGAGGCGTCTGTCCGACGTGCTGGCGTGGGGGTGGCGCGGGCGACCGCGCGCGAGGGCGGCTGGTCAGGCTGCGAGAGCCGCGTCGACGTCGAGAGTGAGCAGCAGGCCGTGCTCGAGCTTGTATGCCCCGCTGATGAGCTCCCTGGCATCCGCCGGGAGAGTGTCCGGCGGGGATTCGAACTGGGCGTCGTCGAGCGTGAGGACCTCACCGACCTCGTCGACGAGGAGGCTCACGGAGTCGTCGGCGATCTCGACGACGACCATCATCGACTCCGCCTGCGGGCCGAGGGGTTCCAGCCCGAGCCGCGACCGCAGGTCGACCGTCATGACGACCTGCCCCCGGAGGTTGACGAGGCCCGCGATCCCTGCCGGTGCGAGCGGCACCGGAGTGCGCGGGTGGTGACCGAGGGTCTCGGAGATCCGCATGACCTCGACACCGTAGAACGCCGTACCGATCCGGAACGTCACGTACTGGGTCGCCATCACACACCTGCCATCTCTGCGTCGCGCGCGTCCTGCTGGTCACCGGCGCCGGTGATGGCCCCCGTGTAGAAGAGCGGGTCGACCTGGGTGAGCGCTGCCGGCACGTCGAGCAGCTCGGTGACCCGCCCGGAGAGGACGATCGAGCCGAGCAACCCGATGTCGTCGACGGCGCTGCGCTCGGCGCCCTCGTCGTTGAGGATCTCGATGATCTCCGCGACGACCATGGCGACGGTGCGCCCGGCGTGCGTGAACACGACGAGCGGCAGCTCCGCACCGTCGTCCTGGAACGCCCCGAGGACCTGGGACAGTCGCGTGACGGGGACGATGGACTCCCGGTACTGCAGCACCTCGTGACCACCGACGAGCTCGATGCGGTCCGCCGAGATCATCTCGAGCCGGGTCACCGCGGACAGGGGGATCGCCACGCGGCGGCCCTGGCCGATGCCGACGACGAGAAGCTCGACGGAGGCGCGGCCGGAGGTCGTGACCACCTCGGACCGACGGTCGTCGACCTCCGTGCTCTCTCCCGAGAAGCAGCGACGGGTGATGGCCTGGACGTCGAGGATGAGCGCGACCTGCCCGTCGCCCATGAGCGTCGCGCCCGCGAAGATCCCGATGGACTTCAGCTGCGCCGCGAGGGGCTTGACGACGATCTCCTCGTTGTTGAGGACGCGGTCGACGATGAGACCGAAACGTTGGTTGTCCGCCTGCAGCACGGCGATCACGGACGTCTCGGCGGAGCCCGCCGGGCGTTCGAGGACGTCGCAGAGGCGCACGAGCGGCAGGAGCGAGCCGCGCAGCCGGAACACCTCGGCGCTGCCGACGTGCTCGATGGCGTCGCGCATCTTCTGCGCGTCGAGGGCGACGAGCTCCTGGAGGTTGACCTGCGGGATGGCGTAGATCTCCGCTCCGCTGCGGACCGTCAGAGCCGGCATGATCGCCAGGGTCAACGGGATCCGTAGGCGCCACGTCGTGCCGCGACCGACCTCGCTCTCGACCTCGACGGCCCCGCCGATCTCCTCGATGTTGCTGCGCACGACGTCCATGCCGACGCCACGGCCGGACACGTTGGTCACGACGGCCGCGGTGGAGAACCCAGGGAGGAAGACGAGGTTGAGCACCTCTGTGGGTGACATGAGGTCGAGCTGCTCGGGCGTGCGCAGCCCACGTTCGACGGCCTTGGCGGCGACGCGCTGCGGATCGATGCCCGCGCCGTCGTCCCGCACCTCGACCATGACCTGTCCGCCCGCGTGGTACGCGCGCAGCGTGAGCACGCCAGCGGCCGGCTTCCCGGCCCGTAGCCGGGTCGCCCGGTCCTCGATCCCGTGGTCGATCGCGTTCCGCACGAGGTGGGTGAGCGGATCCTTGACCGACTCGAGGAGGCTCCGGTCCAGCTCCGTGTCGCCGCCCACCATGTCGAGGCGCACGTCGACGTCGCAGGACGCCGCGAGGTCGCGCACGATGCGGGGCATCTTCGACCAGATGTGCTCGATCGGCTGCATCCGCGTCTTCATGACGCCCTCTTGCAGCTCCGAGGCGATGAGATTGAGTCGCTGCGAGGAGCGGGTGAGCTCGGGAGCCGAGTCGAGCCCGGCGAGCTGCGCGATCTGGTTGCGGACGAGGACGAGCTCGCCGACCTGCCGCATGAGCGCGTCGAGGAGGTCGACATCGACGCGGATGGACGTGTCGCCCGAGCTCCTCGGGGAGGTGGTCTCCTGCTGCTGCACGGGGGGTGATGACGGCGGCGCGGTCAGGGAGGGCGCGCCGGGGATGGCGAGCAGGGGGATGACGGGGAGCGGCGTCGAGCCGGACAGGACCACCGCACCGTCGGGCGCGGTCGGCGTGGTGGTGACGGGCGCGGCAGGCGCGGTGGTGACGGGCGCGGCAGGCGCGGGCGCAGGCACGGCAGGCTGCGGTGGCGTGTCCAGGCAGGCCTGGATCACGCGGATCGCGGGACCCACCTCGACGCCGCTCTCCCCGCCGGTCGCCTCGATGCTCGTGAGGAGCTCGCGGATCGTGTCGACCATCGTGAGGAGCACGTCGGTCGTGTGCTGGTCCATGACACGGCGGCCGTCGCGCAGCTCGACGAGCAAGGACTCGCCGACGTGCGCGACCCGCTCGAGGTCGCCGAAGGCGAGGAAGCCGCTCGTCCCTTTGATCGTGTGGATCGTGCGGAACACGCTGGAGAGCAGGTCGCGGGAACCCGGAGCGCCCTCGAGGGCGACCAGGTCCTGGTCCAGCTGGTCCAGGTTCTCGTAGCTCTCGACCAGAAACTCCCGAACGATGTCGTCAATGTCGTCCACCGACGCTCCCCTCCGCCTCACGACAGACGGGACGCCTGTCAGTGCTGGAATCGGTCGGACGGCGCGCGATATGAGGGGTCGCCCGGGCGGTGGCGGGATGAAAAGCGGTCAGGCGGAGGGCGCGGAGTCCCTGTCGCCGGCCGTGGGACCGTCCGTGGCGGGAACGGAGGGCGCTCGTCGCACCGGGGGCAGGACGAGGCTGCGAAGCAGGGCCTCGGCGTCGTCGCCGGAGCTCACCGCCTCGAGGTTCGTGTGCCGGACGGCTTCGAGGACCTCGGCGCGGTGCACCCGCATCGACCTCGGTGCGTCGATCCCGATCCGGACCCCGTCGCCACGGGTGTCGATGATGGTGATGACGATGTCGTCCCCGATGAGGAGCTTCTCCCCCACGCGTCGACTCAGCACCAGCATGTGACCGAGACTACCCCAGCGCTCCGCCGACCTCGCGGGGGCGCAGCGACGGACTGCTCAGTCCCAGACGGGGTCCTCGAGGCGTTCGCTCACCGCGGCGGCCCAGACGGTGGCCGTCGCGGGCAGCGCGTCGATGGTGCCGACGGGGACGCCGAGGTCGAGCACCGCGGCCGGAGCGGCGCTCGCGGCGACGTTCCGCACCGCGAGCGCGTCGAAGGGTCGGGCGTGGCCGACGGCGCGCAGCCACCGCCGGGTGTCGAGCGCGCTGCGGTCCGCCTCGACGTCCGCCCAGAGCTGGTCGGGGTCGAACGCGCCGAGGAGGCCTGAGGCGACGGACCAGTCGGAGGCGTCCGTCCCGACGCCGAGGGCGACGACGAGGGGCTGCTCGCTCTCCACGGTCGCGGCGCGCAGGCGCCTTGCCGAGATACCCGTGAGGACCCACGGACCGTAAGCCTGCTGCGGTCGCAGGCGCCCGGCGAGGGCGATGCCCGAGTCCGGCAGGCCCAGCCTGCGCGCGAGCGCGACGGCCGACTCGATGACCCGCTCGCCCTGGCCCGCCACGATCACCACCGCCGACGGGTCCCGGACGAGTCGCGGCGCCCGTGGGACGTGCGAGAAGACCTGGGAGAGCGCGTACCGTCCCTGCCCCGGGGGCAGCTGGGCGAGGATCTCCGGGGGGAAGCCGACGTCGCGCAGCTCGCTGGGCGTCGCACCCGCAGGCCGCATGACGACGAACTCGGCCCCGGGGGCGTCCTTCCCGATGATGATCGGGGCGCCCGTGCCGCCGTCGGGCACGACCGCCTCGTCAGGTCCGAGTGCCTCGTCGGGCGCGACCGCCTCGTCGGGTGACGCGGTGGCTGCGACGCCGGGCGCCCCGGGAACGGCCGTGACGATGACGACCGGCTCCCCGTGGGCGGGGTCGACGACGACGGCGCTAGGCTCGGGGGCCGCCGGCTGTCGGTTCGTCCGCGCGTCCTCGCGCGTCTGCGTCGCGAGCTGGCGGACGGAGTCGAGGATGGACGCGAAGGAGTCCTGCTCCGTGGACACCGGGGCGTCGTCGTGCACGTCGGCGGCGTCGGCCGCGGCGAGGAGCGCGTCCAACCCGGACGCCGCGGGCACCGGGCCTCCTCGCGCCGTGGACGGGACGGGTGGGCGGGCAACGCCCGTCGGCACGGACGACGCGGGCCGCTCCGCCTCGGGCACCTCGACGGTCAGCTCGAAGTGCTCCTTGGCGAAGAACCCGGCGATCCCCCCGGTACGCACCCGCTCGGCCTTGATGACCTTCGCGGCCGGACCCATCTCGGCGCGGACCCGCAGGAGGAGCTCCTGGAGGTCCCCGCCCTCAAGCAGCAATCGCTTCGGCATCACGGACCACTCCCACGGCTTCGATCGTCAGCCCCGAACCGGTGACCTCAGAGTAGGAGAGTACGGGGGCCTCCCCGTGGTGGAGCGCGATGAGGTTGTGCAGTGCGGGTCGCAGCGCCGGCGCGCACACGAGCACGACGGAGTGCCCCTGGTTCTCGACCGCGGCGCGGCCCGTCGCGAAGGACCGCAGCATCCCTTCGAGTCGCGTGGGGTCGAGGAGGATCTGGGTGCCCTGCTCCCCCGGGCGCAGGCCCTCGAGCAGCGCCTGCTCGAGGGCGGGGTCCATCGTCATGACGCGCAGGATGCCGTCGCGCGCGTGCTGTGCGCTGAGCGCAGGAGCGAGGGTGAGCCGCACGGCCTCCACGAGCCCCTCGGGGTCGGTGCTCACCTTCGCACGCAGCGAGAGGGCCTCGTAGATGCGTCCGAGGTCCCGGATGGGCACCTGCTCGGCGAGCAGCCGCTGGAGCACCCGCTGAACCTCACCGAGCGACAGGAGACCCGGGACGAGCTCGTCGACGACGGACGGGCTGACCTGCTTGACCCCCTCGGTGAGGACACGCACGTCCTCCCGGCTGAGCAGGCGGTCGGCATTCTGCGTGATGACGTTGCTCAGGTGCGTGATGAGCACCGACACGCGGTCGACGACCGTCGCGCCGGTCATCTCGGCCGCGAAGCGCATCTCCGCGGGCACCCACTTGCCGGCGAGACCGAAGACGGGCTCGTGCACCTGCGTCCCCGGGAGCGACCCGAGGTCGTCGCCGAGCGCGAGCACGCGCCCGGGCGGGACCTCGCCGCGGGCCGCCTCCACCCCCGAGATGCGCAGGACGTAGGTCGAGGCGGGCAGCTCGACGGAGTCGCGGGTGCGCACGGGGGGCACGACGACGCCGAGCTCCAGGGCGATCTTGCGTCGCAACCCGCGGATCCGGGCGAGGAGGTCGTCGTCGGACCCGCTGTTGACGAGGTCGACGAGGTCGGGTGCGAGGAGGATCTCCAGCGCGGAGACCCGCATCTCCTCGATGAGCCGCTCCGGGCTGTCCGGAGCGGGACCCGCGACCGCGACGGCGTCGTTGACCGCGGCCTCCTTCTCGGCCCGCGCCTCGCCCGCCTTGACGCGCTGCGAAGCGACGAGGAGCAGCACGCCGACGATCATGAACGGCATCTTCGGCATGCCGGGCAGCAGCGCCAGCGCGATCGAGGCCCCGCCGGCGATCGACAGTGAGGTGCGCGACTGCGAGAGCTGCTTGCTCGTGGAGGTGCCGAGGTCCGCGTCAGCGGTCGCCCGGGTGACGATGAGGCCGGTGGAGACGGACAGCAGGAGCGCCGGGATCTGCGTGACGAGGCCGTCGCCGATGGTCAGGAGGCTGTACGTCTCGATGGCCTCGCCGACCTCCATGCCGCGCTGCAGCAGGCCGATCGCGATGCCGCCGACGAGGTTGATGACGGTGATGATGATGCCGGCGATCGCGTCGCCCTTGACGAACTTCGACCCACCGTCCATCGCGCCGTAGAAGTCCGCCTCCGCCGCCACGTCCGCTCGCCGCTGGCGCGCCTGCTCCTCGGTGATGAGCCCGGAGTTGAGGTCGGCGTCGATGGCCATCTGCTTGCCGGGCATGGCGTCGAGGGTGAACCGGGCACCGACCTCCGCGACGCGGCCAGCACCGTTGGTGATGACGACGAACTGGATGACCACGAGGATGAGGAAGATGACGAGGCCGATGATGAGCGAGCCGCCCACGACGAAGTGGCCGAACGCCCCGATGACCTCGCCCGCGTAGCCGTCGCGCAGCACGAGCCTCGTCGAGGCGACGTTGAGGCCGAGCCGGAACAGCGTCGCGACGAGGATGAGCGAGGGGAACACGGAGAAGTCGAGCGGCCGCTTGACGTACATCGTCGTGAGGAGGATGACGAGCGACATGACGATGTTCACGACGATGAGGAAGTCGAGCATCCCGGCGGGCAGGGGCACCACGAGGAGGAGCACGATCCCGACGACGCCGACGGGGACGGCCATCTTGGCCACGTCACGGTTCTTCACGAGGACCGGACCTCCTTCTGGTGGGTGCTGCTGCCTGTGCTGCGGGGGTGTGTGCTGATGAGGTGTGCGCTGATCGGGTGCGGGCGGGCGGCGGCGGGACCGCGGGGCGGGCTCACGCCGGCACCCGATGACCGGCCGCGGTCGTGTCCCGTGGTGGCACCGTCGTCGGGGTCGGCATCTTCCGGGCCCCGCCGCTCGCCGCGCCGCGGCGCTTGAGCGCCATGACGAACGCCAGCACCTGGGCGACCGCGGTGTAGAGGTCGGCGGGGATCTCCTGGCCGACGTCGCACGCGCCGTGCAGCGCACGGGCGAGCGGCACGTCCTCGATCATCGGGACCCGCTTGAGCGTGGCCTGCTCGCGGATGCGCGCGGCGACGTGCCCGGCGCCCTTCGCTACGACCCGCGGAGCGCCCGTCCCCGGCTCGTACTTCAGGGCGACGGCGACGTGCGTCGGGTTGACGAGCACGACGTCGGCGTCGGCGACCGACGCGATCATCCGGTTGCGGCTCATCGCGATCTGCTTGGAACGGATGGCGCCCTTGAGCTGGGGGTCGCCCTCGGACTGCTTGTGCTCCTGCTTGACCTCGTACATCGACATCCGGGTCTTCTTGCGGTTGCGCTTCATGACGACCACGACGTCGGCGATGGCCAGCGCGATGCCGGCGGCGACGGCGCTCCACAGGAGCGTGCCGATGCCACCCGTGGCCGTCTGCAGGAGCGCGTCGATCGAGAGTCCGCCGGCGGTGAGGAGCACCGGCAAGAGCTTCTGCACCGCGAGGTAGAGGACGGTGCCGACGACGGCCGTCTTGGCGAGCGCCTTGACGCCCTGCCACATCGCCTGCCCACCGAACGTGTTCTTCACGCCCTTGACGAGGTTGAACTGGTTGAACCTCGGCTTGAGCTTCTTGCCCGCGATGTGCACGCCGCCCTGGGCGGCGTTGCCGATGATCGCTGCGAGGACGACGACGACGAGCATCGGGGCGGTCGAGACGAGGATCGAGCCCATGCCGGACCCGAGGAGGTCGACGACGCGGGACGGGTCCGGGTCCGCGATCGTCACCCGGACCGCCGCGAGCTGCTCGACGGCTGCCTCGGCGCCACGGTCGAGGACCATCGGCATCGTGATGACAGCACCGCCGATGCCGATCCAGGCGCTGAGGTCCTGGGACTTCTGGAGAGAGCCTTCCTTGCGGACCTGCTTCATCCGCTTCGGTGTGGCGTTCTCGGTCTTCTCGCCGGAGTCGCCGTCGCTCATCGCGTCACCCCCAGCATCGTCTCGAGGGCCGTGCCGGTGAGTGCCTCGACGATGCGGGGCAGGGCGAGGAAGGTCAGCGACGACAGGCTGAGCGTGAGGAAGATCTTCAGGGGGAAGCCGAGGGCGAACGCGTTGAGCGCGGGAGCGACGCGGGTGAGCAGGCCGAGGCCGACGTCGGCGAGGAAGAGGACGACGACGAGCGGCCCGGCGATCTGCAGCGTCGCGAGGAACATGCCGGTCAGGCCGGTGGTCAGGGCGCCACCGACCTGCCCGAGGTCGAGCGCCGCGTCGAGCGGCAGCGCGTCGAAGGTCCGGACGAGGCCGCCGATCACCAGCTGGTAGCCGTCGGAGACGAACAGCAGGACGATCGCCGTGAGCTGGTACAGGCGCGCGAACTGTGCCCCGTTGACCTGGCTCATCGGGTCGAACCCCTGGGCGAGGGAGAAGCCACCCATGAGGTCGATGAGGCTGCCGGCAGACTGGACCGCCGAGAACACGAGGTAGACGAGGAACCCGAGCGCGAGTCCGATGACGACCTGCCAGACGAGGGCGCCGACGTACGCGCCGGTGCTCGTCGAGGCGGGTGCTGAGACCGCGGGGGCGACCGCGAGGGCGAGGCCCATCGCGAGCATGACCTTGACGGTCGCGGGGATGCCCCGGTGGGAGAAGGGCGGGGCGATGACGAGGAACGCGACGATGCGCACCCCGATGAGCATGAGGGACTCGAGGGCGCCGACGGACATGCTCAGGGTCATGCGGCTCACCCGCCGAGGAGGGACGGGATGCGCCCGAACAGCTCGTTGGTGAACGCCACCATCTCGGCGATCATCCAGTGCCCGCAGACGAGCAGCGCGAGCGCCACGGCGATGGCCTTGGGCACGAAGCTCAGGGTCACCTCCTGGATCTGGGTGATCGACTGCAGGAGGGAGACGGCGAACCCGACGACGAGCGCGGTGACGAGCACCGGGGCGCAGAGCTTCGCGGCGACGATGAGTCCCTGCACGCCGATGTCGAGGACTGCTGAGGTGTCCATGCGTGCCCCTACCGGTAGCTGCCGACGAGGGCTGTGATGATCAGTCCCCACCCGTCGACGAGGACGAAGAGGAGGATCTTGAAGGGCAGCGAGATCATCACCGGCGGGAGCATCATCATGCCCATCGACATGAGCGCGGCCGAGACGACGAGGTCGATGATGAGGAACGGGATGAAGATGACGAACCCGATGATGAACGCGGCCCGCAGCTCGGAGAGCATGAACGCCGGGATGAGCGTGAGCATCGGCACGGACGCCGGGTCCTCGGGGTTGGCGAGGTCGGCGGCGCGGGTGAGGAGCGCGATGTCCTCCTCCCGCGTCTGGCCGAGCATGAACTCCCGCAGCGGGGCCGAGCCGGCCTCGACGGCCGCCGAGAAGTCCAGGCCTCCGTCCAGGTAGGGCTGCACGCCTGCGGTGTTCACGTCTCCGAGGACCGGTCCCATGATGAACAGGCTGAGGAAGAGGGCGAGGCCTGCGAGGACCTGGTTGGGGGGGACCCCGGTGAGACCGAGGGCGTTGCGGGTCAGGGCGAGGACCACGAAGATCTTCGTGAAGCTCGTCATCATGAGCAGCACCGACGGCACCACGGACAGCAGCGTGATGCCGAGGAGGACGACGATCGAGCTGCTCGGGGTGCCGTTCTCGCCACCGAGGTCGACGGAGATGACCGGGGCGTCGACCGGTGCGACCGGGTCGATCGTCACGACCGGGTCCGGGTCGCCGGGGGCGGCGTGGGCGGCCGTGGTGGAGGCGAGGACCCCGGCGAACGCCATGAGCGCGACGGTCAGTGCGAGCAGGAGGGCTCGCACCCCCCGTCCCACGACGGGCGATGCCTGGAGTGTCGTCGTCATCGTCGGACCGTGCGCCCCTGCATGACGTCGAGGGCCTGGCGCCACGTCGAGGGCGACAGGATCGAGTTGTCGAGCGCCCCGGCGCGCACCGGGGCCGGAGCTCCGGCGAGGACGGCGGCGACGTCGATCTCCTCACGGACCTCGGCGTGCGGGTCCGTGCCGCTGGTCGCGGCGGGTGCTACCGGTGCGGGTACAGCTGGCGTCTTCTCCATCTGGGCGGCCTCGGCGGCCGCGGCTCCCTCGATGACGGCGTCGAACGCGTCCGGCACCTCGAGGGTGCTCAGCACGGTCACGCCGGCCTCGCTCACGCCCAGGACGAGGCGCTGCCCACCGACGTCGACCACGGTCACCGTGGCCTTCGGGCCCACGGCCTGGCGTCCGACGACCGTGACCTCGACGGCCGGTCCCCCACGCCGGGGGCGGCGCGCGGTGCCCGGGCGTCGGGCCGGTGTGGTGCCCTGGAGCCGGGCCAGCAGTCGTCCGACAGGACCGTCCCCGCCATTGCCGTTCGCGGCGTCGTTGAAGCGACGGCCGGCGTACCAGATGAGACCGAGGACCGCCGTCAACGACAGGACGGTCCGCAGCGCGAGGACGGCATAGTCCATCAGGACTGCGCCTCCGAGTGGTCGACGATCTCCGTGATGCGCAGCCCGTAGTCCTCGTCGATGACGACGACCTCACCGCGTGCGATGAGGCGGCCGTTGACCATGAGGTCTGCGGGGCTGCCGGCCACGCGGTCGAGCTCGATGACGGTGCCGGGCGTGAGGTCGAGGACCTGCCGGACGGGCAGCTTGGCGCGCCCGATCTCCGCGGTGAGCGTCATCTCCACGTCGTAGAGCAGACGCAGGTCGGCCGCGCCGCTGCCCGTCCCGGTGGAGGCCGGGGTGGAGGGTGCGCGCTCGGCACGCTCACGGAACCCGAACCACCCGCGGACCTCGCCGGCGGCCTCGAGCGTGAAGACGTGGGTGCCGGGCAGGAACGCCGACGCGGCGTCGTGCATCCGGGCGTCGTCGAGGACGCCCTCGCCGAGCGTCGCGGCGGCGGCCTCGAGCGCGGGCCGCAGGGCGTCGGCGACGGACACGGAGGGACCCGCGCCCGCGAGCGCGTCCTCGACCGCGGCGCGCGCCACGACGACGAGCTCCGCGCTCCGGGAGCCGACGAACGACGCGGCGATGCTCACCTCGTCCGGTGCCGGACCCGAGCCGTCGGTCCGGGCGACCGCGACGAGCGGGACGTCGGACGGGACGAGGCGGGCCAGGGCGTCGGCCGCCCGGCGGGCGGCGTCCTGTCCGGCAGGAGCAGTGTTCATCGGTCGTTCTCCTCAGCATCCACGATCTTGCAGGCAAGTTGGCGTCCGTTGTTCCCGGCGACGCCGCGGGCCAGGACGCGGCCGTCGACGACGACGTCGAGGGGGCGCGCGACCGGGTGGTTGAGGCGCACGACCTCACCGACGGCGAGGTCGAGGACGTCGCGCGGGTGGATCGTGCGGGGTGACAGGCGCACCGAGACGTCGACGGGGACGGTCTGGATGGACTGGTGCAGGCGGTGGCTCGCCTCGGCCCTGCTCTGCTGCTCCTCGGCGGTGCGGACCTCGACGCCCTCGCCCGCGACGAGGGGGGTGAGCAGGACGTCCGCGGGGACCATGATCGTCATCGACGTCGAGTGCTCGGCGATCCCGAGCGCGAAGGTCGCGACGATGACCGCCTCGGAGGCAGGGGCAGCCTGGACGAACTGGGGGCTGTACTGGATCGACCGCACCCGCAGGTCGAGCGGCACGACGGCCGCGAAGGCGTAGCGCAGGTCGGCGGTGGCGCTGGAGAGGATGTCGGTGACGAGCGTCGTCTCGATCTCGGTGAGCTCGCGCGGCTCCTCGTCACGGACGAGGCCTGGTCCGCCGAGCACGTAGTCGATCCACAGCAGCGTGGTCGCGCTCGGGACCTGCAGGACCGCGGTGGAGCGGCTCTGCTCGACGGCGCACAGGACCATCGTCGTGTGCGTGGGGAGCGTGCGGACGTACTCGTCGTACGACACCATCCCGACGTTGTCGAGCGTCGCGGTGACCATGACCCGCAGGCGGGAGGTGAGCTGGGTGCCGAGCTGCCGGGCGAAGGTCTCGAAGGCCATCTCGAACACACGACCGTGCTCACGCACGAGTGTCATGGGCCGACGGAAGTCGTACGCCTCGGGGTTCCCCGTGCGCTGTCGTCGGGCGCTGCCGCGCGCCATGTCCTGAACCGTCACGCATGCCACCATCGGCGCGAGGGTGCCTGGTATGAGGGAAAGCGCCTGTGACGGCCTCGCCCGTGCACGCGACGGGTCGTGCTCTGCGTGGCATCCTGCCGCGCAGCGTTGTTCGGCGCCCTCCATGGCGCCGGCGACTCACCGGCATCCGTGCCGGTCATGACGGGGGTGACGGGTCACCGTGAGCGTGTGCTCACTGCGTGACGTAGTCGGTCAGGTAGACATCGATCACCTCGCCCTCGTACGCCTCGTGGAGGGTGTGCGCGAGCTCGGCCTTGAGGGCGTCGCGCGTGGCGGGGTCGGCGATCTCGGCGACCGTCCTCCCCGAGAACAGGGCGATGGCCGCGTCGCGGGCCTTCGCGGAGTTGAGCTCGTGGGCGCCCTCGGTGAGCTGCAGACCGAGGCCCAGGCGCAGGTAGTGGTCGTCCGCGAGGTTGATGCTCATGGCCTCGACGGTGAGCACCTCACCCGGGACGGGTGCGGGTTCCTCCGCGGGCTCGCCGCCCGCGAAGAGGAAGAAGTAGGCGCCGGCGCCGATGGCCACGAGGACGGTGGCCAGGATGACGAGGAGCTTCTTCTTGCTCTTCGGCGGGCTCTCCTCGGTGCTGGCGGGCTGCTCCGAGCGCGGGGTGATGCCGGCTGCGGCACCGCGGGCCGTGGGCCTGACGGGCGCGTTGACGATGCGTTGCTCGATGGGCACGGGTGCTCACCCCTCCGGGAGGGTCGGGACCAGGGGCAGGAGCTCGCGCACGCGCTCCGGCTGGTCGCTCAGGACGACGAGGTCGACGCGCCGGTTGGCGGACAGACCTTCTGCGGACTCGTTGGGCAGCAGGGGCCGCGCCTCACCGAAACCGACGGCGGCGACGCGTGCCCCGGGCACCTGGCCGGACTCCACCATGCGCCGCAGCACCTGGGTCGCGCGGTCGGACGACAGCTCCCAGTTCGTCGCGTAGCGCGCCGTGGGGACGGCGTTGGCGTGCCCCTCGATCGACACCTCGTTGGGCAGGGCCGCGACGAAGGGGGAGATGGTGTCGACGACGATCTGGGCGGTCTGCGTGAGGTCCGCGCTGTCCGCGGCGAAGAAGACCTCGTCCGTCACCATGCCGATGACGAGCCCACGTTCGTCGACCTTGAACTGGAGCACGCCCTGCAGGCCCTGGGTGGTGAGGGCGGCCTCGATCTGCGCTGCGAGGCTCTCGAGGCTCTGGTACTCGGCGCGCGCCGAGGCGAGGTCCGTCGGGTCGATGGCGTCGACGTCGGTCGGGGTGGAGGCCTGGTCGTGCTTCGCGGTCTCGTCGATGGTGGGGACGATCTCGTCGATCGTCGGGACCACCACCTGGCTGCTCGTCTCCGGCAGGGGGCCGGCGCCGTCGGTGAGGATCGACACCTGCGGTGCACCGAACCCGGCGGCCAGCGACTGGCGCAGCGAGTCGAACTTGTCCTGGTCCACCTGGCTGATGGCGTAGAGCACGATGAAGAGGGCGACGAGCACGGTCATCATGTCCGCGTAGCTCACGAGCCACCGCTCGTGGTTGACGTGCTCCTCCTCGAGGACCTTGCGGCCTCCGCGGCGCCCGGCGCTGCTCATGCGGCGTCCTTGACGCGCTCGTCCGCGGGCAGCAGGCTGCGCAGGCGTTCGCCGACGAGCCGGGGGTTGGCGCCGGCCTGCACGGAGAGCAGACCCTCGAGGACGAGCTCCATCTGTGCGCACTCGAGCTCGGAGAGCCGCTTGAGGCGGTTGCCCATCGGGAGCCACATGACGTTCGCGGACATGATGCCCCAGAGGGTCGCGACGAACGCCGCGGCGATCATGTGCCCGAGCTCGGACGGGTCGGCGAGGTTCTCGAGGACGTGCACGAGGGACACGACCGTGCCGACGATGCCGATCGTCGGCGCGTACCCGCCCATGTCGTTGAAGAACTTGTACGACGTCTTGTCCGACTGCCGCTTGGAGTGGATGCGGTCCTCGAGGATGGCGCGCAGGTCCTCGGGGTCGGTGCCGTCGATCGCGGACCGCAGCCCGGACTGCAGGAACTCGTCGTCGATGTCCCGCGCGGCGTCCTCGAGCGCGAGGAGCCCTTCGCGACGGGCACGGTCGGCGAGGCCGACGATCGTCTCGATGGACTCGTGCGCGGGGCGCGGCTTGCGGGTGAACGCACCCGGCACGGCCTTGAGCGCACCGATGGTGTCCTTGAGGGTGCCCCCGGCGAGCGTGACGCCGAACGTCGCGACGAACACGAGGATCATCGGCGCGGGCAGCAGCACGGACATGGGGCTCGCGCCCTCGAGGAGGATGGCGACGAGGATGGCGCCGAACGCCACGACGAGCCCGATGAGGGTCGCGGGATCCATCAGCGCTCCTCGTCGACGGACGGCCGGACGAGCGCGAGGTCGGGCTGCCGCTCGCGTCGCACGAGCCGCAGGGCTTCCTCGAGGTCGGAGTCGTCAGGGTGCTCCGGGAGCGCGGGAGCGCTGCGCAGGGTGCGGGCGACGGGTGTCGCACCGCTGGGCGGGCGGGCGTCGTCGCGCTGGATCTCCTGGGACCGGGCGATCATGCGGGAACGGTGCTCGTTGACGAGGTCGATGACCTCGTCCATCGTCTCCTGGACGATGTACTTGGTGCCGTCGACGAGGGTGAGGATCGTGTCCGGTGCGCTGTCGATGCGCTGCACGAGGTCAGGGTTGACCGCGAAGGGGGGGCCGTTGAGGCGGGTCACGACTATCACGTGTTCGTTCCATCCCTGGAGTGGTGCTCGGGTCCGTCCATGAACCCGTCACGGGGCTATTCGGCCGCTCGGTGCCGGATATGAGGCCTGCGCCGGGAGCGTACGAGGTGAGAATGACCGCGTCGCAGCCCGCGGCGGCAGCTGGCCGGGTGCGCGGGCGGGCATCGCCCGCGCACCCGGCGGCCCACGGGCCTGCGAGCGTCAGCGCTTGAGGTTGACGAGCTCCTGGAGCATCTCGTCGGAGGTCGTGATGACGCGGGAGTTCGCCTGGAATCCTCGCTGGGCGATGATGAGGTTCGTGAACTCCTGCGAGAGGTCGACGTTCGACATCTCCAGCGCGCCGCCCACGAGGCCACCGCGACCGCCGGTCCCTGCGGTGCCGATCTGGGGGGCACCGGAGTTGACCGTGGTGGAGTAGAGCGACCCGCCTGCCTTCTCGAGACCCACGGGGTTGGCGAAGGTGCCGAGCGCGATACGTCCGACCGGGGACTTCAGACCGTTGGAGAACGAGCCCATGATCGTGCCGTCGGCGTTGATGGTGAAGGACTGGAGCGTGCCGGCCTGCTGACCGTCCACCGCGTCCCCGTTGATGGTGGTGACCTTGGCGAACCCGGTGACGGTGGACAGGTCGACGGGCAGGCCGTCGACCGCGAGGGTCTGCGGCGCGACGAGGGCGCCGTTCGCGTCGAACGACACGGGCTGCGTGGCCCCGCCCGCGGCGACGGACCACCCGGCCGCTGCCTTCGTGAACGTCAGGTCGACCATGCGGGCGTTGCCGAGCGTGTCGAACACCTCGACCGGGCGGGTGAGCACCGTGCCGTTCTCGGCGTCGGACGGGAGGTTCCCGCTGAACGTCAGTCCGCTGGTGGCGCTCGCGGCGGTGAGCGCGGTCGTCGGCAGGCGCAGCGCGGTGAGCGGTCCGTTGGGGTCGACGACGCCGTTGACGGCGCCCCAGCCCTGGACGAGCGCACCCTCGCCGGTGACGAGGTTGCCGTTGGCGTCGAAGTCGAAGGCCCCGGAGCGCGTGTAGAAGTTCTCGCCGTTCTTGCTCACGACGAAGAAGCCGTCGCCGGAGATCGCCATGTCGGTGCTCCGGTTGGTCACCTGGGTGGCGCCCTGCGTGAAGTTCGTCGTGATGCCGGCGACCTGGACGCCGAGGCCGACCTGCGCGGGGTTCGTGCCACCGATGCCCGCCTGGGCGCCACCGGCGTTGGTGAGGACCTGGCTGAGGGTGTCCTTGAACTGCGTCTGCGAGGACTTGAAGCCGGTGGTGTTGACGTTGGCGATGTTGTTGCCGGTGACGTCGAGCATGGTCTGGTGGCTGCGGAGGCCGGAGATGCCGGAGAAGAGTGAGCGGAGCATGGGAGGTTCCCTTCGGGGACGTGCTGCGGAGTCGTGAGATCGGTGTGCGCCGGTGCGGGCGCGCGGTGCGGGGCGGCCTAGGCGGCCGGCGTCGGGGCGGTCCGTTGGGTGACGGAGGCGACGGAGTCGAGCGCGATCTCCTCGTCGCCGACCGTGACGCTGGGGACCGAACCCTTGTAGGAGACGGAGGACGCGGTGCCGGTGATGGTCTCGCCCGCCCCGTCGGTGTAGGTGACCTGCTGGCCGACGAGGCTGGCTGCGGCGACCCGCATCTGGAGGGCGAAGCTCTCGCTCATCGTCGTCGACAGGGCGGTGAGCTGTTCCATGGACGCCAGCTGGGTGGTCTGGGCCATCATCTGCGTGGTGTCCATGGGCGAGCTGGGGTCCTGGTACTTGAGCTGCGCGACGAGCAGGGTGAGGAAGGTCTCGCCGTCCAGGTCCTTCTTCGCCGGGGACGCGTTCGCACCGGCGTACAGGCCGGTACCGGTGACACCGGGGGTCTCGATGGTCATGGGTGGTGCTCCTTAGGCGAAGACGTCGACGCCGGGAGCGCCGTGAGGACGGGAGGTCGGGGGTGCGGGTGCGGGGACCGTCGCCGCGGGACCCGGCGGCGCACCGCCTCGGTCCGCTCGTTGAGCAGGCCCGCGGTCGGGTCCGCCGCCGGACGCGCCGGTCGCTCCGTCGCCGCGCCCCTGCTCGGACCGTCCGTGGTCCGCGCCGAGGCTCAGCGTGGCGTTCATGCCGCTCCCGGCGAGGTCGCGGCGCAGGTCTGTGAGCAGGGCCCGCAGGCCCTCCCGGGCTGCGTCCGTGGCGCCGAGGAGCTCGATGCGGATCCCGTCCGCGCCGATGTGCGCGCGGACCTGGACCGGGCCCAGGTGGTCGGGGTCGACGCGCAACGTCATGAGGTGCTCGCCCGGGGCCGCGGTGCGCAGCGCGACGAGGGGCGCCCGCACCTGCTCGGCGAGGGTCGGCGCGTTGGCGGGGGGCGCCGCCGGGGTGGGAGGGGCGGCCGTGGTGCGGTCCGTCCCGGTCACCGCGGCGAGGGCTGGTGCACCGGTGGCACTGCTCGTGGGTGCTCCGGTGTCCGCAGCGGCCGGTGCGGCTGCTGCGGTGGCCCCGGTACCGGACGCAGGAGCAGCACCGTCGGCCCAGCGCGCCTGGGCCGCCGAGGTGTCGGCGGCGACCTGGGGTCCGGTCGTCGGGTCCGGCCTGCCCGCAGCAGCACCCACCTGGTCGGCGGTCCGGGCGCCGGGCAGGTGGTCGCTGCTCGACAGCCGCACGCGCGCGCCCTCGACGAGGATGTCGCTCCCGTCGGGTGCTCCGGTCCCCGGAGCCTGGCTGCCGTCCGCCGTGCCGGGTGCCGCGCCGGGTGCCGTCTGCTCAGGCGCTGCAGACGTCGCCAGAGCCTGAGCTGCGAGCGCAGCGGCGGTGAGCGTCGGCACCGTGGTCGGGAGCGGAGCGGGAGCCGTGACCGGGGGCGCGGCGAGCGCCGCCGCGGCCACGAGCTCGATCGCCGCGGCGTCGGTCGTGTCGCCAGCGAGCACGGTGGCTCCGCCAGCCGACAACGTCACGTCGCCGGGCAGCGTTGTCGTGCCGTCGGCTGTCGTGCCGTCGGCCAGTGCCGTCGCCTCCCCCGCCGCAGCGGTCGCGTCGCCGCCGGGTGCGCGGCTGGTGTGTGCCCCCAGGGCCGCGGAGCCCGTGGTGGACCGGTCGGAGCCCGTGTCGCTCTCCGCTCCGCGCATGGTCCTGCGGAGCACGGAGCCGTCGTGCGCTCGCGCGTCGGACGCGCGCGTCGCGCCGGCGCTGGAGCGCTGCCCCGGCTCGGGACGGGCGGTCTCACGTTCGAGGGCGCGCCCGAAGTCGTCGGAGGACGTCCCCGCCCGCGGCCCGGAGGGCGCTCCTGGTGCCACCGCTGCACGAGCCAGCTGGATGATCGGTGCACTCATGCTCCACCTCCGGGGGTGCGGTCGGGGGTCCCGCGGCCGGCGATCTCGTCGAGCGCGACCTGTTCGGTGTGGAGGTCCTCGGCCGCTGCGCGCACGAGGTGCTTCTCCTCGAGCTTCTCCAGCGAGACCGAACGTGTCCGGGCATCGGCCCAGGCCATCTCACGCTGCTGCGCGTCGATGGCCGTGACCTCGACCGCGACCGATGCCTCGACGGCCATGCTGCGCAGGGCGACGCGGGTGGCCACGGCGGACCGCCAGGCCGCGGTGTCCGTGCTCGTCGTGAAGTCGTGGGCGCGCAGGGCGCCGTCGGCCGTCTCGCTCATCACCTCTGCGCGGCGGCGGGCGGCGTTGGCCCTCGCGAGGTCAGCAGCCGCCTGCTCCTCCTGGAGCTTGCGGAACCTCAGGAGGCCGGCGAGCCGGAAGGCGCTCATGCGGCCACCCCCAGCTGCGAGACGAGCGCACGCAGGCCAGCCCAGGACTCCTCGGCGGGTGCAGGTTCGTCGACACCCTGCTGGAGGAACCGGTCGATCGGCCCGGAGTTGGTGAGGGCCGCGTCGACGAGCGGGTTGCTGCCGGGGACGTACGCACCGACGTCGACGAGGTCCTGCACGGAGCGCCGCGCGGCCATGACCTTGCGCAGCGCGGTCGCGTCGGTGCGCTGCTGCGGGGTGGTCACCCGGGTGGCGACGCGGGAGATGGACCCGAGGGCGTCGATGCTCGGGAAGTGCCCCGCGACGGCCAGTTTGCGGTCGAGCACGACGTGCCCGTCGAGGATCGACCGGGCCGCGTCGGCGATGGGTTCGTTGTGGTCGTCGCCGTCGACGAGGACGGTGTAGATCCCGGTCACGGACCCGACGGCCGAGGTGCCGGCGCGCTCGAGGAGCTCGGCGAGCAGCGAGAAGGTGGAGGGCGGGTACCCGCGGGTGGCCGGCGGCTCGCCGACGGACAACCCGATCTCCCGCTGCGCCATGGCGACGCGCGTGAGCGAGTCCATCATGAGCACGACGTCCTGGCCGTCCTCGCGGAAGTGCTCCGCGATGCGGGTGGCGACGAACGCGGAACGCAGCCGCACGAGCGCCGGCTCGTCGGACGTCGCGACGACGACGACGGACCGGGCGAGCCCTTCGGGCCCGAGGTCGTCCTCGAGGAACTCACGCACCTCGCGCCCGCGCTCGCCGACGAGCGCGATGACGCTCACGGCCGCATCCGTGCCCCGGGCGATCATCGACAGGAGGGTCGACTTGCCGACGCCGGAGCCGGCGAACAGCCCCATGCGCTGACCGCGTCCGACGGTCGTCAGGGTGTCGAGCGTCCGGACGCCGAGGTTGAGGGGCTGCGCGACGCGCTGGCGCTCGAGCGGGTGCGGGGCGCGCCCCTCGAGCTCGACCATGGCGGCGCCGACGAGCGGGCCCTTCCCGTCGATCGGGCGGCCGAGGCCGTCGATGACCCGGCCGAGGAGCCCGGTGCCGACAGGGACGCGCAACGAGCCGCCCGTCGTCCGGGCGGGCAGTCCGGGTCGCACGCCGCGCATCGCCCCGAGGGGCATGCAGCGGGCGGTCCCGGCGGAGACGGCGACGACCTCGGCGAGCATCGACTCGTCGTCGCCGACGCGCACGACGTCGCCGAGCGCGCAGTCGAGCCCGACGACGTCGAGCGAGAGCCCGACGGCTGCCTGGACGCGGCCGACCCGCTCGGGGGCGGCGGCCTGCAGCACCCCGGCCCAGCCGGGGTCGGCGCTGAGCTGGCTCATCGTGCGCCTCCGGTGGGACGCACGGGGGCGGCGTCGTCGAGCACGTCGGAGCGTAGGAGGTCGGCCTCCCCGAGGGCGGTCAGGGCCCGCGCGAACGCGGTGTCGATCGTTGCGTCGAGGAACCCGCCCTCGAAGGTGCTCACCGCGTCGCCGGGTGCGAGGGAGGGGTCGGCGACGATCTCGACGTCGGTGACCTCGCCGGACCCGCGCAGGGCCGCGACGTCGTCGGGGTGCAGGCGCACGGTCTGGATGCGCAGGTCGTGCGGGACGTCGAGGGCCCGGGCGAGCGCTGCTCGCGCGGAGGTGGCGCCGTCACCGAGCTCGTGCGCGAGGACGGCCCGGGCCAGCTCGAAGGCGCGGGTGTGCAGGAGCCCGCGGGCGTCGTCGAGCACCGGGACCACGCGCTGCGCGGCGGCGTGCGTCGCGCGCTGCAGGGCGCCGAGCGCGGCAGCGTGCTCGGCGGCGCGCCTCGCCTCGTGCTGAGCTGCCTCGTGCCGCAGGCGCTCGTGGAGCACGCGGGTGCTCTCGGCCGCGGCGCGGCTGCCGGCAGCGAAACCGGCCGCGTACCCGGCGACGCGTGCGCGCTCCTGGGTGCCGGTGAGCCGCTCGTCGGTGACGACGGTGAGGCGCGCGGACCCGAACCCGCGGGTCGGCGCGTCGCTCGTGCCGGGGAACGTCGTGTCAGGAGACATATTCGTCCTCCCCCTCGCGGCGGATGACGATCTGCCCGCTCTCCTCGAGGCGACGGATGACCTGGACGATGCTCGCGCGGGCCTCTTCGACCTGCGACATGCGCACGGAGCCGAGGAGCTCGATCTCCTCGACGAGGTTCTCGCTCGCCCGCTCGGAGAGGTTGCGCAGGATCGCGTCGCGCTCCCCGCCGACGGTGCCCTTGAGGGCGAGCGCGAGGGCCGCGGACTCGACGCCGCGCAGCACGAGCTGCAGGGCGCGGTCCTCGAGCAGGACGATGTCCGCGAACACGAACATCCGGCTGCGGACCTCTTCCGCGAGCGCGCTGTCCCGGGCCTCGAGCCCTTCGAGGATGAGCTTCTCGGTGCCGGGGTCGGCGCGGTTGATGATCTCGACGAGCGGGGCGACCCCGCCGACGGCGGACGTCTCGCGCGGGGTGAGCACCGCGGACGCCTTGCGGTGCAGGGAGTCGGCGACGACGGCGACGACGTCGGGGGCCGCCCGCTCCATGAGGGCGATCCGGTGCGCGACCTCGGCCTGGGTGCCCCCCGGGAGACCCGCGAGGATCGCGGACGCGTGCTCGGGGCGCAGGTGCGCGAGCACGAGGGCGACGGTCTGGGGGTGCTCGCCGGACAGGAGCGCGAGGACCTGGCGTGCATCAGCCTGCTGGAGGAACTCGAACGGCTGCCCGGCCATGCTCGTCGCGAGGCGGTCGAGCATGTGCTGCGCCTTCTCGGCGCCCATCGAGGCCTCGAGCAGCTGCTGGGCGTACCCGAGCCCGCCGCTGCTGATCGTCGAGGCGCCGCCGTGGCTCACGGCATGGAACTCCCCGATGACCTCGTCCGCGACCTCCCGGTCGATGCGGTCCATCCGCAGGATCTCGGCGGTGAGCTCCTCGATGGCGGTGTCGTCGAGCTGCGCCATGATCTTCGCCGCGCGGTCGCGGCCCACCTGCATGAGGACGAGGGCCGCCTTCTGCGTTCCGGTCAGTGTCGCGGACTTCATACCTTGGTCCCCGTCTCCATCCAGCCGCGGAGCAGCTCAGCGACCTGCTCCGGTTGCTCGTCGACGAGCGCGGCGACGTCGCTGCGCTGCCGCTCGATGGCGAGCTGCGCCTGGTCCGGGGGGGCGGGTGCCTCGGGGAGCTCGAGCACCTTGGCCGCCGAGGCCTCTGCCTCGAGCTGGCGGAGGGTGTCGAGCCGGGCGAGCTCGCCGAGGTCGAGCGACTCGCGGGGGTCGCTCGTGCGGCCCCGGCGTCGGGCGACGGCGACGATGATCGCCAGGACGATGAGCACGAGGAGCACGGCGCCGGTGATGATGAGCTGGCGCAGCTGGTCGGCCTTCGTCGCCGCGGCGACGTCGGCGCCGGCCGCCTCGAGGGCTTGCTGCGCGGCTTCGGCGCCCGTGGTGTCGAAGGCCATCCGGGAGACGGTGACGACGTCGCCCCGCTCGGCGCTCACGCCTGCTGCGGAGGAGACCATGGCTTGCAGGGCCACCATGTCGAGGGCGCCGGCGGCGCCCGCGTCCACGGCCACGGCCACCGACTGACGGCGCACGGTGCCGGGCGCCGCGACGGTGTGCTCGGTGAGCTTGTCGACGGCGTTGCTGGCCTCGGAGGACTCGTTGCGGTAGCTGCCATCGCCCTCGCCGTTCGGCACCGCGATGTTGTCGGGTCCGAGGACGCCCGTCGCTGCCCCACCCGCACCGGTGTACTCCTCGACGGTGCTGCGCTCGGTGAGCGGCGGGACGCCGTCGGCCGCCGTGAACGTCTCCTGCGTCCGCTCGGTGGCGTCGTAGTCGAGCTCTGCGGTGACCGACACGACGGCCTTGCCGGGTCCGACGATCGGGTCGAGCATCGACTGGATGGACGCGGCGACGCGCTGCTCGTACTCGAGGGTCTGCTTGTTGGAGCTCGTCCCGCCGGAGGCTCCGGGGCCGCCGATCGCGGAGAGCACGGCGCCGGTGGAGTCGATGACGGCGACGTCGGTGGTCTTCATGCCCTCGACGCCCGCGGAGACGAGGTGGACGATCGACTGGACCTGGTCGTCGGTGAGGGTGCTGCCGGTGGACGTCTGGATGAACACGGATGCCGTCGGGTCGGCCGTCTCGGAGACGAACACGCTCTCCTCCGGCATCGCGAGCTTCACCGTCGCGAGCTCGACGCCCTGCATCGCGGAGATCGTCTTCGCGATCTCCCCCTCGAGCGCCCGCTTGTAGGTGACGTCCTGCTGGAACTCCGAGGAGGTCATGCCCATCTCGTCGAGCAGCGCGTAGCCGCCGTCGCTCGTCGGGGTGATGCCGCTCGCGGCGACCTTGAGGCGCATGTCGTAGACGGACTCCGTGGGGACCATGACGGTCGTCCCCCCGTTGGTGAGCTCGTACGCGACGCCCTCCGTGGTGAGCTGGTCGACGACGGCACTCGCGTCGGCGGGTGCGAGGTCGGTGTAGAGCGGCGAGAACTGGGGCTTGCTGAACCATGTGCTCAGGGCGACGAGGCCGAGCACGACGACAGCGGCGCCGATGAGCGCGAGGGTGCGCTGGGCGACGGTGAACTCGCGGATGGAGGACGTGAGGCGTCCGAGGGCGGACGAGATCTGCTGAGGCATCAGGCCTGCATCCTCATGATCTCGGAGAACGCCTCGACGGCCTTGTTGCGGATCGCGGCGGTGAGCTCGAGGGTGAGCTTCGCCTCCGACGACGCGATCGTGTAGTCGTGCACGTCGTCGAGGTCACCGGTGACGGCCTTGACGGCGAGGTCGTTGGACGTCTGCTGGAGGCCCTGGAGGTTCTCGATCGCGCCGGTGAGGGTGCTGCCGAAGGCGCTCGAGCTCGCGGAGGTCTCTGCGGGTGACGCCGCTCCGAGGTAGCCGGTGCCGGCGACGGAGGTCGAGGACCCGGCAGCGCCGGTTCCGGTGAGGGATCCGAGGGATCCCAGTGCGGAGATCCCGTCGATCGCGGGGATGCTCATCAGCTGCGTCCGATCTGGAGGGCGGCCTCGTAGGTGGCCTTCGCGCGGTCGACCACGGCGGCGTTGGCCTGGTAGCCACGCTGCGCCATGATCATCTGGGTCATCTGGCTGGACATGTCGATGTCGGGGTAGCGCACGTAGCCCTCGGCGTCGGCCAGCGGGTGGTCGGGCTCGTGGACCAGGCGGCCCTCGGCGCTGCCGAGCTCGATGCCGGCGACCTGCACGCCCTGGCCCTCGCTCGGCTGCCCGACGGCGGTCGCCACGACGTAGCGCGCCTGGAAGGCGGCCTCGTCGGACGGGGTCACGGTGTTCATGTTCGCGAGGTTGTCGCTCACCGCGTCGAGCCACTTGCGGTTGACGGTCATGCCGGTGCTGGCGATGCCGATCGCCCCGAAGGTGGTCATCAGCTCGTCCGCATCGCGGTGCGCAGGGAGGAGAACGTGCCGTCGATCGCCTGGGTCGCGAGCTGGTAGCGCAGGTTGGTGTCGACGTTGAGCAGCGTCTCGGCGTCGAGGTTGACGTTGTTGCCGTCGAGCCGCGTGGGTTCGAGCGAGCGCGCCGTGGTCGCGGTGACGGCGCCGTTGCCGCCGCGAACGGCGGAGGCCAGCTCGTTCTCGAAGGAGACGCGGCCGGCGAGGTAGTTGGGCGTGTTGATGTTCGCCACGTTGTTGGCGATCACCCGTTGGCGCAGGGCAAGCCCGTCGAGCGCGCTGTTGAGCGCGACAAAGGTCACTGAATCGAACACGACCGACTCCAAGGAGTGCGTGGGTGCGGCCGATCCATGGCCTTGATGTGGGAGCCGTCCTGGCAATCCCTGACAGGGGTCCTATCGGCCGTGACCTGGGGTGACGAGAGGAACTCGCCCGGACTTTCTTGCCCCGCGGTGGTCTTTCACCCGCTCCCCCGACCCGTGTGTGGCGGTGTGGGCGGGTTCAGCCGATCGCGTCGATGTACACCGGCACGGAGGGTGCGCGGCGCCCGAGGTCGTCGACGACCTTGAGGTGCTGGCGGGCCGTGCGCGCCGCGGCCGTGAGCTGGGCGGCGATGTCGAGCTGACGCTCGAGGATGCGGCTGGCGCGCCCGCGCAGCGCGTCCGGCAGGGGCCCGAGGTTCTCCGGTGCCCGCCACGCGAGGGTGGAGGACGTGAAGGCGGAGTCGATGAGGTGGCCGGTGGAGATGAGATCGGTGGCCTCGGCGAGGCTCATGTCGAAGACGTCGAGCGCGTCGCTCCAGGCGTCCGTCCAGGACGCGGCCGGCCCGCGGGTCCGGTCCGCCACCGGCGTGGACTCAGCCGACACCGAGGAACCCGCTGCCCGCCAGGACGCGCGCACCCGCTGCCGGGGCGGCGGGCTGCGCGGCGGAGACGAGCTGCGCGGCGGCCTCGTGCCAGGCGGCGCGCAGCGGCTCGACGGCGGCCCGCACGCCCGCCGTGCGGGCGGCGTCCTTGCTGATGTTGGCCTCGATGAGCTCCGTCGTCAGGTGCTGGTAGAGCGCCATGAGACCGGGGGCGCCGTCCCAGGCCTTCACGTCGAGCGTGACCATGAGCTCGGTGATGATGTCCTGCGCATGCGTGAGCTGCGAGTTCGCCTCGGGGATGTCCCCGGCGAGCTGCGCCTTCTCCGCCCTGTCGAGGTCGAGGACCAACCGGTCGTAGAGCATCGTCAGGAGCTTGGCAGGGCTCGCACTGAGGACAGTGTCGTTGAGGAACTGCGCGCGACGCGCGTCCGCGGTCATCAGGTGGCTCATATCCGGCCTATCGGTGAGAGGGCGAGAGGTGTGAGGGCTGGTGGGGGTGGTGTTCGCCGGTGTGACCGCTAGCTCCACTTGGGCAGCGAGGACAGCTGCCCGGCGAGCCACGACGACTGGGAGTTGAGACCGCTGAGGGTGACCTCGAGGGCGGAGTAGGTGCGCTGGAGCCCTTCCTTGCGGACGGCGAGCCGGCGGTCCCAGTCCTCGACCTGCGCGGAGAGGTTCTTGCTGAAGCTCTCCTGGTTCTGGATCTTCAGCGTGAGGCTGCCGTCGATCTTGTCCGATGCCTTCGTCGCGACCTCGCCGACGCGCTCAGCGATCCCGCTGACGATCTTCTGCACCTTGGCGGGGTCCGCGGCCATGGCCGCGGTGAACTTTGCCTCGTCGAAGGTGAACGTGCCGTCGCGGCCGATGATGATGCCGACCTCGGACGGCGAGACTCCGTCGACGGGGTGCGAGGCTGCGGTGACGAGCGCCTGGTTGAGCGAGCGGGTCGCGCTGTCGCCGCCGAGGACCCCGGCGGTGACGGCCGTGCGGCCGTCCTTGGTCTCCGTCGTGGTGGCGGTGCGGCTCTTGATCTCGGAGAACACGACACCGAGCGCGCCGACGAGGTCGGACGCGAGCTTCTTCACGGCTGCATCGTCCCGGGCGACCGTCACCGTGACCGGTTCCTTCTCGACGGCGGTGGCGGTGATGCTCACGCCGGTGAGCACGTCGGAGAACGTGTTGGTCGCGGACGTCACAGGCTGCGTGCCCCAGAGCGTGATCTGCGCGTCACCGGCGGAGACGATCGCGTCCCCGCGGGCGATGAGCGCGGCAGGTGCGGTGCCGGCCCGGACATCAGCCTCGGCGACGGTGCCAGCGTGCAGGTCGAACGCGGCGGCCTCGCCGGTCCCCTTGGCGGTGAGCTGGAGGCGGGACTCGGTGGCGGAGATCTTCACGACGCTTGCGGTGATGCCTGCGTCCGCGGTGTTGAGCTTGGCGGCGAACCCGGCGAGATCCGTGACGTCCGTGAGGTCGATGACTGTGGCCGTCGCGGTGTCACCGCTGCCGGTGGCAAGCGTGACGCTCGTCGGGACCGTGCCACCGAAGAGGCCGGCAAGGCTGGAGACGTTGCCCGTCACGGAGGTCTGTGCGCTCGCCAGGCGGTCCACGGTGAAGCTCAGCGAGGACGCCTGCGCGCCGGCCGACGTCGTCGCGGTCACCGTGTCCGTGGTGCTCGACGCCGACACGGCGTTCCAGGACTCCGGCTTGACGGCGGTCTTCGCCGTCTCGGCGAGGGAGGCCACCCGGGTGTTGAGGCCCTGCATGGCAGTGATGAACGCCTGCGCGCCGCTGACCTTCTGCTTGAGGAGGGTCTGCGGCATGGCCTCGACCTGCATGAGCTGGGAGATGAGCGTGGTCGTGTCGAGACCACTGACGAGTCCGTCGATGCCCATACCTGCCATGAGGTGCTCCTGTCGTACGTCGTGATGCGAACGGCTCGCTCTGCGGGCCTGAAATGCCGACCGGCGGTGGCGGGACGGTTGTCCCCCCACCGCCGGTCGATGCTGCGGTACTGCTTGTCCTGCGGTGCTACGACTCAGTCAGGTGCGACCGGATCAACGCAGGAGCGAGAGAACGCCCTGGGGGATCTGGTTGGCCTGAGCGAGCATCGACGTGCCGGCCTGCGAGAGGATCTGCGCACGCGTGAAGCTGACCATCTCGGACGCCATGTCGGTGTCGCGGATCCGGCTCTCGGACGCCGAGAGGTTCTCCACCGCGACGTTGACGTTCTTGATGGTGTGCTCGAGGCGGTTCTGCATCGCACCGAGGCCGGAGCGCGCAGTGGAGATGGCCTCGATGGCCGTGTCGACCGTGCCGGTGGCGGTCTGAGCCGTGGCGTGGTCAGTAACTTTCAGTTCAGCGATGTCCGCGACAATGGTCTTGACGTTCGTCAGGTCCACGGCGATGGTCGAGTTGGTGTTGCCGTCGGCACCTACCTGGAAGTTCAGGGTGGAGACGGAACCGTCGAGCAGCTTGGTGCCGTTGAAGTTCGTCGAGTCCGAGATGCGGGTGAGCTCGGTGCCGAGGCTGTTGATCTCGGTGGCGATGTTCGCCCGCGCTTCCGTGCTGTTCGAGTCGTTGGCGCCCTGGACGGTCAGGTCACGCACACGCTGCAGGATCGCGTGCACCTCGGTGAGCGCACCCTCAGCGGTCTGCACCACGGAGATGCCGTCCTGGGCGTTGCGGGCCGCGACCTTGAGGCCACCGACCTGCGAGCGCAGGCCCTCGGAGATCGCAAGACCGGCAGCGTCGTCAGCAGCGCGGTTGATACGGAAACCGGAGGAGAGCTTCTCGAGCGACTTGCTCAGGTCGTTCTGCGTGTTGGAGAGGTTGCGGTAGGAGTTGACTGCCGCGATGTTCTGGTTGATCGAGAGGGCCATGATGATCTTCTTCCGTGAAGTGGGCCGAGTGCGGCGCCCATCCGTGGGCTGCCACTGTGCCTATCGACCGGTCGCCGCCAGCATGAGGAGTTCTGACCGACGAGATTCGGGTGATCGTCGGTGGGCTCAGGCCGCGGACACGAGGCCTGGCGCGACGAGCTCGAGCTGCGCGAGCAGATCGCTCTCCTGGGCGGGGTCGACGCCGGCGAGAGCCGCCTCGAGTGCGAGGAGCGCGCGCTCGTCCCCGTAGGCGCTGACCGCGATACCTGCGGCCAGAGCACGATGGCGGGGTGTCAGCTGCTCGTCCTGCGCGACGCGGACCAGGGGGCAGATTTCCGCGAGGCCACGACGCCGCACCTGGTCGGCGAGCGCGACGAGCTCCTCCAGCCCGAGCAGCGGTGCGAGGGCCGCTCGGCACAACATCACGGACAGGTCGTCGGCCGCTACGGCACCCATCCCGGCGAGCACGCGGAGCGCACCAGGCGTCGGTGACATGGCGCACCGTGCGACCTGCGCCTGCCACAGGGACCTGCGGATCCCCGCGAGGACCTCCGCGAGCTGTGCGTCGTCGGGGAACAGCTCGGCGAGGTCCTCCGGCTCACCCGGGGCATACCCGGCCCGGAGGGCCTCAAGGACGGCCCGGCGTCCGCGACGGACGTCGCCAGCCCGCAGGTTTGCCCGGACCTCGACGTCGGCGAGGTCGTGCTTGACGAACCGCCGGCCGTCGCTGTCCACGTGGGTCGTGGGCAGCGTCCCGAGGACGTCGAGCGCCGCGGCCCACTGCTCCCGGGACGCGAGCACCCTCGCCCGGACGCCGCGCGCCCATACCGCGGACAGGTCAGCCCGTTCCCAGACGGCGAGCCATAGGTCGACCTCGTCGTCGGCGCCGTCGATGGCGCAGGCGCGGACGAGCGCGGTCGAGAGGTCGACGAGCGTGCTGCGCGGGACGCGCCCGGCGTCGAGCACGGGTCGGGCGAGGGCCAGAGCCTCGTCCACGTCTCCTGCGCTCGCCAGGGCTCGCGCGAGGTTCGCGCGGAGCACGTCGAGGTGGGCCGGGGACACGTCCTGGGCGGCCACACGCTCCTCGAGCTCGGCGCGCGCCAGCAGGAGGTTGCGCTGCCGCTTGTCGTGCCGCTCGATCGCCTCCTCGCTGTACCCGGAGTGCTGGAGCTCGAGGTGCGCGAGTTGCTCCATGACGGGCCGCGTGCCCCCCGGGTCGATGGGAACGAGCTGCTCGTGGTAGCGCCCGGCGTACCGGTACTCGGAGCGGCGGAACACGCGGGCCGTGATGTGGGGCGCCTCCGCGCGCCGGTTCTCCCCGTCGTAGGCCACGATAGGGACGAGGTAGAGGTTCGCGTGGCCGGCCGCCAGAGCGGGGTGCACACCGCTCGTGTCGCCTGCGACGACCTCGTCGGCGTCCACCACGAGGATCCACCCGCCCGATGCATGCGCGATCGCTCGGTTGCGCGCAGCGCCGAAGTCCTCGTCCCAGTACCCCTCGACGACGTGCGGTGTGTACGCGCGCGCGATCTCTCGCGTGCGGTCGGTCGACCCCGTGTCGTAGACGACGATCTCGTCGACCCAGCCGAGCGCGCCGAGGCTCGCGCCCAGGACGGCTTCTTCATCCTTGACGATGAGGACGGCGGAGATGCGCGGTGGGGCTGTCGGTGCGGACATGCGGGACCTCCAGAGGGACGATGCTGCGCCTCCCATCGACAACCGCACCTCTCCTATGAGGGGGACCCCAGACAGCAGAACACCCCGGGCCTGCACAGGGCCCGGGGTGTTCTGGTGCTGGACGGGGAGGTTCAGCCGACGGCCACCAGCCCGGACGTCTGTCCGTGCTCGACGACCGGCCGCACGGCGGCGGTCGCAGCCGCGCCGGCCATCGCCACGGACGCACCGGCGATCGCGACGGACGCACCGTTGCGGGCAGCGCGCTCGGCGATCGACGCGAAGTACTTCTCGCGGCGACGCTGTGCCACGCCCTCAGGCTGGGCGGGCGCTGCGACGTGCGACGGGTCGAGGTGGGTGTTGAGGCCGTCGCGCAGCAGGATCATGGCCTCGGAGCGCAGCTGGCTCACGCGGGACTGGGTGACGCCGAGGTCCTTGGCGATGTCGGTGACGGACCGGTCCTCGAAGAAGATCTGCTCGACGACGGTGCGCAGGCGCTCCGGGAGGGTCTCGACCGCGGCGCGGAGGAAGACGAGGCGCTCGCTCGTCATGAGCGCCTCCTCGGGGCCGACCTCGCGGGCGGGGAGGACGTCGGCGAGAGCGCCGTCGTATCCCTCGAGGCTGAGGACGCGGGTCGCGGCGTGCTCGCGGGCCGTGTCGACCTCGGCGACGTCGATGCCGAGCGAGGCGGCGATCTCCTCGCGGTTCGGGGTCCGGCCGAGCTCGGCGGTGAGCTCGTCGGCGACGGTCGTGACCTTGCGGGCACGCTGGCGGGCTCCGCGGGAGACCCAGTCCATGGAGCGGAGCTCGTCGACCATGGCCCCGCGGATGCGGATGGCGGCGTACCGGTTGAACGGGACCCCGGTGGTCGCGTCGTAGGCCCGGGCGGCCTGGACGAGGGCGACGGCGCCGGCGGAGGCCAGGTCGTCGCGGGACACGTGGCTCGGCACTCGCATCAACATCTCGCTGACGTGGTAACCGATCAGCGGGAGGTTGTCCGTGACCAGCTGTGTCTGGCCCGCGTCCATGGTTTGCATGGCTTAAGAATCATTCGCTGAACGCTGGAACTCAAGGCTTCAACCAGTCTTTCACCCGGTCCCGATCACAACCTGTCTCATCGGGCAATGGGGAGAACTCCCCATGGGGTCCCCATCTGCGTGCAACCGCTTTCCTTCACCCCCTCTCTCACCTGCGAAAACGCTTGCCACGCACCCCCTGCCGGGATGGGGAGACCCGTCGTACTGTGGGTGAGACGGGTGCACCGGGTGAGATCTGCCGGGGGAACCCTCATAGAGGACGTCCGGCACCCGATGGGAGCCTTGAACGATTCCAGACGACGGACCACGAAGGAGTAGGCACTGATGAGCCTGCAGGCCCTGACCAGCGTGCTGTGGCGCGAGCGCCAGCTCCTCGAGCTCCTGCTCTTCAAGCTGGAAGAAGAACAGCTGCTCCTCACCACCGGCCGGACGCGGTGGCTCAGCCACGCGACCCGCGAGGTCGAGAACGTCCTCGAGCAGATCCGCGAGGTCGAGCTCGGTCGGTCCGTCGAGTCCGACACCGTCGCCCGCCTCCTGGGTCTCGAGCCCGGTCGCAGCCTCCACGAGCTCGCCGAGCACGCCCCCGAACCGTGGGACGAGCTCCTCCGGGCGCACCGGCAGGCGTTCCTCGAGCTGACCTCCCAGATCGACGCGCTGGCCGCCGGGAACCGCGAGCTGCTCGCCACCTCCCACCGCGCGACGCAGGAGGCCCTGGCGAACCTCCAGTACGACGCGCACACCTATGACGCGAAGGGCTCGACAGCGAACCGCGAGGTCGCTGCGCGCCTCCTCGACCAGAACTTCTGAGGGCACACCCACCATGAGCACCTTCTCCGGACTGTCCACCGCACTCAGCTCCCTCACGGCCCAGCGCCAGGCGCTCGAGGTCGCGGGCCAGAACATCGCCAACGCCAACACGGTGGGCTACACGCGCCAGCGCGCAGAGCTGCAGTCGATCGGGTCCGCCCAGACCGCGACGATGTTCGCCCGCGGCGACGGCATCGGCAACGGTGTCCAGGCCACCGGGATCTCCCGCCTCGGTGACCTCTTCCTCGACGCCCGCGTCCGCACGACCACCTCGTCGGCCGCCTACCTCGCCGAGCGCACCGAGGCGTACACGCGCCTCGAGTCCACGATCGCCGAGCCCGGCACCAACGGCATCGCCCGCCAGCTCGACGACTTCTGGGCGAGCTGGCAGGACGTGTCGAACAACGTCGGGAACGCGTCGAGCGACGGCGCCGGACAGGTGCTCATCGAGGGCGCGAACGCCGTCCAGCGCGCCATCGCGACCGGCTACGACGCCGTCGCGACCCAGTGGGACCAGACGCGCGGCAAGGCCGAGTCGCTCGTCTCCGAGATCAACACCACCGCGGCATCCGTGGCGGAGCTCAACGACAAGATCCGCCAGATCGAGGGCTCCGGCGGGACCGCCAACGAGCTCAAGGACCAGCGCGACCTCCTCACGACCTCCCTCGCCGCGCTCTCCGGCGCCACGGTCCGCCTGCGCGACGACGGCATGGTCGACGTGAGTATCGGCGGCAACCCGCTCGTCTCGGGTGACCGCGCCCAGCGCCTCGTCGTCACCGGCAGCCCCGAGCTCGCCGGGGCCGGAGCCGACCCCGTGCGTGTCCAGTGGGACCGCACCCCGTCCAGCCCCGCGACGCTCGACGGCGGCCAGCTGGCGGGAGTGCTCAGCGTCCTCGCCCCGGCGGAGACCGACGGCACGGGCGGACTGCTCGCGCAGGCCGCGGAGTCCTACAACTCGCTCGCACGCACCCTCGCCTCGAGCGTCAACGAGATCCATCAGCGCGGCGTCGTCCACGAGCCGGCCGCGGACGGCAGCACCGTCCAGCGGCCCGCGGGAGCGGTCTTCAGCTTCAACGGGACCGGACCGGCGGCGCTCGCCCTGTCCGTCGCCCTCACCAGCCCCACGCAGATCGCCGCAGGCACCGGCGGCTCCGACGGGTCGATCGCCGACGCGATCTCCCAGCTCGGCTCCGCCGCCGGGTCGCCCGACACGGAGTGGTCGGCGTTCGTCGTCTCCATCGGGGTGCGCGCGAAGTCGACCGCGCAGAGCGCGACCGTCGCCGAGGTGGCGCGTTCCACCGCAGCGAACCTGCAGCTCGCCCAGACGAGCGTCGACCTCGACGAGGAGTCGGTGAACATGCTCGCCTTCCAGCGCGCCTACCAGGGAGCGTCTCGCGTCATGACCGCGATCGACGAGATGCTCGACCAGCTCATCAACCGGACGGGGGTCGTCGGCCGATGATCACACGAGTCACGCACCAGACCGCTCAGCGCACGTCGCTGGCGAACCTCCAGGCGAACCTCACGAAGATGTCGAACCTCCAGGCCCAGGCCTCGAGCGGGAAGATCATCAACAAGCCCTCCGACGACCCCGCGAAGGCCGCCGAGGCGATGGCCCTGCGCAAGGAGCAGCGCGCCGTCGAGCAGTACGCCCGCAACGCCCAGGACGGCGTCAGCTGGCTCACGACGATCGACTCCGCCATCGGCTCCTCGGTGGACCTCATGCAGCGTGCCCGCGACCTCACCGTCCAGGGTGCGAACTCCGGGGCCCTCAACCGTGAGGGCCGCGAGGCGATCGCCGTCGAGCTCGAGGGCATCCGCGACGCACTGCTCGCCCAGGCCAACACCACCTACCTCGGCCGGCCCGTCTTCGCCGGCACGACGAATGGCCCGGCGTTCAGCATGCAGGACGGCGAGGTCGTCCACGCAGCGAGCAACGGGCCCGTGGAGCGACGCATCAGCGGCTCGCAGACCGTCCGCGTGGACGCTGACGGCGCGGCGACGTTCGGCACCGGCGCGACCTCCGCCTTCGCGACGCTCACCGACGCCGCCGCGACCCTGCGAGCAGGCGGGACGGTGGCGCCCATGATCGACACCATCGACAGCCACCTCGGCGCCATGCTCACGCAGGCCTCGAGCGTCGGCGCACGCACCAACCAGCTCACGGCGGCCCAGGCGATGCTCTCCAACCAGTCCCTCACGCTCCGCAGCGACCTGTCGGGCGTCGAGGACATCGACCTCGCGCAGACGATCATCGAGCTGCAGATGCAGGAGGTCGCCTACCAGGCCGCCCTCGGTGCGACGTCGCGCGTCTTGCAGCCGAGCCTCATGGACTACCTCAAGTGATCACCGACGTGCACTTCCTCGAGGCCCTGCCCGGTCTGAGCCCCGGGTCCGACTTCGCACTCACGTGCCTCGACGACCAGGGCCTGCTCTTCAGCCTCCGCGGGGGACCCGGTGGGACGACGAGGTTGTTCGCCGTGCAGCCCGGCCCGTACTTCGCGGACTACGAGCCGACGATCGGCACCGATGCCCTCGAGGCACTCCACCTCACCGACGACGACGACCGGCGCGCGGTGCTCGTCATCGTCACCCCCGGCACGGACGGGACGCCGACGACGGCGAACCTCCTCGCCCCGCTCGTGCTCAACACCGAGACCGGTGACGCACTCCAGGTCATCCTCGACGGTGCCCCGTGGCCGCTGCGCGCGCCACTCGTCGCCGCCTGACCTCCCTCACCCGTCGACACCACACTCCGTCACCGCGCACACACCGAGGACCACCCATGGACCACCAGCGATCGACGACACCTGGGCACGCCGACACGCAGCACGCGGTCCGTCCCCAGCCGCAGAGCGACACGACATGGGCAGAGCGCGCCCCCGCGGCACGCCCCGCGCGCCCCACGGCGGCCGTGGCCGCGACGCCCCCGATCTTTGCCCGCCTCGCGATCGTCGACCGCCACCGGGACGTCCTCGCGTACGCGCTGCCCATCGTCAACCCGCTCGACCGGGGGCCGGCCGAGCTCAACGGCCCGCTCAACGAGGCGTACCGCACGCTCGAGCTCCAGCGCTACATCGCGGACCGTCCAGCCTTCATCTGGGCGACGGCGGAGATGCTCGACGGCAGCATGCCGTTGCCCCCCAGCGCGGGCGGGGTAGGCCTGCTCCTGCACCCCGATGCGACGCGGCCCGCCGACGGTGCGGAGAAGATCATCGCCCTGTCGCTCCGCAAGGTCCCGACGATCCTCGTGAAGTTCACCGACCTCCCGGGCCAGCGCGCGCTGCTCCCGTTCGTGTCCCACGTGATGATCGACATCTCCGACCCGACGCTCGACCTCCAGGAGCTCACCCGGATCGCCCAGAACGCCGGGGTGACCGTCATCGCGGAGAACGTGCACGGCAGCGCCGCACCCGCACGCGCGTGGTCCCTCGGCGTCGACTACATCATGGGATCGATCTACCAGCAGGACATCCCCCCGGTGAACCGGGACCTCGCCCCTGGGGAGATCCAGTGCCTCGAGGTCGTCCGGCTCCTCTCGCAGGACGACGTCGACACGGGCCGCATCGCGGAGGTCCTCAGCAGCGACCCCGAGATGACGATGCGCGTGCTGCACCTCGTGAACTCCGCGGCGGTGGGCATGCCCCAGCGCATCGACTCGCTGCACCGGGCGATCGTCATGCTCGGCCCGACGCGCCTGACGACGCTCGTCATGGCGTCCCTCATCAACTCACGGGTGCGCCAGATGGACGCCCTGTGGTTCCTCCTGGCGCGCGCGGCGGCGTGCCGCGAGCTCATCGGGAACGACACCGGGTACACCGTGGGTCTCCTCTCGGCGTTCGCTGAGGAGACCGGGATCAGCATCTCCACGATCATCGAGAAGACGATGGTGTCGGCTGAGGTCGGCTCCGCCCTCACGGCGCACACGGGCGACCTGGGAATCGCGCTGCGTGCTGTCATCGCCCACGAGCAGGGAGACGAGCGGACGATCGTCGACACCGCGTGGACGCCGGTTCAGGTCGCAGAGGCGTACCTCACGGCTCTTCCGTGGGCCCTGGAGACGGTCCGCCAGCTCAACATGCACTGACCCCGCTCACGGCGCTTCCTCTCACGGAGACACAGACTCCCACGGGGACACAGAAGAGCCCTTGGCCCATCCCGGCCAAGGGCTCTTCTGTGTCCCCGCGCTCGTGAGGAGCGTGAGCAACCCGCCGGCGCTCACAGGGCCGAACCGCAGGCGGCACGCGGCACGCACCGCGCGCCGGGACGCGCGTCTCGCGCACGGCATGCGGTGCCTGTCACCAGGCGGGTGGCGGAAAGTGTCTGGGTACGACGAAGGCCCACCCCTTGAGGGGTGGGCCTTCGACAATGGTTGTCCGGCGGCGTCCTACTCTCCC
>NZ_JCAQIF010000006.1:0-166743 GCF_059621145.1 Sanguibacter sp. Z41_6 | reverse complement strand
GGAGACTGTGTGGGAGAGTAGGACGCCGCCGGACAACCATTGTCGAAGGCCCACCCCTCAAGGGGTGGGCCTTCGTCATGTCGTAAACTTGAAGACCACGGGGCGCTGCAGCCACAGGATGCCTGCTGAGCGCCGGTGAGAACGTTGATTGAGCCGCGGCCTCGTCGGAGGCCGCGAGGCGGCACGAGGCCGCGGGGCCAGGTGGTCGACAGAGCACCTCAGGAGCGCGCGGCCTGCACCGCAGGTTGCCAGAGTGCCCGCGGTTTACTTGAAGAGGGAGAGCACGTGAGCGACGACCAGGAACGCCCGGGAAGCAACGACCGGCGGGACGAGAGCAGGGGTGCGGGACGCCCTGAGCGTGGCTCCCGTGACGACGGAAGCCGTGCCCCGCGACGGGATGGCAGCAGCTCACGTCCTGAGCGTGGCTCGCGGCCGTACGGTGACCGCGCGGCTCAGGGCGATGACCGTGGTCCGCGTCGTGACGACCGTGATCGTGCGCCTCAGCGTGACTCGCGGCCGTACGGTGAGCGTGCGCCTCAGCGCGACTCGCGTCCCTACGGCGACCGTGCTCCGCAGCGTGATGACCGTGGCCCGCGTCGTGACGACCGCGACCGTGCGCCCCAGCGTGACTCGCGTCCCTACGGCGACCGTGCCCCGCAGCGTGACTCGCGTCCCTACGGTGACCGTGCCCCGCAGCGTGACTCGCGTCCCTACGGTGAGCGTGCTCCGCAGCGTGATGACCGTGGTCCCCGTCGTGACGACCGTGACCGTGCTCCGCAGCGTGATGACCGTGGTCCCCGTCGTGACGACCGCGATCGTGCGCCGCAGCGTGACTCGCGTCCCTACGGTGACCGTGCGCCGCAGCGTGACTCGCGTCCCTACGGTGAGCGTGCTCCGCAGCGTGATGACCGTGGTCCGCGTCGTGACGACCGTGACCGTGCTCCGCAGCGTGATGACCGTGGTCCCCGTCGGGACGACCGCGATCGTGCGCCCCAGCGTGACTCGCGTCCCTACGGCGACCGTGCCCCGCAGCGCGATGACCGTGGTCCCCGTCGTGACGACCGCGACCGTGCGCCCCAGCGTGACTCGCGTCCCTACGGTGACCGTGCGCCGCAGCGTGACTCGCGTCCCTACGGCGACCGTGCTCCCCAGCGTGACTCGGCCGCCGGTCGGGAGCGTGCGGAGATGCGGGACGGTCACAGCTCACGTCCGCAGCGGGCACCGCGAACCTTCGGCGAACGCCCCCGGACAGACTCGCGCTCGTCCCACCACGACGAAGCGCCGCGCGCCACGCGACCTCCCGAGCGTGATGCCGCGGGAGTTCGCCCCCCCAGGCACTCCGCTCCTGCCGAGGGCCGCGGTCGTGATGAGCGCGCACCCCGCCGCGAAGAGCACGCCGGTACGGAACGTCGAAGCTCCGGACCGGCGGCACCGGTGGCGCCCTCGATCCCCGAGGGTGTGCAGTTCTCGGACCTCGACCGCGACGCCCGCGGGCGGCTGCGGACCCTGACGAAGGACAACGCGGAAGGCGTCGCCCTGCATCTCGTGATGGCTGGCCGGCTCATCGACACGGACCCCGAGCTGGCGTACGAGCACGCCCAGGCGGCGGTCCGCCGTGCCGGGCGTGTCGACATCGTGCGGGAAGCCGCGGGCCTGACCGCATACAGCACCGGCCGCTTCGCGGAGGCTCTGCGCGAGCTGCGTACCGCTCGCCGTCTCAACGGCTCGTCCGAGCACCTCGCGGTGATGGCCGACTGCGAGCGTGGCCTCGGTCGGCCCGAGGCGGCGCTCGCTCTTGCGGCGTCGCCCGAGGCCGAGACTCTCGACGAGCTGCAGAAGATCGAGCTGGGCATCGTCGTCAGTGGAGCCCGGAGCGACCTGGGTGAGATGGAGTCGGCGGAAGCGACACTTGCCGCGCTCGATGTGCCCGCTGGACACAGAGACATCGAGCTCCGGGTGATCGAGGCTCGCCTCGCGCTGCTGCAGGAGGCAGGCCGTGACGAGGACGCGGCGCGGTTGCTCACCGGGCTGTCGGCCCGGGAGCGCGTGCTCGTGGGTGCAGACGAGCACAGCGACGAGGATGATGTCGTCGTCTTCGACCTCGAGGGGGACGAGAACGCGGATGATCGGTCGCAGGACGAGGCTGCTCAGCCGACCGCCGCACCCAGCGATTCTGTCGCGCCGACCCGTGCCGCCCCGCTGGACGAGGCATGAGGGCGGTGCTCAGAGCGAGCGAGAAGCCGCTCGCAGAGGCGTACGACCTCGCTCTGGTCGACCTCGACGGGGTCGCGTACGCGGGCCACGAGCCGATCCCGTACGCGGCGGAGGGCCTTGCTGGGGCACGGGCAGCGGGCATGCGGCTCGTGTTCGTCACGAACAACGCGTCCCGTGAACCCGTATCGGTCTCCGACCAGCTCTCCTCCCTCGACATCCCTGCGGTGCCGGACGATGTGATGACCGCCGCGCAGGCATGCGCACGGATGCTCGGCGAGCACGTCGAGCCAGGTTCGCGCGTGCTCGTCGTCGGAGGTGCCGGACTCGTCACGGCCGTGACCGAGCAGGGATACGTCGTCGTGACGTCCGCTGACGACGAGCCTGCGGCAGTCGCTCAGGGATTCGCTCCGACGCTCGGCTGGTCAGACCTCGCGGAGGCGGCCTATGCGATCTCGCGGGGGGCCGTGCACGTCGCCAGCAACCTCGACCTCTCGCTGCCCACAGCGCGCGGCTTCGCCCCGGGTAACGGATCCCTCGTCGGCGCCGTCGTCGCGGCGACCGGTGTCACGCCGTTCAGCGCGGGCAAGCCGTCCCCGGCGATGTACGCGATGGCGGTCGAGCGCGCGGGAGCAGCGAAGCCGCTCGTCATCGGGGACCGGCTCGACACGGATCTTGCGGGAGCGCGCGCTGGTGGGTATCCCGGGCTGCACGTGCTCACGGGTGTCAACAGTGCCCGGGACGACATCCTCGCCGTCCCGGGCGAGCGGCCCGACTTCATCGGGGCAGACCTGCGCAGCGTCCTGCAGGCGCACCCGGCACCGGTGCAGAAGGATGGCTGGTGGGCCTGCAACGATGCCGCAGCGCGGGTGACCGACGGCCGGCTCGAGCTCTCGGAGATGCACGACTCGTCGCTCGACCTCGTCCGTGCGGCGTGCGGCGCGGCCTGGTCGTTCGTGGACGACGGCGGCGTGCTCGATGCGTCGACGGTTCCAGATCTTCCTGTGGGCAGTGCCTGAGTGCACCCGACCGCTGGGTAGTGTGACTGGTCGCGCTCGGCACGAGCGCTCTCCGTGACAACGCACGGTACCGACGACCGACGGGAGAACCACCCCGTGACAGACCCCACCGTGGTACCAGGAGTACCCACCGCGACCGTCGCAGACAGCTCCGGCCGGGTGACGGAGGCGCTCGCCGCGCTCGACGTCCTCCAGGGGCTCGACGAGCGACCCGTCGCCGAGCACCCCGCGGTGCTCGAGACCGTGCACGAGGCTCTCCGGGCAATTCTCGAGAGCGGCCGGTGAGCTCGATCCACCCGTCCGAGCGTCGCGGTGCGGCGCGGCTCGACAGTGAGCTCGTCCGCCGTGGGCTTGCCCGGTCCCGCGGCACAGCAGGCCAGCTCATCGCGGAGGGCAGGGTCGAGGTCGCCGGACAGATCGCCCGAAAGCCAGCGACGCAGGTCGTTCCCGACGCCGTCGTCGTGGTCCGCCGCGACCCGTCAGTCCCTGACTTCGTCTCACGTGGGGCGTTCAAGCTCGACGGAGCGCTGGCCGCGCTGGGCGTCGACGGCCCCGCGGTGCGAGGCGCCGACTGCCTCGATGTCGGTGCCTCGACAGGTGGATTCACCGAGGTCCTCCTGCGGCGTGGTGCACGACGAGTGATTGCTCTCGACGTCGGGCACGGCCAGCTCGTGCCCGGATTGCGCGACGACGAGCGCGTCCACGTCATCGAGGGATACAACGCCCGGGAGCTGGCCGCCCAGGACCTTCCGTGGCAACCCGGGCTCGTCGTCGCCGATGTCTCCTTCATCTCCCTGACGATGATCCTGCCTGCGCTCGCACGCGCCGTCGGGCCGCGCGCGGACCTGCTGCTCATGGTCAAGCCGCAGTTCGAGGTCGGCAAGGAGCGTCTGGGACAGGGAGGCGTCGTGCGTGATCCTTCGTTGCATGCCGAGGCGGTGCGCGCCGTCACCGCGTGCGGCGCTGCGCTCGGTCTGGGCACCCGGGCGATCGTGCCCAGTCCCTTGCCCGGCCCGCACGGCAACCGGGAGTTCTTCGTCTGGTTCGCGCGTGCAGCTGCCCATCACGCGCCGGGAGATGACACCATCGACCGTGCGGTCAGCGCGGTGCCCGAGGGGTCCGTGCCGAGCGTCACCTGGGTCGACCGACCCGATCCGTCGACTGTTGGAGGACGAGCGTGAGCCGCAAGATCCTGGTCGTGACCCACGGGGGCCGGCAGCAGGCCGTCGCGAGCCTGCGCGGTGCGGTCCCGGAGCTGCGCTCAGCGGGGTTCGACGTCGTCCTGCACGACCACGATCTCGCTGCGGAGCTCGGCACGCACAAGTTTGCGCTCGACGACCCCATGGCCTCGCTGGACGACACCGAGCTCGTCATGGTGCTCGGGGGCGACGGGACGATCCTGCGCGCCGCCGAGATCACCCACGGGAGCGAGGTGCCGATCCTGGGCGTGAACCTCGGGCACGTCGGGTTCCTCGCCGAGAGCGAGCGGGAGGACCTGCGCGATGCGGTCCGCCGGTTGGCGGACCACGACTACGCGGTGGAGGAACGCGGGGTCCTCGACGTGGTCGTCCACCGACCGGGGGCCGAGGTCTTCCGTGACTGGGCGCTCAACGAGGCGACGATCGAGAAGAACGAGCGCGCCCGCATGATCGAGGTCGCCATCGAGGTCGATGGTCGGCCGTTGTCCTCCTTCGGCTGCGACGGGGTCGTCATGGCCACGGCGACCGGCTCGACCGCGCACGCGTTCTCCGCCGGCGGGCCCGTGATGTGGCCCGACGTCGACGCCAAGCTGCTCGTCCCGTTGTCCGCGCACGCGCTCTTCGCACGGCCCCTCGTGGTCGGCCCGCAGTCCCGCTTCGCCGTGGAGGTCACGACGGTCTCGGGAGCCGAAGGAGTGCTCATCACCGACGGGCGGCGGCGTACCGAGCTCCCCGTCGGCTCCCGGGTCGAGGTATCCACGGGGGCCACACCCGTCCGGTTCGCACGGCTCAGCCAGGCCCCCTTCACCGATCGGCTCGTGAGCAAGTTCTCGCTGCCCGTCGTCGGGTGGCGGGGGACGTCCGACGACCAACCGCACGGGAAGGTGTGAGCGTGCTGCAGGAGATGAGCATCGAGAACCTCGGCGTGATCAGCGCCGCCCGGGTCGAGCTGGGCCCGGGTCTCACCGCCATCACCGGCGAGACCGGGGCGGGGAAGACGATGGTGCTCACCGGGCTGGGGTTGCTCATGGGAGGGCGCAGCGACCCGCAGTCGGTTCGGGCCGGGGCGGCGAACGCGGCAGTCGAGGGACGTGTCACCGTCGACGACCCTGCGCTCGCCGAGCGGGTGGCGGACGCCGGTGGGGTGCTCGACGAGGACGGGACCCTCGTCATCGCCCGGACGGTCGCCGTCCAGGGTCGGTCCCGGACCCATCTGGGAGGGCGGAGCGTGCCGCAGGCGGTGCTCGCCGAGCTGGCGGCCGACCTCGTGACGATCCATGGGCAGTCGGACCAGATGCGTCTGCGCTCCCCGCAGCGGCAACGTGAGGCGCTCGACGAGTTCGCGGGCGACGCCCTCCTGGCGACCCTGGAGGAGTACCGCAGGTGCTGGAACCGGCGGGCGAGGATGCGGGCGGAGCTGACCGAGATCACCGAGCGCGCGGCGGAGCGCGCCCGCGAGGCGGAGATGCTGCGGTTCGGTCTCGCGGAGGTCGAGCGCGTCGAGCCGACGGCGGGCGAGGACGTCGAGCTCGGGCAGGAGGCCGAGCGCCTGAGCAACTCCGAGGAGCTGCGCGCAGCTGCCCGCGACGCGCTCGTCGCCGTCGCGGGAGACGACCCCGAGTCGGTCTCCCTGACCCCGGAGGCGAGCGCAGTCGCTCTCGTCGACCGCGCCCGGCGACAAGCGGAGCACGGCGGGGCCCACGACCCCGCGCTCGCTGCCGTCGCGGCGCGTCTCGCTGACGTCGCGTACGCGCTCGCCGACATCGGTGGTGACCTCGCGAGCTACCTGTCCGGGCTGGACGCCGACCCTGCCCGCCTCGAGGCCGTGGAGGCGCGCCGCGCCGAGCTCGGGCACCTGACCCGGACCTACGGCCGAGACGTCACCGAGGTGCTCGAGTGGGCGTCTGCGGCGAGCGCACGGCTCATCGAGCTCGAGGACGACGACGAGCGGATCGGTGTCCTCGGAGCCGAGCTCGCCGAGCTGGACACGGAGCTGGCGACGCTCTCCGGCCAGCTCAGTGCCGCGCGGACCCGGGCCGCCGTGGAGCTCGGGGACGCCGTCACGCGTGAGCTGCGCGGTCTGGCGATGGGTGGGGCGACCCTCGAGGTCGAGGTGAGCCCTCTCGACGAGCCCGGGCCGTGGGGGAGCGACGCCGTCCAGATGCTGCTCAGTGCACACCGGGGCGGTCCACCGCGGCCCCTCGGCAAGGGCGCCTCCGGTGGTGAGCTCTCCCGGGTGATGCTGGCCATCGAGGTCGCGCTCGCGACCTCGAGCGCCTCCGGGGCCCGTCGGACACCGACGATGATCTTCGACGAGGTGGATGCGGGCGTCGGCGGCAAGGCGGCTGTCGAGATCGGACGACGGCTCGCGCACCTGGCGCGCTCGACGCAGGTCGTCGTCGTCACGCACCTGGCACAGGTGGCTGCGTTCGCCGACACGCACCTCGTCGTGACGAAGGCGGCACCCGGGACCTCGTCCCAGGACGAGATCACCCAGTCGGGGATCCGGGTCGTCGGGGACGCCGACCGCGTCCAGGAGCTCGCACGGATGCTCTCCGGGCAGGACGGGTCGGAGGTCGCGCAGCGCCACGCGGAAGAGCTCCTGGCGATGTCCGCTGTGCGATCATGAGACTGATGAGAATCTTCACGAAGTCGGCTCCGGTCGCCACGGGACCCGGCCTGCGTGGTGTGGCCAAGGTCGACCGCCGGACCAAGGACCTCACCAAGCGCATCGACGTCGGCGACATCGCCGTGATCGACCACCAGGACATCGACCGGATCGCCGCGGAGGCGCTCGTCGGTGCCCGTCCTGCCGCGATCCTCAACGCGTCGCGCTCGATCTCTGGCCGGTACCCCAATCTCGGACCGAGCATCATCGTCGAGGCGGGCATCCCGCTCATCGACGATCTCGGCCCCGACGTCATGTCGATCCGGGAGGGGCGCACCATCCGCGTCGAGGACGGCTCGGTGTACCTCGGCGACCATCTCGTGGCCGAAGGCATCGAACAGAGCCCGGAGTCGGTCGCCTCAGCGCTCGAGGAAGCCCGCGAAGGTCTGTCCGCCCAGCTGGAGTCCTTCGCTGCGAACACGATGGACTACCTCCGCCGAGAGCGGGACCTGCTGCTCGACGGCGTGGGAGTCCCCGAGATCTCGACGAAGATCGCCGGGCGGCAGGTCCTCATCGTCGTCCGCGGCTACCACTACAAAGAGGACCTCCTCACGCTGCGGCCGTACATCAAGGAGTACCGACCGATCCTCATCGGCGTCGACGGCGGCGCGGACGCGATCATCGATGCGGGGTGGTCCCCGGACCTCATCGTCGGAGACATGGACTCGGTCTCCGACAAGGCGCTGCGCTCCGGGGCCGAGATCGTCGTCCACGCGTACCGGGACGGACGAGCCCCCGGGATGGAGCGCGTGGACGCGCTGGGTGTCCCACACGTCGTCTTCCCGGCCGCAGGCACGAGCGAGGACATCGCGATGCTCCTGGCTGACGACATGGGTGCAGAGGTGATCGTCGCGGTCGGCACGCACGCCACCCTCGTGGAGTTTCTCGACAAGGGCCGTGCCGGGATGGCCAGCACGTTCCTCACCCGGCTGCGCGTGGGGGGCAAGCTCGTCGACGCGAAGGGCGTCTCTCGCCTCTACCGGCACCGGATCTCCAACGCCCAGCTCGTGCTGCTCGCGGTGGCCGGGCTCGTCGCCGTCGCAGCAGCGATCACGTCGACCTCCGTCGGTCAGACCTTCCTCGGTCTCACGGCCGCGCGCCTCGACGACCTCTGGTCGTGGGTGACCCACCTCTTCACGTGACGTCCGGCCCGTGGTCGCCCGCCCACGATCTCTTCCCACTTCTCAGAAGGTTCCACTCCCGTGATCGACTTCCGGTACCACATCGTCTCGCTCATCTCCGTGTTCCTTGCACTGGCCGTCGGGATCATCCTCGGCGCAGGGCCGCTCAAGGAGTCCATCGGTGACCAGCTCACGGGACAGGTGGACGTCCTGCGTACGGAGAAGGACGAGCTGCGTGAGCAGGTCGACTCGACCCAGGCGACACTCACGAGCACCGATGCGTTCGTCGCGGCGTCTGCGCCCGATCTTCTCGAGGGAGTGCTTGCGGGCCGCCGCGTCGGGATCGTCCAGCTCGGCGCGATCGACGACGCCGTCATCGTGGGCGTCGAGGCCCAGATCGCCGCAGCCAGCGGGACGATCAGCATGCGCACGCAGCTCACGCCGGCGTGGACGGACCCTGAGACGGCGGACTCCCGCCAGTCCTACGCGACAAGCCTCACGGACTACCTCGCGGACACCGCCACCACGGACGGGTACGACGTCACGCTCGCTCGTGCGCTCGTCGAGGCGATGACCGCCGCCGACCCCGCCGCACCGGACGCGTTCTCGGCCGACGCGATCCTTGTCCAGGAGATCCTCGTCAGCGCGGAGCTCGTCGAGGTGCTCGGGACGCCCACAGGACCGGCTGACGTCATCGTCGTGCTGTCCGGAGGGGCGCCGACCGTGGGAGACAAGGAGTCTCCGAGCGACGACGAGCTGCGTGCGGCCGCGGCCCTGCAGCGCAACGTCGCCGTCGCCGCCCAGGCAGGCTCGGAGGGCGCCGTGCTCGCGACCGGGACGTCCGCGGAGAACGGTGTCGTGACGATCGTCCGGGAGGACGAGTCGTTGTCCGGGTCGATCACGACCGTCAGCGACATGAACAGGATCACGGGGCAGGTGACGATCCCGCTCGCTCTCGCTGCACGCGTGGCGGGGGTGGTGGGGCAGTACGGGCCCGAGGAGGACGCCACGGCGATCATGCCCGCTCGGGTGGCCCTGGAACCCGTGGACCGGACCCCGGTCGTGGGCGACGGCGCGGAGGCGACGGAGCCCGACCCGGCGATCGAAGGCGCAGGGTGAGCGCCCGCTGGCTCGGCGCCGCACTTGTCGGTGCCGTGACGACGAGCGCCGCCCGCCGCGCCCTCGGGGCGCGGCCACCGGGCGGCAGCGCGCAGTGGACCAGGGAGAACCACCGGTCCGAGCAGGTGAGCCTGCTCGAAGGGCCCGCGGTCGTGCTCGGTCTCATCGGCGGGGCGCTCGCCGCCGACGGTGGACCACGTCGGTGCGCGGCGGCGGTGCTGGCCACGGCTGCCGCAGGTGCCTTCGGCGTCCTGGACGACCTCACGGAGGACGTGAGCACACGCACGAAGGGACTGCGCGGTCACCTCACGGCTGCCGCGAACGGGCAGGTGACGACGGGCGCCCTGAAGGTCGTCGGGATCGGGGCCGCGGGACTGGTCGCCGCGGCGCTCGGCGGTGACGCCACACCGTCGTCGCGCACCCGCCGGGTCGTCGACATCGCCGTCGATGGTGCCCTCATCGCTGCCTCCGCGAACTTCATCAACCTCCTCGATCTCAGGCCAGGACGCGCGCTCAAGGCCGGCATGGGGGCTGCCGCCAGCCTCGTGGTCCTCGCGCCCGGCGGCGCAGCCGCAAGCGCGGTGCTCGGAGCTGCCGGCGCCGCGATGCACCGGGACCTCGCGGAGCAGGACATGCTCGGCGACGGTGGAGCGAACGCCCTGGGCGCGCTCCTCGGCACCCAGGTCGCGTTCTGGGCCCCACGTCCGGTGCGGGTCACCGCGCTCATGGTCCTCGTCGGGCTCACTGCGGCGAGCGAACGGATCAGCTTCTCCCGGGTGATCGCCGACGTCCCGTGGTTGCACCGCGTCGACATGTGGGGTCGACGCCCCCCGTCTTCCCCGTCCATGCCCACCACGCAGAGCGCCGCGGAATGAGAGCACGGTTCGCCCCTGCGGCGCAGAGCCTCGCCGGGGCGGCCGTGCTCATCACCGTCGTCACGATCGCCAGCCGGGTCCTCGGCTTCGGCCGCTGGGCGGTGCAGGCGGACCAGCTCGGTGTCGGCGGCGTCAATGCGGCGTACGCCGCAGCGAACCTCCTGCCGAACGTGCTGTTCGAGGTCGCTGCGGGCGGTGCGCTCGCGGGCACGGTCATCCCCCTGCTCGCGGGACCGCTCCTGCGCCAGGAGAAGGAGACCGTCTCCGCCATCGCGTCGGCCCTGCTCACGTGGGCGCTCGCGGTGCTGCTGCCTCTCGGAGTCCTCGTCGCGGTCTTCGCCGACGAGATCGTCGGGCTCATCGCGGACACGGGCGAGGGGGTCGACGCCGAGGTCACCGCGTTCTTCCTCGCGGTGTTCGCGGTCCAGATCCCGCTCTACGGTGTCGGGGTCGTGCTCGGTGGCGTCCTGCAGGCCCATCGGCGCTTCTTCTGGCCCGCGTTCGCACCGATCCTCTCGAGCGCTGTCGTCATCGTCGCGTACGTCGTGTTCGGTGCGCTGGCGGACGGCCAGCAGGGAACGCCAGCGGAGCTGTCGGACTCCTCCCTCAACTGGCTCGCCTGGGGCACCACCGCCGGTGTCGCGGCGATGAGCCTGCCGCTGCTCGTCCCCGTCGCCCGGACCGGCACGCGGCTGCGCCCGACGTTCCGGCTTCCGCCCGGCGTCTCGCGTCGGGCACGGCACCTCGCGACGGCGGGCATCGGCGCGCTGCTCGCGCAGCAGCTGTCCGTGCTCGCCGTGTTCTACGCCGCGACCCGGTACGGGGGCAGCACGGCGTACAACGTGTACACCTTCGCCCAGGCGGTCTACGTGCTGCCCTACGCGATCCTGGCGGTGCCGCTCGCCACGAGTGCGTTCCCGCGCCTGGCCTCCCGGGCGTCCGCAGGTGACCGCGAGGGTTTCGCCCGCCTGAGCGGTGCGACGACGAGGGCTGTCCTCGTCGTGTCCGCGGTCGGTGTGGCAGCGCTCGTCGCGGGGAGCGGACCGGTCGAGGCAGTCTTCGACTCGTTCACGCCAGGAGGCGTGCGGAGCATGGCCGTTGCGATCGCCTGGGCCGCCCCCGGTCTCGTCGGCCTCGGCCTGATCTTCCATCTCTCACGGATCCTCTACTCGATCGACCAGGGCCGGGCCGCGGTGGTCGGGACCGCGACGGGGTGGGTCACCGTCGTCATCGTCTCCCTCGTCCTGCCCGCTCTGCTCGTCGGCAGGAGCATCGACGTCACACGGACGCTCGCGGCGATCGGAGTCGCCCACACGGTCGGCATGAGCGTCGCTGCCGGCATGCTTCTCGCGTCGCTGCGCCGGCACGTGGGCCACGGGGTGCTCCGGGGATTGCCCCGGACCGCCCTCGTCCTGCTCATCGCGACCGTGGTCGGCGCTGGGGCCGGGCACCTGCTCACGTCCCAGCTCCTGCCCACGGACCCGTCGATCGTGGTCAGCGTGCTCGTGGGGATCCTCGGAGCCGCCGTCGGCGGAGGGATCGTCGTCGGAGCGGTCCTCGTCGCCGACAGGTCAGCACTGAGTGGTCTGCGTGGGACGACAGGCACGAGCGGGGCCGACGCGGCCGTCGCACCGAGCGTCACGGGGGCGAGCGATGAGCAGCACTGAACGGCCGATCGTGCTCCAGGTCCTCGGGTCCAGTGCCGGAGGTGTGGCACGACACGTCGCCCAGATCTCTGCCGCGCTGGCGGCGGGCGGGTCCCCGGACCAGTCCGCGTACACGGTGAGGATCGCTGGACCCGATTCGGTGCGACCGATCGTCCTCCCGGTCGATGGGGCGGTCGGTGAGGCGGTCGGTGACGATCCGCACGGATCGGACGCACACGTCGAGCACGGGCAGCCAGTCGTGGCGACTCCGGAGTTCCACCCGGTGGAGATCGCCGACCGACCTGGCGCAGCGGACACACGGTCCGTCCGGCGCCTGCGCGAGCTCGCCCGGGACGTCGACGTCGTGCACGCGCACGGACTGCGAGCAGGTGCGCTCGCGGTGCTCGCGGTGCGGACGTTGCCCGTCTCCGTGCGTCCCCGCCTCGTGGTGACCCTGCACAACCTCCCGGTCGGCTCGCGAGCGGTCCGCCTGGTGTCGCAGGCGCTCGAGCGGATCGTCGCGCGCGGCGCCGACGTCGTGCTGGGGGTCAGCATGGACCTCGTGCGGCTCGCCCAGACGCGCGGCGCCCGGGCGACCGCCCGGGCGCTCGTCCCCGCACCAGCAGCGAGCACTGTCGTGGCCGAGGCGGACGAGGTCCGACGCGAGCTCGGTGTGCAGGACGGCCAGCGGCTGCTCGTCACGGTCGGACGGCTCGCTCCCCAGAAGGGCCTCGAGACGCTCTGCGACGCTGCGGAGCTCCTGCGTCCCGCTGCGGTGACCGGCGACGACGTCGTGGCGCAGCAGGACGTCCTGTGGGTGCTGGCAGGTGGGGGTCCGCTCGAGGCGACACTGCGGCAGCAGGTGACGGACAGGAGCCTGCCGGTGCACCTGCTGGGGTTCCGCGACGATGCGCCCGCCCTGCTCGGGGCGGCGGACGTCGTCGTGAGCACCGCGGTGTGGGAGGGGCAGCCGTTGTGGCTCCAAGAGGCGCTCGCGGCCGGAGCCGCGGTCGTCGCGACGGACGCCGGCGGGACCCGGGAGGTCACCGGCAGTGCCGCACGCCTCGTGCCTGTGGGGGACGCCGTCGCGCTGGCGAACGCCGTCCGTGCTCTCCTCGACGACGACGAAGCGCTTGCGGCGCTCCGCGCACAGGCACGGGACCGGGCGTCAGAGCTGCCGACGATCACCGACGTCGTGGCGAGCCTCGTCCCGCTCTACCGAGGGGTCTGACGCTGGCGGGGCACCTGGCTCGCCCGTGGTCGTGCAGGCCGGCCGGTCCGGGGGAGCGGGCTCGGTGATAGAGTCGAACCCCGTGGCAGATCATGGGAACAGGTTTCAGTCCAGCAGCCGAGTCCGGTCGGGATCGACGACGCGGCACATCTTCGTGACCGGGGGTGTGGCCTCCTCCCTCGGTAAGGGATTGACGGCCTCCAGCCTCGGCAGACTCCTCCGTTCGCGCGGTCTGCGCGTGACGATGCAGAAGCTCGACCCCTACCTCAACGTGGACCCGGGGACGATGAACCCGTTCCAGCACGGTGAGGTCTTCGTCACCGAGGACGGCGCCGAGACAGACCTCGACATCGGTCACTACGAGCGGTTCCTCGACGTCGACCTAGCCGCAGCGGCGAACGTCACGACGGGGCAGGTCTACTCGCAGGTCATCGCCAAGGAGCGCCGCGGGGAGTACCTGGGCGACACCGTCCAGGTCATCCCGCACATCACCGACGAGATCAAGACGCGGATGCGCGCCCAGGCCGGCGACGACGTCGACGTCATCATCACCGAGATCGGTGGCACGGTCGGCGACATCGAGTCCCAGCCGTTCCTCGAGGCCGCCCGCCAGGTGCGTCACGACGTGGGACGCGACGACGTGTTCTTCCTCCATGTCTCCCTCGTGCCGTACATCGGGCCGAGCGGGGAGCTGAAGACCAAGCCGACGCAGCACTCGGTCGCCGCCCTGCGGAGCATCGGCATCCAGCCCGACGCCATCGTGCTGCGCGCCGATCGCGACGTGCCGGAGGGCACCAAGCGCAAGATCGCCAACATGTGCGACGTCGACAACGAGGCCGTCATCACCTGCAAGGACGCGCCGAGCATCTACGACATCCCGAGGGTCATCCACTCGGAGGGCCTCGACGCGTACGTCGTGCGCCGGCTGGGCCTGCCCTTCCACGACGTCGACTGGCACGGTTGGTCGCAGCTGCTCGAGCGCGTCCACGAGCCCGCCCACACCGTCGAGGTCGCTCTCGTCGGCAAGTACGTCGACCTCCCGGACGCCTACCTCTCCGTCACCGAGGCCCTGCGCGCCGGCGGGTTCGCCAACGACGCGAAGGTCTCGATCCGCTGGGTCCCGTCCGACGAGTGCCAGACGCCCGAGGGTGCGCAGAGGGCGCTCGGTGGCGTCGACGCGGTCCTCGTCCCCGGTGGCTTCGGCATCCGCGGTATCGAGGGCAAGCTCGGCGCGCTGCGCTGGGCGCGCGAGGGCAAGGTGCCCACGCTCGGCATCTGTCTCGGCCTGCAGTCGATGGTCATGGAGTACGCGCGCAACGTCGTGGGCCTCGAAGGCGCGTCGTCGTCCGAGTTCGACCCGGAGACCCGGCACCCGGTCGTCGCGACGATGGCGGAGCAGAAGGCGATCGTCGGCGGAGACGGCGACCTCGGCGGGACGATGCGCCTCGGGTCGTACGAGGCCGTGCTGGCGCCCGGCTCGGTCGCAGCGGGCGTGTACGGCTCCGAGCGTGTGTCCGAGCGCCACCGCCACCGCTACGAGGTGAACAACGCCTACCGTGCCCAGCTCGAGGAGGCGGGGCTCGTCATCAGCGGCACGTCGCCGGACTCGCTGCTCGTCGAGTTCGTCGAGCTGCCCGCGTCGGTGCACCCGTACTACATCTCGACCCAGGCGCACCCGGAGTTCAAGTCGCGTCCGACGCGTGCCCACCCGCTGTTCTCCGGGCTCGTGACGGCGGCCCTGGCCGCCCGGGACACGGCACAGGCATGACCGGCGGTGCAGGGGACCGGCTGGTCGACGTCCGGGCCCCTCGCCCCGTGACCGCTCACGAGGTGCTGCACGAGGGACGGATCTTCGACCTCGTGCGCGACGACGTGGATCTGGGCGGCTCGACGGTCCGTCGCGAGTACGTCGATCACCCCGGAGCGGTCGCGGTCGTCGTCCTCGACGAGGACGAGCGGATGCTGCTGCTCAAGCAGTACCGGCACCCGGTCGCCCGGGAGCTGTGGGAGCCGCCGGCTGGCCTGCTCGACGTCAGCGGTGAGCCGGCGCAGACCGCTGCCGCCCGTGAGCTCGCCGAGGAGGCGGACCTCGTTGCCGCCCGCTGGGACGTGCTTGTGGACTACTTCACGACCCCTGGCGGCAACAACGAGGCGCTGCGGGTCTTCCTCGCACGTGACCTGTCGCCGGTTCCTCAGGCAGACCGGCACGTCCGCGAGGACGAGGAGCGGGACATGGAGGTGCGCTGGGTACCGCTCGACGAGGCCCGCGCCGCGGTGCTGAGGGGGGACCTGCACAACCCGTCGGCGGTGGTCGGGGTCCTTGCCGCGACGGCGGCACGTGACTCGGGGTGGACCACGCTGCGTCCGGCGGACGCCCCGTGGCCTGAGCGGAAGGGCTGAGGCCGAGCGGAGGGAGCGCCTCGGACGTGCGGAGCGATGTCCGCGCTGCCCCTTTTCGGTAGCACTGTCCAGAGTGTGCGGGGACCGCTACGCTGTGCGGCACAGGACTCGACCAACGGCGGTCGGGTTGACCGCCCACGGGTGGTCGTCGAGCTCGGGGGAGTCGTCCTATGTCCGCACGCCCGTCAGGCACGCTGTCCCGTCTCGCTGCGTTCACCGCAGCAGCGCCCCTCGTGCTCGTGCCGATCCTCCTCGCTCCGGGAGCGCCAGCGGCTGAGCCCGCCGCCCTGTCGGTCCTGGCCGACTTCGAGGGAGGTGCTCCCGCCGGCTTCTTCTCCTACGGCTCCGCCGGCTTCGGCATCGTCGAGGTCGCCGAGGGGGCGCCGGAGGCGCGCCCCGGGCAGGTAGGTCCGGCGGAGGTGCTGTCGTACGGCTTCGACGTCACCATGGAGGGTGCGTTCGGCGGGGTCGGCAACAACCTCTCGACCGCCTCGGACTGGTCCGCGTTCGACGGGGTCCAGCTGTGGTTCCGGGGGACCGGCAGCGGCGCGGAGTTCCAGGTCGAGATCTTCGACGGCGGGTCGGATGCCGACACGTCGGAGCGGTTCGACCACACGGTCGTCGACGACGCCGTGGGGTGGGAGCTCGTGCAGATCCCGTGGGCGGACTTCGCCCGGGCGACGGACTTCCAGCCGGCAGGCGCGCCGGACGACGGGCTGGGCCTGACGACGATGTGGGGGTTCGCGCTGCCCGCCGCTTCCGGGGTCGCGACGGTGCTCGTCGACGACATCGCCGTCTACTCCGAGACCGCGGTCACCCCGACCGTCTCCTTCTCCGCCGCGGCGCTCCAGGCGGTCGAGGGATCCACGGCGCAGGTCACGGTGGGTCTGGACGTCGCCTCGAGCGATCCGGTGACCGTGACCTACGCGACGGCCGACGGCACGGCGACGGCCGGGAGCGACTACACGTCGACGAGTGGCACCCTGACGTTCGCGCCCGGGGTGACGTCCCAGTCCTTCTCCATCACCACGACGGCCGACGACGCGCCCGAGGCCGACGAGACCGTCGGCCTCTCCCTCGCCGAGGCTGCAGGGGCGACCCTGGGCTCCTCGGTCGCGACACTGACCATCCTCGACGACGACACGGCACCGACCGGCCCGTCGCACGAGCGATCGATGCTCGTCGATGACTTCGAGCAGCCGTTGCCGTCCGGTGCAGACGGGGCCGTCCCGGTGGGCTGGTTCACCGCGCAGGATCCCCAGGGGACGGTGACGTTCGGCCCCACGACCACACCGCCGGCACCGGTCCCGGGCTCGCCCGCGGGCAACACCGCCCTCGGTGCGACCTACGACGTCCAGTCCTACGGCGTCGTCGTGCACAACTTCACCGACGAGACCGCGTCGGTGTGGCAGCCGCAGGACTGGAGCTCCTACGAGGGGATCGGGTTCTGGATGTACGGGTCCGGGACCGGGAACGGCCTCTTCCTCGACGTCGTGGAGAACCGGAACGGGGGATCGACGACCGACGATGCGGAGCGGTTCGTCGTGAACTTCACGGACAGCTGGACCGGGTGGCGGTACCTGGAGTTCGACTTCGACGACTTCTCCCGCAAGGAGATCGGCAACGGCGCACCCAACGACGGGTTCGAGAGGACCGACGTCCACGGCTACGCCATCGGTGCGCTCCGGACCGACGTCCCGCGCACGTTCTTCGTCGATGACGTCGTCGTCTACGGGCAGGCCGAGCAGGCGCCGCTCTCCGTGGGCTTCGACCGCGCTGGCTACACCGCGGTCGAGGGCTCACCCGCCACGGCCGTCGTCCGGCTCAACCGGGCGTCGGACGCCGACGTCTCGGTGGCGTACGCGAGCGCCGACGCCACGAGCAGGACCGCGACCGAAGATCTGTCGGCGACGCTCGACCGGGACTACTCGGCAGTGAGCGGGACGGTGACCATCCCCGCCGGGGAGCGGGAGGCGACCATCACCGTGCCGACGCTGCAGAACGCCAAGCACGAGGTCGACGAGACGTTCCTCCTGGGCCTGTCCGACCCGGTCGGTGCCGAGCTCGGGTTCGTGCGCACGGCGACGGTGAGCATCGAGGACGACGACGAGATCGACCCTCGGCTCATCGACGACTTCGAGTCCTTCCCATGGTTGTTCGGGACGCAGGGCGAACCAGGGCTGGCTGTCCGGGAGATCGCGAGCGGCACCTCGGCCGCCTACCCGGGACAGGACTCGTACGAGCACGTCCTCGACATCACGACGGACGGCCAGGCGTCGATCTTCCGCGACTTCCCGGTGGGACAGGACTGGTCGCAGTCGCAAGGACTGAGCTTCTGGTTCGAGGGGCAGGGCGACGGCGGGACCGTGACGGTCGACCTGGCCGACAACGGTGTGCCCGATCCCGGTGTGACCGGGTGGACCCAGGTGTGGAGCGACGAGTTCGACGCACCAGCAGGCACACCAGCCGACCCGACGCGGTGGTCGTACGAGACCGGCGGGTGGGGATGGGGCAACGACGAGCTCCAGTACTACACCGACAGCACGGACAACGCGGCCCACGACGGCGCCGGCAACATGGTGATCACCGCCCGGGAGATCGACCCTGCCACCACGGACCTGCAGTGCTGGTACGGGCCGTGCACGCACACCTCCGCGCGGCTGGTCACGGAGCAGAAGGCCGAGTTCGCGTACGGGCGCATCGAGTCCCGGGTGCTCGTGCCGCGCGGAGCGGGGATCTGGCCCGCCGTCTGGGCGCTGGGGACGGACTTCCGCGAGGTGGGCTGGCCGCAGACCGGCGAGATCGACATCATGGAGTTCGTCGGCAAGCTGCCCAACGAGGTCTTCGGCACGGTCCACGGCCCCGGCTACAGCGGCGGGGCGTCCTTCGGGAACACCTATGAGCTCGACGAGCCCGTCTACGAGGACTGGCACACGTTCAGTGTCGAGTGGACGCCCGGCGCTATCAGCTGGTTCGTCGACGGGATCCAGTACCACGAGGCGACGCCCGCGGACGTGGCTGACAACCCGTGGGTGTTCGACCACCCGTTCTCGCTCCTGACGAACGTCGCGGTCGGCGGGAACTTCGGCGGGCCCCTCGGGGACGACCTGGACTTCCCCCAGTCGCTCACGCTCGACTACGTACGGGTGTTCCAGGCGGCGGACACGGCTGAGCGGTTCGAGGCTCAGGTCGTCGACGACCAGGCGGGCTGGCGCGAGGTGGTGGTCCCCTTCGACAGCCTTGTCCGCAGCGCCGAGCAGCCAGCGGGAGCTCCTGACGACGGACTCACCCTCACGGACGTCCAGGGGTACGGCTTCACCCTCGCGCCAGACGGCCCCCCGAGCGATCGCGCCGCCGCGGCGGCAGTGTCACGGGTGAGCATCGACCGCGTGATGCTCCTCGACGAGCTCCCCGCCGGGCTCCCACCCGTCGTCGCCCCACCCGTCGTCGAGCCGGTCGTGGAACCTGTCGTCGAACCCGCGCCCGGGGTGGTCCCACCGCGGACGAGCAGTGCGCCGGTGCTCCGAGGGCCGGCCGGCGGACGGTACGGGTCGCTCCCGGCGACCGGTTCGGACGGGGTCGGCACGCTCCTGGCCGTCGTGATGCTCACGCTCACGCTCGGTGGTGGTCTCTACGGCGCGGCGCGCGTCCGTCGACGCGGAGGCGAGGTCACCTGACAGCCGCGGCCGCGGGGTTCCGCCGGGGCTGCCCGACGTGGCGAGACCGGTGCTGGCACCGGACCCGTGGTCAGGACCGGGTGCGGAGTGCGAGGGGAACGCGGACGCAGCCGACGGTGAGGAGCGCAGCGCCGAGCATGTGCACGCCCACGAGGATCTCGGGCAGGCCAGTGAAGTACTGGACGTAGCCGATGGCCCCCTGGGCGAGAGTCACAGCAACGAGGACCCACACGACGCGGCGCGCTCGCGTGCCCTGTAGCGCGCTCCGGTGCACGAGGACGACGAGGACCGCGAGGACGGCGAGGAAGACCCAGACCGACGCCGCGTGGAACCGGGTGATGTGCGCGGGATCCAGCGCGAAGCGGTACCCGACCTCGCTGTCGCCCGAGTGCGGTCCCGCACCGGTGACGATGACCCCCAGCACGAGGACCGGGACAAGGAGCACCTGCAGCAGGTAGCCCGTCGCGCGTGCCGCTCGAGAGGCGACGGGAACCGGAGGGCCGTCACCCTCGGCGCTGCGGTCGAGGAGCACGGCGGACACCGCGACGAGCGCCATCGAGATGAGGAAGTGGGAGCCGACGATCGCGGGGTGGAGGTCCATGTGGACGGTGATCCCACCGATGACCGCCTGGATGGCCACTCCGGCGAGCGGGAGCGTGCCGAGCACCCGGTACGCGGTGCTGCGTCGCCGGTCCGTCCACACGAGCAGCAGGACGGCCAGGGCGGCGATGCCCACGACGCCGGTGAGCGTCCTGTTCCCGAACTCGATGAACGGGTGGTAGCTCGTGGCCTCGTGCAGCACCGGGGTGAACTGACCGGGCTCGCAGAGCGGCCACGTGGAGCACCCCAGACCGGAGCCGGTGAGGCGCACCGCGCCACCCGTGACGACGATCCCGATCTGCGCGACGAGATTGGCAAGGAGAGCCGTGCGTGTCCAGGGCCGCGCCCGCGCGAGCCAGCCCGCCTCGGGCGCGGGTGCGCCAGCAGTGCCGGGAGCTTCGGGTGCGGAGGTCGGAATGCTCACGATCCCACGGTAACCGCCGTGCGGTCGCCGATCGTCACCCCGCCGGTGTGACATTGGCCGGGTGCGGGTGCGGGTGCGGGTGCGGGTGCGGTGGCGTCAGTGCCAGCGGAAGAACCGAGCCGCAGCCGACCCGAGCAGAACCGTCCACACGACGAGGACCGCCACGGCACCGAGCGGGATGGTCCCGTCGAGGAGGGCGCTGCGCATGGCCTCGCCGAGAGCACCCGACGGCAGGAGGCTCACGACGCTCCCGAGAGCGCCCGGCAGCCGGTCTGCTGGCAGGAGCACACCGCCACCCACCGTGAGGAGCACGAGCAGGACGTTGCCGAGCGCGAGGACGCCCTCTGCGCGCACGGTCCCGGCGAGGAGCATCGCGAGAGCCGTGAATGCCGCGGTGCCGAGCAGCACGGCCAGGAGCGCGAGAGGGACGCCGGTGCCGACCGGTCTCCACCCGAGCGCGAGGGCTGTGCCAGCGAGGACGACGATCTGCACGGCCTCGACGACGAGCACCCCGGCGACCTTCGCCGCCAGCAGTCCACCGCGGCCCAGGGGAGTCGTGGACATGAGCCGCAGGACGCCGTTGCGCCGGTCGAACGCGGTCGCGATGGCCTGCGACGTGAACGCGCAGCTCATCACGGCGAGGGCGAGGATCCCCGGCGTGACGAAGTCGATCCGGGAGGCGCCTCCGGTGTCGAGATCGATGATCGTCGTCCGGGTGAGCCCGAGGAGCAGGAGGACGGGCAGCAGGATCGTCACCATGAGCTGCTCGCCGTTGCGCAGGATCAGCGTCGTCTCGAAGACCGACTGGGCGAGGATCCGGTGGCGTGCGCTCGCGGCGCGCGGGGCGTCGCCCGGCTGCGGCGCTGCGCGCGACGGCCCGGGGTCATGGGTGGCGGTCATCGCAGCTGCCGTCCTGTGAGGTCGAGGAACACGTCCTCGAGCGTGCGGCGCCCTGACGCCAGGCCGGTGAGCAGGATGTCCTGGGAGGCGCACCACCGCGTGAGCTCGAGCAGCAGCGCGGGGGTCGCGGGTGCGGTGACGACGTAGCTCCCGGGACCCGAGGCGACGACGGCGTGCCCCAGGGCGGCGCCGAGCGACTCCAGGTCGAGGTCGGCCACGGTCTCGAAGGAGACGGACGCGGCGCCACCCGTGACGAGCTCGGCCGGAGACCCCTCGGCGATGACCGCTCCGTGGTCGAGGACGACGACATGGTCGGCGAGCGCCTCGGCCTCGTCCATGAGGTGGGTCGTCAGCACGATCCCGACGCCGTGGTCGCGCAGCTCGTGGACGAGCTCCCACACGGCGTGCCGGCTCTGCGGGTCGAGGCCCGCGCCCGGCTCGTCGAGGAAGACCACGTCCGGGCGTCCGACGATCGCCGCGGCGAGCGCCAACCGCTGACGCTGTCCGCCCGACAGCCGGCGCACCGTGGTGCGGGCGAAGCTCTCGAGGCCGAGCCGCTCGACGAGCTCGCCGACATCGAGGGGATCGGCGTACATCGCTGCGACGTGACGCAGCACCTGGAGCGCTCGGGCTGACGTGGGCAGCCCGCCGTCCTGGAGCATGACGCCCACCCGGGCGCGCAGCTCGGGTCCCTCCCGCGCCGGGTCCATGCCCAGCACCCGGACGGTCCCTGCGTCGGGGACGCGCAGACCCTCGCAGCACTCGATGGTCGTCGTCTTTCCCGCACCGTTGGGTCCGAGCACCGCGGTGACCTCACCCATCCGGGCGACGAGGTCGAGTCCGCGGACGATCTCGCGGCCGTCGTAGCGCTTGACGAGGCCGGTGATCTCGACCGCTGCGGGGGAGGGGGGCACGCTGCCCGAGTCTACGGGGCGGGGTGGGGACCTTGGCGGTCCCGCGCGGGTGTGATCCCGAGCACCGGCGGGGCGTGGCGGTGCGGCAGGTGAGGGTTTCCTTCCTTGCGGGAATCGATTTAGCCCACAAGGATGTTGCCTAATAGACGTGCCACCTGGGTGCGTCGACAGGCCGGTCATGGCTGCACGCAGTGGACGGAGGTGGCGGGATGAGTCTGGCAGCAGGAGCTCGCGTACCCAGCACCGACTCCGCGGCGGGCGACGAGTCGACGACCCGCGACCGCGTCCTGCGCCTCATCGTCGCTGAGGGACCGATCACCGCGGCGTCCCTCGCTGCGACGCTCCATCTCAGTGCTGCAGGCATCCGGCGTCACATCGGGTGCCTCGAGGAGACCGGGATGGTCGCCGTGCACGACGGCGGCCGCCGGTCCGGCACCCGGGGGCGACCAGCACGTGCCTACGTCGGCACCGAACGGGCTCACACGACGATGGCGGGGCAGTACCCGGACATCGCCGCACAGGCGCTGCACTTCCTCTCTGACGTCGCTGGCCCGGACGCCGTCGAGGAGTTCGCGGCCCGTCGCCTCGAAGGTTTCGAGGCGCGCTACGCCGAGAAGGTCACCGCGACCGACGTCCCCGGCCGGGTCGAGCAGCTGGCCGAGGCGCTGTCCGCCGACGGCTTCGCGGCGAGCGTCCGGCCCGTCAACGGCGCGATGACGCTCCAGCTGTGCCAGGGGCACTGCCCCGTGCAGCACGTCGCCGCAGAGTTCCCCCAGCTGTGCGACGCGGAGTCCAAGGTCTTCTCCCGTCTGCTCGGTTCTCACACCCAACGCCTCGTGACCCTCGCCTCCGGCGGGCACGTGTGCACCACCAACGTCCCCGTCACACCCGTGGAAGGAACACGATGAGCGCACCTACGCAGGACTCCAACGCTCCCGCAGTCGAGACCGACGAGGAGATCATCGCCTCGATCGGCTCCTACGAGTACGGCTGGCACGACAGCGACGCCGCCGGCTCGCTCGCGCGGCGCGGACTCGACGAGGACGTGGTGCGGAACATCTCGAGCCTCAAGAACGAGCCGGAGTGGATGCTCAAGCTCCGCCTCAAGTCCTTGAAGCTCTTCGAGAAGAAGCCCATGCCGAACTGGGGCAGCGACCTCTCGGGCATCGACTTCGACAACATCAAGTACTTCGTGCGGTCGACGGAGAAGCAGGCGACCACCTGGGAAGAGCTGCCCGAGGACATCAAGGCGACGTACGACCGCCTGGGCATCCCGGAGGCGGAGAAGCAGCGCCTCGTCTCGGGCGTCGCAGCCCAGTACGAGTCGGAGGTCGTCTACCACCAGATCCGTGAGGACCTCGAGGAGCAGGGCGTCATCTTCGTCGACACCGACACCGGTCTGCGCGAGTACCCCGAGATCTTCGAGCAGTACTTCGGCTCGGTCATCCCCGCGGGCGACAACAAGTTCGCGGCGCTCAACACCGCGGTGTGGTCCGGTGGCTCCTTCGTCTACGTCCCTCCGGGCGTGCACGTCGAGATCCCGCTCCAGGCGTACTTCCGGATCAACACCGAGAACATGGGCCAGTTCGAGCGGACGCTGATCATCGCTGACGAGGGCTCCTACGTGCACTACGTCGAAGGCTGCACGGCGCCGATCTACCAGAGCGACTCGCTGCACTCCGCGGTCGTGGAGATCATCGTCAAGAAGAACGCTCGCGTGCGCTACACGACCATCCAGAACTGGTCGAACAACGTCTACAACCTCGTCACCAAGCGCGCCACGGCCGCCGAGGGCGCGACGATGGAGTGGGTCGACGGCAACATCGGCTCCAAGGTGACGATGAAGTACCCGGCGATCTACCTCATGGGCGAGCACGCCCGTGGTGAGACGCTCTCCATCGCCTTCGCGGGCGAGGGCCAGCACCAGGACGCTGGCGCCAAGATGGTGCACGCCGCCCCCCACACGTCCTCGTCGATCGTCTCGAAGTCGGTCGCTCGCGGCGGTGGACGCACGTCCTACCGAGGCCTTGTCCAGGTCCTCGAGGGCGCCAAGCACTCCGCGTCCAACGTGCTCTGCGACGCGCTCCTCGTCGACCAGATCTCCCGCTCCGACACGTACCCGTACGTCGACGTCCGCGAGGACGACGTGTCGATGGGTCACGAGGCGACCGTCTCGCGCGTCAGCGAGGACCAGCTGTTCTACCTCATGTCCCGAGGCATGGCGGAGACCGAGGCCATGGCCATGATCGTGCGTGGGTTCGTCGAGCCCATCGCTCGTGAGCTGCCCATGGAGTACGCCCTCGAGCTCAACCGCCTCATCGAGCTCCAGATGGAAGGGTCCGTCGGCTGATGACCAGCTCTGCCCCCAGCACCACCACACCAGCCCCGGAGGGCGGTCTGACGACCGACCACTCACGCGCGGTCGCCGACGGCGCACACTCGCACGGCACCGGCGGGACGCCCCAGGGATCCCGCGCCGAGCGCGTGACGTCGTTCGACCTCGCGACGATCGGCGTGCCCACCGGGCGCGAGGAGGAGTGGCGCTTCTCACCCGTGGGCCGGCTCGCGCCGCTCTTCGACGCCAACCTCGCGTCGCTCGGTGTCCGGACGACCGTCGTCGAGGCGCACGAGGTCTCCGTGCAGATCGTCGGGCGTGACGACGCACGGCTCGGCCTGGCCGGGCGCCCCGGCGACCGCACCGCGGTCACGGCGTGGAACGCCGTCAAGGAGGCGACGATCGTCACGATCCCCGCCGAGGCCGTCGCCTCGGACGTGACGTCGATCCGCGTCGAGGGCATCGACACCACCCCGACGGCCTCCCACCTGCTCATCCACGCCCAGGCGATGAGCGAGTCCGTCGTCCTCCTCGACCACGTGGGGACCGCGACGCTGTCCGAAACCGTGGAGATCGTCGCCGAGGACGGCGCCCACCTCACCCTCGTGAGCGTCCAGGACTGGTCCGCCGGTGCCGTGCACGCGAGCTCGCACCGCATCCGCATCGGACGCGACGCGAAGGTCAAGCACGTCGTCGTGACGCTCGGCGGCGACGTCGTGCGCGTGACCCCGGACGCGGAGTTCGTCGGCGAGGGCGGTGAGGTCGAGATGGTGGGCCTGTACTTCGCCGACGCCGGTCAGCACCAGGAGCACCGCTTGTTCGTCGACCACGCCGTCCCGCGCTGCAAGTCCCGTGTGACGTACAAGGGTGCGCTGCAGGGCCAGGAGGCGCACACGGTCTGGGTGGGCGACGTGCTCATCCGCGCCGCCGCCGAGGGGACCGACACCTACGAGCTCAACCGCAACCTCGTCCTGTCGGACGGTGCGCGCGCGGACTCGGTGCCGAACCTCGAGATCGAGACGGGTGTCATCGAGGGGGCCGGCCACGCGAGCGCGACCGGACGCTTCGACGACGAGCAGCTGTTCTACCTGCAGGCCCGCGGCATCCCCGAGGCCGACGCGCGTCGGCTCGTCGTGCGCGGGTTCTTCGCCGAGCTCATCCAGGAGATCGGGGTGGCCTCCGTCGAGGAGCGCCTGCTCGCCTCCATCGACGCCGAGCTGGCGAAGTCGATGAGCGTCATCGAGGGCGGCCTGCCCGCCGCGGCTGGCGCATGAGCGCCCAGCTTGCCTGCCTGACGACCGACGTGGCGCCGGAGACTGCGCTGCGCGTGGAGCTCGAGGGCGAGCGGGGAACCGTCGAGGTCGCGATCGTGCGTGACTCCGACGGCGACCTGCACGCCGTCTCGGACCTGTGCACCCACGGTGCTGTGTCGTTGTCCGAGGGCGAGGTCGAGGGTTGCTTCATCGAGTGCTGGTTGCACGGGTCGCAGTTCGACCTGCGCACCGGCCAGCCCACCGCACTGCCCGCCACGCGTCCCGTGGCCGTCTACCCCGTGAGCGTCGACGGCGAGCGAGTGCTCGTCGACGTCGACGCCCCCCTGTCGTCTTCCTAGGAGATCAGAATGTCCACGCTTGAAATCCGCGACCTGCACGTGAGCGTCGAGACCAAGGAGGGCCCCAAGCCGATCCTCCGCGGCGTCGACCTGACCATCAACAGCGGCCACACGCACGCCATCATGGGCCCCAACGGCTCGGGCAAGTCCACCCTCGCGTACTCCCTCGCCGGGCACCCGAAGTACGAGGTCACCGGTGGGACGGTCACGCTCGACGGCGCCGACGTCCTCGCCATGAGCGTCGACGAGCGCGCCCGCGCGGGCATGTTCCTCGCGATGCAGTACCCCGTCGAGGTGCCGGGTGTCTCGGTCTCGAACTTCCTCCGCACGGCCAAGACGGCGATCGACGGCCAGGCGCCGCCCCTGCGGAGCTGGGTCAAGGACATGAAGGGCGCCATGGAGGCGCTACGCATGGACCCGTCCTTCGCGGAGCGCTCCGTCAACGAAGGCTTCTCCGGTGGTGAGAAGAAGCGCCACGAGATCCTCCAGATGGAGCTGCTCAAGCCGAAGATGGCCATCCTCGACGAGACCGACTCCGGCCTCGACGTCGACGCGTTGCGCGTCGTGTCCGAGGGCGTCAACCGGGTCAAGGCGAGCGGCGACGTCGGCGTGCTGCTCATCACGCACTACACGCGCATCCTGCGGTACATCACCCCGGACTTCGTGCACGTCTTCGTCGACGGGCGCATCGCCGAGGAGGGCGGCCCCGAGCTCGCCCAGCGCCTCGAGAACGAGGGCTACGACCGGTTCCTCACCACCGCGACCGCCTGAGCGTCACGCGTCAGCACGACTGCAGCACACGAGATGGTGGTGACCCGTCCGCGGGTCACCACCAGAAGCGAGGGACGATGACCGCCACCGACCTGGGACGGCCCGCAGCGCTGAGCGCCGCGGAGCTCGCCGCCGTGCGCGCCGACTTCCCGCTGCTCGCGCGGACGGTGCGCGGTGACCGTCCCCTCGTGTACCTCGACTCGGGTGCCACCTCCCAGAAGCCCGACCCCGTGCTCGATGCGGAGCAGGACTTCTACCTCGAGCGCAACGCCGCGGTGCACCGGGGTGCGCACCAGCTCGCCGAAGAGGCGACCGAGGCGTTCGAGGCCGCGCGTCGGGCCGTCGCCACCTTCGTGGGGGCGGACGAGGGCGAGATCGTCTGGACGACGAACGCCACGGCCGGGATCAATCTCGTCGCGTACGCGTTCTCCAACGCCACCGCAGGACGCGGGGGAGAGGCCGCGCGCCGGTTCGCCCTCGCCCCGGGCGACGAGATCGTCGTCACCGAGGCGGAGCACCACGCCAACCTCGTCCCGTGGCAGGAGCTCGCTGCGCGGACAGGTGCCGTGGTCCGCTGGATCGAGGTCGACGACGACGGTCGGCTGCGGACGGAGCAGCTGGCCTCGGTGGTCACGGAGCGCACGCGGATCCTCGCGTTCACCCACGCGTCGAACGTCACCGGAGCGGTGACCGACGTCGCGCCGTTCGTCGAGCGTGCCCGCGCGGTCGGCGCGGTCACCGTGCTCGACGCCTGCCAGAGCGTCCCGCACATGCCGGTGGACCTGCACGCCCTCGGCGTGGACTTCGCGGCGTTCTCCGGCCACAAGATGCTCGGACCCACAGGTGTCGGCGCGCTCTACGGGCGCCGGGAGCTGCTCGAGGCGATGCCGCCGGTGACCACCGGCGGCTCGATGGTCGAGGTCGTCACGATGACCTCGACGACGTACGCGCCCCCACCGCAGCGGTTCGAGGCCGGTACCCAGATGGTCGCCCAGGCCGTCGGGATGGGCGCCGCCGCGACGTACCTCGCGGACCTCGGCATGGAGGCGGTCGCAGCGCACGAGCGCGAGCTCGCTGCCGAGCTGTTGCAGATCGCCCACATCCCGGGTGTCCGGGTCATCGGTCCGCTCGACACGACGAACAGGCTCGCTGCCGTCTCGTTCGTCGTCGACGGTGTGCATGCCCACGACGTCGGGCAGATGCTCGACGACGCCGGCATCGCGGTCCGGGTGGGGCACCACTGCGCGCAGCCGCTGCACCGCCGGTTCGGCATCGCCGCGACGGCCCGCGCCTCCGCGTCCGTCTACACGACCGTCGACGAGATCCGGGTGTTCCGGGAATCGTTGGCGGGTGTCCGGGCGTTCTTCGGACTGACTGACAAGGACGGTGATGCATGACCAGCTCGATGCAGCAGCTCTACCAGCAGGTGATCCTCGACCACTCGCGCACCCCCCACGGGCGCGGCCTCGTCGAGTCCGATCCGGCGGCGCTGGCCGCGGAGTCGCACCAGGTGAACCCGACCTGCGGCGACGAGGTGACGATGCGCGTGCAGTTCACGCAGGACGAGTCTGGCGTCACGCGCGTCGAGCGCGTGAGCTGGGAGGGCCAGGGATGCAGCATCTCGCAGGCCTCGTTGTCCGTCCTCACGGAGCTCGTCACCGGCAAGGACGTCGCCGAGAGCGAGCACGTCGCGTCCGTCTTCCGTGACCTCATGTCCTCCCGCGGGAAGGGCCTCGACGGGGACCTCGAGGAGCAGCTCGGTGACGGAGCCGCATTCACCGGCGTCTCCCAGTTCCCGGCGCGCATCAAGTGCGCGCTCCTCGGGTGGGCCGCCCTGCGGGACACCTTCGCGCGTACCGGGGTCCTGTCGGACTCCCCGGCCCGCTCCACCTCGTCCAGCCACAGCTGACCTCCCAAGGAGACCCCATGACCAGTGACACGACGAACGGCGCCGCGACCGCCGACGCACCCACGAACGTCGCCGACGTCGAGGAGGCCCTCCGGGACGTCATCGACCCCGAGCTCGGGATCAACGTCGTCGACCTCGGGCTCATCTACGGGCTGGTCCTCGACCAGAACAACCACGTGGTCATCGACATGACGCTCACGTCTGCGGCGTGCCCGCTGACCGACGTCATCGAGGACCAGGCCGGCCAGGCGCTCGAGGGCGTCGTCGACGGGTTCCGCATCAACTGGGTGTGGATGCCGCCGTGGGGCCCGGAGAAGATCACCCAGGACGGCAAGGACCAGCTGCGGGCCCTGGGCTTCAACGTCTGACGCCGCCTGCCACCAGGACCACGAACGCGCTGCTCGTCGACGACGGGCGGCGCGTTCGGCGTTGCGCACGGCCTCCGGCAGCAGCACGCTCCTTCGGTGGTGCCGCTCGGACTGCTCAGCGCCGGGGAATGCCGCCCCTCAGAGCGTCGTGGCCTCGAGGGCGTTGCACTGATCGAACGTGCCGCCCTCGTAGCCAGTCGTGAACCACTGCTGGCGCTGCTCCGCGGACCCGTGGGTCCAGGACTCGGGGTTCACCCCACCGCCGGACGCTTCCTGGATACGGTCGTCGCCGACCGCCTCCGCCGCCGAGAGCGCGTCCGCCAGCTGCTCGGGCGTGATCGGCTCGAGGAACGGTGCGCCCGTCTCCGGGTCGATCGTCCGCGACGCGTTGCCCACCCACATCCCCGCCAGGCAGTCGGCCATGAGCTCGATCCGCACGGAGTCGGACTCCGGCCCGCTGCCGGAGCGGTCCGCCCCTGCCATGACCCCGGTGATCTGCTCGATGTGATGGCCCACCTCGTGCGCGACGACGTACTGCTCGGCCAGCGGTCCACCGGACGCACCGAACTGGTCACGGAGCACCGCGAAGAAGCTCGTGTCGACGTAGACCGTCTCGTCGGCGGGGCAGTAGAACGGACCGGTGGCACTCGTCGCCGAGCCGCACCCCGTCCCCACCGACGACGACGTGACGGACACGGCGTCGGGGACCGTGTACGCGACGCCCGTCTGCTCGGGGAGCGTGGTCGCCCAGTAGGCGTCGAGCGCCTCGAGGGTCCAGCCGTAACGGCACTCGGAGTCCGTGTTCGCGCGGTCCGCGGTCTCGCAGCCGGTGAGGTCGGTCCCCTGCTGTGCCTGCCCGCCGTCGTCCTGGGAGACGAGCCCCGTGAGGTCCACCCCGAGCAGCTGGGCGATGACGAACAGGGCGATGGCGCCGAGCCCGCCACCCACGGCGATGCCACCGGTGCGGGCGCCTCCTGAACGACGTTGGACACGGTTGCTGTCGAAGGATCCACCTTCTCGGAACGTCATGGACCGGAGGTTACCTGTCGTCGCGGTTGCTGGCGCGACGGACCGGTCGCACAGGAACGTCCCCCGCACCGGTACCCGGACCGTCCTCTGGCCCGGTAGGCGCGGGGGGCTCGTCGGACCCGTCGAGGATGCCGCGCGCCGCGAGGGCGTCGCCCGTCATGTGGGCGCGCGCGACGGTCCGGAGCACGAACGGCACGAGCAACGCGCGGGGACTGCGTTCGAGACCGCGGGCCTTCGCGGCGGACCGTACGTCCTGCGTCACGGTGATGAGCGCAGGGATGGTGCGCAGCATGAGCGCGATGGCGAGCGCGAGGGCCTGCGGGTCCAGGCCCACGCGACGCAGCGGCGCTGCTGCCCGGACGAGCGTGTCGATCATCCGGTCGGTGCGCGTCGTGGCGGTCACGACGGTGGCGAGGACGACGAGTGTGACGAGCGTCCCGGCGGTCACGGCGCCGTGGTGCCAGCCTCGTGCCCACCACTGGTAGACCCCGAGGAGGGCGCTCAGGACGAGGATCGGCGCGAGGGAGCGGATGGTCCGGCGCAGCGGCAGGCGCGCGACGACGACGAGGGCGATCGCGGCGAGGAGCGCCCCGGCCACCACGGCAGGCTCGTCGGCGAGGGTCAGTGCCACCGAGACGACGAGCAGGGCGACGAACTTGGCGCCTGCCGGGGCGGAGTGCAGCCACGAGGTTCCGGGGGTGTAGATGCCCAGGGGGCCGGACCACGGCGGCCGAGCGGCCCGACGACGGCGCGTCATACGTCGTCGGCCGTGGTCCAGCGCTGCGTCATGAGCTCCCGGTAGTAGGAGACAGCGGGCCCGGGCGCGCCGTCGAACACCACTGCCGCGCGGTCGACGACGAGCACCCGGTCGGCGCGCAGCGCGGCGTCGAGGTCGTGCGTGACCTGCAGCACCTGCTGGTCGACGCTCGCGAGGAGCTCGTCGACGTACGTCCGCCAACGCAGGTCGAGCAGGGTCGTCGGCTCGTCGCACACGAGGATCCGGGGTTGCGTCGCGAGCACGCCCGCCAGGGCGAGGAGCTGCTTCTGCCCCCCGGACAACGCGTGGACGCTCACGTCCGCGAGGTGGCCGAGCGAGAAGCGCTCGAGGATCTCCCGGGCGCGCACCTCGCGCTCACGTCCGGGGATCCCCAGCCGACGCAGAGACAGGCCCACGTCTTCGACCGGCGTGGGCATGACAAGCTGGGCGTCGGCGTCGCTGAACACGAATCCGACCATCCGCCGCACACGGGCGCCGTCGTCGTGGGAGTCGAGCCCGTGCACCCGGACGTACCCGGTGGTCGGCACCGCGAGCCCGTTGACGAGTCGCGCGAGGGTCGACTTCCCCGAGCCGTTCGCGCCGATCACGGCGATCCGGCGCTCGTCGAGCGTGAGCGTCGTGGGGGCAAGGATCGTGATCTCGTCGGGTGCGGCGCCGCGTGCGGAGCGACCTCCTGTCCCACGGACGACGACGCTCACGTCGTCGAACTCGATCACGAGGTCACGGCCGTCACGGGCGACGGGTGCGACGCGGCCGGAGGTCGGGGAACGCCCGCAGGACAGCGGTCGCCACGATGGCCGCCACGGCGCTCTTGATGAGGTCACCGGGGATGAAGACCGCATCGGAGACGACGGCCTCGGTGAAGGACTGGTTCGCGTGCCACATCCACCCGAGGATGCCGAGCGGGTGGATGGTGAGCATGCTCGCGACGACGCAGGACGCGAACGTCAGGCCGGTCTGCGCGGCGCGGCTCGCGCTCGCCGGGATCCGGGCCACGAGGGCGCCCACGATCATCGCAGCGAGGGGGAACGCAGCGATATACCCGGCGGACGGGGTGAGGAACACGCCAGGCCCGGAGCGTCCCTGGGAGAAGATCGGGACGCCAGCCACCGCGACGGCGATGTAGAGCAGCACCGCGAGGGCAGCGCGCCGCCAGCCGAGGACCGCGCCGGTGAGCATGATGGCGAACGTCTGGAGCGTGATCGGCACCATCGACCCGCCGACGTTGATCGCGGGAAGGATCGCGCACACGGCGATGAGCGCCGCGAAGGTCGCGATGAGGGCGATGTTCGTCGCGGGGGAGGAACGGACGATCTCCCGGCGCACCGGCCCCTGCGCGTCGTGCTGAGCCGCGGGGTGTGGATCGTCTGGCGTCGGGCTGCTCGGCGCCGGGCTGTGGGGGGTCGTCGATTGTGCGCGTGCCGTGTCCTTCATCGCGTCTCCCATGGGACTCGGGGCCCTCCGCTCGTGCGGGACGTGCGCGGATCACACGTGTGATCGGTGCAGCTGGTGCCTGGTGAAGGCTATCGACCGATAGAATCGGTGGCGTTTGTGCCCGCCCCCAACACTTGTGGGCATCCTACGGAGGAAACCTCAGTGATCACTGCTCACGCCGTCGAACTACGCTTCGGCGCCCGGGTGCTCCTGGAAGAGGCTTCTTTTCGCATCGCGCCGGGCGACCGGATCGGTCTCGTCGGGCGCAACGGCGCCGGCAAGACGACCCTGACGAAGACCCTCGCGGGAGAGACGCTCCCCACCAAGGGCCAGATCACCCGCACGGGTGACATCGGCTACCTTCCCCAGGACCCGCGGACCGGCGACATGGAGATGATCGCCATGGACCGGGTCCTCTCGGCCCGCAACCTCGACAAGCTCGTGCGGCAGATGCGTGAGACCGAGGGCGCGATGGCGAGCGCCGACGAGGAGACCCAGCTCGCGGCGATGGAGCGGTACCCGGCGCTCGAGGAGCGCTTCACCGCTGCTGGCGGGTACGCCGCGGAGAGCGAGGCCGAGCGCATCGCCTCCAACCTCGGCCTCGACGAGCGTGTGCTCTCCCAGCAGATCGGGACACTCTCCGGCGGTCAGCGACGCCGGGTCGAGCTCGCCCGCATCCTCTTCTCGGGCGTCGGCACGCTGCTGCTCGACGAGCCCACGAACCACCTCGACGCCGACTCCATCGTCTGGTTGCGCGAGTACCTCAAGAGCTACGCCGGCGGCTTCGTCGTCATCAGCCACGACAACGAGCTCATGCGAGCCACCGTCAACAAGGTGTTCCACCTGGACGCCAACCGCGGAGAGCTCGACCAGTACAACCTCGGCTGGGACGCCTACCTCCTGCAGCGGGAGACGGACGAGCGCCGCCGCCGCCGCGAGCGGACCAACGCCGAGAAGAAGGCGTCGGTGCTGCTCGTGCAGGCCGAGAAGATGCGCGCGAAGGCCACCAAGGCCGTCGCAGCCCAGAACATGATCCGCCGCGCGGAGCGCATGCTCAGCTCTCTCGAGGGCGAGCGCGCGAGCGACAAGGTGGCCAAGCTGCGGTTCCCGACTCCCGCCCCCTGCGGGCGCACGCCCCTGACAGCCTCGGGTCTGAGCAAGGTCTACGGCTCCCAGGAGGTGTTCACCGGGGTCGACCTGGCGATCGACCGCGGCAGCCGCGTCGTGATCCTCGGCCTCAACGGTGCGGGGAAGACGACGCTGCTGCGCATCCTGGCGGGCGTCGAGGAGCCGAACTCCGGCGAGGTGCACCCGGGGCACGGGCTCAAGCTCGGGTACTACGCCCAGGAGCACGAGACCCTCGACATGAACCTCACAGTCGTGGAGAACCTGCGTCACAGCGCCCCGGACCTCACCGACGGCGAGGTGCGCTCGACCCTGGGGTCCTTCCTGTTCTCCGGTGACGACGCGAACAAGCCCACGAAGGTGCTCTCCGGCGGTGAGAAGACGCGTCTCGCGCTCGCTGCCCTCGTCGTGTCCTCGGCGAACGTGCTGCTCCTGGACGAGCCGACGAACAACCTCGACCCGGCATCCCGCGCCGAGATCCTCGGGGCGCTGAAGAGCTACGAAGGCGCCGTCGTCATGGTCACCCACGACCACGGCGCGGTGGAGGCGCTCGCCCCCGAGCGGGTGCTGCTCCTGCCCGACGGCGACGAGGACCTGTGGAACGACGGCTACGCGGAGCTCATCGAGCTCGCCTGACCCCGGCTGCCGCACAGCTGGCGCGAGCCGCGTCAGCTGTGCGCACGAGCACGGTCAGCGGGCGCGGTGCGAGGCGATGAGGTCGTCCTCGTCGTCCTCCGCCGACCGTCCGCGCCCACGTCCGGGGCCGCTGCCGCGCCCGGCGTGCGAGGGGTCGGCGAACGGGTGCGGGGCCCCGTCCAGGTCGGCGAGGACCTGCTCGTGCTTCTCCCGGCGCACGAGCACGACCGCCCCGATGCCGGCACCTGCCGCGAAGACCCACCACTGGAAGGCGTAGGACAGGTGGGAGCGCGGGTCGGTGTCGGGCTCGGGCAGCGGGCGCGGGGCGTCAGACGGAGCGGGCTCCTCCGTGGCGAGCGCACCGTAGGCACCGTACGTCGCACCTTCCGCCCAGCCCGCCCCGTCCGGACCCGCCTCGAGCACCTGCGCGGTGTTGATCGCCTGGACCTGGCCGAGCGGTGCGCCCCGCGACGAGGGGGCTTCGTCCGCGCGGAGCCGCACGACGATCTCGACCTCTCCGGAGGGCGGCAGCGGCATGTCCGCGCCCGTCGTGTCGCTCCGGTACTGCGACCATCCCCGGTTGACGACGAGCACGGTTCCCGAGTCCGTGACGAACGGGACGAGGACGTGCACGGCCGGCTGGCTGTCGACCGGACGGTTGCGCAGCAGCACGGTCGCCTCGGGGACATAGGTACCGCGCACCCGCACCGGCCGCCACACGTCGTCGTCGTCGACGGGTGAACCCACGTCGGGCAACAGCTCGGCGAGGTCCACGGGCTCCGCCGCGTAGTTGGAGGTGATGAGGTCGATCGCGGCGTCGCGCGCGACGTGCCGGTTCCACTGCCACCAGCCAGCGAGCACGCACACCGTCATGACGAGCGCGACGACGGACCAGAGGGTCACCCATTGCAACGGTGTGCGGGCGGGAGCGGGGGCGGGCGAGGTCAAGGCGTCGGGAACCGCTCGAGGTCGGTGACGGGCACGGTGCTGCGCAGGAACCCACGAGCTCCGAGGAAGGTCTCGAGGTGCTCGCGGTGGTCGCCGCACGCCAGCCACACCTTGCGGCGCTCGGGGGTGTGCAGCTTCGGGTTGTTCCACAGCAGACCCCACGAGGCGTCGGAGCGGCATCCCTTCGAGCTGCACACGAGGTCGTCGTCGGAGACAGGGTCTGCCAGACCCAGGAGGTCAACCACTGCGGTCCGTCCTGTCGTCGTGCGGGCTGGTGTCGTGCGTCGTCGTGCCGGGCGTCGCGCCGTCGGGCGGAGCCGTGGCATGGGACGGCAGCTGACGGTACTCCATGGGTGCGGGTGCGACGGAGCGCCGCGGACGGCCCGAGTTGGCGTCGATGACCGCGAAGTACGGCAGGAGGACCGCTCCCGCGAGCAGGACCCACATGAGCGGTCCGTCGACGAAGACGGCTCCCGCGAAGCACGCCATGCGGATGGCCATCTGGATGAGGTAGCGCTTCGCCCGACGGGACTGGTCGTCGGCGAGCGACTCCGTGGCGGACGTGATGCTGTGCACCTCGACCGTCGCGCCCCCGCCAGTGCGGGGCCCGGAATGCCCGGCGCCACGAATCTTCACGCTGCCGAGTTTACGCCGGGTGTCTGGGCAGGCTCTGGGAGCAGGGGGACCGATGCTGTGACTCCCAGCACGTCCACGGGACCACCAGCCCTCCCCGGGGTGCGTCGCTTTGGAGGTTTCCCACGACCTGGGTCCGCGCAGTCGTGGGTCGACCCCTGAGCGTTCGGCACCGCCGTCGGCTACCGTTTTTATGCGGCGACGGAGGAGCTCCCCGCGCGCACCCCACTTGCTGCCTGTGTATGGAGGAAACCTGTGACTGCCGCTGAGGACACCACCAGGACGGCCCGTGTCGTCCTCGTGACCGGCGCGAACCGAGGCATCGGCCGCGCCATCGCCGAGCGTTTTGTCGCTGCGGGGGACCGCGTCGCCACCATCTACCGCAGCGGCGAGCTGCCCGAGGGTGTCTTCGGCGCGGTCGCCGACATCACCGACACTGCGGCCGTCGACGCTGCCTTCACGGCCATCGAGGCCGAGCTCGGACCCGTCGAGGTGCTCGTCGCCAACGCGGGGATCACCAAGGACCAGCTCCTCATGCGGATGACCGACGAGGAGTTCGAGAGCGTCGTCGACGTCAACCTCACGGGCACGTTCCGTTGCGTGCGCCGGGCGTCGAAGGGCATGATCCGGCTGCGCCGCGGCCGCATCATCCTCGTGTCGTCCGTGGTCGGACTGTACGGCGGCGCGGGTCAGGTCAACTACGCCGCCTCCAAGGCCGCCCTCATCGGGATGGCACGCTCCGTCGCCCGGGAGCTCGGCGCCCGCAACATCACGGCGAACGTCGTCGCACCCGGGTTCATCGACACGGACATGACGGCCCAGCTCCCGCAGGAGCGGCAGGACGCGTACAAGGCGATGATCCCGGCTGGTCGCTTCGCGCTGCCCGCCGAGGTGGCGGGCGCTGTGGAGTTCCTCGCGTCCCCCGACGCCGGGTACATCAACGGCGCGGTCATCCCGGTCGACGGCGGCCTCGGCATGGGTCACTGACCGCACCACCTTCGCACGGGCGTGGCCCGCGTCCCGGGAGGGGCGTCAGCGCTGCACGCCCGCCCACGTATATTCGGACGATGCGCACGGCTTGTTCCTCGCGCAGCGAGCTGACACGTGCACCACGTCTTTACCCTTACCGGAAGGAATCTGATGGGCCTGCTTGAAGGCAAGAAGTTGCTCGTGACGGGGGTCCTCACCGACCACTCGATCGCATTCCACGTCGCCCGCCTCGCACAGCAGGAGGGGGCCGAGGTCGTGCTCACGTCGTTCGGGCGTCAGTTCCGCCTCACGCAGGCCATCGCGAAGCGGCTGCCGAAGGCCGCGCCGGTCGTCGAGCTCGACGTGACCTCCGCCGAGCACCTCGCAGCGCTCGAGGGCGTCGTCCGCGAGCACGTGGACCACCTCGACGGTGTCGTGCACTCCATCGGGTTCGCCCCGCAGTCCGTCATGGGCGGCAACTTCCTCTCGGGCGAGTGGCCTGACGTCGCGACGGCGCTCGAGGTGTCGGCCTACTCGCTCAAGTCGCTCGCCGTGGCCACGAGGCCGCTGCTGAGCTCCGGCGGCTCCATCGTCGGCCTCACCTTCGACGCGCGGTACGCCTGGCCCGTCTACGACTGGATGGGCGTCGCCAAGGCGGCGTTCGAGTCCACGTCGCGGTACCTCGCCCGCGACCTGGGCCCCGAGGGCATCCGCGTGAACCTCGTCTCCGCCGGTCCGTTGCGCACGACCGCCGCGAAGTCGATCCCGGGCTTCGAGAAGATGGAGGGCGGCTGGCCCGAGCGCGCCCCGCTCGGCTGGGACCAGACGAACCCCGAACCCACGGCACGCGCCGTGGCCGCTCTGCTCTCCGACTGGTTCCCTGCGACCACGGGGGAGATCGTCCACGTGGACGGCGGAGTCCACGCGATGGGCCTGTGAGCTCGCCCGACCCCATGCGCCGGCTGGTCCTGCTCCGTCACGCGACGGCAGAACCGGCCGGCGCCGGTCATGACGCCCAGCGTCCGCTCGCGCTCGCGGGACGCCGGCAGGCGACCCGCGTCGGTCAGGGGCTGCTCCGTCGGGAGCTCCTCCCGGACGGGGTGCTCTGCTCCGACGCCGTGCGCACCCGTCAGACGTGGGACCTCGTGCGTGGCGGACTCGGCGGCGCCGAGCAGCACGTGACGATCGCGCCCGAGCTGTACGAGGCCGACGTCGCGCGTGTCCTGGCGCACGTCCGCGAGGTGCCGGACGACGTCCGGACACTGCTTGTCGTCGGGCACGAGCCGGTCATGTCGGCCGTGGGGGAGTATCTCGCGGGGCCGGGGTCCGACGGAGCGGCCCTCGCCCAGGCGCAGGTCGGGCTGCCGACGGCTGCCTACCTCGTCGTCGAGGTCAGCGGTGGTTGGAGCGGGATCGCTCGGAGTGCTGGCCTGCTCGCGGCGTTGGTGCACGCGGACGTCTGACCGCACGACCTCGGCACGGGTCAGGCAGTTCGCCGGGAGACCTCGTCGATAACGTCCAGCGCGGCGTCGAGGCGAGGTCCGTCGATCGCGTACGGAGCCTGCTCACGCACGAGCGGCTTCGCGGCGAACGCGATGCCGATGCCCGCCGCGGCGATCATGTCGAGGTCGTTCGCACCGTCACCGATAGCCACCGTGTGCTCCACGGGGATGCCGGCGTCGGCAGCGAACTCCCGCAGGCTCTGGGCCTTGTAGGCGCGGTCGACGACCTGCCCGGTGGTGCGCCCGGTGAGCATGCCGTCGACGACCTCGAGCCGGTTGGCGCGGAACAGGGTGATCCCCAGGGTCGCCGCGAGCGGAGCGACGACCTCGGTGAAGCCGCCGGAGACGAGGGCGACGATCCACCCGCGCCGCTGGCACTCCGCGACGAGCTCGCGCGCCCCGGGCGTGAAGCTCGTCCGGGAGAGCACGTCGGCGAGGACGCGCTCCGGGACGCCCGCGAGCGTCGCGACGCGCTCGCGCAGGGACGCGGCAAAGTCGAGCTCGCCGCGCATCGCACGCTCGGTCACAGCGGCGACCTCGTCCCGGGTGCCGGCGTGCTCCGCGATGAGCTCGATGACCTCCTGCGAGATGAGGGTCGAGTCGACGTCCATGACCACGAGCCGGCGCGGTCCCACGGCGTCGGACTCGTGCGTCGGGGTGGGCGCCGGGATGGACGGGGGTGTGCTCGACGTCTTCACCGGCCCAGAGTAGGACGTGGCCCGTGGGCTCCCTGCCGGGTGCCCACGGGCCGGACGTGCCCCGACGACCCGCGGCGGGTCGTCGGGTCCTGCTGCTCGACGCTGTGTCCTGCTACTCGACGATGGTGCCCTTGGGGACGACGGTGATGCCGGAGGGCGTCACCGTGAAGCCGCGTGCGCGGTCCTCCTCGGCGTTGAGCCCCACGCGCGCACGTTCCTTGATGACGACGTTCTTGTCGATGATGGCGCGGTGCACCTGGGCGTGCCGGTGCACGGCGACGTTGTCGAGCAGCACGCTGTCGGACACCGCGGCCCAGGAGTGGAGGTGGACGTCGGGGGAGAGGACCGACCCGACGACGGTCGCCCCGGAGATGAGCACACCGGGGGACACGATCGAGTCGGCGGCGTGACCGAGCCGACCGGCGCCGGCGTGCACGAACTTCGCGGGCGGGAGGCCGACGTAGCCGGTGTGCAGGGGCCACTGCGAGTTGTAGAGGTTGAACACCGGCGTCACTGCGATGAGGTCCTTGTTGGCCTCGTAGTAGGAGTCCACGGTCCCGACGTCGCGCCAGTAGTCGCGGTCCCGGTCGGTGGAGCCGGGGACGTCGTTGTGGATGAAGTCGTAGACGCCTGCCGTCCCCCGGTCGACGAAGTACGGGACGATGTCTCCGCCCATGTCGTGCTTCGAGGAGAGGTTCTCCGCGTCCTTGGTGACGGCCTCGACGAGCGCGTCCGCGTTGACGACGTAGTTGCCCATCGAGGCGAGGATCTCGCCGGGGGAGTCGGGCAGGCCGGTCGGGTTGGCCGGCTTCTCGAGGAAGGCCCGGATCTTCGTCTGGTCCTGCGGGTCGGTGTCGATGACACCGAACTCCGTCGCGAGGGCGATCGGCTGACGGATCCCTGCGACGGTCATCTCCGCGCCGGACGCGATGTGCGCGTCGACCATCTGGGAGAAGTCCATGCGGTAGACGTGGTCCGCGCCGACGACGACGACGATGTCGGGCCGCTCGTCCTCGATGATGTTCAGGCACTGGAAGATCGCGTCGGCGCTGCCGAGGTACCAGTGCTTGCCGACCCGTTGCTGGGCCGGGACCGGGGCGACGTAGTTACCGAGGAGAGCCGACATCCGCCACGTCTTGGAGATGTGGCGGTCGAGGCTGTGCGACTTGTACTGGGTGAGCACGACGATGTGCAGGTAGTGCGAGTTGACCAGGTTGGACAGGGCGAAGTCGACCAGTCGATAGATTCCGCCGAACGGCACGGCGGGCTTCGCCCGGTGCGCTGTGAGCGGCTTGAGCCGGTTTCCTTCGCCGCCTGCCAGGACGATCGCGAGAACTTTGGGGGCTGCCATGCCCCGACCTTATGGGTGCGGACGCCGCGGTGCATCAGAAGCGCTACCGTGTCGCACGTGAGAGTAGATCTGCTGACCCGTGAGTACCCGCCCCACGTCTACGGAGGCGCGGGCGTGCACGTCGCCGAGCTCTCCGCCGTGCTGCGCAGCCGCCTCGACGTGCGCGTCCGGTGCTTCGACGGACCGCGCACCGATCCGTCGACGCCCGCGGGCGTGACGGGGTACGCACCGCTCGCGGAGCTGACGGGGGCGAACCCGGCACTGGCGACGTTCGGGGTGGACCTCGCGATGGCGGGGGACGTCGCGGGCGCCGACCTCGTGCACTCGCACACCTGGTACGCGAACCTCGCGGGGCACCTCGCGGGTCTGCTCCACGGCATCCCGCACGTGCTGTCCGCGCACTCGCTCGAGCCGTTGCGCCCGTGGAAGGCGGAGCAGCTCGGGGGCGGCTACGCGCTGTCGAGCTGGGCGGAGCGCACGGCCTACGAGGGCGCCGCCGGGGTGATCGCGGTGAGCGCCGGGATGCGCGAGGACATCCTGCGGGCGTATCCGTCGGTCGACCCGGCGAAGGTGCACGTCGTGCACAACGGGATCGACCTCACCGGGTGGCGCCGACCTGAGGGTGCGGAGGCGGAGCGCGCAGAGCGTGTGGTGCGCGCGCTGGGCATCGACCCGGAGCGTCCGGCGGTCGTGTTCGTCGGCCGTATCACCCGCCAGAAGGGTCTGCCCTACCTGCTGCGCGCGGCGGAGCGCCTGCCCGCCGACGTGCAGCTCATCCTCTGTGCCGGCGCCCCCGACACGCCCGAGATCGCCGCCGAGGTCTCCGGAGCCGTGGCGGAGCTGTCCACCCGACGTACCGGCGTCGTGTGGATCGAGGAGATGCTGCCGCGCCCGGACCTGTGCGCGGTGCTCGCTGCCTCGACCGTGTTCGTGTGCCCGTCCGTCTACGAGCCGCTCGGCATCGTCAACCTCGAGGCGATGGCCGTCGGGCTCCCCGTGGTGGGCAGCGCGACCGGAGGCATCCCCGAGGTCATCGACGACGGGGTCACCGGCCTCCTCGTGCCGCTCGAGCAGGTGCAGGACGGCACAGGCACACCGCTCGACCCCGAGCAGTTCGTCTCGGACCTCGCCGAGGCGCTCACCGTGGTCGTCACCGATCCGGTCCGGGCTGCCGGGATGGGGCGCGCGGCCCGGACCCGTGTCGAGGAGCACTTCGCGTGGGACGCCATCGGTGACCGCACGGTCGAGGTGTACGAGGCCGTTCTCGCAGGGGCGTGAGCCCTCTGCTCACCGTCCCTGCGTGACGAGGGTGGCGGCGGCCATCGCGCGGCGCGCCACCCGGTCGATCTCGCGCAGCGCGGTCGCGCGCTGGTCCGCCTGCCACATGTTGATCGCGCCACCGTCGTCGACGGTGGCGAGGTCGACGATCGCCCGCAGCCGCGCTGCGGACTGGAAGACGTGCGTGCGGCGCGGCTCGAGGGTCCTGGGCAGGAGCGCGCGGAGGTCGACGGGGTCCCGGAGCGCGATGATCGCGTCCTGGGCGTCCTCTCGCCACCGCGAGATGTCGAGCTCGGTGAGCGCCGCCGTGGCCTCGCGCAGCCCGCGCTGCAGCGCACGCTCCGCGTCACCGAGCGCGCCGACGGTGCCGATCGCGCGGTGCTCCCACGCGGGGATGCGCGTCATCTGCCACGCGACGAGATGACCCGGCTCGAGTGCGCTGCCGAAGGTCTCGATCTCCGGGACGAGAGCCCAGTGCTCGAGCTCCTGCTGTTCGTGCGGGTCGTCTGACCGGAGTGTGACGAGGACGCACTCCTCAGCCTCGATCGCCGCTGAGCTCACCGCGGCAGGCGCCCCCATGACGTCCCCGGGCCCGGGGAAGAGGGCCATGGCCGCCGCCACCCGCCCGGTCCAGGACCGCAGCAGCGCAGCGAGGGTCGGCTCGTGCAGCCCGGTGGGGAGCTCACCGGCGAGCGTGTGAGGTTCGTCATCCTGCACCACGGCCCGCAGGGCCTCGTGCTGGGATGCGTCGCCGGGCCGGACGGCGTGCACCCACAGGGCCAGGGACGCGGCGCGTGGCAGGATCGCGCCCGGTCCGGGTCGCGCGGCAGGAGGTGGAGACGTCACCGCACAAAACTACGCGACGGGCGTGTCCACGGATCAGCGGGGATGCGGATAGGGTCGGGGACCATGACCTGGGTTCTCGACCTGCAGAATGTCTCTGTCCGCCGCGCTGAGAAGAACATCGTCGACGACGTCTCCTGGCAGGTGGCGGAAGGTGAACGGTGGGTCGTCCTCGGCCGCAACGGTGCCGGCAAGACGACGCTTCTCCAGCTCGCGGCTGCACGCATGCACCCCACGACCGGCACCGCGAGGATCCTCGAGTCCCAGCTCGGACGCGTCGACGTCTTCGAGCTCCGGCCGCGGATCGGGCTCGCGAGCGCGGCGCTCGCCGACCGGATCCCCGCCTCGGAGCGCGTCCTCGACGTCGTCCTCACGGCCGCGTACGCCGTGACGGGCCGCTGGCGCGAGGCCTATGAGGACCTCGACCAGACGCGCGCCATGGACCTCCTCGCCGCGTTCGGGGTCGAGCACCTCGCCGACCGCCGGTTCGGGACGCTCAGCGAGGGTGAGCGCAAGCGCGTCCAGATCGCCCGGTCGCTCATGACGGACCCCGAGCTGCTGCTGCTCGACGAGCCCGCCGCCGGCCTCGACCTCGGGGGCCGCGAGGAGCTCGTCGGAGCACTCGCAGAGCTCGCCGCGCACCCCCAGTCGCCCGTCCTCGTCCTCGTCACGCACCACGTCGAGGAGATCCCGCCGGGCTTCACGCACGTCATGCTCATGCGGGACGGCTCGGTCCACAGCGCCGGTCCGGTCGCCGACGTCCTCACGGACGAGAACCTCTCGGCCGCCTTCGGCCTCGCGCTCGAGGTCACGCACGCCGACGGCCGCTGGTCCGCACGCGCTGCCTCTGTCGGGTCCGAGCCAGGTCGAACGCGCGGTCAGGCGCACTGACACCCCCGCTCGTCCTGTCAGGAAGCCGCCCTGTCCGGTAAAGTTCGGGTAAAGACGCAACGGAGCTGTCGAGAGGGGTCGTCATGGACTGGTACTGGTGGGTCGCCATAGCGCTCGTGCTCGTCGTCGTCGAGATGATCTCGCTCGACCTCATCCTCATCATGTTCGCGGGCGGCGCCGTTGCCGCGGCCGTGACGAGCCTGCTCGGCGGAGGGCTCGTCGTCCAGATCATCGTGTTCGGCGTGACGTCGACCGTGCTCCTCCTCGCGCTGCGTCCGTACCTCCTCGACCACCTGCGCAAGCGGGTGCCGCTCACCGAGACGAACGTCGCGGCGCTCACGGGCAAACCGGCCGTCGTCGTCGCGGCGGTCACGGACGACGCGGGCCGCGTCAAGCTCGAGGGCGAGGTGTGGAGCGCGCGTGCCGCGACGCCCGCCGTGTACGCGGTCGGCACGGACGTGCGCGTCGTGCGGATCGACGGGGCCACGGCCGTCGTCGAGGCCGAGCCCGCTGCTCCTGGTGGCACGGACCTGCGTTTCCCGCCCCGCGGCGTCTCCTGACGAGAGCCCGCCACAGACCACTCGATGTGCTCCCTGCAGGGAGCGCCCACTGGAAGGACGCGACCACATGGACGCAGACGGCGCACAGATCTTCGGCATCATCCTCGCGGCGCTCATCGCGCTCGTCTTCATCATCGCCCTCGTGCGCGCGGTACGCGTCGTGCCGCAGACCGTCTCGCTCATCGTCGAGCGCCTCGGTCGGTACTCGCGGACCATGGACGCAGGCCTGCACTTCCTCATCCCGTTCATCGACCGCGTCCGCGCCGGCGTCGACCTCCGCGAGCAGGTCGTGTCCTTCCCACCGCAGCCCGTCATCACCTCCGACAACCTCGTCGTGAGCATCGACACGGTCCTGTACTTCCAGGTGACGGACCCCAAGGCCGCGGTCTACGAGATCTCGAACTACATCACCGCGATCGAGCAGCTCACCGTCACCACGCTCCGTAACGTCATCGGCTCCATGGACCTCGAGCAGACGCTCACGAGCCGTGACCAGATCAACGGCCAGCTGCGCGGCGTCCTCGACGAGGCCACCGGCCGCTGGGGCATCCGCGTCAACCGGGTGGAGCTCAAGTCCATCGACCCGCCCCAGAGCATCCAGGGCTCGATGGAGCAGCAGATGCGCGCCGAGCGTGACCGTCGTGCAGCGATCCTCACCGCCGAGGGCTTCAAGCAGTCGCAGATCCTCACCGCCGAGGGTGAGAAGCAGGCCGCGATCCTGCGGGCCGAAGGTTCCGCGCAGGCTGCCATCCTCACCGCCGAGGGTGAGGCACGGGCGATCCTCCAGGTCTTCGACGCCATCCACGAGGGTGACGCCGACCCCAAGCTCCTCGCGTACCAGTACCTCCAGATGCTGCCGCAGATCGCGAACGGCACGTCCTCGAAGATGTGGATCGTCCCCACCGAGTTCACCGCAGCGCTGGGGTCGATCACGAAGGGCTTCGGTGGCGACACCGAGACGGCGCCCTCCGGTGGAGCTGGCGGTCCGTCGACCGGGGAGACGCGCCGCGAGCGGTCCGCCGCGTCGTTCAAGCCGTCCCTCGAGGACCCGACGCAGGCGCTGGCTGAGGCCCGTCGTCTCGCAGAGGCCGCGACGGCGGACGCGACGAGCGCCGGCATCGTGCCGCGCAGCGAGGGTGCGCACCGTCCGCCGCAGGCCCCGGCCGTCCCGCCGGTGGAGCCGCAGCCCGGGAGCGGCACCGCTCCCGAGGCGCAGTAGGCGCCCTCGGCCACCGATGCTCCTGACCCTTCTGCGCACACACCTGCGGCCCTACTCGGGACCGCTGGTGCTCGTGCTCGTCCTGCAGCTCGTGCAGACGATGGCCTCGCTGTTCCTGCCGAGCCTCAACGCGGACATCATCGACCGGGGCGTCACCCAGGGCGACACGTCGTACATCCTTCGGGTGGGTGTGCTCATGCTCGGGGTGAGCCTCGGTCAGATCGCGTGCGCGATCGTCGCGGTGTACTTCGGGTCGCGGGTGGCGATGGGGTTCGGCCGGGACGTCCGTGCCGCCCTGTTCACCCACGTGCAGACGTTCTCCGGTCAGGAGGTCGCCCACTTCGGTGCGCCGTCGCTCATCACCCGCACGACGAACGACGTCCAGCAGGTCCAGATGGTCGTCATGCTCGGTCTGACGATCATGGTCATGGCGCCGATCATGCTCGTCGGCGGGGTCGTCATGGCGCTGCGGGAGGACGTGGGGCTCTCCTGGCTGCTGCTCGTCATCGTTCCCGTCCTCGGCGTGACCATCGCGGTCATCGTCGCCCGGATGATCCCGTCCTTCCGGCAGATGCAGAAGCGCATCGACCGCATCAACGCCGTGCTCCGCGAGCAGATCTTCGGCATCCGGGTCATCCGGGCGTTCGTGCGCGAGCGGCACGAGGAGGAGCGGTTCGGCGTCGCCAACACGGACCTCTTCGACGTCTCGCTGCGGGTCGGCAAGCTCATGGCGCTCATGTTCCCGCTGGTCATGCTCATCATGAACCTCGGCAGCGTGCTCGTGCTGTGGTTCGGTGCGTCGCGCGTGAACTCGGGCGAGATGCAGGTCGGGTCCCTCACGGCCTTCCTCAGCTACATCATGTTCATCCTCATGGCCGTGATGATGTCGACGATGATCTTCATGATGGTGCCGCGCGCCGCGGTCTCCGCGGAGCGCATCATGGAGGTCGTCGAGACGCCGTCGAGCGTCGTGGAGAGCGCCGCCCCGGTCCGCATGCCCGCCGTGCGCGGCGTCGTGGAGTTCCGGGACGTGGAGTTCGCCTACCCGGGCGCCGAGGACCCCGTGCTGTCCGACGTGGCCTTCACCGCGGAGCCGGGGCGGACCACCGCGATCATCGGGTCCACCGGCGCGGGCAAGACGACCCTCGTCAACCTCGTGCCCCGCCTGTTCGACGTGACGGGAGGAGCCGTCCTGCTCGATGGCGTCGACGTGCGGGACATCGCGGGGCAGGACCTGTGGGCGCAGATCGGGATGGTGCCGCAGCGGCCGTACCTGTTCTCCGGGACGATCGCGTCGAACCTCGCCTACGGGCTGCCTGACGCGACGCCCGAGCAGATGTGGGACGCGCTCGACGTCGCGCAGGCGCGCGACTTCGTCGCGGCGCTGCCCGAGGGGCTCGAGGCGGAGGTCTCGCAGGGAGGCACGAACTTCTCCGGCGGGCAGCGTCAGCGCCTCGCCATCGCGCGCGCACTCATCCGGTCGCCGCGCGTCTACCTCTTCGACGACTCGTTCTCCGCGCTGGACTACGCGACCGACGCCGCGCTGCGGCGTGCGCTGGCACCTCGGACCAAGGACGCCACGGTCATCCTCGTGGCGCAGCGGGTGGCGAGCATCCGGGACGCGCACGCGATCGTCGTGCTCGACAACGGTCGCGTCGTGGGCCGTGGCACGCACGAGGAGCTCCTCGCCACGTGCCAGACGTACCAGGAGATCGTCCTCTCCCAGCTCTCGGCAGAGGAGGCAGCGTGAGCGACGACGAGAACGTCACCGAGAAGCCTGCGGCACCTTTGACCCGCCCTCCCCGGGGCCACGGCCCGGGTGCCGGGATGGGGATGCCCGCCGAGAAGCCCATGGACTTCACCGGGTCGCTCAAGCGGTTCGCCGGGTACCTCGGCGTGGAGCGTCTGCGCGTGGCTCTCGTCGTCGTGCTGGCCGTCGCCTCCGTGGCGCTGTCGGTGTCCGGGCCGAAGATGCTCGGCTCGGCGACGAACATCATCTTCGAAGGGTTCCTCAGCTCCCGGCTGCCTGCTGGCACGTCCCTCGACGAGGCCGTGGCAGGGCTGCGGGCGCAGGGCGAGGACCAGCTGGCAGACATGCTCGCGCCGATGGACCTCGTGCCGGGCGCCGGTCTCGACGTCGCCGCGCTGCGCACCGTGCTGCTGTGGGTGGTGGCGATCTACGTCGGCGCCTTCCTCTTCGGGTGGCTGCAGGGCCGCATCACAGCGATCGTCGTCCAGGGAACCGTGCTGCGTCTGCGGGACGAGGTGGAGCGCAAGCTCAACCGGCTCCCGCTCGCGTACTTCGACACCCACAAGCGCGGGGAGGTGCTCTCCCGTGTCACCAACGACATCGACAACGTCGCGCAGACGCTGCAGCAGACCCTCTCCCAGCTCGTGTCCTCGGTCCTGACGATCATCGGTGTCCTCGCGATGATGTTCTGGATCTCGCCGCTCCTCGCCCTCGTCGCGCTCGTGACCATCCCGCTCTCCGTCATCGTCACGGCGGCGATCGCGAAGCGCTCCCAGCCGCAGTTCGTCCGCCAGTGGGCAGCGACCGGGCGCCTCAACGCGCACGTCGAGGAGATGTTCACCGGGCACGCGCTGGTCAAGGTGTTCGGTCACCAGGACGAGGCGATCCGGACGTTCGCGACCGAGAACGACGACCTCTACGAGTCGAGCTTCAAGGCCCAGTTCATCTCCGGGATCATCCAACCTGCCATCGGATTCATCGCGAACCTCAACTACGTCGTCGTGGCCGTGGTCGGTGGGCTGCGGGTGGCGTCCGGGTCGCTGTCCCTCGGGGACGTCCAGGCGTTCATCCAGTACTCGCGCCAGTTCACGCAGCCCATCACGCAGGTGGCGTCGATGATGAACCTCCTGCAGTCGGGCGTCGCGTCCGCCGAGCGTGTGTTCGAGCTGCTGGACGCCGCCGAGCAGTCGCCCGACCCCACCGACCCTGAGCACGTGCCCGTCGTGCGCGGGCGGGTGACGTTCGAGGACGTCGCGTTCAGCTACTCGCCGGACGCGCCGCTCATCACGTCCCTGTCGCTCGTCGCCGAGCCCGGTCAGACCATCGCGATCGTCGGACCGACCGGGGCGGGCAAGACGACCCTCGTCAACCTCCTCATGCGCTTCTACGAGGTCAACGCCGGGCGCATCTGCCTCGACGGGGTGGACATCTCGCGCATGACGCGCGACGAGCTGCGGTCGAGCATGGGGATGGTGCTCCAGGACCCCTGGCTGTTCAAGGGCACGATCGCGGAGAACGTCACGTACGGCGCGCGCGGCGAGGTCACGGAGGACGACCTGCTGCGGGCGACGGTCGCCACCCACGTCGACCCGTTCGTCCGGACCCTGCCCGACGGCTATGACACCGTGCTCGACGACGACGGGTCGAGCGTGAGCGCGGGGGAGAAGCAGCTGCTCACCATCGCGCGCGCGTTCCTCGCCGACCCCGCCATCCTCATCCTCGACGAGGCGACGAGCTCGGTGGACACCCGCACCGAGGTCCTTGTCCAGCAGGCGATGAACGCCCTGCGCGCCGGGCGCACGAGCTTCGTCATCGCGCACCGGCTGTCGACCATCCGGGACGCGGACGTCATCCTCGTCATGGAGCACGGGGACATCGTCGAGCAGGGGTCCCACGAGGAGCTGCTCCACGCCGGTGGAGCGTACGCGCGGCTCTACGAGAGCCAGTTCGCGGCGGCCGTCGCCGACGGGTAGGCGGCTCCTGACCGGATGGGCCCCGCAGCGCGACCGATCCCCTCGGTGGAGCAGGGTGCTCCGTGGATCCGGGAGAATCGTCAGGTGCTTCCTCTCACCATCACCGACGCCACCGACGAGCGCGTCGCGGACTACACGAACCTCACCGACATCGTGCTGCGCTCGAAGCACGAGCCCGAGAAGGGCCTGTTCATCGCGGAGAGCTCGACGGTCATCCGTCGGGCGCTCGCCGCTGGGCACCGGCCCCGGTCGTTCTTCATGGCGGAGAAGTGGCTCGAGTCGATGGCAGACGTCCTCGCCGAGTGGCCTGACGTGCCGGTGTACGTGGGGACGCCTGCTGTGCTCGAGTCGATCACGGGCTTCCATCTGCACCGCGGGGCGCTCGCGGCCATGCACCGGCCGGCGTTGCAGCCGGTGGCGGAGCTCCTGGCCGGGGCACGGGACGGCGCCGGGGCTCGTCGGGTCGCGGTGTTCGAGGACATCGTCGACCACACGAACCTCGGTGCGGCGTTCCGGTCGGCTGCCGCGTTGGGGGTGGATGCGGTGCTCGTGACGCCGCGGTGCTCGGACCCGTTGTACCGGCGCAGTGTGCGGGTGAGCATGGGGACGGTGTTCCAGGTGCCGTGGACGCGGATCGAGAGCTGGCCCGCGGGGATCACGGAGCTGCAGGCAGAAGGGTTCACCGTCGCCGCGCTCGCGTTGAGCGACGACTCGGTGACGCTCGACGCGTTCGTCGAGCAGCGCAACGAGAAGGTCGCGTTCGTGTTCGGGACCGAGGGTCACGGTCTCGCGCCGGCGACGCTCGGGGCGGTGGACGCCGTGGTGAAGATCCCGATGGCCGGGGGAGTGGACTCCCTCAATGTGGCGGCGTCGGCGGCGGTCGTCTTCTACGCGACCCGGTAGCGTCGCCTCCACCTGGCGTGCGCACGGCACCTCGCCGACTGGGCTCATTCGTCCCTACCATCGGGCATGGAGATCACGCGTGTGCCCCCGCTGCACTTCGACGACGCCCCCGGCGTCGCCATGGCTGCGCTCTGTGACTCGGCGACGGCAGCCCGGACCAGCGTCCACGTGGCGTCGCTCGCGGCGGGCAGCTCGCTGCCGCGTCATGCGGCCGGACCGGACCAGCTCTTCTACGTCGTCGCAGGGGCCGGCAGGGTCGCCGGTGACGATGGCGTCGAGCATGCCGTGGGTCCTGGCGACGCCGTGCGGTGGTCGAGCGGCGAGCAGCACACCTCGTGGGCGGACACGGAGATGATTGTCGTCATCGTCCAGTCCCGCACCGCCGCATCGTGACCTCGGACCCGGTGCCGGCGCAGGCCGGCACGTGACAGGCTGTCTACGTGAACACACTGCTGAACGTCATCTGGCTGATCTTCGCCGGTCTCTGGCTGGCCATCGGCTATGTCGTCGCCGGGATGATCTGCTGCATCCTCATCGTGACGATCCCGTTCGGGATCGCGTCCTTCCGCATCGCGGGGTACGCGCTGTGGCCGTTCGGACGCACCGTCGTCGACAAGCCGACAGCCGGCGCGTTCTCGACAATCGGCAACATCATCTGGCTCCTCGTCGCCGGGATCTGGCTGGCCATCAGCCACGTCGTGACGGCCATCCCGCTGTTCCTCTCGATCATCGGCATCCCGCTGGGGATCGCGAACCTCAAGATGATCCCGATCTCGCTCATGCCGCTCGGCAAGGAGATCGTGCCGTCCGCGCGCGTCTGGTAGCTGTCAGGCCTTCTCCTCCGCGTTGCCGCGCTCGGTGAGCGACACCCTGCCGCCGGGGTAGACGACGGCGCACAGCACCGCGCCGACGACGAAGATGCCCGCCGACCACCAGAACGCCGTGTGATACCCGGCGAGCGTCGCCTCGGCCGCCATCTCCGGCGTCGGCTGCGGCGTCCGGGCCTGGGTGAGGAGCTCGGTGAGGCGGTGGGTCCCCGCCGACTGGGACTGGGTGCTCAGCAGCGCCACACCAATCGACCCGCCCACCTGTTGGGCCGTGCTCACGAGCGAGGATCCGACCCCCGCGTCCTCGTCGAGCAGACCGAGGGTGGCTGTCCCGAGGGCGGAGGCAAAGATAAGCCCCGCCCCGATGCCCGCGATGATCAACGGACCCACGACGTCCGGGAAGTACTCGGTCGATTCGTTGAACCTCGTCATGAGGACGAGGGCGGACGCTCCGACGAACATGCCGAGGACGACGAGGTTGCGGGGGCCGAAGCGAGGCAGCAGCACAGTCCCGGTGAAGGACGATGTGGCGGCCAGGAAGACGACCATCGGCAGGAAGGCCAGGCCCGTGTTCATCGCGGTGTAGGACAGCGTGTCCTCGAGGTAGTACGTGAGGAACAGGAACACCCCGAAGATCCCGGACCCTGTGAAGAGGATGGCGAGGAGGGAACCTCCTCGGACACGGTCGGAGATCGTATGCAGCGGGAGCAAGGGCTTCGCGATCTTGCCCTGCACGACGAGGAAGCAGGCGACGAGCACCACGCCGGCGGCGAGCAGCATGATCGTGACGGGGTCCGACCATCCGTCGGTCTCGGCGTACGAGAGGCCGTAGACGATACCGAACAGGCCACCGGCGATGAGGACGGCGCTGAGCGGACCCACGGTCACCTTGCGGTCGGGGAGGGTCTTCGGGAGCAGGACGAGCGCGCCGACGAACGCGATGATCGCGAAGAGGATGTTGACGAGCAGGCACCAGCGCCAGTTGAGGTACTCGGTGAGGAACCCGCCGAGCAGCAGACCGAGCGCACCACCCGCACCGCTCGTCGCGCCCCAGATGCCGAACGCCTTGGGACGGCCCGGGTTGCCCTCGAACGTGACGGTCAGCAGGGACAGGGCCGCGGGCGCCATGAGTGCGCCGAACGCGCCCTCGAGGGCGCGGGCCGCGATGAGGACCTCGTAGGTGGGGGCGGCGCCGCCGAGCGCCGATGCAGCCGCGAAGCCGACGACACCGATGAGGAAGGTCGTGCGGCGCCCGACCCGGTCTCCGATGCGCCCGCCGATGATGAGCAGCCCGCCGAAGGCCAGGGAGTACGCGGTGATGACCCACTGACGCTCGTCGGTGGGTATCCCGAGGTCCTTCTGGGCCGTCGGCAGGGCGATGTTGACGATGGTCGCGTCGAGCACCACCATGAGCTGGGCCGTGGCGAGGACCGCCAGGATCCACCAGATCTTGAGGTTGTTCTGTGTCGTCCCGCTGCGCTGCTGCGACTCCGTGGCCATGTCTTTCCCCTTTGTCCCTGCGTCCACTCCTCGGCTGCCAGAGCCGTTCAGTGGTCCTTTTCAGAGGGTATGTCCGGATCCACCGGTACGCGCGCGCGCCGGTGCCCGACGGGCGGGGCGACGGCCGACAGCGCACCGCATACGAGGGAGGAGCACGCGCATGGTGATCTATGTGAAGCTCGCGAACGAGTACTCGGTGACGTGGCCGGTGTGGAATACGTCAGGGCTGGCCGAGCGTGAGGAGCTCCCGCTGTCCGACGTGCTCACAGAGAGGTCGGAGCGGTGGGCTGAGAGGTTCAACAACCACGTCGACTGGGAAGCTGGTTGGGATGATCCCGGGCTGCGGGAAGCTCACCAGAGACGGCGTGCTCGATCATCCTGGTCAGCGCCGGTCGCGCCGGTCACCCGCCGAGCAGCCTGACCGGTAGCTCGTGCTCGGCCACGCCGTCGACTGTTCGCTCGACCCGGAACACCGACCGCCCCGGCCGCTCAGCGACTGCCTCGACGAGCTCGCCATCTCGCCAGATCACCGCAGCGTGGTCATCGACCCCGTACCCGTTGCCCAGCAATCCGGCCGAGACCCATCCCTGGTACGCCTCGCGACGGCCTGGCTCTCCGAGGTAGTGGGGGCAGGCGCTCCCTACGAGGAGACCGAGCCCGTCCGCCAACGGGGCGAGGGGTCCGTACGAGTCCGTCGACGACCCCTCGAACCAACAGTTCATCCCTGCACTGATTCCCGCGAGGATCGTGCCGTTGGCAGCGGCCTCTTCCAGCACGTCTGGCAGACCGTGCAACCGCCACAGCGCAAGCAGGTTGGCGGTCGAGCCCTCGCCCACGTACACGACGTCCTGGTCCAGCAGCATGCTCGGGTCGGAGTACCCCCACGGCTCGTGGCAGAAGAGGGACAAGACAGAGGTGTCGGCGCGGTCGGCGAAGGCGGCCTCGAACCGTTGGCTGTAGCCGTCGGCGTCACCGCTCGCCGTCGGGACGAAGCAGACTCGCGGACGAGCCGTGCCGGTCATGTCGAGGATGTGGTTGTCGATCGCGGACGAGCCGTCGTCGGACATCGAGAAGCCGCCCCCGCCGAGGGTGACGATGGTGCCCCTCATGCGGCCCGAGGAGTCACGCGTAGGTGCTGGCTGACGATCACTGCGCCAGCGTATGTCTGACGTGTCCCGTCGTCACGGTACCGGCCCTTCGGCGTGCAAGGATCTGGCCATGCGCATGCCCGCGTCACGTCCTGTCGTCATCCTCGTCCTGCCCGGTGTCGCCCTCGCCGGGACCGGCATGGTGTGGTTCGCCTCGATCGGTGCCTCGGATTCTGGATGGTTCGCCTACGCGCCGCTGACCGGGGAGACGTTCCCCGGGGACACCGTGGTCCTCAGCAGGCAGCACCGTCTGGCGCTCGGTGTCTGCGTGACCGGTGGGCTCCTGCTCAGCGCGGCCGCGGGCTACGCCGTCGGACGACGCCGCGCGTCGTGACCGACCAGGGGAATCAGGCGCGGGGCGTTCCAGTCAGCGGCTCTGGGCTGCTGGACGAACGCTGGCAGGAGCGTGGCCTTGACCAACGGATCGCCGACGACGACATGTGACGCGACCGTCAACGAACCTTGCCGTGTGCCGGTGCCCCCGACACTGGCACCGCCCGCACCTGCTGCTCCTCCGCCCGCGTCATGGTCCGCGGGGAGTCCGGGTTGCCGCCGTCGAGCGGATGGTCGTCCATGCCCCGGGCGGCTGCCCACCACGAGGCGTCGTCGGTGCACCGTGCGTGGTTGGTGTTGGGGATGACCTCGACGGTGCGCCACGCCTCGCCGGTGGATTCCCAGAGGCCCGGGTGCTGGAGCAGCTCGTGGGCCTCGACGTACGGCAGGAGCCGCGACTCGCTCACCGGCTTGAGCTTGTGGCCGCACTCGGTCCACGTGATCGTGCTCTCGAGCAGGAGCACGAGGTTCGCGTCGAGCCACCGGGTGAGGAGGATGGAGCACTGCTCGACGTCCCACGGCCCGTGCACCCGGACATGATCGCCCGGGCCGTGGTCGGTGACGACACCGGGGACGCAGTGCAACCAGCTCTCCTCAAGAACCAAGAGGTGGAGCTGTGACTCGAAGTCCGAGGGCACACGGCCCCCCGTGCGCGGCAACGGTGACGGCATACCTCGATTCTGCGGCGGTCGACACGGGGCGGCAAGCGTGACGACGAGATCGTGATGGAGCCGAGACTCAAGGCTTGACAGGCACCGCCAGGTCGTCGATGACCCGCACTCCCGGGAGGGTTGCGAGCAGGTCCCCGGGCAGCGCGATCTTCGATCGTCGCACCCCGGACCCGATGACGATCCACCCGGCGCACGCGCCGGCGTCCAGCAGCACGGGCCACGCGGAGGGGAGGCCGATGGGGGTGATCCCGCCGTACTCCATGCCCGACTCCGCCACGGCACGATCCACCGGCAGGAACGAGGCCTTGCGCACGTCGAGCAGCCGCTTGACCGCGCCGTTGATGTCCGCGCGCGTCGAGGCGCGGACCGCCACAGCGGCGGTGCGCTCGACGCCGTCGCGCTTGCCTGCCACGAGGACGCAGTTGACGGACATCTCCATGCTGATGTCGTAGGCCGCGGACATCGCCGCCGTGTCGGACACCTCGGGGTCGATGGGTGCGACGACGACCTGCTCGGCCACGCCCGTGTGCTCTGCGGCCCACGCCAGGAGCGCGGCGTGGACCGCGGGCCCGAGCAGCTCGGGGTGCTCGACGGCGCGGACCCAGTGCGGGGTGCCGATCCGCGGCACCCCGCCGTCGTGCAGCGTGGAGGCGTCGGTCACGCGACCTCAGCCCTGCTGGTACGTCGCGGTGAGCGTGGCTCGCGCGATCGTGTGGAAGACCGCCTTGAAGGCGACCATCGTCGGTGTGTCCTCCGGGTCCGCGTCGAGGGTGTCGACGTCGAGGGCGTGGACCGCGAACACGTACCGGTGCGGTCGGTCGCCGCTCGGCGGCGCGGAACCGAGGTAGGAGAACTCTCCGGCGTCGTGCCGGACGTGGAACGCGGCGCCCGGGAGCATGAGGTCGCTAGCGCCTTCCCCCTGCTGGAGCTCGGTGACGTCGACCGGGACGTCGACGACCGTCCAGTGCCACCACCCGGCGGGCGTCGGGGCGTCGGGGTCGAACATGTTGACGAGGAACGACTGGGTGGAGTCCGGGAAACCGGACCACGCGAGGTGCGGGGACGTGTTGCCGCCCGCGGCGACGAACTGCTCGGCGAGGGGCTCGCCGTCGACGATGTCGTCGCTCGTGAGGTCGAAGGTCGGGACCTTCGGCAGGAGGGAGTACGGGTCCGGGGGCACTGGCCTGGTGAGATCCATGCCCCCATCATGCGGTGCCATGCCCCATGCGTGCACGCATGGGGTGATGTCCGTCGGGCGGACGTTCCCTGTCAGCAGGGTGTCGTACGCTTGTTCGAACAGGTGTTCGAACGTCCGAGCCGACCGTGAGGAGAGGGATGATGTCCGCCCAGACCGTCTCCGTCGACCGTGCAGACCGTGCCGCCCGGGCGCGGGAGGCCCTGCGTCGCGCGGAGGAGCACACCGGTGCGCGGACGCTGAGCATCGTGACGACGGTACCGGCGGTGGGTGGGCAGCCCATCTCCACCCCGGTGACTGCCCCGGCATCCCCGTCCACCGGGGCAGCGGCAGGGCCGGAGGTCGGGCTGACCAGCACGGAACGTCCGGCGCTGCCCGTCCCCGCCCAGCTCCGTCCGCTCGTTCCCGAAGGACTGCGGCGGGGGAGCGCCGCCGTGGTCACCGGGTCCACCTCCTTGCTGCTCGCGATGCTCGCCGAGGTCACCCATGACGGCGGGTGGGCCGCCGTCGTGGGCGCACCCGCCGTCGGGCTCGTGGCCGCGGCTCAGATGGGCGTGGTCCTCGAGCGCCTCGTCCTCGTGCCTCGGCCCGGGGTGGAGTCGGCCGTCGTCGTCGCCGCGCTCCTCGACGGTATGGACGTCGTGGTCGTGGGACCAGACGCCGTCCTGCTCGACACCGACCGACGTCGGCTGACGTCCCGTGCCCGGGAGCGTGCGGGTGTCATCCTCGCGACGACACCCTGGCAGGGCGCGCACATGGTGCTGACCACAGAGCACAGCCAGTGGTCCGGCCTCGGCCTGGGATCAGGCCGGCTCCGCAGCCGACAGCTGACCGTCAGCCGGTCGGGGCGGGGCACGGGCGCCGCACGACGGCTCGACGTCTGCTTCCCGGTCGGCGACGCGGTCGTCGTACCACCCCAGCACGCTCCCGCTCCTGCGGTGGGTCGCGCGCCCGGCCTGGCGAGGGTCGGATGAGCACGCAGGAGGTGACGACCACCCCGGGCGCGCCGCACACCCCGGACACCGCGTATCGCACAGCGGTCGTGTGGGTCCCCGACTGGCCCGTGCTGGCCGCGATGCGGACCGGTGGGGTCCCCGCCGACCGCCCCACCGCGGTGCACGACGGGCGTCGGACCACCGCCGTCTCCGCCACCGCCCGAGCCCAGGGGGTGCGCCGCGGGATGCGGCTGCGCACCGCCCAGGAGTGCTGCCCCGCCCTGGAGCTGCTCCCGGCCGACGACGGACGCGACGCCCGCGAGTTCGAGCCCGTCGCCCTCGCTGTCGAGACCCTCGTCGCCGGGCTCGAGATCGCCCGGCCGGGACTCGTGCTGCTCCCTGCGACCGGGGCCAGCCGGTACCACGGCTCCGAGGAGGCGCTCGCCGGACGCCTCGTCGAGACCGTCGGGCGGGCCGCCGGCTACGAGAGCCAGGTCGGTGTGGCCGACGGCATCCTCGCGGCGGTCCTCGCCGCGCGCACATCCCGGATCCTGCCCCCGGGTGCGTCCGTCGACTACCTGGCCGACCACCCGCTCGGGTCGCTCCTGCACGCCGCGACCACCCCCGCCGCCGTCCGGGAGGTCCACGACCTCGTGGACCTCTGGACCCGGCTGGGGCTACGGACCCTCGGTGACCTCGCTGCGCTCGCCGAGGCAGACGTCCACACCCGGTTCGGTCACGTCGGACGCTGGGCGCACCGCCTCGCCCGGGGAGCGGACCTGCGTCCACCTGCCAGGCGCCGGACCGAACCCGACATCGAGGTCGTCAGCGTGCTCGACCCGCCGGCCGAGCGCGTCGACATCGCTGCGTTCGCCGCACGCTCGCTCGCGGAAGAGATCTACGCACTCATCCTCGAGCGCTCCGTCACCTGCGGGCGCATCCGCATCACGGCACGCACCGAGTCCGGGGTGGACCTCGTCCGCACCTGGCGCACCGACGACGGCGCGCTCGGTGGGCTCTCCGCAGGGCGCATCACCGACCGCGTCCGTTGGCAGCTCGAGGGCTGGCTCAACGGAGCCGGAAGCCGCGCCGGGGACGACCCCGAGCCCTCACCCCTCGTGCGGCTGGGCATCGTCGCCGAGGAGGTGGCACCGGCCGGGTCCCAGCAGGGCCGGCTGTGGGGCGCCGCCAGCGGGCACGACCTGCGGGCCCGCCGCGTCACCGAACGCGTCCAGGGGATCCTCGGCGGCGACCGCGTCCTCTCCGCGACCCTCCAGGGCGGACGAGGTCTCACCGACCGTGTCCACCTCGTGCCCTGGGGGGACGCCGACCCCGCCGTGCGTCCGGCCGAACCGCCGTGGCCGGGTCGGCTCCCCGAGCCCGCACCCGCGACCGTCCTCCCCGAGCCCACCCCTGTGCACGTCGTCGACGCCGCCGGGCACCTCGTCGGCGTCAACGTCCGGCTCTCCATGAGCGCAGACCCCGTCGCCGTCGTCACCGCCGACGGTCCCCGCCGGATCGACGCGTGGGCCGGCCCCTGGCCCCTCGCCGAACGATGGTGGACCGGCGACCCCCGACGCCGCGTCTACCTCCAGGCCGTGCTCGACGACGGCACCGCCCTCCTGCTTGCCTGCACCGGTGGGCGCTGGACCTGCGAGGCGCTCTATGACTGAGCGCACCTCGGGCCCCCACCCCGCGTATGCCGAGCTGCACGCGCACTCCGCATTCAGCTTCCTCGACGGCGCGAGCCACCCCGAGGAGATGGCTGCCGAGGCCGTCCGGCTCGGCCTGTCCGCCCTGGCCATCACCGACCACGACGGCCTCTACGGCGTCGTGCGGTTCGCCGAGGTCGCCCGGGAGCTGGGACTGCCGACCATCTTCGGGGCGGAGCTCCACCTGCCCCGGACCGACGGCGCGCTCGACGCGCCCACCGGTGTGCCCGACCCCCGTGCCCACCACCTCCTCGTGCTCGCCCGAGGACCCCAGGGGTACCGCAACCTCTCGAGCGCGATCGCCACCGCCCACCTCGCGACCGGCCGCAAGGGAGCCGCGCAGTACTCCCTCGAGCAGCTCGGCGAGCAGGCAGCGGGGGAGTGGCTCGTCCTCACCGGCTGCCGCAAGGGAGCCGTCCGGCACGCGCTGGGGCCCGGTCCTCGGTGGGACCCCGCAGCCGCACGCAGAGAGCTCGACCAGCTCGTCGCGCTCTTCGGTCGCGACAACGTCGCCGTCGAGATCACCGACACCGGCGACCCTTACGACGGCGAGCGCAACACCCATCTCGTCGAGCTCGCCCACACCGCCGGCGACCTGCACGTCGTCGCCACGACGGCAGCCCACTACGCCCACCCGCGCAGCGCCGAGCTCGCCGCGACGCTCGCGGCGGTCCGCGCCCGGTCGTCCCTCGCCGACATGGACGGATGGTTGCCCGGTGCCCCGACCGCCCACCTGCGCTCACCGCAGGAGATGCTCGTGCGGCACCGCCAGCACCCGCAGGCCGTCGCCACCGCGGCCGCCCTCGGTGCGGAGTGCGCGTTCGACCTCAAGCTCGTCGCGCCGAACCTCCCGCCCTACCCCGTCCCGGAGGGACACACGGAGGCAACCTGGTTGCGGGAGCTCGTCCGTCGTGGAGCTGCGGATCGTTACGGCACCCGGGACGCGGAACGGGTCCCGGGCGCGTACGCACAGATCGACCACGAGCTGCGGGTCATCGAGGAGCTGAACTTCCCCGGCTACTTCCTCATCGTCTACGACCTCGTCGAGTTCTGCCGCGTCAACAAGATCCTCGCCCAGGGCCGTGGCTCGGCCGCCAACTCCGCCGTCTGCTACGCCCTGGGCATCACCGCCGTCGACGCCGTGCACCACGGGCTGCTCTTCGAACGGTTCCTCGCCCCCGAGCGCGACGGCCCCCCCGACATCGACGTCGACATCGAGTCCCGACGTCGGGAAGAAGTCATCCAGTACGTCTTCGAGCGCTTCGGGCGCACCCACGCCGCGCAGGTCGCCAACGTCATCTCCTACCGGCCACGCTCCGCGGTCCGCGACGCCGCCCGTGCCCTCGGGTACGACGTCGGGCAGCAGGACGCCTGGAGCAAGCGCATCGAACGGTGGGGATCCTTGCGTGCACCCCAACCGACGCCGCCCGCAGACGCACCTGCCGCAGGGTCGGCCGTCGCGTCGACCCCACCGGTCCCGCAGACCGCGAGGGAGGACCGCAGCCTCGCCCGCGAGGGGATGTGGCGGCAGCCCTCTGCGGAGAGCTCCGGTGATCTCGACGACATCCCCGACCAGGTCGTCGACCTTGCCGAGCAGATGCTGCGCCTCCCACGCCACCTGGGTATCCACTCCGGCGGGATGGTCATGTGCGACCGGCCCGTCATCGAGGTGTGCCCCGTGGAGTGGGCCCGGATGCCGGGGCGCACCGTGCTGCAGTGGGACAAGGAGGACTGTGCCGACGCGGGGCTCGTGAAGTTCGACCTGCTGGGCCTCGGCATGCTCACCGCCCTGCGCATCGGGTTCGACCTCGTCCGTGAGCACGAGGGTGTCGAGCTCACGCTCCACGGGCTGCCGCAGGACGACCCCGCCGTCTACGACCTGCTGTGCGCGGCTGACACGGTCGGGGTGTTCCAGGTCGAGTCCCGGGCACAGATGTCCACCCTCCCGCGCCTGCAGCCCCGCTGCTTCTACGACATCGTCATCGAGGTGGCACTCATCCGCCCGGGACCCATCCAGGGTGGTTCCGTGCACCCCTACATCAACCGTGCACGCGGCCGGGAGGCCGTGACCTACCTGCACCCGCTGCTCAAGAAGTCGTTGTCCAAGACGCTCGGCGTGCCGCTGTTCCAGGAGCAGCTCATGCAGATGGCCATCGACGTCGCCGGGTTCACCCCCGCGGAGGCCGACCAGCTGCGCCGGGCCATGGGGTCCAAGCGTTCTGCCGAGCGCATGGAGGCACTCCACGCCCGCCTGCTCGCCGGCATGGCCGGCAACGGGATCACCGCCGCCGTCGGCGAGCAGATCTTCGACAAGCTCAAGGCGTTCGCCGACTTCGGCTTCCCCGAGTCCCACGCCTACTCCTTCGCGCTGCTCGTCTACGCCAGCTCGTGGCTCAAGGTGCACCACCCGGCGGCGTTCTACGCCGGGCTCCTCGCCGCCCAACCCATGGGGTTCTACTCGCCGCAGTCACTCGTCGCCGACGCGCGCCGCCGGAACGTCACCGTGCTGCGCCCCGACGTCCTCACCTCCGACGTCCGGGCCGTCGTGGAGTGGGTGCCGGACGAGGGGGTGCCAGACGAGTGGGTGCCCGACGAGGCCCCACCACCACCGGGCCACCCCCTTCCAGGTCGACGGGCGGGGCAGCAGCTGGCGGTCCGGCTCGGGCTCGAGTCGATCCGCGGGATCAGCGAGGACGTGGCGCAGGCGCTCGTCGACGAGCGGTCCGCCGGGGGTCCGTTCCTCGACCTGCGCGACCTCGCCCGACGCACGCGGCTCACCACCGTGCAGCTCGAGGCGCTGGCCACCGCAGGTGCCCTCGAGTGCCTCGGCGTCGAGCGCCGCGAAGCGTTGTGGGCGGCAGGTGCCCTCTCGCAGGAGCGCCCGGACACCCTGCCGGGCGTCTCGGTCGGCGTCGACGCGCCCACGCTGCCCGGGATGAGCGACATCGAGACGTCCGTCGCCGACGCCTGGGCCACGGGAGTCACCGTCGACTCCTTCCCCACCCAGTACGTGCGCCCGACCCTCGCGCGAGCAGGGGTGCTCCTCGTGTCGCAGGCCTTCACTCACGAGCACGGCAGGAGGGTCGCGGTCGCCGGCATCGTCACCCACCGACAACGTCCCGGTACCGCACGAGGGGTGACGTTCCTGTCCATCGAGGACGAGACCGGGCTGCTCAACGTGGTCTGCTCGCCCGGTCTGTGGCAACGGTTCCGCCGCACCGCCCGCACCTCCGCGGCCCTCGTCGTGCGTGGCCGCATCGAACGGTCCGACGGGGCCACGAACCTCGTCGCGGAGCACCTGTCAGCGTTATCACTGCAGGTCACGTCATCTTCACGAGACTTTCGCTGACGTGCGCGTTTCGGCTCACCCAAACCCCGCCAATATGACTAGTCTGAACTGATGCCTTCGATCGGTCCCCTCGTCGCCTACCCGTTGACCCCACGCGGGGACGACGGGCGGTTGCTGACCCGCTCGTTCGAGCAGCTCGTCGACGAGGCCATCGTCTCCGGCGCCAGCTCCATCGGCGTGCTCGGCAGCACAGGCGGTTTCGCCTACATGCCCCGCACCGCTCGCAAGCGCATCGCCCGCAGCGCCGTCGAGGTAGCAGACGGCCGCGTCCCCGTGCTCGTCGGAGTCGGCGCCCTGAGCACCGCGGAGGTCGTCGCGAACCTCGCCGAGGCGTCCGCGGCAGGCGCGAGCGGCGCACTCCTCCAGCCGATGGCCTACGAGCCGCTCCACCCGGAGGAGATCCTCGGGCTGTACCGGGACGCCGCCGCCGCATCCGACATCCCGCTGTGGGTGTACAACAATCCCGCCACCACCGGTCACCGCTTCTCCCTCGGAGAGCTCGCGAGGCTCGGCCGTCTGGCCGGCGTGGCCGGCTTCAAGGACCGCGGTGTCAATGCCACCGACATCAAGGACCGCATGGCCAAGGTCGCCGCCGACCTGCCCCAGCGCACCGCCAAGCGGCTCGACTGGGGTTTCAGCGGCGACGCCCTCGGCGCCCAGATCCTGCTCTCAGGCGCATCCTCCTGGCACTCCACCCTCGCTGGCGTCCTGCCGGACATCTGCGTGGCGATCGCCCGCGCAGCAGCCGCCGGAGACACGACCCAGGCCCGGGCACTGCAACGTCAGCTGACGCCGCTGACGGTCATCGTCCGTCAGTACGGCGGCATCCGCACCGCGCACACCATCGCCGACGTCCGTGGCCTCGACGTCGGCGTCCTGCCCAAGCCGCTGCTCCCGCTCCCGCGCAGCGCGCGCGCCCTCGTCGAGATGGCGCTGTCCGGGATCGAGCTGCCGAAGCCACCGGCCCCCCGGCGCCCCCGCGACGTCGTGCCGACCACGCCCGACGAGACCGTCGACGCGACAGCCAAGGAATCCTCGGGGCGTCCGGGCCGGCACGCCGGCTGACCGCGGCGGTGTTCTAGGGTCGGGGGATGCACAGCCTCGATCTCGTCTCCACCTGGCCCGTCCACCACGCCTCCGTCGCCGTCGTCAGCGCAACCGGAGAGATCCTCGGGACGCACGGTGACCCCGACCGGGAGTACCGGCTCGCGTCCGTGACCAAGCTGCTCACGGCCTACGCCGTGCTCGTCGCCGTGGAGGAGGGGGCCGTCGAGCTCGACGACCCGGCCGGTCCCGAGGGATCGACCGTCCGCCACCTTCTCGCTCACACCGCGGGGTACGACTTCAGCGAGGACAAGGTCCGGGCGAAGCCGGGGGAGCGGCGCATCTACTCCAACCGCGGCATCGAGGTCCTCGCCGACCTCGTCGCGGAGCGCACCGGCATCGCCTTCGAGGCATATCTCACCGAAGGTGTCCTCGCGCCACTGGGCATGAACGCGACGTCGTGCCCGGGGTCGCCCGCCGCGGACGCGCGCTCCACGCTCGCCGACCTCAGCCTCTTCGCCGCCGAGCTGCAACGCCCCACGATCCTCCACCCCAGCACGCTCACGGACGCGACGACCGTCGTGTTCCCGGGCCGGGTGGGGATCCTCCCCGGCTACGGACGCCAGGACCCCAACGACTGGGGCCTGGGGTTCGAGATCCGCGACGGCAAGACACCGCACTGGACCGGATCGCGGAGCTCACCCCGGACGTTCGGCCACTTCGGCCAGTCCGGGACCTTCCTCTGGGTGGACCCCGACGCCGGGCTCGCCTGCGTCGCCCTCACGGACCGCGACTTCGGTCCGTGGACCCAGGACCTGTGGCCCCAGCTCACGGACGCCATCCTCGAGGAGCGGGCCAGCGCCCCCGCGGTCGCCGACCAGCAGCCCTCCTCGTGACCCGTACCGGTGCGAGCCGTTAGTGTGCCAGGGTGACCACCGTACATATCGGACGCCGCCTCGTCGCAGTCGTCACCCTGTCGCTGCTCGCCCTCACGGGGTGCGGGACAGAGCCGGTCGTCCCCGAGGAGAGCCACGAGCGTGGCCCGACCCCGACCGCCGCCCTCCTCGAGGCCGAGACCGGCCCCTTCGAGGTGCTCGCCGCCGAGATCGCGCCGCAGGTCGACTTCGGGGGCGGCACCCTCTACTACCCGGCGGAGACCGACGAGACGTTCGGCGCGGTCGCCATCTCCCCGGGCTTCCGGTCCCCGGAGTCCGCCGTGGCATGGCTCGGGCCACGCATCGCCTCGCACGGGTTCGTCGTCGTGACCATCGAGACGCTCGCGCTCGATGACCAACCTCCCGCCCGCGGCGAGCAGCTCCTCGCCGCCCTCGAGCACATCTCCGACGACGGACCCGCCGAGACCCTCGTCGACGACGACCGCCGTGCCGTCATGGGCCACTCCATGGGCGGGGGAGGAGCGCTCGAGGCAGCCGTGGCAGACCCGAGCCTGCAGGCGGCGATCCCGCTCGCCGGCTTCAGCTTCGACAAGACGTGGGGCGAGCTGACGACCCCGACGCTTCTCATCAGCGCCCAGAACGACCCGGTGGCGTCCTCCGAGGACTATTCGCTGCGGTTCTACGACAGCCTCGACGAGGAGACGGACAGCGCGTTCCTCGAGCTCGCGGGGGCCGACCACTCGACCCCCACCGTCCCGACGTCGGCGCTCGCGGCATATTCGATCGCCTGGCTCAAGCGCTACGTGGACAATGACACCCGGTACGAGCAGTTCCTCTGCCCGGGGCCGGTCGCTGACGAGCGTGTCTCCGACTACCGGGCGGACTGCGAGGACTGATCGCGACGAGAACTGATCGCGACGAGGACTGATCGTGAGGCTGCGGGGAATCCTCGGACCAGTCATCCGCACCCAGCCAGCGCATGCGGACCCCGCCATGCGGGCAGCCCTCCGCCGGAGGCCGGGCAACAGCACAGGCCCCGACTCAGCGTTTCCGCGAGTCGGGGCCTGTACTGTTCGCTGTCTCAACGAGTGTCCGGAGGGGGACTTGAACCCCCACGCCCGATAAAGGGCACTAGCACCTCAAGCTAGCGCGTCTGCCATTCCGCCACCCGGACAGGTGGACCTTCGAGGAGCGTTTCCGCCCTCTTGGGTGCGTCGGAAAATCTAGCACGGTTTCGGCCGGGGGCATGAATCGCCGCCTCGGACCTCAGGGCCGGGCACAGTCGACGCCACAGGTCGACGCGGCCAGAACGGTGCCAGACCTCCGCGAACCGGTCGCAACCGCTGGGCCGAGCGCCCTCGCGTGCAGCAGACTAGTGTTCGCGCAGGTGAACGAGGTGTGCCACATCACATCTCACGGAGACGGGAGTGCGGATGGCAGCGCAACGCGTGCGGACCGCCAGCGCGAGGCGGAACTCCGCGACGATCCGACCGCCCGCACCCGCGGCGCCCACGGACACCGTCCCCGGATGGCTGCAGGCAGCCGCCGGGTGGTCCTGGCGCCTCATCCTCGTCGTCGCGGCGATCTCCCTCGTCTTCTATGCCGCCGCCCAGCTCCACCTGCTGTTCGTCGCGGTCTTCATCGCGCTCGTCCTCACGGCCGTGCTGCGTCCCATCGTCGGGCTGTACGGCCGGATCATGCCCAGGAGCCTCGCCACCGCCCTGGCCATGCTCTCGGGGCTCGCTGTGGTCGGGGCCCTCGTCACGTATGTGGTCGCGTCGGTCGCCGGACAGTGGAAGTCGTTGTCCGAGGAGTTCGCCTCGGGGACCGACCAGATCATCAAGTTCCTCGAGGACGGCCCCCTGCCGTTCACCATCACGCTCGACGACGTCGAACGACTCGTCGCCGAGGGGCAGAAGTGGGTCCAGGACCACGCAGGGGTCATCGCGGACACCGCGTTCGAGCAGGCTGGCACGGTCGTCGAGGTGTTCGCCGTGCTCGCCCTGGCGATCTTCTGCACGGTGTTCTTCCTCGCCCGGGGCGAGCAGATGTGGACGTGGTTCCTCAACCAGCTCCCCGAGGGCGGTCGGGGCGTGTGGAAGGTCGTCGGGGGGGCCGGTTGGTACACGTTCTCCGGGTACACGCGCGGGACGCTCATCATCGCTGTCTCCGACGCGGCCTTCGCCGGGATCTTCCTGTCCATCATCGGCGTGCCGCTCGCCGCGCCCCTCGCGGTCCTCGTGCTCATGGGCGCGTTCATCCCGCTCGTCGGCGCGCCCATCGCGATGGTCATCGCGATGGTCGTCGCCCTCGCCGCGGACGGGATCGTCAAGGCCGCCGTCGTCGGGCTCGGCATCGCCCTCATCGGCCAGTTCGAGGGGCATGTGCTGCAGCCGCTCATCATGGGCAAGCAGGTGTCCCTGCACCCCGTCGTCGTCGCGCTCTGCGTCGCGGGCGGGACCCTCGTCGCGGGCATCTTCGGAGCCGTGATCGCCGTCCCGCTCGTCGCCGTGGCGTGGGCGATCTTCTCCCGTCTGCGACACATGGACCCACCGATGCCGGAGGACGACGAGGACGCCGACCTCGTCGGGGACAGCGACGACGATATCGCGCCGCCGTCCGACCTCCCGGTCGCCAAGGCCTGACAGCGCCCTGCGTCGGCCCGGCACGGGGTGGGGCTCGCAGGCCGTGCGCCGGGAGGTGGGGAGATCGACGTCCGGCTCGATCTCCCGTATGAATGGAGTCATGAGCACCCCCTTCGCGACCCCGTGGTCGCTCCCGTACGGCCTGCCCGACTTCGCCTCGATCCGCACCGAGCACTACCTGCCTGCCGCCCGCGAGGGCATGGCCGCCGAGCGTCGCGAGGTCGAGGCCATCGTGGCGAATCCCGAGCCGCCTACCGTCGAGAACACCCTCGAGGCCCTCGAGCGCTCCGGTGAGCTCCTCGACCGCGTGCTCACGGTGCTCTACACAGTCACAGGAGCGGACGCGACGACGGAGCTCGAGGACATCGAGGAGACGCTGGCCCCCGAGCTCTCGGCGCACCACGACGCGATCTTCATGGACGCGGGCCTCCACGCCCGTGTCCAGCGCCTCGCCGACGAGGCCGCTGCCGGCCACCTGACGCTCGACCCCGAGACGGCATGGTTGCTCGAGAACCTCCTCCGGGACTTCCGACGCTCCGGGATCGCCCTGCCGGCCGAGCAGCAGGAGCAGCTGCGTGCGCTCAACGCCCGCATGACGACCCTCGAGGCAGCGTTCGGACGCAGGCTGCTGGCGGGCGCGAACTCCGCGAGCGTCCTCGTCGAGGACGCTGCCGACCTCGAGGGCCTGGCAGATGACGTCGTGGCTGCCGCTCGGCAGGCTGCAGCCGACCGCGGGCACACCGAGGGGTACCTGCTCGAGATGCAGCTGCCCACGCAGCAGACCGTGCTCGCGACCCTGCGCCGCCGCGAGGTCCGCGAGCGGGTCCACCGGGCGTCGACGACGCGGGGCGCGACCGGCGACGACACCGACACCCGGGAGATCGTCCTCGAGCTCGCCCGAGCACGCGCCGAGCACGCACGCCTCCTCGGGTACGACCACCACGCGGCCTACATCGCGGAGGACGGCACCGCTCGCACGACGGAGGCCGTCTCCGCGATGCTCAGCCGGCTCGCTCCCGCCGCGGCGGGGAATGCCCGGCGCGAGGCCCAGATCCTCCAGGACGCGCTCGCAGCCGACGTCGGGCCGCAGGCGCAGCTCGAGGCATGGGACTGGGCGTACTACGCGGAGCGGGTGCGCAAGGAGCGGTACGCGCTCGACGACACCCTCCTGCGTCCGTACCTCGAGCTCGACCGGGTCCTCACCCAGGGCGTCTTCGGCGCTGCGACGGCTCTCTACGGCATCACGTTCCGCCCGCGGGAGGACCTGCGGGCGTACCACCCCGACGTCCGGGTGTTCGAGGTCTTCGACGCCGACGGCACAGGTCTCGGGCTCTTCCTCCTCGACCCCTACACGCGTGAGTCCAAGCGTGGTGGGGCATGGATGAACACCTTGGCGGACCAGAGCGACCTGCTCGGTGGACGCCCGGTCGTCATGAACACGCTCAACATCGTCAAGCCGTCGGCGGGGGAGCCGACGCTGCTCGTGTTCGACGAGGTCATCACCCTCTTCCACGAGTTCGGCCACGCGCTGCACGCGCTGTTCTCCGCCGTCCGCTACCCGTCCCACTCGGGCACGGAGGTGCCCCGCGACTTCGTCGAGTACCCCTCGCAGGTCAACGAGATGTGGGCGTGGGACGAGAAGATCCTGCGGGCGTACGCCGTGCACCACGAGACGGGGGAACCCCTGCCCGAGGAGTGGGTGCGGACCATGGATGCGTCCCGTCTCTTCAACGAGGGCTTCGCGACGACGGAGTACCTCGCCGCCGCGGTCCTCGACCAGGCGTGGCACCAGCTTGCGCCCGAGGAGGTCCCGACGAGCGTCGAGGAGGTCGAGGCGTTCGAGGAGTCGGCTCTCGCTGCCGCCGGTCTGGACCTCGCCACGGTCCCGCCGCGGTACCGCACGACGTACTTCAACCACGTCTTCGGTGGCGGCTACTCGGCGGGCTACTACTCCTACATCTGGTCCGAGGTCCTCGACGCGGACACGGTCGGGTGGTTCGCCGAGCGCGGGGGTCTGCGCCGCGAGAACGGCGACGTGTTCCGCCGCACGCTCCTCGCACGGGGCGGCTCCATGGACCCGATGGTGGCCTTCGAGCAGCTGCGGGGCAGGGGACCCGACATCGAGCCCTTGCTCCGTCGTCGTGGGCTGGTGACCACGGCGGAACCGGTAGCCTGACGGCCATGGCCACCCTCCACGACCCCAGCACCGGACACCCCACGGCGGAGGACGAGGTCGCGCGCATCTGCCAGGACCTCCTGCGGATCGACACGTCGAACTTCGGGGACGGTTCCGGGCCGGGCGAGCGCGCCGCGGCCGAGTACGTCATGGACCTGCTCCACGAGGTGGGCCTCGAGCCCGAGCTCTTCGAGTCCGCGCCCGGCCGCGCGAACGTCGTCGTCCGCATACCCGGCCTCGACCCCGCGCGGCCGGCGCTCGTCCTGCACGGTCACCTCGACGTCGTCCCGGCGCAGGCCGCCGACTGGCAGGTCGACCCCTTCGCGGGCGAGGAGATCGACGGGCTCCTGTGGGGGCGCGGTGCCGTGGACATGAAGGACATGGACGCGATGATCCTCGCGGTCGTCCGGCAGATGGTGCGTGAGGGACGCCGTCCCGCGCGCGACGTCGTCGTCGCCTTCTTCGCGGACGAGGAGGCCGGCGGTGAGTACGGCGCCCGGTACGCCGTCGACCATCGGCCGGAGCTGTTCGAGGGCGCGACGGAGGCGGTGAGCGAGGTCGGCGGGTTCTCCGTCGAGATCAACGGACACCGGGCGTACCTCCTGCAGACCGCCGAGAAGGGCATCGGCTGGCTGCGCCTCGTCGCCGACGGGCGCGCGGGGCACGGCTCCCAGGTCGCCCAGGACAATGCGGTCACGCACCTCGCCGCTGCGGTCGCCCGCATCGGCCAGCACGAGTGGCCCTACGTCATGACGCCGACCGTCGACGCCCTCATGCGTGGGGTCTCCGACCTCACCGGGCTGCCCTACGACGCCGAGGACCCGGCGCTCGTCGACGGGCTCATCGCAGCGCTCGGGCCAGCAGCCCGGTTCGTCGGCGCGACCGTCCGCAACACCTCCAACCCCACCCAGCTCTCGGCGGGCTACAAGGCGAACGTCATCCCGGGCCGCGCCGAGGCGTCGATCGACGCGCGATTCCTCGCCGGGCACGTCGAGACCGGCATGGACACCCTGCGGGAGCTCGCCGGGCCGCACGTCCGCATCGAACCGATCCACGAGGACATCCCGATCGAAGCACCGTTCCACGGGCACCTCGTCGACGCCATGGTCGCGTCCGTGCTCGCGGAGGACGAGGGCGCCACCGTGCTGCCCTACGCGTTGTCAGCCGGGACGGACAACAAGTCGCTCGCCCGGCTCGGGATCGTCGGGTACGGGTTCGCCCCGCTCCGCCTGCCGGCGGACATGGACTTCCCCGGGATGTTCCACGGCGTCGACGAGCGGGTGCCGGTCGACGCGCTGCAGTTCGGGGTGCGGGTGCTGGACCGGCTGCTGCGCGACTGCTGAGCGGCCAGCCCGCCGCGCGGAAGGCTGCCGCCGGGCGTCACAGCGTGCTGTGGACCCGGATGATCTTGCGGCGCAACCACACCCGGCGCTCGCCCCCGACGTAGAGCGCCGAGCGCGCGAGCTCCCACCGGCCGTACTCGGCCTCCTCGGTGAGGAGCTGGCGGGTCTGCGAGCGGGAGGCGTCGCGCGGGATCGTCACGACGCGGTACTCGTACTGCCGGCCCTGGGCGGCCCACTGGCCCCCGTGGCCGGAACGTGCGGCGGGGATACCGACCATCGTGCACCACCTTCGACGAGTTCCTGCACACCGGGCCGGCGGGTTCCGGCTGGCGTGCCGTCGAACATACCAGGACAGGATGCAGGCGGGCTGGGCGCCGATACGCGGTATCTCTCCCGGTACGGCCTCACCCCACGTGGAGGCGGGGGCGTGGGAGCGCTACGGTCAGGGTATGACCGTCGACCCCCGCGCCGCTCTCGACCGATTCGTCGCTGCCCTGGAGGCTCACTACTCGGCGATCGTGGGCCGTCGGGGCGAGGATGATCCCGCCATCGACGACGCGTACGACGTGCTCGCCGACGCGTTCGACGTGTACGACGGGGCGCTCGCTCAGGTCCACGGAGAAGCCACGCCGTTCTTCCTCGACGACGACGATGATGACGACGACGAGCAGGGCGACGAGGACGACGAGGACGACGAGATCGTGCCGCTCGACGAGATCGACGCCAGCGACGACGACTGACGGGCGTCCTTCGTAGCCGGTGCCCGGGTGCCGGTAACGTGTCCCACCGTGAATGCCTTCGAAGCCATCCTCCTCGGCCTGGTCCAGGGTCTGACGGAGTTCCTCCCCGTCTCCTCCAGCGCCCACCTGCGGATCGTCGCCGAGCTCCTCGGGATCGACGACCCGGGTGCCGCATTCACAGCGATCACGCAGATCGGCACCGAGACCGCGGTGCTGCTGTACTTCCGTCGTGACATCGCCCGGATCTGTTCCGCGTGGTGGCGGGCGGTGCGCGGGGACAACGGCACCGGGTGGCGGGAGAGGACGGGCGCCGGCGACCACGACGCCCAGATGGGCTGGTACATCGGTCTGGGGAGCATTCCCATCGTCGTCCTCGGACTGCTGCTCGAGGACGCGATCGACAACACGTTCCGCAACCTCTACCTCATCGCGTTCATGCTCGCGGCCTTCGCGCTCATCCTCGGCTGGGCGGACAAGGTCGGCGCGAAGCGCACCCCGCTCGAGGGCCTCACCGCCAAGCACGCCCTGTACTTCGGGTTCGCTCAGGCGATGGCCCTCATCCCCGGGGTGTCACGCTCCGGAGGCACGATCACGGCGGGTCTGCTCATGGGGTACACGCGAGAGGCGGCGGCACGCTACTCGTTCCTCCTCGCGATCCCGGCAGTGCTCGGTTCGGGGTTCTACAAGCTCGTGAGCTCGGCGGGCGAGAGCGGAGCGGCGGGGACCCCCGGCGGCGGTGTGACGTTCCTCGCGACCCTCGTCGCGTTCGTCGTCGGTTACCTCGTCATCATCGCGTTCCTCAAGATCGTCTCGACGTTCAGCTACGCGCCGTTCGTCAAGTACCGCCTCGGGCTTGCCCTCGTCGTCGTGGTGCTCCTCGCTGTCGGGGTGCTCAGTCCCACGGGTGGCGCATGAGGCTGCCACAGGCCTGATGGGAGGGCAGGGCGGCCGACATTCGCGGCTAGTCTTGGTCGGTGCTCACCTGGCCCGCCCCACAGATCCCTGAACTCCCCGGACGTGGAGAGGACGTCCGCGTCCACGACAGCTCCACCGGGAGCCTCGTCGTCGCCGCGCCGGGCGAGACCGCCACCCTGTACGTCTGCGGCGTCACGCCGTACGACGCCACGCACATCGGGCACGCGGCCACGTACGTCGCGTTCGACCTGCTCGTGCGCGCCTGGCGCGACTCGGGCCGCACCGTGACCTACGCATCGAACGTCACCGATGTCGACGACCCGCTCCTCGAGCGGGCGACGGCGACGGGGGTCGACTGGCGCCAGCTCGCCGTCGACCAGACCGCGCTGTTCGCACAAGACATGACGGCCCTCGGGGTCGTGCCCCCCGACGTCTACCTCGGTGCGGTGGAGACGATCCCTGCCGTCGCCGAGACCGTCGCGGCGCTCCTCGAGGCCGGCGCCGCCTACCGGGTGCCGCTCGAGCCGGGTGCCGGGGGAGACGCGCCCGGGCTGGGCGACGTCTATGCCGACCTCAGCGTCGATCCGGCGTTCGGGCGGGTGTCCCGCTACGACGCCGCCACGATGGACCGTCTCTTCGCGGAGCGCGGCGGGGACCCCGACCGCCCGGGCAAGCGTCACCGCCTCGACCCGCTGCTGTGGCGGCGGGAGCGACCGGGCGAGCCCGCCTGGGACGGGGGAGTGCTCGGTCCGGGGCGTCCCGGATGGCACATCGAGTGTGCTGTGATCGCCCGCGGTGCCCTCGGTTCGTCGTTCGACGTGCAGGGCGGCGGTGCGGACCTGCTGTTCCCGCACCACGAGATGGGGACGTCGCACGCCCGCCTCCTCGCGGGCGCCGAGACCGACCCGACCACTGCGGGCGCACGCACGCACGTGCACGCCGGACTCGTGGCGTACGAGGGCGAGAAGATGAGCAAGTCGCGGGGCAACCTCGTGTTCGTCTCCCGCCTGCGCGACGAGGGCGTCGAACCCATGGTCATCCGCCTCGCGCTGCTCGCCCACCACTACCGCAGCGACTGGGAATGGACGGACGCCGACCTCGCGACCGCCCAGGCGCGGTTCGAGACGTGGCGCGCATCGGTCTCGGGCAACGGCGGACCGGACCCCGACCCGACGCTCGCTGCGATCCGCGATGCCGTCGCAGCGGACCTGGACGCGCCAGCAGCGCTCGCGGCCGTGGACGCCTGGGCGGCCCGGTCCCTGGTCGGCGGAGAACCGGTCGTCGAGGGCGCCCCCGGAGTCATCTCACGTGCGGTGAACTCCCTGCTCGGCGTCCGCCTCTAGAGGGAGCGAGTCTCAGGACCCCTTGTCGCGACGGCGCAGGTACTGCTCGAACTCCCGGGCTATGGCCTCGCCGCTCGCCTCAGGGAGCTCGACGGTGTCCTTGGCCTCCTCGAGCTGCTGGACGTACTCGGCGATCTCGGTGTCCTCGGCCGCGAGCTCGTCGACACCGTGCTGCCACGCCTCCGCATCCTCCGGGAGGTCCCCGAGCGTGATGCTCTCGCCCAGGAACGTCTCCAACCGCGTGAGGATGGCGACCGTCGCCTTGGGTGACGGCGGGTGCGCCACGTAGTGGGGGACCGCGGCCCAGACCGACAGCGAGTGGAAGCCAGCATCCTGGGCGGCGCTGTGCAGCACACCGACGATCCCCGTCGGCCCCTCGTAGGTGTTGGGCTCGACGTCGAGGAGCGCCTGCACGGCAGGGTCGTCGGAGGTGACGGTCACCGGGATGGGTCGGGTGTGCGGGACGTCCGCGAGGAGGGCCCCGATCGTCACGACCGTGGACGCGCCGAGGGACTTCGCGATCCCGAGGATCTCCGCGCAGTAGCTCCGCCACCGCATCGACGGCTCGATGCCGTGCACGAGCACCACGCGGCGCCCGGTCGTGGAGCCGTGCGCGAGCGAGATGGTCGTCGTGGGCCACGTGATCTCTCGCGACCCGTCAGGGCCGCTCGACACGATCGGCCGGTTCACCTGGAAGTCGTGGTACTCCTCGGGGTCCAGCTCGTCGATCCGAGCCGCGTCCCAGATGTCCGCGAGGTGCAGCAGGGCAGACGTCGCGGCGCTCCCGGCGTCGTTCCACCCCTCGAAGGCGGCGAGGACGATGGCGTCGGACCCGTCCGTGGCGTGCACCGAGGCCGTCGCCTCGGTCGTGGGGACGTGCGGCTCACCGGAGCCGGGCTGGTCGGAGGTGGACCGGTCGTGGTCGGGCCGGGGATCAGACGCAGGGACGTTCATCCCCTCAGCCTAGAGCGACGGCAGACATCCGGCGGCGCTGCCCGCGGCCTGCTCAGGCACGGGGGCGTGAGCCGCGGACGTTCGTTGTGCTCGGGACCTGGCAGGATGCACTCGAACCCTCCGGAAAGAGACCCATGGCACACCGCATCGCGTTCGTCGGCCTGTGCACGCTCGACGTCGTCCAGCTGGTCCTCGATGTCCCCGCGTCTGACGAGAAGGTCCAGGCGCGCAGGCTCACCGTCGCCGCGGGCGGACCGGCGGCGAACGCCGCGGTAGCCGGCGTGCACTGCGGGAGCGAAGCCGTCCTCGTCACCCGGATCCCGGACCACCCCCTGTCCAACGGGATCACTGCCGACCTGCGCGCGTGCGGGGTCGAGATCAGCAACCACTCGGACGAGGTGGGACCGCCCGTCGTCGCGTCCATCCTCGTCACCGAGCGGTCAGGGGACAGGGCCGTGATCTCCGCGGGCGACGCCTCGCGCACGTACGACTGGCGGGACGGCGACGCCCCGGTCGTGGACGTCTCAGGACTCTCGGCCGTGCTGGTCGACCAGTACCACGCTGATCTCGCCCTGCCGATGATGACGAGCGCCCGAGCACTCGGTGTCCCGGTGATCCTCGACGGAGGGAGCGTCAAGGCGCACACGGACCGGCTGCTCCCGTGGGTCGACGTCGCCGTCGTCTCGGCCGACTTCTGCCCACCGGGCGTGGAGCACACACCCGGCGCGGTGCTCGAGTACCTGCGCGGGCGGGGGGTCCGGTACGCGGCGGTGACCCGAGGGGGCCGGCCCCTCACCTACGCGGTCGACGGCACCGTCGGTGACGTCGAGCCACCACGCGTCGACGTTGTCGACACGCTCGGTGCCGGTGACTTCTTCCATGGCGCCCTCGCCCACGAGATCGCCGCAGGAGGGCTCAGCCCCGCAGGGTTCGTCCGCGCGCTCGACCGGGCGGCGAAGGTCGCCGCACTCTCCGTCCAGAGCTTCGGCACGCGGGACTGGCTGGCCTAGCGCCGGAGACGGTCCCCTCGGACCTTCGGCGACCCACGTCGAGCCTGCCCGCGCGGATATCAGGGGACGATGATCTCGAACGCGGACGGATCGGCCTGGGACTCGACCCATGCCGTGACGATGCCGGCGACCTCGTCCTTGGAGGAGGCGTCGTGGACGCCGACGATCTCGAAGTAGGTCGCGCTCCACGCGAGCGCGTAGGTCACGCCGTTCATCGACAGGTACTGCGGGTAGAGCACGAAGACGGTCGTGCCGGAAGCGGTGCCGAGGGCACGTGCCAGCTCCTTCGCCATGGTCTGGGCCTCCTGCGACACGACGCGCTGTTCGTCCGTCAGACCGCCGTCCGGCAGGAACTCCAATGACTCGAGAACGACCAGCTTCGCGCCGAGCTGGGCCCTGACATCCTCGACGACCGCTGTCGGGAGCGGGGCGCCGGGAGGGATCACGACGGTCTCGCCGGTCGAGAGCTCCACGGTCGGGAGCTCAGCGGCAGGTGCGACGGCGGGAGCGTCGTCGGGTGCGCACGCGGCGAGGCCCGTCGCGAGAGCGAACGACACCGCGACGGTCGTGATGGCCGTGCGTGGGGGGTGCATCGTGGAAGAGTCTCACGGACCCGGGGCGGGCGTGGAGGGCCGGTTAGGGTCAGAGGTTGCACGACCTCGTTCATCGACAGTCAAGGGGCTCACCGTGTCCACCCGTTCTGAAGCCACGACCGCGCGTCACAACAGCTCGTCCGCGCCCACCGACGGAGCGCTCCCGGCAGCGGTCCTGTGGGACATGGACGGCACTCTCATCGACTCCGAGCAGTACTGGATCGCAGCCGAGATCGAGCTCATGAGCTCCTACGGTCTGCCGTGGACGCACGAGCAGGGGCTGGCGCTCGTCGGCAGCCCGCTGCCTGCCTCGGCCGAGGTGTTCCGCTCGCTCGGCGTGCCGCTGTCGGTGCCGGAGGTCATCGAGTTCCTCATCTCCCGGGTGACCGTGGCGGTCTCGGCCGAGGTGCCGTGGCAGCCGGGCGCCGTCGCCGTCCTCGAGCGGCTGCGGGATGCGGGCGTCCCGTGCGCGCTGGTGACCGCGTCGTTCCGGTCGTTGGCCGACGCCGTCGTCGCGCGTGGCCCGGAGGGCGTGTTCGGTGCGGTCGTCACGGGCGACGAGGTGACCCACGGCAAGCCGCACCCCGAGCCGTACCTCACCGCAGCACGGCTGCTCGGGGTGCCGATCGAGGACTGCCTCGTCGTCGAGGACTCACCCTCGGGGATCGGCTCGGCGCTCGCCTGCGGCGGCGTGCCGGTGGGCATCGAGGTCATGGTGCCGCTCGAGGAGCACCCGCGGCTCACCCGCCTCACGTCCCTGGACCAGATGACTCCCGAGCTCGTCCAGCGCGTCATGAGCGGAGAGGTCATCGACCTCGTCGCAGCACGGGGGTGATCGGGAGCGACAGGCCCGCGCCGGGCGCGTGGTCTCCGGGCCGGACGCCGAGCGCTCGCTCCACCGCGTCGTGGTCGACCTCGGGCGGCGTGCCGCCGAACTCCGGGCACACGCTCTGGTGCGCGCACCATCCGCACAGCGGCGTGCGCCGGGTCGACCACACGCCGCTGCGCGCCGCCTCCTCGATGCCGGACCAGATGCTCCGGATGCGGCCCTCGGTCTCGAGCAGGTCGCTCTCCGTCGGCACGTTGCGCAGGACCTTGCCGTCACCGAGGTACACGAGCTGGAGCATCGCAGGGATGGTGCCCCGCTCACGCCACACGACGAGACCGTAGAAGCGCATCTGGAACTCCGCGGACGCCTCGTACCCGCGGCGGGGAGACTTTCCCGTCTTGTAGTCGACGACCCGCACGGCCCCGTCAGGCGCTACGTCGAGGCGGTCGACGATCCCGCGCAGGAGCGGTCCGCCGTCGAGCTGGGACTGGACGAACATCTCCCGGGCGTGCGGCTCGAGCCGGTCCGGGTTCTCCAGCGTGAAGTACGTCCGGACGAGATGCCCGGCGCCCGCGAGCCACGCGTCCGTCTCCTCGCTCGACGTGAACAGCGCCGCATACTCCGGGTTCGCCTCGGTGAGTCGACCCCACTCCTGCGGGAGCAGGTCGTGCGCGTGCGCGACGCTGCGCTCCCCGAGCGGCTGGTCGTAGAGCCGCTCCAGCACGGAGTGGACGAGGGTCCCGCGCACGGCAGCGCTGCTCGGTGGCTCCGGGAGCTTGTCCACGACGCGGAGGCGGAACAGCAGCGGGCACCGCGTGAAGTCGTTCGCGCGCGACGGGGACAGTGCGGGGACGCGCGGAACGCGGGACGCCTCCGGAGACGCGGTGCCGTCCCCGACGGCGCCCGCCCCGAGGGGGGTCGACGCGACCGCGACGGACGCGTCACCGACGAGGGGAGCCTCGTCGGTGGGCGGCAAGGGAGGCAGGTTCGTCGTGGGCATGGGACGAGCCTAGAGCGAGCGTCCGACATGGTCCGCCGCGTAGGGTGACGGCTGTGGACGGGCGCCGGGGCTGGGTGATCGCACGGGTCGTCGGCGCTCCCGTCGTCGTCCAGCCGTCCGTGCTCGTCATGGTGGCGTTCCTCACCCTCGCGTTCGTGCCCACCGTCCGCGTCCTCGCGCCGGCGCTCGCGGACAGGGCGCTGCTCGGCGCGTTCCTCGTCGTCCTCGTCCTTCTGCTCTCCGTATTCCTCCACGAGCTCTCGCACGCGCTCGTGGCCCGTGCACGCGGGCTCGCGGTGACCGAGCTCTCGCTCACGTTCTGGGGCGGGCACACGCGGCTCGCGGGGGAGCGGACCAGCCCGGCGACGAGTGCGCTCGTCGCACTGGCCGGTCCAGCGGCGAACATCGCGCTCGCAGCCGGGTCGTGGCTCGCCTACCGGGCGCAGGTCGAGGACACCGTCCCGGCGCTCCTGCTCTACCTCAGCACGTACGCGAACGCGGCTGTTGCCGCCGCCAACCTCCTGCCGGGGCTGCCGCTCGACGGCGGTCAGGTCGCCGAGGCCGCGGTGTGGGCGGCGACGGGCTCCCGGTCCACCGGGAGGAGGGTCGCGGCGACCAGCGGCCGCATCCTCGGTGTGCTCGCGGTCGTGGTCGTCATCGCTGTGCCGGCCCTTCGCGGGGAGCCGGTCAACCTCCTCCTCGTCGTCTGGGCGTCGTGCGTGGGGGTGTTCATGTGGGTCGCCGCCACGCAGGCGCTCGAGGTCGGCCGGCGTCGCGAGCGCCTCGATGCGCTCGACCCCGTGCGGCTCGCGCGCCCCGTGGCCGTCGTCGACTCCGCGGCGACGGTCGAGGAGGTGCGGGACGTGCTCCTCGCGACCGGAGGTGCGCACGACGACGGCCTGCGTGTCGTGCTCACCGCGGCGGGCGCCCCCGTCGGATACCTCGACGACGAGGCGACGCACGAGGTGCTGACGACCACTGCCAGATCCACACCCGTCCAGACCCTCGCGACCGCGTTCCCGCCGGGCAGCCTGATCGACGCGGACCTGCGCGGCCCTGCTCTCCATGCTGCTGTGTCAGCAGCAGCCCGACAGACCTCCGTGTGCCCGGTCGTGTCGTCAGGCGCGGTCGTGGGCCTGCTGCGGGTGTCCGACGTCGCGCGTGCGGTGCACGTAGACTGAACCGCTGTGACCGACCAACTCAGCGAGCTCCCGCCCGACGTCCCCGACCTCCACCGGTCCGACACGGACGACCAGTCCGGTCCGACGGGAGCACGGGCACGACGGGGCGTCTTCCGGTCGGGAGATCGCGTCCAGCTCACCGACCCGCGTGGGCGGCTGCACACCATCACGCTGAGCGCGGGCGCGGCCTTCCACACGCACCGCGGCTACTTCGCGCACGACGAGATCATCGGTCGCCCCGAGGGTTCCGTGGTGACCACCACCTCCGGCATCGACTACCTGGCGCTGCGGCCCCTGCTCAGCGACTACACGCTCTCCATGCCGCGGGGCGCGGCCGTCGTGTACCCCAAGGACGCCGGGCAGATCGTCGCGATGGCGGACATCTACCCGGGCGCCAGGGTCATCGAGGCCGGTGTGGGCTCGGGCGCCCTGACCATGTCCCTCCTGCGTGCCGTCGGCGACGAGGGGATGCTGCACTCGATCGAGCGCCGGGAGGACTTCGCCGCGATCGCTCGCGGCAACGTCGAGCAGTTCTTCGGTGGGGAGCACCCCGCCTGGCACCTGTCGATCGGCGACCTCTCGGACGTCCTGCCGACCGTCGCGGAGCCCGGGACCATCGACCGGGTCGTGCTCGACATGCTCGCCCCGTGGGAGAACCTCGAGGCCGTCGCCGACGCGCTCGCCCCCGGCGGGGTGCTCGTCTGCTACGTGGCGACGACGACGCAGCTGTCCCGGCTCGCCGAGGACCTGCGTGACGACGGGCGGTTCACCGAGCCGGAGGCCTTCGAGACGATGGTCCGCGGCTGGCACCTCGAGGGTCTGGCCGTCCGGCCCCAGCACCGCATGGTCGGACACACCGGGTTCCTGCTCACCGCGCGTCGGATGGCCGTCGGCACGGACGCTCCCGTCCGCCGCCGCCGGCCGTCGAAGGGCGCCTACCCGGTGGACGCCGAGTGGAGCGCCGAGGAGCTCGGCGAGCGCGCCGTGTCGGACAAGAAGGTGCGCCGGGTGCGCCGCGACGTCGGTCAGGCGCCCCCGGTCGGCGAGGAGAAGCCCGTCACGGCGCCGATCCGCGCCCCCGGGGAGGGGCAGCACGAGGACACGCCACCGACGGACGCGTCGACGGAGGGTGGGGCGACGACGTCCGATCTGTGACAAGGTCGGTACTCGGGCAAGGGACAGGGGCAGCGACATGAGCGACACGTCATCCGGGCCGGGACGCGGCAGCGACGAGCAGGCACGCAGGCTCGCCGCGCTCTCTGCGCAGAACGAACGCCTCGCGCAGGTGCTCGTCGAGGCGCGCGGGAAGATCCTCGAGCTGCAGAGCCAGATCGAGGAGCTTGCCAAGCCCCCCGGGACGTACGCCGTGTTCCTCGCCGCCCACGAGGACGGCACCGTCGACATCATGTCCGCGGGCCGCAAGATGCACGTCGGTGCGAGCCCGTCGCTCGACCTCGGTGCGCTGCGGCCCGGTCAGGAGATCAAGCTCAACGAGGCCCTGACCGTCGTCAGCGCGGGCGGTTTCGAGGCGGTGGGCGAGCTCGTCACCGTCAAGGAGCTCCTCGACGACGGGCGCGCGCTCGTCGTCGGTCGGTCCGACGACGAGCGCGTCGTGCGGCTCGCCGGGCCGCTCGCCGACGGGCCCCTGCGCGTCGGGGACGCCCTCACCGCAGACACCCGCTCGGGCTTCGTGTTCGAGCGGATCCCGACGGCGGAGGTCCAGGACCTCGTCCTCGAAGAGGTGCCGGACATCGACTACGAGGACATCGGAGGGCTCGGCCCGCAGATCGAGCTCATCCGGGATGCCGTCGAGCTGCCCTTCAACCACCCCGAGCTCTTTCGGGAGCACGGGTTGCGTCCTCCGAAGGGGATCCTGCTCTACGGCCCGCCCGGGTGCGGCAAGACGCTCATCGCCAAGGCCGTCGCACGGTCGCTCGCAGCGGCCGTGGAGCGCCGGGCCGCCACCGCGGCCGCGCAGGACGGGCGCTCGCCCGAGACGTCGTCGCAGGCGAAGAGCTACTTCCTCAACGTCAAGGGCCCCGAGCTGCTCAACAAGTACGTGGGGGAGACCGAGCGGCACATCCGGCTCATCTTCGCCCGTGCCCGGGAGAAGGCCTCGCAAGGAAGCCCCGTGGTCGTGTTCTTCGACGAGATGGAGTCCCTGTTCCGCACGCGCGGGACAGGGCTGTCGTCGGACGTCGAGACGACGATCGTCCCCCAGCTGCTCAGCGAGATCGACGGTGTCGAGCGCCTCGACAACGTCATCGTCATCGGTGCGTCCAACCGCGAGGACATGATCGACCCCGCGATCCTGCGTCCGGGGCGGCTCGACGTGAAGATCAAGATCGAACGGCCGGACGCGGAGGGTGCGCGGGAGATCTTCGGCAAGTACCTCACGGCGGACCTCCCGATCCACGAGGACGACCTCGCGGAGCACGGGGGCGACCCCGGGGCCGCCATCGCGGCCATGGTGCAGCGGGTGGTCGAGCGCATGTACTCCGACGCGGAGGAGAACGAGTTCCTCGAGGTCACCTACGCCTCGGGGGACAAGGAGATCCTGTACTTCAAGGACTTCAACTCCGGCGCCATGATCCAGAACATCGTCGACCGGGCGAAGAAGACGGCGATCAAGGACTTCCTGGCGTCCGGGCAGCGCGGGATCCGGGTGGAGCACCTCATCACCGCGTGCGTGGACGAGTTCAAGGAGAACGAGGACCTGCCCAACACGACGAACCCCGACGACTGGGCCCGGATCTCGGGGAAGAAGGGCGAGCGGATCGTCTTCATCCGGACGATCGTCCAGGACAAGAACGGTCGGGGGAAGTCCGCGGGCGCCCGGACGATCGACACGGTGACGAACACCGGGCAGTACCTCTAGGCCGTCGGCTGACGGACGCGCACCGCCCCGGCCGGCGCGCAGCCAGGATCGGAGGGCGCGGCTAGGGTAGCCGGGTGACTGTGCGACGTGTGATGGGGATCGAGACCGAGTACGGCGTCCTGCAGCGGGGGAACCCGATGGCCAACCCGATGCTCATGTCGAGCCAGGTCGTCACCGCGTACCGGGCGATCAGCTCGAGCGCCCGGGGCCGCGCCCGCTGGGACTACGACGACGAGGACCCGCTGCTCGACGCCCGGGGATTTCACGTCCAGCGCGCGTCGGCCCACCCGTCGATGCTCACCGACGACCCCACGCGTCCGGCCGCGCCCGGACCGGCGGTCGGGGACCAGCAGGCCGAGGCCGGCGGTCCGTTCGAGGACGTCGCACGCTCCACGGCCGAGGTGTACGACGACCCGAGCGCCGCCAACGCGATCCTCACCAACGGTGCGCGGTTCTACGTCGACCACGCGCACCCCGAGTACTCCTCGCCGGAGGTGACGAACCCGCTGGACGCCGTGCGGTGGGACGTCGCCGGCGAGCGCATCATGCTCGCTGCGTCCCGCGAGGTGGCGCGGTCGATGGGTGTCGACATCCAGCTGTACAAGAACAACACCGACGGCAAGGGCGCGAGCTACGGGACGCACGAGAACTTCCTCGTCGAGCGCGACCTGCCCTTCGACGTGATCATCGAGCTCCTCACGTCGTTCCTCGTCACCCGCACCGTCTTCACGGGGTCGGGTCGGGTCGGGCTCGGCGCGACCGGCCAGGAGCCCGGGTTCCAGCTGTCGCAGCGTGCGGACTTCATGGAGGCGGAGGTCGGGCTCGAGACGACCCTGCGGCGGCCGATCATCAACACCCGCGACGAGCCGCACGCGGACCGCGCCCGGTGGCGTCGGCTGCACCTCATCATCGGGGACGCGAACCTCTTCGAGACAGCGACGTTCCTCAAGCTCGGCACGACCTCGCTCGTGCTGTGGGCACTCGAGCACCTGGGCGACGTCCCCGGCCTGCGGGCTGAGCTCGCATCCCTGCGCCTGGCCGATCCTGTGGCTGCCGTGGCACAGGTGAGCCGTGACCGTGCGCTCACCGGCCGGCTCGCGCTCGTGGACGGCAGGTCGCTGTCCGCGCTCGAGGTTCAGCATGCCTACCTTGCGGCCGTGGTCCGGGCGCTCGACGTGACGGGCTGGGACGACGACACGCGGGTGGTCGTGGACCGTTGGCGCTCGGTCCTCGACCGCCTCGCGACAGACCCGGGGTCGTGCGCCCGGGACGTCGAGTGGGTGGCCAAGCTGCGGCTCCTCGACGGGTTGCGCACCCGAGACGGGCTCGCCTGGGACCATCCGCGACTGGCGGCGATGGACCTCCAGTGGTCGGACGTGCGGCCCGAGCGGGGGGTGTACCACCGCCTCGTCGCGGCGGGTGCCGTGGAGCGGCTGACGACGGACGACGAGGTGGGGCGAGCCGTGGCTCATCCGCCCACCGACACGCGTGCGTACTTCCGCGGCGAGGCGATGGCTCGCTTCGGCGCGAACGTCTCCGCAGCGAGCTGGGACTCGGTGATCTTCGACATCCCGGGGGCGCCGTCCCTGCAGCGCGTGCCGATGATGGACCCGTGGCGCGGCACCGTCGAGCACGTCGGTCCCTTGTTCGAGGCCGCGAGCGACGCTGGCGCCTTCCTCGAGGCGCTCCGGGGCTGACGCCGGCGTCAGCGCAGCTGGGAGTACCACCGCGCGCTGGCCCTGGCGGTCCGGATCTGCCGTTCGTAGGTGAGACCGAGGAGGAGCAGGACACCGCCCACGAGGGCAAGCACCAGCCATCCGGGAACGCCGGCGAGCGCAGCGAGCGCCGGTGGTCCTGCGAGCGCGACGACCTGCACGGCGAGCGCGGCCCCGCCGAGCGCGACCGGTGCCTGCCACCCGAACCGGACGCCGGCGAGCACCCATCCAGCGGCGAGCGTCGTGCCGAGCGCGATGCGCCAGCCCGTGGGCTCGGCAAGCAGGGCGAGCGTGATCGGCACGAGCGTGGCGAGGACCCCGTAGGCGAGGCTCCGCCATGTGGGGACCTGCGGCTCGACCTGGGTGAACCGCACGGTGACGTAGGCGACGAGCCCGCCAGCGACAACGAAAAGGAGATCCGTCGGCGCGCTTGTGCCCGCCAGGCTGAACGCGGTGAGCTCGGCTCCGACGAGCGGCGGGGTGGCGCGCCGCAGGAACTCGGTGCGGGACGCCACCGGAGGGAGCCCGGGAGGGGTTCCGAGCACCGCAGCGGCGCCCCACAGCGCCGCGACCAGCACGGCCCAGCCGCCCGCACCGGTGACGTCGTCCTCGATGAGGAGTGCCACGAGGGGCACCGTGAGCACGGTCGTGACGAGCGTGGGGCCCCAGACGCGCGGCCCGCGCAGCGGCTGCCAGGCCCACGCGCGGCCGAGGACGAGGCAGGACGTCGCGACGAGCGACGTCGCGATCGCTACCCACAGCAGGGCCGACGCATCCCCGGTGGCCGCAAGGACGACGGCGCGACCGCCGACGCCGATCGCCGCGGCGCCGAGGGCCAGGAGCGCGAGGCCGCTCGCGGTCGGTGCCCAGACCGCAGGGCGCGTGCCGCGGTCGGAGCGGTCCACGATCACGGCGCTCGCGACGAGGACGAGGACAGCAGCGGCGAGTGCCGGTGCCCGCCATCCGGCCGCCACGGGCGCCATGAGCGTCGTCGGCAGCAGAAGTGCTCCGACGCCACCGAGCAGGGCGCGGGGGGTGGTGGTCCGTCGTCGGGCGAGGCCGTACAGCCCGACGAGGACGAGGACCGTCGCGCCGGGCGCCGTGTACGCCTCGGGATGGGAGACCTGGCGCTCGGCGAGCGCGACCCATGACCCGGCGACCGCGAGACCTAGCGCGAACCACCCGGCCGCGTGGCGCTGCGGCGTGAGGGCCCATGCGAGTGCGCCCGCGGCCTGGACGAGGAGCGCGGCGATGAGCGCCTGCGGGGGGCTCGTCGCGGCGACGACGACGGTGGCGAGCAGCCCGAGGCCGACGGCGCTCAGCTCCATCGCTCGGCGGGCCGTCTGCGGGACCGGGAGCAGCGCCGCAGCGGCAGGGAGCAGCGCCACGGCGCTGACGCACATGAGCGCCCAGAGCACGCGCTCACCATCGTCGAGCGGACGCAGCGACAGGACGCACACGACGACGAGCACCGGCACGAGGCCCGCTGCGCAAGCGCGCAGCGGCGTCGCCCGGGACCGTCCGACGCTCAGAGCCACCGTGGTGAGGAGAGACAGGGCGGCGACGACGGTGGCCAGCGCGACGACCCCGTCGGGGACGTCGGTGGTGATCGCGGGGACTGATGGTTCGACACCACCGACGAAGAGCGCAGGTGCGGATGTCAGGACGGCCGCGAGCAGCAGGACAGGACGCGGCGCGGACCCCTCGAGCGGTGTGCCGCCGTGCGGCGCCGTGGTGGACGGCGCGCGCAGGGACGTCACGGACAGCGCGGCGACTGGCAGCAGGACGGCCAGGGCGGCGACGAACCAGCCGATCGATCGCACGTCGACGAGCGCCTGGACGCCGAGGCCGAGGCCCGTCGCCCCGAGGACCGTCGCGCCCAGGGTCAGGCTGTCGCGCACCCGGCTGGTCGCATCCGCGGTCCTGGGTGGCTGCCACCCACGAGCCATGACGAGGAGCACGGCCGCGCCGAGCAACCCCGCGGCGAGGATGATCTCGCCGGTGGTCCGGGAGGACTCGGCCGCTCCGGCGCTCGCGGCGCTGCCGAGCGCCACGGTGAGACCCACCCCGGCGAGCGCGGTTCCCCGGCTCGCGGTCCGCCACGGGCTCGCCATGCGGCGCTCTCCACGGACGACGAGCAGGAGGGGGAGGGCGAGCCAGACCGTGGCCCGCCACGGGGGAGAGCTGGGCAGGAGACCCAGCATGAGGACCGCCAGGGCGGTGCACAGGGCGGCGATGCGGGCGGCTGGCACCCGCGCCGGATGGCGCATGTGCACGACGACAAGCCCAGCAGCGGCGACGAGGAGCCCCGCGACCGTCGTCACGACGAGGAGGTCGAGGCCGTCGACGGCCGAGGACGGCACGAGCGCCGCGGCGGCGAGCAGAGCTACAGCGGTGGTCGCCGGAAGGACTGCGACGACGGAGAGCGTCGTCGAGGCGGCGGGTGACGCCGCGGCGCCGAGCCGTGGGTACCTGCGCACGGCTGCCGAGACGAGGAATGCTCCGCACGTCGCGCCGAGCGGCGCTGCCCAGAGTGCGTGCGCCGAGAGCCACCCGTCCCATCCGGCATCGAGGACGGCCTGGAGGAGACCGGTGGCGAGCGCCGCCGCGGCCAGCACGCTGCTCGTGCCCGCCGCGACGGACCACCCGGACCGGGCCGGGCCGCCCGGCGGGGGGCCCGGCGGGGCGCCCGCGGGCCGGGTCTCGAGGACGGGGTGCGTCGTCAGCCCGGACCACAGGAAGCACACGAGTGCGGCCGCGGTCAGGCCGCCCGCCGCGCCGAGAGGGCCGTCGACGAGAAGGGCGCCGAACGTCGTCATCGCGCAGAGTGCGAGCAGCGCGACGGCGCCGACTCGCAGTGCCCGGACGGCGCGGGGCTCGCACCGGCCGTCGAGTGCGAGGGCGCAGGCGCCGACGGCCACAGCGAGCAGGGGTGCCCGGGCGGTCGGCGACCCCAGCGACATGCCGAGCAGCGCGGGCGCGCACGGCACGAGGACGGTGCCCACCACGCGGGGAGCCGCGAGCCGCAGCCGTCGTCCGAGCGGCACGAGAACGGCCGCGCTCACTGCGGCGACGACCGCGAGATACCAGGGCCCGTCAGGCAGGTCGAGCAGACCGGTTGCCCGCAGTGCCCAGACGTCCAGCACGACGAGGAGGGAGCCCACCGCCGCGAGTGCTTCCGCCGAGGAGCTCAGCTGGCGGCGCCCGGCCACGGAGGCGAGCGCGAAGAACAGCGTGGTGAGCCCGACGATGATCAGGGCCCGCACGGCCACGGGCATGGAGCCCCAGGTGAAGGCAAGGAAGACGATGCTCGCGCCGCCCAGCAGGACGGCGCCGAGGGCGAGCAGAACGTTCTGGAGCGGCCACGATCGGCGGGGCTGGGCAGGGGGGAACGGTCGCGGGGCATGGTGCGCGACCTGCTCGTAGGTAGCGGCGGCGAGCGGTGACCGGACGGCGGCGGGGAGCGGCGGAGTGCGCGGCGGTACGACGGCACGGGGCGGTGCAGCGGCGCGAGGCGGTGCGGCAACCGCCGGCTGCGAGGTGACGACAGGCTGCGAGGTGACGACCGGCTGCGGGGCAACGACAGGCTGCGGGGCGATGCCTGCGCGCATGCGCGCGATGAGCTCGTCCCGCTTCGCGAGGAGGGACACGACCTCCTGCGTGGTGTTCCACAGGTCCAGGCCAGCGGGTCCGCTCGTGTCGAGACCGCACACAGCACAGACGGCCCCCGGCAACGCGGACGCGCACGCCGGGCAGCGGGTGGGGTCCACGAGCGCGTCGCGGTCGAGCAGGGGCGGGCTCGCCGGGGCCGGCCAGGGGCGTGTCATGGCGCCTGATCTTGCCGCACCGTCCGCTCCTTGGCGAACAGGCTCGACGAGCCTGTGGACGCCCACCGCCCCAGCACGGCGTCGATAGGGTTAGATGGAGATCATCGTCGCAGGTCACCCGGCGGCGACCCCGGAAGCCAGGAGGAGCACCATGGCCGGCCAGGAACACCAGCAGCACGGCGCCCAGGACCGCCCGTCCGACGAGCCGGAACCGGCTCCCGTCGCCGCAGCCCCCCAGGCCCGGGACACCGAGGTTGATGCGCTGCTCGAGGAGATCGACGAGGTGCTCGAGTCCAACGCGGAGTCCTTCGTCCGCGGCTTCGTCCAGAAGGGCGGGCAGTAGACGCTCATGGAGCTCGACTCCGCGGGCGGGCTGCCGGGTGCGTTCCTGGCCCAGGGCTCTGCGTCGTTCATCGACCTCGTGTCCTCTCATGCCCCACGACTCGTCCCGCTTCCGCTGCCTGCCGGGGACGTGCCGCAGAACCCCCACGGCACGACGATCGTCGCGGTGACGTTCGACGGTGGCGTCGTCCTTGCGGGGGACCGTCGAGCGACGATGGGCTCCGCGATCGCGCACCGCGAGATCGAGAAGGTGTTCCCGGCGGACGAGTTCTCGGCACTCGGCATCGCGGGGTCCGCTGGCATCGCTCTTGAGCTCGTGCGCCTCTTCCAGCTCGAGCTCGAGCACTACGAGAAGATCGAGCGAGCGCTGCTGTCCCTCGACGGCAAGGCGAACCGGCTCTCGACGATGATCCGGAGCAACCTCGGCCTCGCCATGCAGGGGCTCGCCGTCATCCCCCTGTTCGTCGGCTTCGACGTGGACCGCGGGTACGGCCGGATCTTCTCCTACGACGTGACCGGCGGCCGGTACGAGGAACGTCATCATCACAGCGTCGGCTCGGGATCGGTCTTCGCTCGCGGCTCCCTGAAGAAGCTGTGGCGGCCCGGCCTGGACGCATCGGGCGCGGTGCGGGTGGCGGTCGAGTCGCTCTTCGACGCCGCTGACGACGACTCGGCGACTGCCGGGCCTGATGTCCTCCGACAGATCTGGCCCGTCGTGGCCACCGTCACGGCCCAGGGCTACGCGCGGGTACCGGACGCAGAGCTCGGCGAGATCGCGGGAGACACCCTGCGCGCGCGTGCCGCAGCGGAACAACAGGTACGGGACGCGCGCGAGCGCGGGGCGGGGGACCAGCGATGAGCATGCCGTTCTACGTCTCGCCCGAGCAGCTCATGAAGGACCGGGCCGACTACGCGCGCAAGGGGATCGCCCGCGGTCGCTCGGTCGTCGTGGCCGCCTATGACGCGGGCATCGCGTTCGCGACGGAGAACCCGTCACGCGCCCTGCACAAGATCTCGGAGATCTACGACAAGATCGCGTTCGCCGCCGTGGGGAAGTACAACGAGTTCGAGAACCTGCGGGTCGCCGGTGTCCGGTACGCCGACATGCGGGGGTACTCCTACGACCGTACGGACGTCAACGCACGTGGCCTCGCGAACGCCTACGCGCAGACCCTCGGGACGGTGTTCACGACGGAGTCGAAGCCGCTCGAGGTCGAGCTCGTCGTGGCAGAGGTCGGGCAGACCCCGGCGGACGACCAGATCTACCGCCTCTCCTACGACGGGTCGGTCGCCGACGAGCACGGCTTCGTCGTCATGGGCGGGCGGTCCGAGCAGCTGCGGGACGTGCTCGCCGAGGAGTGGCGGCCCGGGCTCGGCCTGGCCGAGGTGCTCGCCCTCGTCCGCAGGGTGCTGGCCACTCCCGCTCAGGGCTCCGGCGAGGCACCGGAGCCCGTGATCCCGGCAAGCGGGCTCGAGGTCGCGGTGCTCGATCGTGACCGGCCGCGGCGTGCGTTCCGCCGCATCACCGGCTCGACGCTCGACGAGCTCCTGGAGGGGGCGTGAGCACCCGCCGGATCTTCGGGCTGGAGACCGAGTTCGGGGTGACGTGCGCGAACGCCGACGGCCCCAGCCTCTCTGCGGACGAGGTGGCCCGGTACCTGTTCCGCAAGGTCGTGGCGTGGGGGCGCTCCTCCAACGTCTTCCTGCGCAACGGGTCCCGGCTCTATCTCGACGTCGGCTCGCACCCCGAGTACGCCACGGCCGAGTGCGACGACATACGTCAGCTCGTCGCGTACGACCGTGGTGGCGAACGGATCCTCGAGGGACTCGTCGCGGACGCCCAGCAGCGGCTCGAGCTCGAAGGGATCCCCGGGCGGATCCACCTGTTCAAGAACAACACAGACTCGGCGGGCAACTCGTACGGCTGCCACGAGAACTATCTCGTGCGACGCCAGGGAGACTTCACCCGGCTGGCTGACGTCCTGGTCCCGTTCCTCATCACCCGGCAGGTGCTCACCGGCGCCGGACGCGTCCAGCAGACGCCCAAGGGAGCGACGTACTGCTTGTCGCAGCGGGCCGACCACATCTGGGAGGCGGTCTCGAGCGCGACGACGCGCTCCCGCCCGATCATCAACACGCGCGACGAGCCGCACGCCGACGCGGAGAAGTACCGGCGGCTGCACGTCATCGTGGGTGACTCCTCGATGGCGGAGCCGACGACGATGCTCAAGATGGGGTCGACCGACATGGTGCTCCGGCTCGTCGAGGCCGGTCTGCCGATGCGGGACCTGGCCCTCGAGAACCCCATCCGGGCCATCCGTGAGATCAGTCACGACATGACCGGCAAGGCGCCCGTGGTCCTGGCGACCGGGCGGACGATCACCGCGATCGATCTCCAGCAGGAGTACCTCACACGCGTACGAGACCTCGTGGAGGGCGGCGAGGAGATGTCCGCCATGGACGCGCGGGTCTTCGACCTGTGGCACCGCGGTCTCGTCGCTCTCGAGTCCGGGGACCTCACTGACGTGGACCGTGAGCTGGACTGGGTGATCAAGCTCCGGCTGATCCGGCGCTACCAGGAGAAGCACTCGATCGACCTCGGCGACCCGAGGATCGCTCGGCTCGATCTGGCGTACCACGACATCTCGCGCACCGAGGGGCTGTACAACCTGCTCGCGGCGCGCGGTCTCGTCAAGCGGGTCGCGAGCGACATCGAGGTCCTCGAGTCCACCGCTGTCCCGCCTCCCACGACCCGGGCAAAGCTGCGGGGCGACTTCGTCCGCAGAGCGCAAGAGGCGCGCAGGGACTACACGGTCGACTGGGTGCACCTCAAGCTCAACGACCAGGCTCAGCGGACCGTGCTGTGCAAGGACCCCTTCCAGAATGTCGACGAGCGTGTCGATCGCCTCATCGAGAGCATGTGAGCATCGCCCCACCGACGAACCTGGCCGGGACTCTCAGGCTGCTCACCTAAAATATCGGGCTATGCCCCTGCGGACCCTTCGAACCCGAGCTCTGTCCCTGTGTGCTGCCTTCTGCGTCGTCGGTCTCGTCGCGTGCGCCCCCGACGCCGAGGACGGCCCCACCCCGACCGAGGACCCTGGACCGCTCGTCGAGATCACGGGGACGGGCGGCTCGGCCCCAGATCTCGTCTACACGCCCCCGGTGGACGTCGATGACCCCCTGACCAAGGTCGTATGGGAGGGAGACGGAGCCGAGCTCGTCGAGGGCGAGCCGGTGCTGCTCTACATCTACTCCGAGAACGGCGCGGACGGCACTGTCGTCCGGGACGACTTCGCGACGGTCCCTCGTCCCTACCTGCTGACGGCGGACGCCATCGGTCCAGACCTCCACTCGACCCTCATGGGGCAGACGGTCGGGTCCCGGATCCTTCATGTCGTCGAGGCGGACGGAGTGCCGCTCGTCATGAGCATCGACATCATGCCCACCCACGCGGTGGGCACCTCTGCCGACCCCGAGGCCGGCCTCCCGACGGTGACCCGTGACGAGAGCGGGGAACCGCAGGTGACGATCCCCGCAGAGACGGCACCGCCCGCGACCCCCGTCGTGCGGCAGACCGTCCGCGGTGCTGGCGACCAGGTGACCGCGGGGCGGCAGGTCGTCATCCAGTACGTCGCGTACAAGTGGTCCACGGGTGAGCTCTTCGACACCTCCTGGGGTGCGGACCTGCTGCCGCGCACGGTGACGCTCGGCACGGACACGCTCATCGAAGGGCTCGACGAAGGCCTCGTCGACCTCCCCGTGGGTAGCCAGGTCATGGTGGTGGTGCCGCCGGACCTCGGATTCGGCCCGAGCGGCAACGACCTCGCGGCAGAGACGCTCGTCTATGTCGTCGACATCCTCGCGGTGTCCGCGGCTCCACCCGCCTGACCCGGCCGGCCTCCGGACGGCACGCCGGCCGGCCCTGGTATCGGCTGGCACCGGGCGCGCCCCGGCGGGTACGGTTCCGGCGGTAAGCAGGAGTGGCGGTCGCCCTCAGGAAGCAGGAGCTCATGTCTGTCTCGGTCCGAGTGGTCCCGTGCCTCGATGTCGACGCCGGACGTGTCGTCAAGGGCGTCAACTTCGAGAACCTGCGGGACGCCGGCGACCCGGTCGAGCTCGCGGCGCGCTACGACGCGCAGGGCGCCGACGAGCTGACGTTCCTCGACGTCTCGGCGTCCTCAGGGAACCGAGCCACGACGTACGACGTCGTCCGGCGCACCGCGGAACAGGTGTTCATCCCCCTGACCGTCGGGGGCGGCGTGCGCAGCGCGGACGACGTCGACCGCCTGCTGCGTGCGGGCGCCGACAAGGTCGGCGTGAACACGGCGGCCATCGCCCGGCCCGAGCTGCTGTCCGAGATCGCCGACCGGTTCGGCAGCCAGGTGCTCGTGCTCTCGGTGGACGCCCGGCGGGTCACGGGTGACACCCGCACGGACTCCGGCTACGAGGTGACGACCCACGGCGGACGCCGGGGGACAGGCATCGATGCACGCGAATGGGCTGTGCGGGCCGCAGAGCTGGGCGCCGGCGAGATCCTGCTCAACTCGATGGACGCCGACGGGACGTACGACGGTTACGACCTCGAGATGTTCTCGGCCATCCGCAGTGTCGTGTCGGTCCCGCTCATCGCCAGCGGTGGTGCGGCGGCGCCTGAGGACTTCGTCGCTGCCGCGCGTGCTGGCGCCGACGCGGTGCTCGCGGCGAGCGTCTTTCACTTCGGACGCCTGACGATCGGTCAGGTGAAGGACGCGATGGGCGACGCGGGTGTTGAGGTCCGTCGCTGAGCAGACCGCGGTCAGCTGTCCGACGCAGGGGGGGAGCTCGGGGGCGGGAACGCGGCGTCCATCGTCGCGACGTCGGGCTCCGAGCCCTCGCGGCGGACCCGGGTGGCGGCGCCACGCCCGAACGCGTGCAGGAGGAGATCCGCGACGCTGCCGCGCAGGACGACGCTCCCGTGCCCGTCACGTGGCCTGCGTGCGACGGTCCGCGGGCCGGTGTCGGCCGCGAGGATCACGCCGACGCCGGCCTTGCGGTAGAGCAACGGCGCAGCGCGCCTGAGCTGGTTCCAGAGCAGCTCCTCGACCTCGGGCGCGGTGGTCTCATCGGTGACGTCGGCGCCCGCGCGGACGACGTCCTGTCGGTGGACGTAGAACTCCACGCCGTTCATGAGGTCGCCCGCCCAGCTCCGGGGCGAGAACCTGTGCGGGCGGCGGGCCACGCGGCGCACGAGATCGGTGAAGGCTGCCGGATCGGCCGAGTCCGTGGCGAGGTCGTCGATCGCACGCGGAGTGAGCGCCCAGGGACGCGCCTCACGCAGGTACAGGTGGGCAGCGAGGTGCTCGGTGGACCACCCCTCGCACAAGGTCGGCGCGCCGGGACCGGCGGCGAGGAGCGCGTCGGCGAGCGCGAGGCGCTCCTGGTGGTGCTGCGGCACGGTGTTCGAGCGGGTGGAATTTTCCATTCCTTCATCGTGGCACGGCCTGGCGACCTTTGCCGTGAGACGATGCTGTGATCCCCCTGGAAGGACCGAAAGTATCGTGAATTCGCACGCCCTTCGAGGGTCCCGTGCACAACGCTCCGTCGGGCTCATGGCTCGTGGCATCAGAGCCGAGTGGCGCATCTATGTCTGGGCGATCGTCGCCTCCGCCGCCTTCGGGGCGCTCACCGTCGCGGTGAGCCAGGTGCTCGGACGGGTGACCGACGACGTCGTCGTGCCCGTGCTCGAGGGGTCCCGGCCCGCAGTGGACGCATGGGTGGGGGGCCTCGCGCTCGCGGCGGTCGCCGTGTCGCTCGCTGTGAGCGTCGCGACCCGGCGGATCCTCGCGGGGATCGGCATCTCGAACCTGCAGGCGCGACACCGGCGCGCGGTCACCCACCGGTACCTCGAGCTGCCGATGACGTGGCACCGGGCGCACCCGGCCGGCCAGCTGCTGTCCAACGTGAGCTCCGACGTCGAGGCCGCGACCGGCGTGTTCAACCCGCTGCCGTTCGCCCTCGGGGTGTGCGTGATGATCGGCGTCGCCGCCGTGGCGCTCCTCCAGCTCGACGTCTGGCTCGCGGTGGCGGCGTTGAGCATCCTGCCCCTCGCCGTCCTGGCGAACCTCGTCTTCCAACGGTTCATGTCGCCGGCGATCACGCACGCCCAGCAGCTGCGGGCGGAGGTCGCCGACGTCGCGCACGAAAGTTTCGAAGGTGCGCTGCTCGTGAAGTCCCTCGGCACCGAGGACCGGGAGGAGGAGCGCTTCACCGAGAAGACCGACGCGCTCAAGGACGCGAGCATCCGCGTCGGGACCATCCGCGCGTTCTTCGACCCGGTCATCGAGGTCCTGCCCTCCCTGGGCACCCTCCTCGTGCTGCTCGTCGGCACCTTCCGGGTGCGGGCCGGCCTCGTCGAGACGGGCCAGGTCGTCTCTGCCGCGTACCTCCTGACGATGATGGCCGTCCCGGTCCGTGCATTCGGCTGGGTGCTCGGAGAGCTTCCCCGTGGCCTCGTCGGGTACGACCGCATCTCCCGCGTGCTCGACGCGCCCGGCATGCTCGTGCCCGGTACGACCCCTCTGCCCGCGCCCGGTGGTGCGGGCGAGCACGGGATCGCCGTCGCCTTCGACGAGGTGGGTGTGGCGGTCCCGCTCCCGACCGGCGTGGCGCACCTGCTGCGCGACGTGAGCATCGACGTCCGCCCGGGCCAGACGGTCGCCGTCGTCGGCGCGACCGGTGCGGGGAAGACGACGCTCGTGTCCCTGCTCAGCAGGCTCTCGGACCCGACGAGCGGACGCGTCCTCCTCGACGGGATCGACGTGCGCACCCTCACCCCGGCGAGCCTCACGTCCGCCGTCGCGCTCGTGGCGCAGACGACCTTCATCTTCGAAGACTCGATCCGTTCGAACATCACGCTCATGGACGACGACGCCGAGGACGGCCCCGGCGACGAGGAGGTGTGGGACGCCCTCGCGCTCGCGCGGATGGACGGCGTCGTGCGCAACCTCCCGCTCGGCCTGTCGTCGCCACTGGGCGAGCGTGGCGCGAACCTCTCGGGCGGGCAGCGGCAACGCATCGCGATCGCCCGCGCGCTCGTCCGGCAGCCGCGCCTGCTCGTCCTCGACGACGCCACGTCCGCCGTCGACCCCGAGGTGGAGCAGGCGATCCTCGCCGGGCTGCGCGAGCGCACCGGGGCGACCGTCGTCATGGTCGCCTACCGCATGTCGAGCGTCGCGCTCGCGGACCTCGTCGTGCACATCGAGGGCGGGCGCATCGTGGACAGCGGATCGCACGAGGAGCTGCTCGTTCGTGACGAGGGCTACCGAGACCTCGCGCTCGCCTACCAGCGCGAAGCGGCACGCCGCGAGGAGCTCACGGACGAGGAACCCACCGACGAGGAGGTCGGACGATGACCGATTCACACGGCTCGATCGCGTCCGCGACGACCTCGGGCGTCTGGAGCACCCTGCGCCAGGGCCTGGCCATCTCCCCGCAGATCGTCGAGGGCATCCGGGTCACCCTGCTGCTCGCGATGGTCGCGGCGGCGGGCCGGATCGTCGTGCCGCTCACCGTGCAGCAGACGGTCGACACCGGGATCCGGGCAGAAGGCGGCGTCGACGCCGACCGGGTCGTGCTCCTCGTGTGCCTGGCTGCCGGCGTGCTCGTGCTCGCCGCTGCGTGCTCGACACTCGTGAACGTCCGGCTGTTCCGCAGCACGGAGCGCGGGCTCGCCGCGCTGCGCGTGCGCGCGTTCCGGCACGTCCACGACCTCTCGGTCCTCACGCAGAGCACCGAACGCCGGGGATCCCTCGTGTCCCGCGTGACGTCGGACGTCGACACGATCTCGATGTTCGTCCAGTGGGGCGGGATCATGCTCCTCGTCTCGATCTTCCAGCTCCTCGCGGCGACCGTCCTCATGACCGTGTACTCGTGGCAACTCACCCTCGTCGTCTGGCTGTGCTTCCTTCCCCTGTTCTTCGTGCTGCGCCCCGCGCAGAAGCGGGTGAGCGCCGCCTACACGGCGGTCCGGGCGAAGGTCGGCGCGATGCTCGGAGCGGTCTCCGAGGCCGTCGTCGGCGCCGAGACGCTGCGCGCGTACGGCGTGAGCGCACGCACCGGTCGACGGATCGACACAGCGATCGAGGAGAACCGCAAGGCTGCGGTGCGTGCTCAGAAGCTCGTGAGCGTCGTGTTCTCCGGCGGAGTGCTCGTCGCGAACCTCGTGCTGTCCGCTGTCGTCGTCGTCGGCTCCTACGTCGGCGTGGGTGGTGGCCTGACGATCGGTCAGCTGCTGGCCTTTCTCTTCCTCGTCCAGCTCTTCACGGGACCCGTGCAGATGGCCACCGAGATCCTCAACGAGCTGCAGAACGCGGTCGCGGGGTGGCGCCGGGTGCTCGCCGTCATCCAGGCGCCCGTCACGGTCACCGACCCGGGCGAGGACGGGGTGCACAGCCCGCGCGGCCCCGCTCGCGTCGACCTCGAGGGCGTGTCGTTCGCGTACCCGGGCGGCCCGGAGATCCTCCACGACGTCACCCTCCACCTGCCCGCACGCACCCGCGTCGCGGTCGTCGGTGCCACAGGCTCCGGCAAGACGACCATCGCGAAGCTCGCGACCCGTCTCATGGATCCCACCCGTGGGCGCGTGCTGCTCGACGGCACCGACCTGCGGGAGCTGTCGGCACGCAGCCTGCGTGCCCGTGTCGTCATGGTGCCGCAGGAGGGCTTCCTGTTCGACGGCACCCTCGGGGAGAACATCGCGTACGGGTACCGGCCGGAGATCGTCGGCGGAGCCCCGGGCGCCGAGGACGGCGCCACCGGTCCGCACCTGGCCGAGATGCTGTCGCGTGCGCTGCGGGACCTCGGGCTCGAGGACTGGGTCGCGGATCTGTCCGACGGGCTCGACACGCCTGTCGGTCAGCGTGGGGAGTCGCTGTCGGCCGGGGAGCGGCAGCTCGTCGCGATCGCTCGGGCCTACCTCGCCGGGGCGGACCTGCTCGTCCTCGACGAGGCCACGTCTGCCGTCGACCCCGCTGCGGAGGTGCGCATCGCACGCGCACTGGACTCGCTGACCCAGGGACGCAGCACCATCACCATCGCGCACCGACTCTCGACGGCCGAGGCGGCCGACCTCGTGGTCGTCGTCGACGCCGGACGGGTCGTCGAGGTCGGCTCGCACGCCGAGCTCGTCCACGCAGGCGGCACGTACTCGAGGATGCACTCGGCATGGGTGGTCCAGGTCCGCTGACAGGCCGTCGGCGGTCCCGGGCCCGGCCCGGGTGGCCGCGCGCGGGCGTGACCCCGCCGAACGGACGTGGGAGGATTCACCGGTGCTGACGTCATCGCCCACCGTTCCCGAGAGCTCCCTCGACCCCGCCGTGGCGGCGCGCCTCAAGCGCGACGCGGCCGGCCTCGTCGCGGCCGTCGTGCAGCAGCACGACACCCGCGAGGTGCTCATGCTGGGGTGGATGGACGACGAGGCGCTCGCGCGTACCCTCCGCTCCGGACGCGTGACCTTCTACTCCCGCTCCCGGCAGGAGTACTGGCGCAAGGGCGACACGTCCGGTCACGTGCAGTGGGTCCGCCGCGTGTCCCTCGACTGCGACGGCGACGCGCTGCTCGTCGAGGTCGACCAGGTGGGCGCGGCGTGCCACACGGGCGCCCGGACATGCTTCATCGAGGGCGGCGAGCTGCCCGCCGTCGTCACCGGACCGCAGACCGAGCAGGAGAAGGAGCCATCGGCGTGACCACGAGCCTGACCCGACCGACGCCCGCACCGAGTGCAGCGGACCTCGCCTGGGGCCGCACGTGGCCGTCGCTGGAAGGCTTCCGGGACCTCGCGGCCGATCGGCGCGTCGTGCCCGTCGTCCGTCGGCTGCTCGCCGACGACATGACCCCTGTGGCGCTCTACCGGGCACTGGCGGGCGGCCGACCGGGCACGTTCATCATGGAGTCCGCCGAGATCGACGGCGGATGGTCGCGGTACTCGTTCGTGGGTGTCCACTCGCGTGCGACGCTCTCCGTCGAGGGGGACGACGCCGTCTGGAGCGGAGAGGTTCCGGCCGGGATCCCGACAGCCGGCGCACCGTTGGACGTGCTGGACGCGACCCTCCGTGCGCTGCACACCGACGCGATCCCCGGCCTGCCTCCGCTGACCGGAGGTCTCGTGGGTGCCCTCGGCTGGGACGTCGTGCGCCGCTGGGAGCCGACCCTGCCCGCGAACGCGCCCGACGAGCTCGACGTCCCCGAGCTGACGCTGTGCCTCGCGAGCGACCTCGCGGTCGTCGACCACGTCGACGGCAGCGTGTGGCTCATCGCGAACGCGATCAACTTCGACGACTCCGACGAGCGCGTCGACGAGGCGTACGCCGACGCCCGTGCGCGGCTGGACGACATGGAGCGGCGTCTCGCAGCGGCTGCGGGCGCCGGGTCCGGCGCGGTGCAGCGTGCCCTCGTCGAGGCCGACGAGCCGGAGCTCGAGTTCCGCTCGACCCGCGCCGAGTTCGAGAGCGCGGTCCTCGCGGGCAAGGAGGCGATCCGCGAGGGCGAGGTGTTCCAGGTCGTCATCTCCCAGCGCCTCGACCTCGAGTGCACGGCGTCGCCGCTCGACGTGTACCGCGTGCTGCGGACGATCAACCCCAGCCCGTACATGTACTACTTCCAGCTCGTCGACGCGCGGGGTCGGGACTTCGCCGTCGTCGGGTCCAGCCCGGAGACGCTGGCGAAGGTCGTCGACGGACGAGTCGTGACGTTCCCCATCGCGGGGTCGCGGCCACGCGGCACCACGCCCGAGACCGACGTGCAGCTCGGGGTCGAGCTCCTCGCCGACCCCAAGGAGGTGGCCGAGCACATCATGCTCGTCGACCTCTCGCGCAACGACCTCGTCAAGGTGTGCGAGCCGACGAGCGTCGAGGTCGTGGAGTTCATGGCGATCAAGCGCTACAGCCACATCATGCACATCTGCTCGACGGTCGTCGGGGCGCTGCGCGACGGCGCGACGGCTCTGGACGTGCTCCGGGCGACGTTCCCCGCCGGCACGTTGTCCGGAGCGCCGAAGCCCCGCGCGATCGCTCTCATCGACGAGCTCGAGCCCGCCTCGCGCGGGATCTACGGTGGGACGGTCGGGTACTTCGGCTTCGACGGGACGATGGACATGGCGATCGCGATCCGCACGGCCCTCATCCGCGGTCAGCGGGCCAGCGTGCAGGCCGGGGGCGGGATCGTCGCCGACTCCGTCCCGGCGCTCGAGTACGAGGAGTCGCGCAACAAGGCTGCGGCCGCCGTGCGGGCCGTGCAGATCGCGAGCCGGCTCCGGACGCGAGGATGACTCAGCGCGAGAGACCCAGGACGCCCCAGCCGGGGGACCCGGAGAAGACCCAGCCGGGGGACCCGGAGAAGACCCAGCCGGTGGACCAGGGTGTGGCCCGAGCGGGCCGGCGGCGACGCGACGTGGTGCTCGCCCTCGTCGTGCTCGGCGTGGCGACGCTCGTCGCTGCGACGCCGACGTGGGTGCGCGCGACCGGCGCGACCGCCCTGGCACCGGAGGTCGACGTCGCCGTCTCGGGGACCACCGCCGCCCCCGGTGCGAGCGCAGCGGCGCTCGTCGTCGTCGCGGCGGCCCTCGCCCTCGGGCTCGTCGGGCGCATCGGTCGATGGCTCGTCCTGGGCGTGGTCGCGCTCGGCGGGCTCGTGGTGACGCTGGCAGGCATCGACATCATCGTGTCCCCGGACGAGGCGGCGCGCTCCGCCGTGGCAGAGGTCACAGGAACGAGCGAGTCGACCTCCGGGGTCGAGGTCACGGCCGCGCCGTACGTGGCCGCGGCACTCGGTGCGGCGATCCTCCTCGTCGTGCTCGGAGCCCTGCTCTCGCGCGTGGACTGGTCCCGCCGCGCGCAGCGCTACGACGCTCCCGCAGCCCAGGCGGGGGCGTCCGGGGCGGCTGCGCCGGGGACCGTCGCCCCGCGTCCTGGGGAGAGTGCGCGGGGCGCGCAGGACGGGCCGATCGACGAGCGCGAGGCCTGGGACGCGCTGAGCCGGGGCGACGACCCGACCTGACTGGCGCTGCGCACCTGCGCCGGTTCGATACCCTGGGACGACTCTTTGATGAAAGGCACCACCGATGGCTGACAGCTCCGCACGCACCGAGGTCTCCTACCTCCCTCCGTCCACGCCGCCCACGAACCACGGGCACACCACTGCGGCGTGGTTCACGACCGGGACGGTCGTGCTCGGCTCCGTCGTCGCTGGTGTGGCCATGTGCTTCGCTCTCGTCTGGCTGGTCCTCGTGGGCGCGGCGATCGTCGTCGTCGGGCTCGTCGGCGGCAAGCTGCTCTCTGTCGCGGGCTACGGTCAGAAGCGGATCGGCACCGACGACCCGAACGAGCGCTAGCACCACCGTCCGAGCCCGTGCCGTCGTGACGCGTCTCACGGTGCGTGACGCGGTGAGGGGCACAGGTCGAGTCGACCTACCATGGCCCGTAGGTCGGGCCGCCGGGGGCGGTGGCGCGACGCAGATCTCGGGGAGCGTCTTCGAGAACGTGGGTGGCAGGTTGCTGGCGGGGGAGAAGAGGCGTCATGACGGTACTCGATGACATCATCGCGGGAGTTCGGGAGGACCTCGCGGAGCGCGAGGCGGCGACACCTCTCTCGGTGCTCAAGGAGAGGGCGCAACGCCAGACCGGCGCTCTCGAGTGCATCACCCGTCTGAGCGCCGAGGACGCGGTCGGCGTCATCGCCGAGGTCAAGCGCTCGAGCCCGAGCAAGGGCGCGCTGGCGTCCATCGAAGACCCGGCCGCGCTCGCACGGGAGTACGAGAAGGGTGGCGCGTCGGTCATCTCTGTCCTCACCGAGCAGCGCCGGTTCGGTGGCAGCCTGGCCGACCTCCAGGCTGTCCGCGCCGCGGTGGACATCCCCGTCCTGCGCAAGGACTTCGTCGTGTCCCCGTACCAGGTCTGGGAGGCGCGGGCCTATGGTGCGGACCTCGTCCTGCTCATCGTCGCGGCCCTCGAGCAGACCGTCCTCGTGTCCCTGCTCGACCGGGTGCACTCGTTGGGCATGACCGCACTCGTCGAGGTGCACACACTCGAGGAGGTCAGCCGGGCCGTCGACGCCGGCGCCCGGGTGGTGGGCGTCAACGCCCGCAACCTCAAGACGCTCGAGGTGGACCGCACGACGTTCGCGACTCTCGCCCCTGCCGTGCCCGAGGGCATCGTTCGGATCGCCGAGTCCGGTGTCCGTGGCCCCCACGACGTCATGGACTACGCCCGCTCGGGTGCCCACGCGGTCCTCGTGGGCGAGTCCCTCGTCACGGGTGAGTCACCCCGGTCCGCGGTCGCCGACCTCGTTGCCGCGGGCTCGCACCCCTCCCTTCGCGCCGTACGGCACTGACCGCACGACCGCTCGTTCATCGCGAGGTACGACGGGCCCCGGCCCCGGGCTGCCGCCGCGACCGCAGACGTCAGTACCGAGGAGCACTACCGTGACCGCATCGCTGCAGAACCAGCAAGGCCCGTACTTCGGCGAGTTCGGGGGACGGTACGTCCCCGAGGCGCTCATCGCCGCCCTGGACGAGCTCGACGTCGCCTACCGGGCAGCGGTCGAGGACCCCGTCTTCGGTCAGCAGCTCGCTGACCTCCACCGCACGTACAGCGGCCGTCCGAGCATCATCACCGAGGTGCCCCGCTTCGCGCGGCATGCCGGCGGTGCCCGGGTCATCCTCAAGCGCGAAGACCTCAACCACACCGGATCGCACAAGATCAACAATGTCCTGGGCCAGGCGCTCCTGACGAAGCGGATCGGCAAGAAGCGCGTCATCGCGGAGACCGGCGCCGGGCAGCACGGTGTCGCCACGGCGACGGCGGCCGCGTTGTTCGACCTCGAGTGCGTCGTGTACATGGGCGAGGAGGACACCGAACGTCAGGCCCTCAACGTCGCGCGGATGCGCCTGCTCGGAGCCGAGGTCGTCCCGGTGACGGCCGGGTCGCGGACGCTCAAGGACGCCATCAACGAGGCGTTGCGGGACTGGGTCACGAACGTCGAGACGACGAACTACGTCTTCGGCACCGCCGCGGGCCCGCACCCGTTCCCCGCGATGGTCCGTGACTTCCAGCGGATCATCGGCGTCGAGGCCCGTCAGCAGGTCCTCGACCTCACCGGGCGGCTGCCGGACGTCGTGGCGGCGTGCGTGGGCGGCGGATCCAACGCGATCGGCATCTTCGACGCGTTCCTCGACGACGCCGGCGTGCGTCTCGTCGGTCTTGAGGCCGGCGGCGACGGCGTCGAGACGGGACGCCACGCGTCGAGCATCACCGGCGGGGCCCCCGGGGTGCTGCACGGGGCGCGGTCCTTCCTGCTCCAGGACGAGGACGGCCAGACGAGCGAGAGCCACTCGATCTCCGCAGGCCTCGACTACCCGGGGGTGGGTCCCCAGCACTCGTTCCTCGCCAGCATCGGTCGGGCGGAGTACCGCCCCGTGACGGACGCGGAGGCCATGGACGCGATGCGTCTGCTGTCGCGGACCGAGGGGATCATTCCCGCGATCGAGTCCTCGCACGCCCTGGCCGGCGCCATCCGCCTCGGCCTCGAGGCGCAGGCAGCAGGCCGGACGGACGAGCTCATCCTCGTCAACCTCTCCGGCCGGGGGGACAAGGACGTCGCGACCGCCGCGCGTTGGTTCGACCTCGTGGACGCGGACGCAGACCTCACGGAAGGCACAGAGGTATGAGCGCCACAGCGCGACGGATCGACGAGCTGAAGGCGGAGGGGCGCCCGGCGCTCATCGGCTACCTCCCGGTCGGGTTCCCCGACCTCGAGCAGTCGATCACCGCCGCGCGCGAGCTCATCGCCTCCGGGGTCGACATCCTCGAGCTGGGCATCCCGTACAGCGACCCGGTCATGGACGGTGCGACCATCCAGCAGGCCGTGGACGTGGCTCTCGCGGGTGGTGTGCGGGTCCGTGACGTGTTCACCGTCGTCGAGGCGGTCGCTGCCCTCGGAGCACCGGTCCTCGCCATGACCTACTTCAACCCGGTCCTCCGCTACGGCGTGCAGGCCTTCGCCCGCGACCTCGCAGCAGCGGGCGGCGCCGGGCTCATCACTCCGGATCTCATCCCCGACGAGGCGGGGGAGTGGATCGCTGCTGCGGACGACCACGGGCTCGACAAGGTGTTCCTCGTCGCGCCCAGCTCGACCCCAGCCCGGTTGGCCTCGACCGCCGCGGCGTCGCGCGGGTTCGTCTACGCGGCCTCGACCATGGGCGTGACCGGTGAGCGTGCCACGGTCGGCGCGAAGGCCGAGCAGCTCGTCGCGAGCACCCGCGAGGCGGGCGCAGAGCGCGTGTGCGTCGGTCTGGGGGTCTCGCGCCCGGAGCAGGCTGCCGAGGTCGGCCGGTACGCGGACGGCGTCATCGTCGGCTCCGCGCTCGTCCGTCCGCTCCTGGGCGCCGGTGCCTTCTCGGAGCGGTTGGCCGCGATGGCCGCTGTCGCGCGCGGGCTGCGGGAGGGCGTGGGCGCTGCCCGCGTGTCGTCAGGCGGTCCCCGGACGTGAACGGCCACGACGCGGCCGCGATCCTCGCGGCGATCCCGAGTCCCGCGCAGGGCGTGTGGCACCTCGGGCCCCTGCCGGTGCGCGCGTACGCGTTCGCGATCCTCCTGGGGATCATCGCAGCGGCGTGGATCACGGCCCGTCGGTTCACCGAGCGGGGCGGGACGGCCGACCAGGTGTACGAGGTGGCGCTGTGGGCGGTGCCCTTCGGGATCGTGGGGGGACGCATCTACCACGTGCTGTCCTCGCCGGACGCGTACTTCGGAGAGGGCGGGGACCCGCTCAAGGCCTTCGCCATCTGGGAGGGCGGGCTCGGGATCTGGGGTGCGGTCGCGTTCGGCGCGGTCGGCGCCTACATCGGGTGCCGTCGCCAGGGTGTCTCCTTCGCCGGGTTCGCTGACGCGTTGGCGCCCGGTCTCCTCGTCGCGCAAGCCATCGGTCGGCTCGGCAACTGGTTCAACCAGGAGCTCTTCGGCGGGGCCACCACGCTCCCGTGGGGCCTGCAGATCGACGACGCTCACCTTCCCGCCGGCTTCGCGAGCGGCACGCTGTTCCATCCGACGTTCCTCTACGAGATGCTGTGGAACCTCGCCGCCGCCGCGCTCCTCGTCATGGTCGACCGTCGGTTCCGCCTCGGTCACGGTCGGGTCTTCTGGCTCTACGTGTTCCTCTACTCGGCGGGGCGCCTGTGGATCGAGACGTTGCGGATCGATCCCGCGGAGCTCGTGCTCGGCCTGCGGCTCAACGTGTGGACGTCCATCGTCGTGGGCCTGGTGGCCCTCGTGGCCTTCCTCGTCCTCAGCCGTCGGTACCCCGAGCGCGAAGAATCCGTGGTCCTCACGGGCTCCGAGCGTGATGTCCCGGGGAGCACCGCGGATGCGGGCGAGAGCCCACCCAAGGACGTGTGACGCACTTCACTTTGTACGATAGCGGTAACGCGTCGTCAGGCGAGTACTGTCGTGTCGTTTGGGCCAAGGACGTCCCCACAACCCCCATATTCAGTCAAGCCCGGGTCAAGTTGCCTGGGCTCTCCGTGAGGACGGTGCATATGACCTCGCTGCAGCAGAGTGCGACCAGCTCCGCGAAGGCCAATGCGCCATCCGCCCAGGGCCTGTACGACCCGCGAGCCGAGCACGACGCCTGCGGCGTGGCATTCGTCGCCACCCTTCGTGGGACACCGGGCAGGGACATCGTCGATGCCGGGCTGACCGCGCTGCTCAACCTCGACCACCGCGGTGCCGTGGGCGCAGAGGAGAACAGCGGCGACGGCGCCGGCATCCTCACCCAGATCCCCGACGCGTTCATCCGCGACGTGGTCTCGGCCGACCTCCCGCCGTCGGGTGCCTACGCGATCGGCATGGCGTTCCTCCCCCAGGACCCCGCCGAGGCCGACGCGGCCGCCCGCGCTGTCGACGCCATCGCCACGGAGGAGAAGCTCGACGTCCTCGCCTGGCGCGACGTGCCTGTCACGGCGGGCCTCGTCGGACCGAGCGCACGCGCTGCGATGCCGACCTTCCGCCAGCTCGTCGTCGCTGCGCCCTCCCGCGAGGTGTCGGGCATCGAGCTCGACCGGCTGACGTTCCGGCTGCGCAAGCGCGCGGAGCGGGAGGTGGGCGTGTTCTTCGCGTCCCTGTCCTCGCGGACCCTGACCTACAAGGGCATGCTCACGACAGCCCAGCTCGAGCCGTTCTTCCCCGACCTGTCCGACCCCCGGTACGCGAGCGAGATCGCGCTCGTGCACTCCCGGTTCTCCACGAACACGTTCCCCTCGTGGCCCCTCGCCCAGCCGTTCCGGCTCATCGCGCACAACGGCGAGATCAACACCGTCCGCGGCAACCGCAACTGGATGGCCGCGCGGCAGGGCAAGCTCGCCAGCGACCTCCTCGGTGACATGACGCCGCTGCTGCCCATCTGCTCGGACGGTGCGAGCGACTCGGCATCGTTCGACGAGGTGCTCGAGCTGCTCCACCTCGGCGGCCGCTCGCTGCCGCACGCGGTGCTCATGATGGTGCCCGAGGCGTGGGAGAACCACACCGAGATGAGCCCCGAGCGGCGCGCGTTCTACGAGTACCACGCCAACCTCATCGAGGCGTGGGACGGCCCCGCGTGCCTGACGTTCACGGACGGCACCCTCATCGGTGCGGTCCTCGACCGCAACGGCCTCCGGCCTGGGCGGTACTGGGTCACCGAGGACGGGCTCGTCGTGCTCGCGAGCGAGGCTGGTGTCCTGGACATCGACCCGGCGACGATCGTCAAGAAGGGGCGCCTCGAGCCCGGTCGGATGTTCCTCGTCGACACCGACAAGGGCAGGATCGTCTCCGACGACGAGGTGAAGTCCCAGCTCGCCGCGCAGCGCCCCTACGCCCAGTGGGTCGAGGAGAACCAGGTGCTCCTCGCCGAGCTCCCGGACCGCGAGCACGTCGTGCACAGCCCCGCGTCGGTGCAGCGTCGGCAGCGGACCTTCGGGTACACGGAGGAAGAGCTCAAGATCATCCTCACCCCGATGGCCAACGCCGGGGCCGAGCCGCTCGGCGCCATGGGCACCGACACGCCCGTCGCGGTGCTGTCCAGCCGTCCGCGCCTGCTCTTCGACTACTTCACGCAGATGTTCGCCCAGGTGACGAACCCGCCGCTCGACGCGATCCGGGAGGAGCTCGTCACCGCGATCGGCGGAGCGATCGGACCGGAGCCGAACCTCCTGTCGGACACACCCGAGCACGCTCGGAAGGTGCAGCTCGCGTTCCCGGTGATCGACAACGACGAGCTCGCGAAGATCATCCACATCCACAAGGCGCCCAAGCTGGGCGGCGTCTTCACCGCGACGACCGTCCGCGGGCTCTACCCCGTGACCGGCGGAGGTGCGGCGCTCAAGGAACGGCTCGACGAGATCTTCGAGCAGGTGGACACGGCAGTGGACTCCGGCACGAGCTTCATCGTGCTCTCGGACCGCGACTCCACCCACGAGCTCGCCCCGATCCCGTCGCTGCTGCTCGTCTCGGCGGTGCACCACCACCTGCTGCGCAAGCACACCCGCACCCAGGTCTCCATCGTCGTCGAGGCGGGTGACGTGCGGGAGGTCCACCACGTCGCGCTGCTCATCGGCTACGGCGCGGCCGCGGTCAACCCGTACCTCGCCATGGAGACCGTCGAGGACCTCGCCAAGCGCGGATTCCTCGACGTCGACCCGGCGACCGCCGTCACGCACCTCATCAAGGCCCTCGGCAAGGGTGTCCTCAAGGTCATGAGCAAGATGGGCATCTCGACGATGTCCTCCTACCGAGGAGCCCAGGTCTTCGAGGCCATCGGCTTGTCCCACGACCTCGTCGCCGACTACTTCTCGGGGACGACGAGCCGGCTGAGCGGCGTCGGGCTCGACGTCCTCGCCGCCGAGGTGGCCGCCCGGCACGCCGAGGCGTACCCGGCGTCCGAGAACCTCCAGGCGCACCAGCGCCTGAGCTCGGGCGGGGAGTACCAGTGGCGCAGGGACGGCGAGGAGCACCTCTTCGACCCCGAGACCGTCTTCCGGTTGCAGCACTCGACCCGTACGCGTCAGTTCGACGTCTTCCGTGAGTACACGAAGCGGGTGGACGACCAGGCCGAGCGGCTCATGACCCTGCGAGGTCTGCTCGAGTTCGCGCCCGACCGCGAGCCGGTGCCCCTCGACGAGGTCGAGCCCGTCTCCGAGATCGTCAAGCGGTTCAACACCGGGGCGATGTCCTACGGGTCGATCTCCGCCGAGACGCACGAGACCCTCGCGATCGCCATGAACCGGCTCGGTGGGCGGTCGAACACCGGCGAGGGTGGCGAGGACTCCGAGCGGCTCCACGACCCGGAGCGGCGCAGCCGCGTCAAGCAGATCGCATCCGGCCGGTTCGGGGTGACGTCCGAGTACCTCACGTTCGCGGACGACATCCAGATCAAGCTCGCCCAGGGTGCCAAGCCCGGCGAGGGCGGCCAGCTGCCCGGCCACAAGGTGTACCCGTGGATCGCGAAGACCCGGCACTCGACGCCGGGCGTGGGCCTCATCTCGCCCCCTCCGCACCACGACATCTACTCGATCGAGGACCTCGCACAGCTCATCCACGACGCGAAGAACGCGAACCCGGATGCCCGGATCCACGTCAAGCTCGTCTCCGAGTTCGGCGTCGGCACGGTCGCCACGGGCGTGTCCAAGGCGTTCGCCGACGTCGTGCTCATCTCCGGTCACGACGGCGGTACCGGCGCGAGCCCGCTGACGTCGCTCAAGCACGCGGGGACCCCCTGGGAGATCGGCCTCGCCGAGACCCAGCAGACGCTCGTGCTCAACAACCTGCGGGACCGCATCGTCGTGCAGGTCGACGGACAGATGAAGACCGGACGCGACGTCGTCGTGGCGACCCTGCTGGGCGCCGAGGAGTTCGGTTTCGCGACCGCCCCCATGGTGGTGTCCGGCTGCATCATGATGCGCGTGTGCCACCTGGACACGTGCCCGGTCGGTGTCGCCACGCAGAACCCCGAGCTCCGGGCGCGGTTCACCGGCAAGCCGGAGTTCGTCGTGAACTTCTTCGAGTTCATCGCTGAAGAGGTGCGTGAGCACCTGGCCGCCCTGGGCTTCCGGAGCATCGAGGAGGCCGTCGGCCACGTGCAGGCGCTCGACACCCGGCGCGCGGTGGATCACTGGAAGGCGCAGGGGCTCGACCTGCTCCCTGTCCTCGATGTGCCCCAGCCGGTGCCCGGCTCGTCCCTGCGCAACACCACGAGACAGGACCACGGGCTCGACAAGGCGCTCGACAACCGGCTCATCGACCTGGCGCGCGAGGCGCTGGACCAGCGCGAGCCGGTGCGGATCTCCGTACCGGTGCGCAACGTCAACCGGACGGTCGGCACCATGCTCGGCCACGAGGTGACCAAGCGGTACGCCGGCGAGGGTCTCCCGGACGACACGATCGACGTGACCCTCACGGGATCGGCTGGTCAGTCCCTCGGCGCGTTCCTGCCGCGGGGGATCACGCTCCGCCTCTTCGGCGACGCGAACGACTACGTGGGCAAGGGGCTCTCCGGCGGACGCATCATCGTGCGCCCGGACCGTGCAGCGGTGCTCTCGGGGTCGAGCAACGTCATCGCCGGGAACGTCATCGGCTACGGCGCGACGTCGGGGGAGATCTTCCTCAGCGGTCAGGTCGGCGAGCGGTTCGGTGTCCGCAACTCCGGCGCCACCCTTGTGGTCGAGGGAGTGGGGGACCACGGGTGCGAGTACATGACCGGTGGGACCGTGCTCGTGCTCGGGCGCACGGGCCGGAACTTCGGCGCCGGGATGTCCGGCGGGACGGCCTACGTCCTCGACCTGCGGGACAAGGCGCTCAACGTCGCGGCAGCCACGACGGGTGAGCTGTCGCTCACCCCGCTGGATGCCGAGGACGCCGTGATCGTCGAGCAGCTCATCCGCCGGCACCACGAGGAGACCGAGTCGGTCGTCGCCGCCCAGCTCCTCCAGGACCTGCCCGCTGCCCTCGCCCGGTTCACCCGGGTGCTGCCCGCGGAGTACGCACGTATCCGACGAGCCCTGTCCCAGGCGGAGGCGGACGGTATCGACCTGTCCGCCCCGGGGACGTGGGAGGAGATCTTGGAGGTGGCCCGTGGCTGACCCACGCGGATTCTTGAAGGTGCGGGAGCGCGAGCTCCCGCCGTACCGCCCCGTGCCGGTCCGGCTCATGGACTGGAAAGAGGTCCGGGACAGCCGCGTCGACAACGCGGCGATCGTCCGGGTGCAGGCCAGCCGCTGCATGGACTGTGGCATCCCGTTCTGCCACCAGGGGTGCCCGCTCGGCAACCTCATCCCGGACTGGAACGACCTCTCCCGGCTCGACCACTGGGAGGACGCGATCGCGCGCCTGCACGCGACGAACAACTTCCCGGAGTTCACCGGTCGGGTGTGCCCCGCGCCGTGCGAGTCGAGCTGCGTGCTCGGGATCAACCAGCCGCCCGTGACCATCAAGAACATCGAGGTCACGATCATCGACGAGGCGTTCGCCCGTGGCTACGTCACGCCGGTCGTCCCGCAGCGCCTCACGGGCAAGACCGTCGCGGTCGTCGGGTCCGGACCAGCCGGGCTGGCCGCGGCGCAGCAGCTCACGCGGGCCGGTCACACCGTGGCCGTCTACGAGCGCGACGACGAGATCGGTGGCCTCCTGCGGTACGGGATCCCCGACTTCAAGCTGGAGAAGGTGCACGTCGACCGTCGTCTGGAGCAGATGAAGGCCGAGGGCACACGCTTCCGCCCGAGCACCGAGATCGGTGTGGACATCACGTGGGACGAGCTGCGATCCCGGTTCGACGCCGTCGTCCTCGCCACGGGTGCGACCGTCCCGCGGGCGCTCCAGATCCCCGGCAAGGACCTCGCCGGCATCCACGTCGCGATGGACTTCCTGCACCAGGCGAACGCCGTCGTGGCCGGCAAGACCGTCGAGGACCAGATCCTCGCGACCGGCAAGCACGTCATCGTCATCGGTGGCGGGGACACCGGGTCAGACTGCATCGGGACGTCGCTGCGTCAGCACGCCGCCTCCGTGACGACCCTGGCGATCGGCAAGCGGCCGCCGGAGGAGCGGCCGGCGTCCGCGCCGTGGCCCACCGACCCCGTCCTGTTCGAGGTGTCGAGCTCCCACGCGGAGGGCGGTGAGCGCGACTACCTCGCCTCGACCGTCGAGTTCCTCGGCGACGAGGACGGGAACGTCACCGCGCTCAAGGTCGCCACCACCGAATACCTGCCTGACGGGCGCCGCGTGCCGAAGGAGGGGACCGAGCGGATCATCCCGGCCGACCTCGTCCTCATCGCCATGGGTTTCACCGGCCCGGAGACGCACACCATCGTCGAGCAGTCCGGCATCGAGCTCACACCGCGTGGGCTCTTCGCGCGCGACGGCGACTTCGCGTCGCCGCTCCCCGGAGTGTTCGTCGCGGGTGATGCCGGTCGCGGACAGTCGCTCATCGTCTGGGCGATCGCCGAGGGGCGGGCCGCTGCCGCTACGGTAGATGCATACCTGCAGGGGACGACCGAGCTCCCTGCTCCGATCAAGGCGGACACCGTGGCCCTGCGCCCGTGACGTCACGGTCCCGGGCGGCGCTGCTGCGGGACGAGCACCACGATTTTCCCGACAGCACGACACACACGAGCAACTAGGCTGGAGCTATGCGCAGAGCAAAGATCGTTTGCACCATCGGACCCGTCACCGCATCCCCGGAGCAGCTCCAGGATCTGGTCGACGCCGGGATGGACGTCGCCCGGATCAACCGGAGCCACGGCGAGGCCGACGAGCACGAGGCGGTTTACCACAACGTCCGTGCGGCAGCGAAGGCCTCGGGCCGTTCCGTCGCCGTCCTCGTCGACCTCCAAGGACCGAAGATCCGCCTCGGGCGGTTCGCGAATGACGAGAAGCAGTGGCTGAACGTCGGCGACACCTTCACCATCACCACCGAGGACGTCGTCGGGACCAAGGAGCTGTGCTCCACGACCCACAAGGGCCTGCCCAACGACGCTCGCGTCGGCGACCCCATCCTCATCGACGACGGCCGGGTGCTCGTGCGCATCACCGCCGTCGAGGGCCCGCGCGTCGTCACCCGCGTCGAGGTCGGTGGACCCGTCTCCAACAACAAGGGCCTCAACCTGCCCGGTGTCGCCGTCTCCGTGCCGGCGATGTCCGACAAGGACGAGTCCGACCTCCGCTGGGCCGTGCGCCTCGGCGCCGACATCATCGCCCTGTCCTTCGTGCGCAGCGCCGATGACTACGCGGACGTCCGCCGCATCATGGAGGAGGAGGGCCGTGTCCTCCCCGTCATCGCGAAGATCGAGAAGCCGCAGGCGGTCGAGAACCTCGTCGAGATCATCGACGCGTTCGACGGCATCATGGTGGCCCGTGGTGACCTCGGCGTCGAGCTGCCGCTCGAGCAGGTGCCCCTCGTGCAGAAGCGTGCCGTCGAACTCGCTCGCCGGGCCGCGAAGCCCGTCATCGTCGCGACCCAGGTCCTGGAGTCGATGATCACGGCACCGCGTCCTACCCGCGCCGAGGCGTCCGACTGCGCCAACGCCGTGCTCGACGGTGCGGACGCGGTCATGCTCTCGGGCGAGACGAGCGTCGGCGACTACCCGCTCGAGGCCGTCCGCACGATGGCGCGCATCATCGAGAGCACCGAGGAGCACGGCCGCGAGCGCATCGCGCCCCTCGGCTCGACGCCGCACACCCGCGGTGGAGCGATCACCCGCGCCGCTGCGGAGATCGGTGAGATCCTCGGCGTCAAGTACCTCGTGACGTTCACGCAGTCCGGTGACTCCGCCCGTCGCATGTCCCGCCTGCGTTCCGCACTCCCGCTGCTGGCGTTCACGCCGAGCGCCGCGGTCCGCAACGTCCTGTCCCTCACGTGGGGCGCGCAGACGTACGAGGTGCCCTCGGTCGAGAGCACGGACGCGATGGTCCGCCAGGTCGACGTCACGCTCCGTGCCAACGGTCTCGCCGAGAACGGTGACCTCGTGGTCGTCGTCTCCGGTGCTCCGGTCGGCGTCTCGGGCACGACGAACTCGATCCTCGTGCACCGCATCGGCGAAGAGGTCTGACCCTCTCGTCACCGCATGACGACACCCCCTGTCCCGTCCGGGACAGGGGGTGTCGTCGTTCCCAGGCTCGTGCCGCCCGCAGACGGATCGGCAGGTCCGCGCATCAGAGAGCGCTGAGCGCCACTCCCTCGACGAGCCCCACGACCCCGACGCAGAACCCGTAGGTCGCGTAGAGGGTCACGGGCACGGCGAAGGCCCATTCCCGTCGGGACCCTGTGTTCCCGAGGAGTGGTAGCGCGAGGCACCCGTTGCTGCGCCAGACGTCGTTGAGGACGGGTGTGCGGCGCCACCACCGCGGAGGCTTCGGTGTCCACGGCCACAGGAGCGGTACCCCACCGGTCGTGAGCATGTCACCCACGATGTGCACGGCGACACCGATGCCGACCGCGACCGGCAGCCACTCCCACTCGTGAGGGGCATGGATCGTCACGAGCGCCGAGACGCTCAGCGCGATGAGCCACGACCGCACCCATGAGCTGCCGTCGGTGAGGTGCAGCACGCGTGCCGCGTAGGCCACGAGGAGCAACGAGAGCACTCCGGCGCCGAGCGCCACCCGCCCGTAGGTCGCGGTCTCCAGGCCGACGAGGCCCGCAAGGGTCGCGAGACCCACAGCGGCCGCCACGGCCAGCACGCCGTGGGTTCCCCGTCGGTGACCGCCGGAGATGTGCGCGACGGCCCGCGTGACAACCTTCGACAAGGGCGGCAACGACGTCGCGATGGTCCCTGAGTGGTGGTCGGCGTCGGGCAGCATCGCGGCGCCGGCGCAGACGACGGACCCGACGAGCAGACCCGAGGCCGAGACGGGGTACCACCCGAGCATGAGCGGACCCGTCCCGGCGACGGCCACCCACGCCGCTGATCCCGTCACGGCATGGTGCGCGCCCATCATCGTCTGCTGACCTCTCGTCGGTGCGTGCGAAGGCCCGACGGGCGTTCGGCGTCCCGGCGCGGGCGGCCGGACAGCACGCCGACGCGCCCCTGACCTGCTCCGGGACTGCGAGGAGGCACGCTACCTCCAGGCGCCGACACTGCCTTCCGCCGGACGGACCCGGGTAGCGTGACCGGGGTCAACACTGACCACGACGACCGGACGGAGAGGCCGAGGTGGACCTCACGACTGCTGCTGACGAGCTGTACGGTGCGCCGTTGGCCGGGTTCGTCGCGGCTCGCACGCGGCTGGAGATGCAGGCCCGAGCGGACGGTGACCCTGAGGTCGCCGCGCAGGTCCGAGGGTTGCGCAAGCCGTCTCAGGCCGCGTGGGCCCTCAACCAGATCGTCCGGCAGCAGCCAGACCTGCTCGACGACGTGCGTCGCCTCGGGACGGAGCTCCGCGCCGCGCAGGAGGCGGGGGACAGTGCGGCGCTGCGCCGGGCGACCGCGCGCCGGCACGAGGTCTATGCGGCGTTCCGTCGCAGGGCGGAGGAGCTCGTGGCGGCCGACGGACGGCGGTTCGGCGCCGCTGTGGCGCTGGCACTCGAGAGCACGCTGAGGGCTGCGCTGGCCGATCCGGGCGCGTCGGATGCCGTGTGCTCGGGTCGGCTCGTCGTCGACCTCGAGAACGCCGGGTGGGGTCCCGTCGACCTCGACGGAGCGCTGGCTGCTCCCGGTGTCTCGCTGGCAGGAGCGCAGCGGACCGCACCTCGGGTGGCCGGCGAACGGCAGGCGGGCCAGGGCACCCGGGGACGGGGGGCGACCGGTGGATCCACGGCCGAGGAGCGTGCCACTCAGCGCCGGGAGGAGGCGCGCCGGACGGCAGCACGCAGGGAGGTCGCGGCCGCGCTGGCCCGAGCGGAGAAGGTCGCCGGCGGCGCCAGGTCCGAGCTCGAGCGTGCGGAGGAGAGGCTCGACGCGGCCGACAGCGAACGACGGCGTCTGGGTGACCGTACGGCCGAGCTCCGCGAGGAGCTCCGCCGGGTCGAGATGAGCGCGGAACGGGCGACCACCGACGCGCGCACGGCGCGTGAGATGCGCGACGCGGCCGCTCGGAAGGTCGAGCGTGCCGACGCGCAGGTGCGTCGTGCACGAGACGAGGCGGGCACCCTCACAGGCCGCGCGCAGGACGTGGACCGCGCGTAGCGTGCAGGGAGGTGAGTACGCCCGTCCGACGAGCCCCGGAGCGACCATGGGTACCCGCAGGCACCATGACGTCGTCATCATCGGCGGCGGCAACGCCGGCTTGTCCCTGGCCGGGCGACTTGTGCGGGACGGAGCCAAGGACGTCGCCGTGATCGAACCGGCGCAGGTCCACCAGTACCGGCCCATGCTCTCGTACGTGGCGGGCGGGGAGGCGACGCTCGAGGAGCTCCGGCGCCCGCAGGCGCGTGTCACGCCCGCTGGGGTGCGTTGGTATCCCGACGTGGTGGTCGCGCTCGACCCGGAGCGGTCGGTCGTGCAGCTCGCCGGTGGTGACGAGATCGAGTATGTCGACCTCGCTGTGTGCCCGGGATCTGAGGTCGACTGGGACGCGTGGCCGGGTGCGGAAGCCGCCGTGGCGACACCGCACGCAGCCACGAGCTATCTCCCCGACTCGGCCGTCGACACGTGGTCGATGCTCGCGGCGCTCCGTCGTGGGCGCGCGGTGTTCGCCGTGTCGGACCAGCACGTGCCGTGCGCGCCGGTCGCTCTCAAACCCCTGTTCATGGCGCTCGAGCACTGGCGACGCGAGGGGGTGCGGGATTCCATCGAGGTCGAGCTCGTCGTCGAGGCGGACCGGCTGGTCGACCACGCCCGTGCCGACCGGATCCTGCGGTCCCAGGCAGCCGAGCACGGGGTGCGGGTCCGGCTCGGCGTGACCGTGCGTTCCATCGCGCCGGCCTCCACGAGCCTGGAGATCGAGGAGCTGTCGATCGGTGGGGACGGGAGCACCCGGAGCACCCTCGCGTACGACGCGCTGTACCTGGCGCCACCGCACCGCGCGCCCGCCTGGGTCGCGGCCAGCGGCTTGGCGACCACACGCCGCGGTGGCTTCTTCCGGGTCGACCCACGCACGCTGCAGAGCCCGGCGTACCCGAGGGTGTGGGGGCTGGGTGACGTCGCGGAGCTCGACGCCATGCCGTCCGGGGGAGCGCTCCGCAAGCAGGTGCCTGTCGTCGCGCGGAACATCGCAGCGCGACGGACCGGCGTGCCGATGCGCGCGTACGACGGGTACTCCATCGCCCCTGTCACCACGGCTCGTCGTCGCCTGCTCCTCGCCGAGTTCGACCGGGACGGGCGGCCCCGACCCTCGGTGCCGTTCCTGGACCTCGTGAGGCCGCGCCTGAGCACCTGGGTGCTCGACCGGTTCGTCGAGCCGCAGGTGTACTTCCGGCGGCTGCTGCAGGGCAAGGTGTCCTGAGGCGCGCCTCTCAGTCGTCTGAGTGACGTCCGGGCTCAGTCAGTGGCGCAACGTCGTCGAGGCCGACGTACTCGAAGTGCCACGGCTCGAACTTCGCCGTCTTGGCCCACCGCGGGTTCACCCACCCGTACTCGGCGCCGTGCTCGTGCAACCACGCCTGCATCCGCCCAGAGACATCGATCGCGAGACCGAAGCCGTGCTGGCTGGTTCCCGGGGTCGCCGCCAGGCCCGGCTTGCTCGCGGCGACCGCGACCTGGCCCTGGAGGGACCGGTAAGAGTCAGAGATCGACGAGACCGGCATGCCGGCAGCGCGCGCATCCTCGAGCGCGAGGTCCGCGTCGCAGCGCAGCAGGTGCTCGGGCTCGAAGGACAGCTCGCAGAGCGCATCCTCGGGGATCGTGCCGTTGGGGTAGGCAGCCGCGACCTTCGCCTGCTTCGTCGCGATCTCCAGGGGCGTCGGCGCCGGCGGGGGCGGCGGGGGCGGCGGGGGAGCGGGCGTGACCGCGAGGTCCGTGACCTCGATGCTCCACGGCGCGTCGGGTGCGGCGGTGACCGGCGTGCCGGCGGAGGGCGGTGGCAGGTCGTCGCGGTGCAGGCCGACGCTCGGCGTTGTCGCAAGCACGGAGAAGACGGCAGCAGACGCCATGCCCGCGATGATCCGTGAGGTGATGCGCATCGTGTCGTGGGGCCCTTTCGGAGCGCGCGGCGCACTGGTGACCGGACGTGGGGTCAACGCTGACTCGGCACTCCTGCGTGCCTCTCGGCGGGCGGACCCGTCCGCGAGCACGTGCGACATCCCCTGTAGCAGCCTGAGCCGTGAAACCCCTCTCCGCCACTCGAGCGCCGAGGACGTCATGGGACGGCTAGCGGGCGGCGCGGGTCACCGTGCGCGTGAGCTCGTCCGTGCGTCGTCGTCCAGACCGACGTACTCGAAGTGCCACGGCTCGAACTTTGCCGTCTTCGCCCATGCGGGGTTCACCCACCCGTACTCGGTCCCGTGCTCGTGGAGCCACGCCTGCATCGGGCCGGAAACGTCGATCGCCAGGCCGAGGCCGTGCTTGCTCGTCCCGGGCACCGCGGCGAGCGTGGGCTTGCTCTCGGCGACGGACACCTGGCCCTCGAGGGACCGGTAGGAGTCGGACATCGACGAGACGGGCATCCCTGCCGCGCGAGCGTTCTCCAGGGCCAGGTCAGCGTCGCAGCGCAAGAGCTGTCCGCGCGCGAAGGACAGCTCGCACAGGGCGTCCTCGGGGATCGTGCCGTTGGGGTACGTCGCGGCGACCTCGGCGCGGGCGGTGGCGATCTGCTCCGGCGTCTGGCGACGCACGGGCGGCGGCGGGGGAGGCGCGGGCGTGACGGCGAGCGTGGTCACCTCGATGCTCCACAGGGCGTCGGGAGCAACCGTGACTGCACGGCTCGCACGCGGACGAGTCTCGTCCTGGGAGGCGAGCGGCTCAGCAGACGCAGGCACCGTCGACAGCACCGCGAGGGCAGTGGCCAACGAGAGACTCGTGATGATCCGTGCGGCGGTGCTCATGGTGCGGTGGGTCCTTCCGGACTGTGCGGTGCGGGTCCAGGCGTGTGCAACCCCTGCGACGGTGATGGCGGGCCGTGCGTGACCGGGGTCTCCGTCCCTCCCGGACCACTATCGGCGCGGAGCGAGAGAACTGAACCCTTGCGGCGACGTTCACCCGCCGTCTCACCACTGCGCGTGGCCGTGCGGCGCATCGGCGGGGCCGCGATCCGCACGCCATCGCTGATGACGCGGCTGTGCGAGGGGCAGGTCGGCGCAGTGACCTCGAGCATCTCGCCGGGTTGGCGCTGGACGGCGTCACGGATGTGCTGTGAGGCGTCGAGAATCGGATGGCCCTCGCGTCGGAGTCGCGCCATGAGAGGGTGTTTCAGTGCAATTCGATGTCTCGAGCGCGTTGCTTGGTCTGCTGTTTGTGCGCGCCGCGTGGAATGTGGAAGACCCTCCTAGCCTGCCCTCCCTTTCGCCAGCCCCGGAAACGGGAGAATCCTTTCGCCAGCCCCGGAAACGGGAGAATCTCCTCGCCCTGACAGTGCCGATCTCGACGCGCGATGGTTGGCGCTTTGGGAGGCCGCCACACGTGATGACGAGGCGAGAAACGACCAGTCGTGGCGGGCGATCCTCGACCTCCGGGGGATCGACACGCAGGCTCTCAGGGAGTGGTCGAACAGCACACGCCACCGAATCAACACAGAACTCGTTGGACAAGGCCGTCCAGTGCACAGCACGTCTCTCGCGAGTCGGTCACACAGTGGTGAGGCTGCGGGACTGTCCTCCGTGCTGATCATCCCGGTGGATGGTCCGTACGCAGATCGCGTTATGCCCGACCGCATCGTGGTCTCGGAAGCGACGTACGTCGACGATGTCGCGTGGAGCAAGGCCCTCACTGTCTGATAGCTGCTGATATGCACGAGTCAGTGCTGCCATCGACGGCACCGCTGCTTGCAAGCGCGAGGTCTCGATCCTCATCGAACAGCGCATGTGGCCTGGCCTGAAGTCAGCACTGCGACACGGCCGCTCGGTTTGTAGGGCGCACCCGCGATGAGCTCCCAGGTGCGCCCGCTGCACCCGGCCGACATCCGCCGGGTGATCGAGGCGCCGCGGCATCCGCCGAGCACTACTTCCAACTGGTCAACGGCTACCGCACCGGAGGCGTCGAGACGTACCTGGCAGACGCCACCACGCGCGCCACCCAGGAAGCATCCGTGTCCGCTCAGCGCCTGATCGACCTGCCCAGGCAGTGGCACGAGCGGGCCCGTCCGCCGCGGCGGGTCCGCGGCCGCGGCGCTGCTCCCGCTGCTGACCAGCCACCCGATCGTCGGCGCCCACGACATCGGGTGCTACGTCCGGTCCCGCTCCTCGCGCGAGACCCTGAGTAGGTGCGCCTGCACCTGCGCCTGCCGCTCCACCTCAGATGACGCATCGACGACGCCCCGGGTGTGAGCCCTGGTCTGAGTTCTGGTCGTGACCCGCGCGCCGGGCATGGAGCGCGGGCGCGCACCGAGAAGGCGCTGCGCGATGTCGGACGAGGCTTTGATCACGACAGGGGGAGTGGGTCCCTCTGACCATGAGGTCAGCAGGTACTGCTCCCGGGCGGCAGTGACGACGAGATCGTCATCGAGGTCGCGGTTTCGGGCGTGCACCCTCAGGCGGAACCAATCAGAGCCTGCTGGGTTGAGCGCGCAGGGCAGGTCTGGAGGGTCTGCGTAGGGGCCGACGGCCACGACGAGAGGTTCCCGCGCGCGGCAACTGAGTTCCACGACGTCATCCCAGTCGTCGGTGGCATCGACATGAGAGGAGATTTCCCGGCGTTCGACGTGGATCCGTACCAGCCCCATCGCAATTCCGGTGATGATCCTCAGGTGGCCTGACGACATTCCAGCGAGGAGACCGCCGAGAAAGTCAGAGGGGTGGGGCAGTGGTTCACCGCCGCGCAGGTCGATACTTCGTTCGTCGGCCCGCGTGACGTATTCCATCTCAGCCCCGCCTCCCTGACTTCTCGCGCTGGTCTACATAGCGGTCGCGAAGAGCGCGTCACCTTCGATGACGCGCATCGGAACGTACAGGACGGTGTTGAGCAGCCCGCGCTGTCGAGTTCTCCGTCTCGTCAAGCATGCACGAGCTGTACCCGGGACCCGTGACTCCGGTGAGGTGGTTGGGAACCTGGCACCAGTCGAACGTGCGACCGAGGCCGCCGCCAGTAAACGCACCTTCCCGCGTGGACGAGAACGGGTACTCGTCGCAGCTCTTCCCGTCAGGTCTCGTCCAGGATCGCGGGCATGCCGTATCGCGGTTCCGATCACGGAGCGTCGCGTCTGTGAGCCGATGTAGCGGGGCTCCTGTGTACCAGGATCCTGGTAGCCCACTCTGTCGACATGGAGTGCCCCGGGTGGGATTCGAACCCACACCAGATACAGCACCCGAGCAGACCCCTTCAGGGGCTCTGACCAGCCCTACCAGACCAAGGCGGGGGAGCGGTTCAGGATCACCTGGCGCGAGCCGGTCGACCGCGACCGACCCGAAGCGGGCCTCAAGCAGTTCTCACGGGGAGGTTCACCACACGCAAGGAGGCCACCACCGGGCTGCGTGCGGTCCTGACGAAGGTCGACGCCGGCGTCCCCGCGAAGGTGGTCAAGGAGACGTTCGGCGCCTACGCGATGCACTGGCTGGAGACGAAGCGCGTCTCCCGATCGACATACACCAGCTACCACAGGCTGCTCACCCTCCACGCGGTCCCGCGGATCGGCAAGATGCAGCTCTCTGGCATACGCCCGACGACGCTGGCCGACCTGTGCGACCAGCGTCGTCTGCTGTCCACGTTCGACCTCGCCCTCACGCGCCCCGCCGGCCAGGGATCAGCGACCGGATGAAGTCCAGGATCGCAGTGAACGCCTTGGTCAGCGCCGCGGCCCGCCGCGGTGACGTGACGGGTTGCGTGGTCCACTCGGACCGAGGCAGCCAGTTTCGAAGCAGGAAGGTCCTACGGGAGCTGCACCGCCACGGCCTGGTCGAGTCCATGGGCCAGGTCGCCTCCGCCGGCGACAACGCCGCTATGGAGTCGTTCTTCTCCCTGCTGCAAAAGAACGTCCTGGACCGGCGCCGTTGGGCCACCCGCGAGGACCTGCGCCTGGCGATCATCACCTGGATCGAACGGACCTTTGAGTAGGCCTGTCACACGTGCTCAACGGCCTCGCGGAACGTGTCCCACCGCGTAGATGGTGGCGCGGGAGACACTGACCGGGGTGTTGGCGTTCAGCGAGGATTGCGGATATGTGGACTTGCGTGTTCCCGGACGGGCCGCTTCGCTGACATGGGTCGGTGGCGCGCCACGCGGGTACGACCGAGATCGCGGTGAAGATCGGCAGGTCCAGGGCGGATTCTGGCGGCTCGCCGTAGTGCCATCGTCTGACGCACGCACCCGACAACGGCCTGAGGCATGCTCGACATCACCGCTGCGCCCCGATGAAGTCCGCCAGGAGATTCGGGTACAGCGGGTGAGCAAGGCTGAGCCGTGGGAGCTCCTGGACGCCTACGAATCGCAGGTCGTCGTGTTCATCGGGCGCACCGTTGATGATGCGCCCGGACCACTCGGGGACGAGGTGAGCATCGAGCATCATCTCGTCCGACTCGATCCGGAACAGCACCGCCGGCTCGACGCTAGCCGCAACACCAAGCTCCTCGCGCAGCTCGCGAGCCAGGGCAGTGACTGTGCTTTCGCCTGGATCGACATGACCACCCGGAAGATCCCACACGCCGGGGTACCAGCGACGCGACGCGGATCGAAGCCCCAGCAATACAGCCCCACCTCGGTAGAGCACACCTACGACGACCCGATGTTCGTAGCCCACGTGCGGATGCTAGCCCTCCCGCTGCCCGGGTTCACCTGCGCCGAACGAGACCTGCGCAGGAACTCAAGAAAGGCGGTCCCAACCCCTCTACGCGCCACCCGTTGGTGACTCGCGGGTCGTGGTGGCGAACCGAACCTCTGACCAGCACCTCTACCCTCAGGAGGAGCGATCATGTGTCGAAATGCAGTGCCCCGGGTGGGATTCGAACCCACACTGGATCGGGTTTGAGCCGAACGCCTCTGCCGGTTGGGCTACCGGGGCCGGTCGCGCCGCAACGAGTGCCCGACAATGAAACCACATCGTCGCCGTCGGGTACGCACGGCATGTGGACAGCACGGGACAAGGCGCCCCCGGTACGCACTACGATGTGCGGTGTGACCGACAACGACGCGCCCGAAGGCAAGATCCCGCTCGACCTCCCGCCGCTCCTCGAGCCGGTCGAGGTCGCCGTGGACGCTGAAGCACAGGCGCCGCCCGCGGCAGCGCGGCGGGCGCGTCGAGCCGTGGTCGCTGAGGACGAGGCCCTCATCCGGATGGACGTCGTCGAGACGCTCCGCGAGGCCGGCTACGACGTCGTCGGGGAGGCCGGTGACGGGGAGACCGCGGTCCGCCTCGCGATGGAGCTCAAGCCTGATGTCGTCATCATGGACGTGAAGATGCCGGAGCTTGACGGCATCTCCGCAGCGGAGCGGATCGGCAAGGCGCACGTGGCGCCCGTCGTGCTGCTCACGGCGTTCTCGCAGACCGAGCTCGTCGAGCGCGCCCGCGACGCAGGTGCCATGGCGTACGTCGTCAAGCCGTTCAGCCCGGCTGATCTGCTGCCGGCGGTCGAGATCGCGATCTCTCGCTACTCGCAGATCAGCGCGCTCGAGGCCGAGGTCGCGGACCTGGCGGAGCGGTTCGAGACCCGCAAGCGGGTGGATCGGGCGAAGGGTCTGCTCATGACGAAGATGGGGCTGAGCGAGCCGGACTCGTTCCGGTGGATCCAGAAGACCTCGATGGATCGACGCCTGACGATGCGTGAGGTGGCCGACGCGGTCATCGAGCAGGTCGGCGGAGCCTGACCGAAGCCCTCCGTGCACACTGGTTGACCTCGCTGCCCTCGGGGAGGAACCTGGGAAGAAGCGGAAGGCCCGAACGCACCACGACGAAAGGGATCTGAGATGCGAGCGTTGGTCGACGTACGGCCCGCCGTGGCTGCCGATCTCCCTGCGGTCGCCCGGCTGTGCACCGCCGCACGCCGCGAGTCGGCGACGGGCATCCAGCTGTGCGTGAGCGACGAGGAGCGACTGGTCCGCCAGCTCGCCGCGCTGACGAGCGTTCCGGGCGGCAAGGTGCTCGTCGCCCTCCACGAGGAGGAGCCGGTCGGGTTCCTCCTGCTGCGCGTCCTCGACCCCAACGTCTTCAACGACGAGCCGTCGGTGTACATCGAGGCCATCTACGTCTCGCAGGACTTCCGGCGCCGTGGCGCAGGCCATGCGCTGCTCACCGCAGCCGGCGACCTGGCGGCGTCGATCGGCGCGCCGGACGTCTACTCGGTGCCCCTGCCCGGCTCGCGTGGCATGCAGCGGTTCCTCGCACGGCTCGGGTTCGCGCCCGCTGCCGGTCACCGCGTCGTGGCCACCTCGGTGCTGCAGCGCAAGCTCGCGCTCGACACCGCAGGCTCGCGCCGACAGGTGCGCGGGATCGAGGATCTCATCGCCCGCCGGCGCAAGGCCCGCATCGAGACGCACAGCGGACCCGTCGACCTGCGGAGCTTCCAGGCAGGACTCGCCGGTGCTCAGGGGCAGGACACGTCGTCCGACTCCGGCAACGCTCCGCTATCCAGGGGTCAGCACCAGACAGGTTAGGCGTGCGGTACACACACGTCGCCCGGCCTCGTCCTCGATGACGATCTCGTAGCTCGCGGTCGTGCGGCCCCGGTGCAGCGCCGACGCTGTGCCGGTCACCACGCCCGCGGTCGCGGCGCGGTGATGGGTGGCGCTCACCTCGATCCCGACGGCGTTGCGGCCCGGTCCCGCGTGCAGCTGGGCCGCGAAGGAACCGAGCGTCTCGGCGAGGACGACGCTCGCGCCGCCGTGCAGGAGGCCCGCCGGCTGCGTGTTGCCCTCGACGGGCATCGTCCCCACGACGCGCGACGCCGTGGCCTCGAGGAGCTCGATCCCCATCCGTTCGATGAGGGTGCCGCGGGCGGACTCGGTGAGGGCGTCGGTTCTGTCGATGTCAGCCATGGGGGATAGGTTTGCAGGTGTGACGGACATCGCGCGACCCAGGCTCCTGCTGATCGACGGCCACTCGATGGCCTTCCGGGCGTTCTTCGCGCTCCCCGTGGACAAGTTCTCCACGACGAGCGGTCAACCGACCAACGCCGTGCACGGGTTCATCTCGATGCTGGCGAACCTCATCCGCGACGAGGCCCCGACCCACGTGGGCGTCGCGTTCGACGCCGGCAGCACCACCTTCCGGACCGAGCAGTTCCCGCAGTACAAGGGCACCCGGGACGCCACGCCCGAGCCCTTCCGGGGACAGGTGCCGCTCATCAAGGAAGTTCTCGAGTCGATGCGGATCCCGCACCTCGAGAAGGACATGTTCGAGGCTGACGACATCCTCGCCACGCTCACGACCCAGGCCGCGCGCCTCGGCATGGAGGTGCTCGTCTGCTCCGGTGACCGCGACACGCTGCAGTTCGTCACCGACGACGTCACCGTCCTCTACCCCGTCAAGGGCGTCTCCGACCTCGCACGGATGACCCCAGAGGCCGTGCGGACGAAGTACGGCGTGGAAGCACGTCAGTACCCGGAGCTCGCGGCGCTCGTCGGGGAGTCCAGCGACAACCTCCCCGGCGTGCCGGGCGTCGGGCCGAAGACGGCGGCCAAGTGGATCAACCAGTTCGGGTCGCTCGACGAGATCCTCGAGCGCTCCTCGGAGATCTCCGGCAAGGCCGGCGAGTCGCTGCGCGCGCACCTCGACCAGGTGCGGCTCAACCGCCAGCTCAACCACCTCCTCACCGACATCGAGCTCCCCTTCGGGCCGGACGACCTGCGCGCGCAGCCGTGGGACCGTGAGGCCATGCACCGCGTCTTCGACGCGCTCCAGTTCCGGACGCTCCGGGAGCGGTTGTTCGCGATGCTCCCGGCGCAGGACGCCAGCACGGAGGGTGAGGCGGAACCGGCCCCCGAGGTCGTTCTGCTCGACGTCGCGCCGGGTGCGCTGCGGGACTGGCTGGCCGAGGTCCCCGCGGAAGGCGTCGGGCTCGAGGTGGCGGGCCGCTCGACCCCCGGCGCGGGCGACGCGTGGTCGGTCGCCGTCGCAGACCCCCGGCGCGGCGCGGTCGTCCTCGACCTCGCAGATCTCGCCCCGGAGGACGACGCGGCGCTGGGGGACTGGCTGGCCGACGCCGCCGCGTCCAAGGTGGTCCACGGGGGCAAGGCGGCGTGGCACGCACTCGCTGCTCGCGGGTACGACCTGCGTGGCGTCGTGTTCGACACCGAGCTGGCGTCGTACCTGTGCCACCCCGACCAGCGCACCTACGACCTGGGAGAGCTGGTCGTCCGCCACCTGCACCGTGAGCTCCGGGTGAGCGAACCGGGTCCCGGCGCGCAGGGAGCCTTCGACCTCAGCGAAGGCGGACAGGGCGAGGCGGAGCGCCTCGCCGTCCGTGCGGCTGCGCTCACCGACCTGGCCGAGGTGCTCGCCGGGGACCTGCGCGACAGGGACGCGACGTCGCTGCTCACCGACCTCGAGCTGCCGCTGTCGGAGGTGCTCGCCCACGCCGAGGCACGCGGCATCGCCGTCGACAGCGACTATCTCCGCGAGCTCGAGCAGCACTTCAGCGACGGCGTGGCCGAGGCGGCGCGCCAGGCGTACGAGGTCATCGGCCGCGAGGTGAACCTCGGTTCGCCCAAGCAGCTGCAGGAGGTCCTCTTCGACCAGCTGGGGATGCCCAAGACGAAGAAGATCAAGACGGGTTACACGACGGACGCCGCTGCGCTCGCCGATCTCTTCGCCAAGACCTCGCACCCGTTCCTCGAGCACCTGCTCGCGCACCGGGACGTCATGCGGCTGCGGCAGACCGTGGAGGGACTGCTCAAGTCCGTCGCGGACGACGGTCGCATCCACACGAGCTTCCAGCAGACGATCGCGGCGACCGGGCGGTTGAGCTCGACGGAGCCGAACCTGCAGAACATTCCCATTCGCACGGAAGCCGGGCGGAGGGTCCGCAAGGCCTTCGTCGTCGGGGAGGGGTACGAGACCCTCCTCACCGCCGACTACAGCCAGATCGAGATGCGGATCATGGCGCACCTGTCCGGCGACGAGAGCCTCATCGAGGCGTTCCGATCGGGTGAGGACCTGCACAACTACGTCGCCTCACGGGTGTTCGGCGTGCCGACCGACGAGGTGACGAGCGCGATGCGCTCGAAGATCAAGGCGATGTCCTACGGGCTGGCCTACGGCTTGTCCTCGTTCGGCCTGTCGAAGCAGCTCGACATCGCGGTCGGCGAGGCCGCGGCGCTCATGGACGACTACTTCTCCCGGTTCGGTGGCGTGCGCACGTACCTCACGGGAGTCGTCGACGAGGCACGCGCGACGGGTTACACGGCGACGATCATGGGCCGTCGCCGGTATCTCCCCGACCTCACGAGCGACAACCGGCAGCGCCGGGAGATGGCCGAACGCATGGCGCTCAACGCGCCCATCCAAGGGAGCGCCGCGGACATCATCAAGGTCGCGATGCTCGGCGTCGACCGCGAGCTGCGCGCCCAGGGTCTGCGCTCACGGATGCTGCTCCAGGTGCACGACGAGCTCGTGCTCGAGGTGGCGCCGGGCGAGCGCCCGCAGGTCGAGGCCCTCGTCCGCGAGCAGATGGGCTCCGCGGCGCAGCTGTCCGTCCCGCTGGACGTCTCGGTCGGGGTGGGTGCGAGCTGGCACGACGCCGGGCACTGAACCGACACCGGACGCTGAACTGACGCCAGGCGCTGAACTGACGCGGCGTGCTGATCCTCAGCACGCCCCCGGGAGGTGGGCGACGAAGATCGCCGTGCCCGGCAGTCGCTCTCCGCGGGTGCGGCTCCAGCCGCCCCACACGCCGTCGTGGTCGGCGGGCCACTCGGGCTCGACGAGGTCGGCGAGGACGAATCCCGCCCCGGCCACGTCCCGCACGTGGTCCCCGATCGTCCGGTGGTACTCGACGTAGGTCACGGCACCGCGCTCGTCGCGCTCCGCGTAGGGGCGCCTGTCGAAGTACGACCGGGTGGCAGTGAGCCCGCGCTCGGTGGGGTCGTCCGGGAAGGCCCACCGCACCGGGTGCGACACGGAGAACACCCACCGACCACCGGGGCGCAGCACGCGCGCGACCTCGGTGTGGATCGCCGCAGCGTCGGACACGAAGGGGATCGCCCCGTACGCGGTGAAGGCGACGTCGAAGCTGTCGTCCGCGAAGGGCAGGCGCCGTGCGTCCGCCTGGACGACGGGGACGTGCGTCCCGTGCGCCGCGTCGAGGTCCTGGCTCGCCCGGAGCATCCCGCCGGAGACGTCCGTCGAGACGACGTGCACGCCGCGCCCTGTGAGCCACCGGCCGCACTGTGCCGCCCCCGAACCGATCTCGAGGATGGTCTTCCCCACGAGCTCGTCCTGCGGACCGAGCAGGTGCGCGTCCGCCTCCCGGAGCCCCTCGGGGCACCAGCAGAAGTCGTCCGCACCGAGGAAGTCGCCGTGCTCGTCGAGGTAGTCGGCGGCGTTGTCGTCCCACCAGGTCCTCCCGACGGTCCTCGCGTCGGGGTCGGGGACGTCCTGGTAGCCGACACGCGGCGCACGAGTGCTCACGGGGACAAGTCTGCGCCATGCGGTGCTCCACGCCCTGACCGGGACCTATGCCGTACAGAGCCCGCCCGGGAATGGGTAGGGTTGAGTGTGGTCGTCCTGGTCCGGCCAGCACACTGCCCGACCAGTCATGTCGTCTGAGGGAGTTCCCATGCGTATCGGTCTGCTCACCGGCGGGGGCGACTGCCCCGGTCTCAACGCCGCGATCCGCGCCGTCGTGAAGCAGGGCCTGGGGGAGTACGGGCACACGATCATCGGATTCCGCAACGGGTGGAAGGGCGTCGTCGACGGCGACGTCCACACGCTCAACCGCGAGAACATCCGCAACGTCCTGCCGCAGGGCGGCACGCTCCTCGGTACGGCCCGCTACCACCCGCACTCCGCGGACGGCGGGATGGATGCGGTCATGGCGACGCTCGAGGCCGAGCGGATCGAGGCCCTCATCTGCATCGGTGGTGACGGGACGCTCAACGCGGCGAGCAAGGTCGCGGAGCAGGGCATCAAGATCGTCGCGATCCCCAAGACGATCGACAACGACGTCGCAGGCACGGACCTGTCGATCGGGTTCCACACCGCGGTGAACATCGCCACCGAGGCGATCGACCGGATCCACACGACGGCGGAGAGCCACAACCGCGTCATGGTCGTCGAGGTCATGGGACGCCACGCTGGATGGATCGCCGTGAACTCCGGCATCGCCGGCGGCGCCGAGATCGTGCTCGCTCCTGAGGAGCCGTTCGACATGGACCGCATCGTGAAGTTCCTCAAGCACCGCCACCGTGCGCACGCCAACTTCTCCATCGTCGTCGTCGCCGAGGGCGCCCTGCCCAAGGAGGGCAGCTCGATGCAGTACGAGGCGCAGCTGGGCAAGTTCGGGGAGATCATCGCCGGTGCGATCGGTGAGAAGGTCGCCAACGAGATCGCAGCGCGTACGGGCTTCGACACGCGGCTGACGATCCTCGGTCACGTCCAGCGTGGTGGTACGCCCACGCCGACGGACCGGATCCTCGGCAGCCGCTTCGGCGTCGCCGCCGTCGACGCGGTCTCCCGCGGAGAGACGAACGTCATGACCGCCCTGCGCAACGAAGAGGTCGTGCTCGTCCCGCTCGAGGAGATCGCTGGCAAGGTCAAGCACGTGCCGCAGGACCTGCTGCGGGTGGCGCGCGTCCTGGCGTGAGTGTCGCGTTGACCGGTGCACGGGGCCGCGACTAGGGTATATGGCGGTGCACTAGGGTCCGGCGCGTCCATTTTTCGTGACGAGACGACCCGACGTGCAGAGCATGAGACGGCGCTGGGTGTCACGTTCGGTCCTCGTCTTGTTGTGAAAAGCCGCAGCTTCATCCCTATCCGTCACTACTTCCTGTCCGCATCGGAGCACCTGACTCAATGACCATCACTACCCCCGCGAAGTCCGCCCCGCAGGTCGCCATCAACGACATCGGTTCTGCAGAGGACTTCCTTGCCGCCATCGACGCCACCATCAAGTACTTCAACGACGGTGACATTGTCGAAGGCATCATCGTCAAGGTCGACCGTGACGAGGTTCTCCTCGACATCGGCTACAAGACCGAAGGCGTCATCCCCTCCCGTGAGCTGTCCATCAAGCACGACGTGGACCCCGGAGAGGTTGTCACCGTCGGTGACGTCGTCGAGGCCCTCGTCCTCCAGAAGGAGGACAAGGAAGGTCGTCTGATCCTGTCCAAGAAGCGCGCACAGTACGAGCGCGCCTGGGGCACGATCGAGAAGATCAAGGAAGAGGACGGTGTCGTCACCGGTACCGTCATCGAGGTCGTCAAGGGTGGGCTCATCCTCGACATCGGTCTCCGTGGCTTCCTGCCCGCCTCGCTCGTCGAGATGCGTCGCGTCCGCGACCTCCAGCCGTACGTCGGCAAGGAGATCGAGGCCAAGATCATCGAGCTCGACAAGAACCGCAACAACGTGGTCCTGTCGCGCCGTGCCTGGCTCGAGCAGACGCAGTCCGAGGTTCGTTCGACCTTCCTGCAGACGCTGCAGAAGGGCCAGGTGCGCCCCGGTGTCGTCTCCTCCATCGTCAACTTCGGTGCGTTCGTGGACCTCGGCGGCGTCGACGGTCTCGTGCACGTCTCCGAGCTGTCCTGGAAGCACATCGACCACCCGGGTGAGGTTGTCGAGGTCGGCCAGGAGGTCACCGTCGAGGTTCTCGACGTCGACTTCGACCGCGAGCGTGTCTCGCTGTCGCTCAAGGCGACGCAGGAAGACCCGTGGCAGACCTTCGCCCGGACGCACGCCATCGGTCAGGTCGTGCCCGGTAAGGTCACCAAGCTCGTTCCGTTCGGTGCGTTCGTGCGCGTCGAGGACGGCATCGAGGGCCTCGTGCACATCTCGGAGCTCGCTGTCCGTCACGTCGAGCTGCCCGAGCAGGTCGCGAACGTCGGCGACGACGTCTTCGTCAAGGTCATCGACATCGACCTCGAGCGTCGCCGGATCTCGCTGTCGCTCAAGCAGGCGAACGAGGGTGTCGACCCCGAGAGCGACGACTTCGACCCCGCTCTGTACGGCATGGCGGCCGAGTACGACGCCCAGGGCAACTACAAGTACCCCGAGGGCTTCGACCCGGAGACGAACGAGTGGCTCGAGGGCTTCGAGGCGCAGCGTGAGGTCTGGGAGGCGGCGTACGCCAAGGCGCACGAGCGCTGGGAGGCGCACCGCAAGCAGGTCGCCGAGGCCGTCCGCGCGGACGCCGAGGCTGCTGACGCGCCCGACAGCGACACAGGTTCTGTGTCGGGTTCGTCGAGCTCCTACTCCTCGGCTCCGGCCGCGGAGCCCACGTCCGGTGGGACGCTCGCCTCGGACGAGGCGCTCGCCGCACTGCGTGAGAAGCTCACGGGCAACTGATCGCCCGCGGGTCACGATCCCGCGCGCATGACGAACGGGCCGGCTCCCCTCGGGGGGCCGGCCCGTTCGTCGTCCGCAGGACGGCTCAGACGGTGTCGTCCGCGAACTGCTGGTGGTAGAGGTCGGCGTAGAGTCCGCCGGCCTCGAGGAGCTCGCTGTGCGTCCCCTGCGCGACGACTGCCCCGTCCTCGAGCACGACGATACGGTCGGCCTCGCGGACAGTGGAGAGCCGGTGGGCGATGACCACGGACGTCCGGCCCTGGAGGGCGGCCCGCAGCGCCCGTTGCACGGCCGCCTCCGACTCGGAGTCGAGATGGGCGGTCGCCTCGTCGAGGACGACGATGGCCGGAGCCTTGAGCAGGAGCCGTGCGATGGCCAGGCGCTGCCGCTCGCCCCCCGACAAGCGGTACCCGCGGTCCCCGACCACCGTGTCGAGACCGTTCGGCAGGCGGGAGACGAGGTCCCAGATGTGCGCGGACCGCAGGGCGTCCTCGAGCTCGGCATCGCTCGCGTCCGGCCGGGCGTACCGGAGGTTGTTGGCGATGGACTCGTGGAACATGTGCGAGTCCTGGGGCACCGTGCCCACGACGTCACGCAGCGACGCCATGCTGACGTCCCGCAGGTCGCGACCAGCGACGCGCACCACGCCCGACGACGGGTCGTACATCCTCGTCACGAGCTGGGAGATCGTCGTCTTGCCAGCCCCGGAGGGGCCGACCAGTGCGACCATCTCCCCGGGTCGGACGGTGAACGACACGTGGCGCAGGGTGTCCGCGACGGGATCGTTGCTCAGGACGGCGACGGACTCGAGCGACGCGAGGGAGACGTCCTTGGCGTCCGGGTAGCGGAACGTCACGTCGTCGAGCTCGATGCTCGCTCCGTGCTGCGCGACGTGCTCGCGAAGGTCGCTCGCTGTGGGGGAGTCGGTGACGGTCGGGCGCAGGTCGAGGACCTCGAGCACGCGCTCGAAGCTCACGAGCGCGGTCATGACGTCCACCTGCACGTTGGACAGAGCGGTGAGCGGGCCGTACAGCCGCCCGAGGTATGCGGTGAGGGCGACGACGACGCCGACGGTGAGACCTCCGCCGATCGCCATGACACCGCCGACACCGTAGACCACGGCGACGGCCACGGCGGCGACGGTCGTCAGGCCTACCCGGAAGACGGTCGCGTACATCGCCTGCTTGATGCCGATGTCCCGCACCCGGGTGGCTGCGGACGCGTACGTGCGCGACTCGTCCTCGGGACGGCCGTAGGTCTTCGCGAGGTGTGCGCCGGCGACGTTGAAGCGCTCGTTCATGATCTGCGCGGTATCGGCGTTGATGGTGTAGCTCTCCCGGGTGATGCGGGCGAGCCGTGGTCCGATCCACCGGGCGGGCAGGATGAACGCGGGGAGCAGCACGAGGGAGAGCAGGGTGAGCTGCCAGGACATGGTGAGCATGGCCGCGAGCACGAGGATGACGGTGAGCCCGTTGCTGAAGACGCTCGACAGCGTGGACGTGAACGCCTGCTGGGCTCCGAGGACGTCGCCGTTGAGACGCTGGACGAGCGCTCCGGTCCGCGTCCTGCTGAAGAACGCGAGGGGCATGAGCTGGACGTGGTCGAAGACGGCGGTCCGCAGGTCGAGGATGAGACCCTCGCCGATGCGCGAGGAGAACCACCGCTGGGCGAGGGTCAGGGCGCCGCTGAGCAGGGCGAGCAGGGCGACGAGGCCCGCGAGCCAGAGGACGACGTCGCGTCGTCCTGCGCTGATGCCGTCGTCGATGATGGCCTTGAAGATCAGGGGTGTGGCCGCGCCGATCGCGGCGTCCAGGCCGATGAGGACGAGGAAGGCGACGAGCTGGCGGCGGTAGGGCCGGGCGAAGCGCAGGATGCGGCGGACCGTACCGTCCGCGAGGACGTGGTCCTTGACACTCGCGTCCTGGCGGAAGGAGCGCATGTTGCCCCCACCTGGGCCGCCCCCGCCCGCGGGGATGGGCAACGACATGGATGACCTCCGGTCGAGGGGATCGGGCGGTGAGAGATTCGGGCCGCCCAATTCGTGAGTCTAACTCACAATGTGGTCCGGTGCGCGGGTCGGACAGTGAGCTAACCTCTTTTCATGGCCGACGCGAGCGGAACGCACACGCACGAGGGCGACCCGCCAGGTGCGGAGTTCGTCTCCCTCCTGCACGTCGTCCTGCAGCGCGTACGCCGGGAGGCCATGGAGCAGGACGACTCCACGGGGACGACGCCGGGACAGTACCGTCTGCTCCGCACGCTCGCCGCGGCGGAGGGACCCCAGCGACTGGGCGACGTCGCGGCGGCCCTCGGGATCGCGCCGCGGTCCGTCACCTCCAAGGTCGACGACGCCGAGAGCGCCGGGCTCGTCCGACGCCTCGCCGACCCCCACGACCGCCGCGCGACACGCGTAGAGCTGACCGCCGAGGGGCGTTCCGTGCTCGAGCGGGTGAGTGCGCGCCGCGCGGAGCACGCCGCACGCCTGCTCAACGGTCTGAGCGACGGCGAGCGGGACGAGCTCTTGCGGCTCCTGCGGCGGGTCGGCCGGGTGGCCGCACCTCGGTGCTGTGCCGTGGACGAGGGCGGGCCCGCGCACTGACCCCCTCGCGCCGCTCCGTCGGCCGCGCTGGCGAGCAGTGCCCCGGACCGGCAGGATGAGGTGATGTTGCGGATCGGGCTGACAGGGGGCATCGCGGCGGGCAAGTCCGTTGCCTCGGAGCGACTGGCCGAGCTCGGTGCGGTGGTGATCGATCACGACACGCTGGCCCGGGAGGTCGTCGAGCCCGGCACCGTCGGGCTCGAACGCATCGTCGAGACCTTCGGTCCGGAGGTCGCGCCGGACGGCGAGCTGGACCGAGAGGCGCTCGGTCACATCGTCTTCGGGGACGCTCGGGCGCGCGAGGCGCTCAATGCGATCGTGCATCCCGAGATCCGCCGGCTCTCCGCCGAGCGCGAGGCGGCCGCGGACGCCGCCGACCCGGCTGCTGTCGTCGTCCACGACATCCCCTTGCTCGTCGAGACGGGGCAGGCCGACTCGTTCCACATCGTCGTCGTCGTCGACACGCCGGCAGACCTGCGCATCCGGCGGCTCGTCGAGATACGTGGGATGTCGCTCGCCGACGCCCGGCGGCGCGTCGCCGCGCAGGCCGGTGACGAGGAGCGACGCGCAGCGGCAGATCTCGTCCTGTCGGGTGGGGGATCGGTCGACGAGCTCCGTGCGGGGATCGACGCGTTGTGGCGCCGGCTCCAGGTCGAGGTGGAGGAGGAGCTGGTGTGACGAGCACACCGCGCGCGGCGAGATGTCAGCGGGTGGTCGTACGGTGGGTGCATGCGACCCGTCACTGATCTGCAGCGCGCCGTGGCACCGTTCGAGGTGGTGTCCGACTACACACCCTCCGGTGACCAGCCCACCGCCATCGCCGAGCTGACGCAGCGCATCCAGGCGGGCGAGAAGGATGTCGTCCTGCTCGGCGCCACGGGTACGGGCAAGTCGGCGACGACCGCCTGGCTCATCGAGAAGCTCCAGCGACCCACGCTCGTCATGGCGCCGAACAAGACCCTGGCCGCGCAGCTCGCCACCGAGTTCCGCGAGCTCCTGCCCAACAACGCCGTCGAGTACTTCGTGTCGTACTACGACTACTACCAGCCCGAGGCGTACATCGCGCAGACGGACACCTTCATCGAGAAGGACTCGTCGATCAACGACGAGGTCGAGCGGCTGCGGCACTCCGCGACGAGCAACCTCCTCACGCGCCGGGACGTCGTCGTCGTCGCCTCCGTCTCGTGCATCTACGGCCTCGGTACGCCGCAGGAGTACGTCGACCGGATGGTGCGGCTCGACGTCGGGGACGTCGTGGAGCGCGACGCGCTGCTGCGCCAGTTCGTGACGATGCAGTACTCACGCAACGACATGGCGTTCACCCGCGGGACGTTCCGGGTCCGGGGCGACACCGTGGAGATCATCCCGGTGTACGAGGAGCTCGCCATCCGCATCGAGTTCTTCGGCGACGAGATCGAGGCCATCCAGACCCTGCACCCGCTCACCGGGGAGGTGGTCCGGAACGAGACGTCGATCAACCTGTTCCCCGCCACGCACTACGTCGCCGGTCCGGAACGGATGGAGCGTGCGATCAGCTCGATCGAGATCGAGCTGGAGCAGCGGCTGGCGGAGCTCGAGGCGCAGAACAAGCTCCTCGAGGCCCAGCGCCTGCGGATGCGCACGACGTACGACATCGAGATGATGCGGCAGATCGGTTCCTGCTCCGGCATCGAGAACTACTCGCGGCACATCGACGGCCGCGCCCCCGGCACGGCGCCGCACACCCTGCTCGACTACTTCCCCGACGACTTCCTCCTCGTCATCGACGAGTCGCACGTCACCGTCCCACAGATCGGGGCGATGTTCGAGGGCGACATGTCTCGCAAGCGCAACCTCGTCGACCACGGGTTCCGGCTGCCCAGCGCCATGGACAACAGGCCGCTGCGGTGGGAGGAGTTCGTCGAGCGGATCGGGCAGACCGTCTATCTCTCCGCGACGCCGGGCAAGTACGAGCTGTCCATGTCGGACGGTGCCGTCGAGCAGATCATCCGGCCGACGGGCCTCGTCGACCCGCAGGTCGTCATCAAGCCGACGACCGGTCAGATCGACGACCTCCTCGAGGAGATCCGGGTACGCGCCGACCGCGACGAGCGGGTGCTCGTGACGACACTCACGAAGAAGATGGCGGAGGACCTCACCGACTACTTCCTCGACAAGGACGTCCGGGTGCGTTATCTGCACTCCGAGGTGGACACCCTGCGGCGTGTCGAGCTGCTGCGCGAGCTCCGGATGGGCGAGTACGACGTCCTCGTCGGCATCAACCTCCTGCGCGAGGGCCTCGACCTTCCGGAGGTCTCGCTCGTCGCGATCCTCGACGCCGACAAGGAGGGATTCTTGCGGTCCGCGACATCGCTCATCCAGACGATCGGTCGCGCGGCGCGCAACGTCTCGGGCGAGGTCCACATGTACGCGGACAAGATCACGGCCGCCATGGCGATGGCCCTCGAGGAGACCGATCGGCGTCGTGAGAAGCAGGTCGCCTACAACCTGCTGCACGGGGTCGATCCGCAACCGCTCCGCAAGAAGATCAGCGACGTCACCGACATGCTCGCCCGGGAGGACATCGACACGGCCGAGCTCCTCAGGGGCGGCTATCGCAACGCAGGCAAGGGCAAGGCCCCGGTACCTGGGGGCGGCAAGGCGGGAGCGACGACGGCGAACCGGCTCGCGGGCGTTGCTGCAGGGGAGCTCGTCGACCTCATCCAGGAGCTCAGCGACCAGATGCACGCGGCTGCGGCGGAGCTGCAGTTCGAGCTCGCAGCCCGCCTTCGTGACGAGATCTCCGGATTGAAGAAGGAGCTACGGCAGATGCAGTCCGCGACAGCCTGACCCGTCCTGCGCGTCAGGCCGTCGCCGACTCATTCCGCCCAGGGGCCGAACACCACGGTCCATTCGGCGACGGCGCGGCTGGCGACGAGTCCTTCGACGTGGAACGGGTCGGAGTCGAGCAACGTCTCGACCGCGTCCGTCGAGTCCGCCCGCACGACGAGCAGAGCGCCCTGCATCTCGCCCACGCTCACCGGTCCCGACGCGAGCAGGATCCCGGCGGCGAACAAGCCACCCAGGAAGCCACGGTGCGCGGGTCGGTGGACGTCGCGCACGTCCGCGCGGTCGTCGTAGACGTAGGTCACTGCGTAGATCGTCATGGCGCCATTGAAGCACCGGTCGGCCCCGACAGGTGCGCCGTGACCGCCATGTTCGCCACGCACGGCACCTAGCCGGGGGCGAGCCGTCCCACGAGCGCGTGCGCCGCAGCGGTCACCACTGCCCGGTCATACGTCACGACGAACTCGAACTGACGCTCACCGTCCGGTCCCTCGTCGCCCAGATCCTTCGCGATGAGAGCGGCTGCGTGGTGCGCCCCGAGGACGACGACCGTCCACTCGTCTGCCAGCGGGTCGCCTTCCTCGAGTGCCGTTCCCCGGACGCCGACAGCCGGCGCCTTGGGCATGTCGACGGCCAACGCACCCACGAAGGGAAGAGTCTCCGCCAGGTTCTCGTACCGGCGCGCCGTGCCCGGGGTGAAGAACGAGCCGTGCTGGAACGCCGCGAGAAGCAGCGGGGGGATGCGCGACTGGATGGCCATCATCTCGAGCGTCCGAGAGATCGGCAGGAGAAGGCTCTTGGGCGCGAGCCGCAGCCGACGGAAGTTCCGGACGAGGTCGTACGGTGTGCCGCACAGACTCACGCCGATGGGGCGCGGAGCGAACCGGCCGGGACGGGACGCGGTCGCACTGAACTTCCTGCCCCCGTGGCTCCACAGCCAGCCCTGACCGAGCGTGGCCCCGAGGACGAGTGCGCGCCGGAGGTCCTCCTGCGTCTCGACACCTTCCGCGACGACCTCGGCGCCTGACTCCTCGGCGTACCCGCGGACGGCCTCCGCCACGCTGATCGTGCTGATGTCGTCGACGCTGCGGAGCAGCCCCAGGTCAAGCTTGACGACCTCGGGACGCAGCAGGGGGATGAACGCGAGAGAGGCCGGTTCCAGGCCCACGTCGTCGAGCGCGATCGCACACCCGGCAGCCCGGAGACGCTCGGCACCGTGCAAGATCGCGGCCACGTCCGCCGCCAGCGCCCGCTCGGTGATCTCGACGACCACCTGGACGTGCGCGGGCCGGGTCGCGAGGGCGTCGAGCACGACGTCGAGCCGTTGCGTGAGCGTCGTGGGCTCGACGTTGACGAACAGGGTCATGGGCCGACCCAGGGACAGGCGCGCGGCGTCCGCGATCGAGGTGCGCAGGGAGTACGCCTCGAGCTCAGCGAGACGTCCCGTGCGGCGAGCAGCCTCGATGAGGACGAGCGGCGACGCCCACGGCGAGCCGACCGGGCCACGCAGCAGCGCCTCGTGCGCGTATGCGGAGCCGGTCTCCAGGTCGATGAACGGCTGGTAGACGCAGTGCAGCCGGCGGTCAGCGATGAGCGCATCGAGCGGGACCTCCACGGGCGCCGCCTCGCGCACCTCCGCGTCCTGCACGGGGTGATCGACGACCATCGTTCCTGCGCCGCCGGCGCTGTTCTCTGATTCCACGTGCGTCATATCGACAGACGACGGCGCCCCATGAGGATCGCCGTCGACCAACGTCGCTGCCGGGGTGTGACGCGGGCCGCTCACCATCCGCGTTCCTCCCACGACGGGAGGGCCGGTCGCTCGGCGCCCAGCGTCGTGTCGGGCCCGTGACCGGGGTACACCCAGGTGTCGTCGCCGTACCGGTCGAACACCCGCGTCGTGACGTCGCCGAGCAGCTGCGCGAACCGCGTGGCCTCGCCGCCGGTGTTGCCCACGCCACCGGGGAACAGCGAGTCGCCGGTGAAGAGGTGGGTCCGACCGGGCACCCCTTCCGCGAGCCTCTCCCCGCCTGCATCGCTGGACGGCGGGCCGTCGGGGGACAGGGACGGCTCCGTGTAGGCGAGGGCGATCGAGCCGGGGGTGTGCCCGCGCAGCGCGACCACCTCGAGCTCGACCTCGCCGAGCGCGATACGGTCCCCGGCGCGCAACCGCTTGACGACGGGCACCCCGAGGGCGTCCGCGTCGTCCGCGCCCGCGGCGGTCACGGCCCCGGTGACGGCGACCATGTCACCGAGGGCGCCGTGATGATCGGCGTGCCGGTGCGTGGTGACGATGAGGTCGAGACGCGCCGACCCGGACCCTTCACGGACGAGCGCGAGCAGCCGGTCCGGGTCTGCGGCCGCGTCGATGAGCAGCTGGTGACCTGTGCGCCGGCACGTCAGGAGGTAGGCGTTGTTGTCCATCTGGCCGACGCTGGCCTTACGGACGACGAGCTCGGGGAGCACCCGGACGTCGCTCTCCAGCCCGGCGCGCACGACGCCGGTGTAGGGGACGGGTGCATCGTGGGGTGGGGTCGGCATAGTCGATTGTGCGCGCAGGCCGGGGATCCGGCACCTGGGTCGACAGCCGTGTGGGGGAGCGCACGTTCGAACACGCGTGCGCATGTCGGACGTTCCCCCTACGATCGACGGGTGAGTGACCGTCTCGTCGTCCAAGGTGCCCGTGAGCACAACCTCCGAAACGTCGACCTGGATCTGCCGAGGGACAAGCTCATCGTGTTCACCGGCCTGTCGGGGTCCGGGAAGTCGTCGTTGGCGTTCGACACCATCTTCGCCGAGGGGCAACGGCGATACGTCGAGTCGCTGTCGGCCTATGCCCGGCAGTTCCTCGGGCAGATGGACAAACCTGATGTCGACTTCATCGAGGGGCTCTCGCCCGCGGTGTCGATCGACCAGAAGTCGACGAACCGCAACCCGAGGTCGACGGTCGGGACCATCACGGAGGTGTACGACTACCTCCGGCTGCTCTTCGCGCGCGCCGGCACCCAGTACTGCCCGCAGTGCGGCGAGCGGGTCACGGCACAGACCCCGCAGCAGATCGTCGACCGCCTCCTCGAGCTGCCGGAGGGGACCCGGTACCAGGTCCTCGCGCCCGTCGTCCGCGGACGCAAGGGCGAGTACGCGGACCTCTTCAAGGACCTTCAGGCGAAAGGCTTCGCGCGGGCCCGGGTCGACGGTGACGTCGTCCAGCTCACCGACCCGCCCGTCCTCGAGAAGAAGCTCAAGCACACGATCGAGGTCGTCGTCGACCGTCTCGTCTCCCGCGAGGGGGTGCAGCGGCGCCTCACGGACTCGATCGAGACCGCGCTGGGGCTCGCCGGCGGTCTCGTCGTCGTCGAGCTGGTCGACGCACCGGCCGACGACCCGCAGCGCGAGCGTCGGTTCTCGGAGCACCGGGCCTGCCCCAACGACCACGCCCTCGCGCTCGAGGAGATCGAGCCGCGCACGTTCTCCTTCAACGCGCCCTACGGGGCATGCCCCGAGTGCACCGGCATCGGTGTGCGGCTCGAGGTCGACCCCGAGCTCATCGTCCCCGACGAGGACAAGACGCTCGCCGAGGGTGCCGTCGCCCCCTGGGCCCAGATCTCGTCCGAGTACTTCGTCCGGGTGCTGAGCTCCCTCGCCAAGGACCTCGGGTTCTCCATGGACGTCCCCTGGCGCGCGTTGCCGGAGCGGGCCCGCAACGCGGTCCTGCACGGACAGGACCACGAGGTCCAGGTGAAGTACCGCAACCGGTGGGGGCGAGAGCGCCAGTACTCGACCGGGTTCGAGGGCGCGATCACCTTTCTCAAGCGCCGCCACGCCGAGACGGAGTCCGACTGGTCGAAGGAGAAGTACGAGGCCTACATGCGGGAGGTGCCGTGCCCCGTCTGTGACGGGACGCGACTCAAGCCCGAGGTCCTCGCCGTGCGCGTCGGCGGGAAGTCCATCGCCGAGGTGTGCGCGATGCCGCTCCGCGAGTGCCGCGACTTCCTCGATGCCCTCGAGCTCGGCGTGCGCGAGCGCGCGATCGCGACCCAGGTGCTCAAGGAGATCCAGGACCGCCTGGGCTTCCTGCTCGACGTCGGGCTGGACTACCTGTCGCTCATGCGGGCAGCAGGCACGCTCTCGGGCGGCGAAGCGCAGCGGATCCGGCTCGCCACGCAGATCGGCTCCGGGCTCGTCGGCGTGCTGTACGTGCTGGACGAGCCGAGCATCGGCCTGCACCAGCGGGACAACCGTCGCCTGATCGAGACCCTCACCCGCCTGCGGGACCTCGGGAACACGCTCATCGTCGTCGAGCACGACGAAGACACCATCCGACAGGCGGACTGGATCGTCGACATCGGGCCGGGCGCCGGCGAGCACGGCGGACGCGTCGTGCACTCGGGTGACTACGCGGGGCTGCTCGAGGCGCCCGAGTCGGTGACGGGGGCGTACCTCGCCGGCCGGCGCTCGATCCCCATGCCTACCCAGCGTCGGCCCATCGACCCGTCACGCAAGCTCACGGTCGTCGGTGCCAAGGAGCACAACCTCAGCGGCATCGACGTGTCGTTCCCTCTCGGGGTGCTGCTGGCCGTCACCGGGGTGTCGGGGTCCGGCAAGTCCACGCTCGTGAACTCGATCCTCTACACGGTCCTCGCGAACGAGCTCAACGGTGCCCGCCAGGTCGCGGGCCGGCACAAGCGGGTCACCGGTCTTGAGCATCTCGACAAGGTGATCCACGTCGACCAGGGCCCTATCGGCCGCACCCCGCGGTCCAACCCGGCGACGTACACGGGAGTCTGGGACCACGTGCGCCGGCTGTTCGCCGAGACGGCAGAGGCGAAGGTCCGCGGGTACACGCCGGGACGCTTCTCCTTCAACGTCAAGGGTGGACGGTGCGAGGCCTGCTCGGGTGACGGCACGATCAAGATCGAGATGAACTTCCTGCCGGACGTCTACGTCCCCTGCGAGGTGTGCCACGGTGCTCGGTACAACCGGGAGACGCTCGAGGTGCACTTCAAGGGCAAGACGGTGGCGGACGTCCTCGACATGCCCATCGAGGAGGCAGCCGAGTTCTTCGCGGCGGTGCCCGGGATCGCCCGGCACCTGCGAACGCTCGTCGACGTCGGGCTCGGGTACGTCCGTCTCGGGCAGCCGGCTCCGACGCTCTCCGGTGGTGAGGCGCAGCGGGTGAAGCTCGCCAGCGAGCTGCAGAAGCGTTCGACAGGACGCAGCATCTACGTGCTCGACGAGCCCACGACCGGACTCCACTTCGAAGACATCCGCAAGCTGCTCGCCGTGCTCCAGTCGCTCGTGGACAAGGGGAACTCTGTGCTCGTCATCGAGCACAACCTCGACGTCATCAAGAATGCCGACTGGGTCATCGACATGGGTCCGGAGGGGGGCTCCGGGGGCGGCCTGGTCGTCGCCCAGGGCACGCCCGAGAAGGTCGCGGCCGTCCCGGAGAGCCACACTGGTCGGTTCCTCGCGGAGGTGCTGGCGCCGCACCCGCCCGTCCCGGTCGGGAAGCTCGTTCCCCCGGCGGTGGCGAGCAAGCCGGCGGCGAAGGCGAAGGCCCCACGGAAGCGCGCGAAGCTCACCTCATGATGGTCAGGTGACGCTCGCGGGCACGAGAGGGCTCACGCGGACGGGGAAGTTCACCGAGCGCGCGAGGAAGCAGTGGTCGTGGGCGCGCTGGTGGAGGTCGAGCAGCAGGGCGGTCGCATCTGCCGGGCTCACGTCCGCGAGGACGACGCGCGGTCGGAGCTCGACCTCGGTGAACTGTCCGGCACCCGCGGTGTCCACCCGCATGGTCCCCACCGGCGTGTCCGCGTACTCGGTGACGACGACGTCGTGCTGAGCGGCCATGTGCAGGAACCACAGCATGTGGCACTGGGCGAGCGACGCGACGAAGAGCTCCTCCGGGTTGGGACGGTGCGGATCGCCGCGGAACGCCGGATCCGAGCTCGCGAGGATCGGGGGTTTCCCCTCGATCGACACGGTGTGGTCGCGTGAGTACGCCAGGTAGCTCGAGGTGCCGGTCGCGCCGGCTCCGGTCCAGGTGATCGTGGCGGTGTACGAGTGAAAGGCTCCCATCGGCACACGGTAGCCGGATCGCCGCGAATGTGACACCAGTCACGTTCCGCTCTCCTCGTCCACGGTGACCGCGGACGAGCGGGACCTGCTCCCGCCCCGGAGGCGACGGGGTCCTGTGCTGGGTGTCGGACGCCTCAACTAGGCTCGAAGGCATGGCCGATCCAGTGACCTACCGACCCGCGCCGGGCGAGATTCCCACGACCCCCGGCGTGTACAGGTTCCGTGACGAGCACCGTCGGGTCATCTACGTCGGCAAGGCGAAGAACCTGCGAGCGAGGCTCTCGAGCTACTTCCAGGACCTCTCGGCCCTGCACCAGCGCACCCGGACGATGGTGACGACGGCGGCCTCCGTGGAGTGGACCGTCGTCGGCACGGAGGTGGAGGCCCTCGCCCTCGAGTACTCCTGGATCAAGGAGTACGACCCGCGCTTCAACGTCAAGTACCGCGACGACAAGTCGTACCCCTACCTCGCGGTGACGATGGGCGAGAAGGTGCCGCGCGCGCAGGTCATGCGGGGCGTCAAACGACCCGGCACGCGATACTTCGGTCCGTTCGCGCACGCCTGGGCGATCCGCGAGACCCTCGACCTGCTGCTGCGTGTCTTCCCCGTCCGCACCTGCTCCGCCGGTGTGTACAAGCGCGCCGAGCAGTCGGGCCGGCCATGCCTGCTCGGGTACATCGACAAGTGCTCCGCCCCGTGCGTGGGGCGCATCAGCATCGAGGACCATCGTGCGCTCGCCGACGACTTCTGCTCGTTCATGGCGGGTGAGACCGCGACGTTCGTCCGACGGTTGACCGAACGGATGAACGAGGCCGCCCGGAACATGGAGTACGAGCAGGCCGCTCGCCTGCGCGACGACATCCAGGCCCTCGAGCGGGCACTGGAGAAGAACGCGGTGGTCCTGCAGGACGCGACCGACGCGGACATCTTCGCTCTCGTGGGTGACGAGCTCGAAGCGGCGGTGCAGGTGTTCCACGTCAGGGGCGGCCGGATCCGCGGTCAGCGGGGCTGGATCGTCGAGAAGGTCGAGGACGTCACGGACGCCGACCTCGTCGAGCACCTCCTGCAGCAGGTGTACGGCACGGCGGACGAGAGCGCCGGTGGTGACGCGCAGGCGGCGAGGGCCGACAGCGTGGTTCCGCGGGAGGTGCTCGTACCGGTGCTCCCCGCGCACCACGAAGAGGTGGCTGCGTGGCTCAGCGGGTTGCGAGGCGCGAAGGTGGAGGTCCGGGTGCCCCAGCGTGGGGACAAGCGTGAGCTTGCGGAGACGGTGCGCAAGAACGCCGAGCACGCGCTCGCGCTGCACCGCACCCGCCGGGCCGGTGACCTGACGACGCGGTCCCAGGCGCTGCAGGAGCTCCAGGAGGCCCTCGGTCTGGCGACCGCACCCCTGCGGATCGAGTGCTACGACATCTCCACGACCCAGGGCACGTTCCAGACGGCGTCCATGGTCGTGTTCGAGGACGGGCTCGCACGCAAGAGCGAGTACCGGACCTTCACCGTGCGAGGCCCGGACGGCGACGGTGCGCGTGACGACACCGCAGCGATGTACGAGGTCATCACCCGGCGGTTCCGGCGGTACGTCGCCGACCGCATCGCCGTCGGTGAGCTCGAGGCGGACATGCCCGGGGGAGAGGTCGGCCCCGACGCGAGCGACGGAGAGCCGGAGGGTGAGCGCAAGAGGTTCGCGTACCCGCCCAACCTCGTCGTCGTCGACGGTGGACCACCCCAGGTCGCCGCGGCCGCCCGCGCGCTCGCCGACCTCGGGATCGACGACGTGGCGCTGTGCGGCCTCGCCAAGCGCCTCGAGGAGGTGTGGGTGCCGGGTGACGACTACCCGGTGATCCTCAACAGGGCGTCCGAGGGCCTCTACCTCCTGCAACGCGTCCGCGACGAGGCGCACAGGTTCGCGATCTCGGCGCACCGCAAGAAGCGCAGCAAGGGGATGACTGTCTCGGCGCTCGACGACATCCCCGGCCTCGGGCCTGCCCGCAAGGCCGCGCTGCTGCGGCACTTCGGGTCGCTCAAGCGCCTGCGTGCGGCGTCGGCCGAGGAGATCGAGTCGGTGCCGGGCATGGGGCGGCGCACCGCTGAGGCCGTCGTGGCCGCGCTCGCGCCGCAGCAGGGCCCGGTGGCGGTGGAACCGTCCGGCGAGGAGCGGTCCACCGCGGACCGACCTGGCATGCTGGGCGCATGAGCAGCGAACCGGCACCCATGACCGTCCCGCAGGGGATCCCCCAGGTCGAGGCGACGACACACCCTGCCGCACCTGAGGAGAGCGAGGTCCTCATCATCACCGGGATGTCCGGGGCGGGCCGCTCCCGGGCCGCGATGGTGCTCGAGGACCTCGACTGGTACGTCGTCGACAACCTGCCGCCCAGGATGCTCGTGCCGCTCGTCGACATGATGACGCGGACGGGATCGGCGATCACCCGGGTCGGCGCGGTCGTGGACGTCCGTGGCCGGGAGTTCTTCAACGACCTCACTGAGGTCCTGGCGCGCTTCCGCAAGCGAGCGATCCCGTACCGCATCCTGTTCCTCGACTCGTCCGACGAGGTGCTCGTCCGGCGTTTCGAGCAGGTCCGGCGACCGCACCCGCTCCAGGGTGACGGCCGGATCCTCGACGGGATCGGTGTCGAGCGGCAGCTGTTGCGGGCGATCCGGGAACGCTCCGACGTCATCATCGACACGTCCGAGCTCAACGTCCACGACCTCGCGCGCGAGGTCCGCAAGTCCGTCGCGGAGGGCACCACCGAGGCGCTGCGGGTGAACGTCCTGTCGTTCGGGTTCAAGTACGGGATCCCGCTCGATGCGGACCATGTCGTCGACATGCGCTTCCTGTCCAACCCCTACTGGATCACCGAGCTGCGGCACCTCACCGGCCGGGACGAGCCCGTGCGGGACTTCGTGCTCGGCCTGCCGGGAGCGTCAGAGTTCATCGACCGCTACCTCGAGGCGCTCGAGCCGGTGTTCGCGGGGTACCTCCACGAGGAGAAGCGGTACGTCACCCTCGCGATCGGGTGCACGGGCGGCAAGCACCGTTCGGTGGCCGCGAGCGAGGAGATCGCCCGCAGGCTGCGCGAACGTGGTCACCGGGTCGCGGTGACCGCTCGCGACCTCGGAAAGGAGTAGCCGCCCGTGCCGTCGAGCACGAGCGGACAGAACCCTGCGGTCGTCGCCCTCGGTGGCGGCCACGGCCTGTCCGCCAGCCTCTCCGCCCTCCGGCTCATGTCCGACCGCCTCACGGCGATCGTCACCGTCGCCGACGACGGTGGGTCCTCCGGTCGTCTCCGTGAGGAGCTCGGTGTGCTCCCGCCGGGGGACCTCCGGATGGCGCTGTCCGCGCTGTGCGACGACTCCGAGTGGGGCCGCACGTGGCGGGACCTGCTCCAGCACCGTTTCACGTCCTCCGGCGATCTCGACCAGCACGCGGTCGGGAACCTGCTCATCGTCGCGCTGTGGGAGCTCCTCGGTGACTGCGTCGAAGGCCTCGACTGGGTCGGACGTCTCCTCGGCGCTCGCGGCCGGGTGCTGCCCATGGCGTCCGTGCCCTTGTCGATCGAGGCCGACGTCGCGATCGACGGTGGTGTCGTCACGGTCGTCGGACAGTCGCAGGTCGCCTTGGCGGCCGGCAGGGTCGAGCGGATCCGGCTCGTCCCCGACAACCCGCCGGCGCGGCCCGAGGCCGTCGAGGCGCTCATGGCCGCGGACTGGGTCGTCCTCGGTCCAGGGTCATGGTTCTCCTCCGTGATGCCGCACCTCCTCGTCCCTGAGCTCGCTGAGGCGTTGCACGCCACCACCGCGCGCAGGTGCCTCACCCTCAACCTCGCGAGCGAGACCGACGAGACGCTCGGCATGACGACGATCGAGCACCTGCGCGCGCTCTACCGGCACGCGCCCGACCTGCACATCGATGCGGTGATCGCCGACCCGTCGGCCGTCGAGGACCCTGAGCTGCTGCTGCAAGAGGTGGAGAACATGGGGGCGACGCTGCTCATGCGGCAGGTCCGCAGGGGTGACGGCACGCCCCGGCACGACGACCTGCGGCTCGCCGCGGCGTACCGGGACGTCTTCGACCGATTTCTCGGTGACGTGGGGACGGTGACACGGTGACTGCTCACGCTGGTGGTCACGCAGCCGCACCGAGCCCCGCAGGAGCAGTGGCAGGATTGGGCACATGGCGCTGACGGCACAGGTGAAGGACGAGCTCGCGCGGTTGAAGGTCGACAAGACGTCGTGCCGCAAGGCCGAGGTCGCCGCGATGCTGCGGTTCGCCGGAGGGCTGCACATCATCTCGGGTCGCATCGTCATCGAGGCCGAGCTCGACACCGCGATCGCGGCACGGCGACTCCGCGAGGCGATCTCTGACGTCTACGGCCACACGAGCGAGATCATCGTCGTCTCGGCGGGCGGGATCCGACGTGGCAGCAGGTACGTCATCCGGGTGGTCAAGGACGGTGAGTCCCTCGCGCGCCAGACAGGGCTCCTCGACAGCCGCGGCCGCCCGGTCCGAGGGTTGCCGCCCCAGGTCGTCTCCGCCGGGACCGCCGAGGCAGAGGCCGCGTGGCGTGGCGCGTTCCTCGCGCGTGGTTCCCTCACCGAGCCCGGGCGGTCGTCCGCGCTCGAGGTCACGTGCCCGGGGCCGGAGGCCGCGCTCGCTCTCGTGGGTGCCGCACGCCGCCTCGGGATCTCGGCCAAGGCCCGGGAGGTCCGGGAGGTCGACCGCGTCGTCATCCGTGACGGCGAGGCCATCGGGGCGCTGCTCTCACGGCTCGGTGCGAAGGAGGCCGTCGTCGTCTGGGAGGAACGCCGCCTGCGCCGCGAGTTCCGCGGGACCGCCAACCGTCTCGCGAACTTCGACGACGCGAACCTGCGGCGTTCCGCCCGGGCGGCCGTCGCGGCGGGTGCTCGCGTGGAGCGTGCCTTCGAGATCCTCGGCCCCGATCTGCCCGAGCACCTGCGGGAGGCGGGCGAGCTCCGCCTCGCGCACAAGCAGGCATCCCTCGAGGAGCTCGGGCAGCTGGCGGACCCACCGCTGACGAAGGACGCCGTGGCCGGACGTATTCGTCGGCTGCTCGCCACAGCGGACAAGCGAGCTCAGGACCTCGGAATTCCCGATACCGAGGCGGGTCTCAGCGCGGATCTTCTCGATCTCTGACGATGGTGGTGCATCCACCCCGTCTCATCGGGACGATCGTCCTCACACGACGACCCGCGGGGGTATAGGCTCGAGTCGTCCGGTTGACCAGCGCCCGCGGCAGGCCACAGGGCCTCGGTGCGACGGCGCATGGCTCCGGACGGTAGGGATCAGCGTACGTCGGCGTACGTGAAACTTTGTCAACAATTGTGTGCGTCGGACCATCCGGCGCGACCTGAGGAGGGTATTTTGACCATCCGCGTCGGAATCAATGGCTTCGGCCGCATCGGACGTAACTTCTTCCGCGCCATTCTTGCTGCCGGGACGGACATCGAGATCGTCGGTGTCAACGACCTCACGGACAACAAGACGCTGGCCCACCTGCTGAAGTACGACTCTGTGCTCGGTCGTCTCGCTGCGGACGTGAGCTACGACGAGGACTCCATCACCGTCGACGGCAAGAAGATCAAGGCACTCGCCGAGCGCGACCCGGCCAAGCTCCCCTGGGGCGAGCTCGGTGCGGACATCGTCATCGAGTCCACCGGATTCTTCACGGACGCGACGAAGGCGAAGGCCCACATCGAGGCCGGCGCGAAGAAGGTCATCATCTCGGCTCCCGCGAGCAACGAGGACGGCACGTTCGTCATCGGCGTCAACGAGGGTGACTACAACCCCGAGACGATGCACATCATCTCGAACGCGTCGTGCACCACGAACTGCCTCGCGCCCATGGCGAAGGTCCTCGACGAGGCCTTCGGCATCGAGCGTGGCCTCATGACGACGATCCACGCCTACACGGGTGACCAGAACCTCCAGGACGGCCCCCACAAGGACCTCCGTCGTGCGCGTGCGGCCGCGGTCAACATCGTCCCGACGTCGACCGGTGCGGCCAAGGCCGTGGCGCTCGTGCTCCCGCAGCTCAAGGGCAAGCTCGACGGCTACGCGCTCCGCGTCCCCGTGCCCACAGGCTCGGCGACGGACCTCACCTTCACGGCCTCCAAGGAGGTCACCGTGGAGTCGGTGAACGCCGCGATCAAGGCTGCCGCCGAGGGCCCCCTCAAGGGCATCCTCGTCTACACGGAGGACCCGCTGGTCTCCTCCGACATCGTCACGGACCCGGCCTCGAGCATCTTCGACGCCGGCCTCACGAAGGTCATCGGCGACCAGGTCAAGGTCGTCTCCTGGTACGACAACGAGTGGGGCTACTCCAACCGCCTCGTGGACCTCACGGTCCTCGTCGGCGAGAAGCTCTGAGCTTCGCCTAGCGAAGCGACTCGGGTCCTGACCCGAACCCCATGATGCGTCCGCGTGAGTACCAGCCGTCTGGCGAGGGTCACTCACGCGGACGTATCTGTGTCCGCACCCACCACCTGGAGAACCCATGAAGACGATCGAGGACCTCGGCGACCTGCGCGGCAAGCGCGTGCTCGTCCGCTCCGACTTCAACGTGCCGCTCGACGGCACGACCATCACCGACGACGGCCGCATCCGCGCCGCGCTCCCCACGCTCCGCTCGCTCGTCGACGCGGGCGCCAAGGTCGTCGTGACCGCGCACCTCGGTCGCCCCAAGGGCGCTCCCGAGGAGAAGTACTCCCTCGCTCCCGTCGCTGCACGTCTCGGTGACCTCCTCGGGGTCCCCGTCACGCTGGCGGCCGACACGGTGGGCGAGTCAGCGACGGCCACGGTCGCGGCGCTCAAGGACGGCGAGGTCGCACTCCTCGAGAACATCCGCTTCGACCCGCGGGAGACGTCGAAGGACGACGCCGAGCGTGCGTCGCTCGCCGCCGACCTCGCGAAGCTCGCTGATGCCTTCGTGTCCGACGGCTTCGGAGTCGTGCACCGCAAGCAGGCGTCCGTCTACGACGTCGCGCGCGTCCTGCCGTCGGCGGTCGGCTCGCTCGTGCTCAAGGAGGTCGAGTCGCTGAAGAAGGCGACGGAAGACCCCGCGCGCCCGTACGTCGTCGTCCTCGGTGGCTCGAAGGTCTCGGACAAGCTCGGCGTCATCGCGAACCTCCTCACCAAGGCCGACCGTCTGCTCATCGGTGGTGGGATGGTCTTCACGTTCCTCGCGGCCAAGGGGTACTCGGTCGGCAACTCGCTGCTCGAGGCCGACCAGATCGAGACGGTCAAGGGCTACCTGACGCAGGCCGAGGAGGCCGGCGTCGAGATCGTCCTGCCGACGGACATCGTCGTGGCACCGGAGTTCAAGGCGGACTCGCCGGCCACCGTCGTGCCTGCTGACGCGATCCCCGACGGCATGATCGGCCTCGACATCGGTCCCGACTCCCAGGCACTCTTCGCATCGAAGATCGTTGATGCGAAGACCGTCGTGTGGAACGGTCCGGCCGGCGTCTTCGAGTTCGAGGCGTTCTCCGGTGGGACCCGGGCGATCGCGCAGGCGCTGGTCGACGCGACCGCGAACAACGGCGCGTTCACGATCGTCGGCGGCGGAGACTCCGCGGCAGCGGTGCGCATCCTCGGGTTCGACGAGGGTGCGTTCAGCCACATCTCCACCGGCGGTGGGGCGAGCCTCGAGTTCCTCGAGGGTAAGTCGCTTCCCGGGATCGCCGTCCTCGACGCATGAGCGTCGCCCCCCACACCACGAAGGATTCCACCATGGCCAGCACGCGTACCCCGCTCATCGCGGGCAACTGGAAGATGAACCAGGACCACCACCAGGCGATCCACCTGGTGCAGAAGCTCGCCTGGGCGCTCAAGGACGGCAAGCACGACTACTCGGCGGTCGAGGTCACGGTGCTCGCACCGTTCACCGACCTCCGGAGCATCCAGACCCTCGTCGACGCCGACAAGCTCGAGCTCAGCTACGGGGCGCAGGACGTGTCCCAGCACGAGTCCGGTGCGTACACGGGTGAGATCTCGGCCGTGTTCCTCGAGAAGCTCGGCGTCACGTACGTCGCGGTCGGTCACTCCGAGCGCCGCCAGTACCACGGCGAGGACGACGCTCTCGTCAACGCCAAGGCGAAGGCTGCGCTCAGCCACGGCATCGTCCCGATCATCTGTGTCGGCGAGGCGCTCGAGGTGCGCAAGGCCGGGGAGCAGGTGCCGCACACCCTCGCGCAGGTCGACGGGGCTCTCGCCGGGCTGAGCGCCGAGGATGCGGCGAAGGTCGTCATCGCCTACGAGCCCGTCTGGGCCATCGGTACCGGTGAGGTCGCGACCCCGCAGGACGCGCAGGAGGTTGCCGGCGCGATCCGGGCTCGTCTCGCCGAGCTGTACTCGGCCGAGGTGGCCGACGCGGTCCGCGTGCTCTACGGCGGTTCGGTGAAGTCGTCGTCGATCGCCGAGCTCATGAAGGAGCGGGACGTCGACGGCGCGCTCGTCGGCGGAGCCAGCCTCGATGCGGACGAGTTCGCCAAGATCGCCCGCTACCAGGCTCACGCCGCCAGCTGATGGGCGCGCGCACCTCGGTGCGCGTCGCCCCCGGCCTCAGGCCCGTCGGAATCGCACGGTTCTGGCGGGCCTGTGGCCTGCGGCCGGCATCTTGGCCTACTCTTGACCTCGGCGCCAGCGGTGCCACACATCACGGGTCCCACTCGCGGGCCCGGCGAGCTAGAGGAACGAAACGAACCTGTGGACATCCTGCGCATCTCCCTCGAGATCATCCTCGTCCTCACGAGCCTCTTCCTCATCCTGCTGATCCTCATGCACAAGGGCAAGGGTGGCGGGCTGTCGGACATGTTCGGCGGCGGGGTGTCGAGCAGCGTCGGCAGCTCGGGGGTTGCTGAGCGCAACCTCAACCGCATCACGATCGGGTTCGCCCTCGTGTGGTTCGCCACCGTCGTCCTGCTGGGTCTCATGATCAAGGTCGGGTCCTAGGGCCTTACGGCCGTTCACCGCGCACTGAGGAGTCAAAGTGGCTGGTGGTAGTGCGATCCGAGGATCGCGAGTCGGTGCAGGGCCGTTGGGTGAGGCAGAGCGTGGTGATACTGCGCCACGCTTCTTCGTCTCGTACTTCTGCGCCAAGCAGCACGAGACTCGGCCGAGCTTCTCGACGGAGGCCGGGATCGAGGTGCCCGAGCAGTGGGACTGCCCGAAGTGCGGGCTGCCCGCTGGCCCGGACGCGCAGAACCCGCCCGCCGCCGTGCGCAACGAGCCCTTCAAGACGCACCTCGCGTACGTGAAGGAGCGCCGGAGCGAGGCCGACGGGGAGGCCCTTCTCGACGAAGCCCTCTCCGCGTTGCGCGCCCGCCGCGGAGGGCGGATCTGACGCTGAGCGGGGGCTGATCGCCGCTGAGCGGCGCACCATCTACCTGTCGGAGCAGCGCGACGCTACCCGTTGCCTACCTGTCCGAGCCGGCGCGCCGCCTACCTGTCGCCTAGATGTCGGAGCCCGTGGCTCCGTCAGATGCTGTCCCACCGCCGTCTGTGGGCGTCGGCAGGGCCGACGCTGCAGCGGTGTCGACGAGCCAGAGGGTCAGGTACTCACCGACGGCGCCCGCGATCGGGGCGACCTCGATGTCCGCTCCGCCGAGTGCGGCGGCGACCGCAGGCGCCTTGTCCTTCCCCGCGGCCACCACCCACACCTCGTGCGAGGCGCGCAGCGCCTCGAACGTCAGGGAGACGCGCTCAGCGGGCGGCTTGGGGGAGTCGAGCACCCCGGTGGTGGGCTGGCCGGTCACACCGAGCGCAGCGTTGCCGGGGAACAGCGACGCCACGTGGGCGTCCGGGCCCATGCCCACGAGAGTGATGTCGAATGCAGGCGTCGACGCACCTGCTTCTGCGAGGCGCGCGAGCTCCCTCGCGTACTCCTCGGCAGCGGTCTGCGGGGTCCGCTCGCCGTCCGCGGCAGGCATCGCGTGGACGTTCTCCGCGGGCAGCGTCTGCAGCGCGTCGATGAGCGCGTCGCGTGCTTGCGTCTCGTTGCGGTCGGGGTCGCCCGCGGGCAGGAACCGCTCGTCGCCCCACCACAGGTGCACGCCGGTCCAGTCGACGGCGTCGCGCACAGGGTTGCTGCGGACGGCGGCGAGGGTCTTGATGCCGACGGTCCCACCCGTGAGGACGACGTGCACGGGCGACCGGACCGACTGGATGTCAAGGATCCGGGTGAGCAGTCGCGCCGCAGCGGCCTCCGCGAGGACGTCGGCCGACGGGTGGACGACGACGAGCCGGTGCCCGGTCATGCTCCCACCACTGCCGCGTCGAGACCGCGGCTGAGCACCTCACCGTAGACCTCGTCCGGGTCGAGCCGGCGAAGCTCCTCGGAGAGGCACTCGCGGAGCTGGCGGACGGGCAACGAGATGCGGTGGACCGGCTGGTCGGGCTGGGTGAGCGTCGCGATGTGGCCCTCGGGACGGTCGATGATGATCTCGCCGGACGCTCGCCGCAGGACGACCCGCGTGATCGCCTGGGCCTCGGGCCGCCGGTTGAGCGTGACGGGGCAGTCGAGCCGGTGCCCGAGCCACGCCGCGAGCAGGTCGACGGACGGGTGTGACTCGTCGCCCTCGACGATCACGGACTCGACGGGCTGGAACGGGGGCTGGTCGAGCGCGGCCGCGATGAGCCCGCGCCACACGGTGATGCGTGTCCACGCGAGGTCGACGTCACCCGGGCGGTGGTTGGCGCGGAGGGTGGCCAGCGTGGCGCACGGGTCGGGCCGGTTCATCGCGTCCGTGATCCGGATCCGCGCCATGGCTCCGACGAGGTCGTCGGAGGGGCTCTCGGGCAGCTCGTTCGGCCACCACGCAACGATCGGCGCGTCGGGCAGCAGGAGCGGCATGACGAGGGTGTCGGGGTGCGCCGACAGGGGCCCCGACGGGCGGAGCACGATGACCTCGCTCGCGCCCGCGTCCCCGCCGACGCGGATCTGCGCGTCGAGGTGGTTGGTCGGGCGGTTCTCGTCCGTCGCGATGACGACGATGCGGCACGGGTGCTCACGGCTCGCGTCGTTCGCGGCGTCGATCGATTCCTCGATGTCGTCCTCGTGGCCGATGATGACGAGGGTGAGGACGCGTCCGAGGGCGATGGCACCGCCTTCCTCGCGGAGCTTGATGAGCCGCTTCCCGACAGCTCCGACGGTCGTCTGCGGCATGTCGATGATCACGTGCGGTTCTCCCTCAGCAGTGGTGCGGTCACGTCGGCGGGCAGGGTCGGCCTCATGGTCGACGCCAGGCCCGGCCGTCGCGTGCGAGCATCTCGTCGGCCGACGCGGGGCCCCAGCTTCCCGAGCGGTAGGGGTCGGGGCGGCCTGCGCTCTCCCAGTGGGCGGTGATGGGGTCGAGGATCTTCCAGGAGAGCTCGACCTCCTCGTGCCGGGGGAACAGCGGCGGGTCGCCCAGGAGCACGTCGAGGATGAGCCGCTCGTACGCCTCGGGGGAGGACTCGGTGAACGCGTGCCCGTACCCGAAGTCCATGGTGACGTCGCGGACCTCCATCGCGGTGCCCGGCACCTTCGCACCGAGCCGCAGCGTGACGCCCTCGTCGGGCTGGACCCGGATGACGATCGCGTTCTTGCCGAGCTCGGACGTCGCGGTGGACTCGAACGGTAGGTGGGGCGCCCTCTTGAACACGACGGCGATCTCCGTGACGCGTCGGCCGAGACGCTTGCCGGCGCGCAGGTAGAACGGGACACCCGCCCATCGACGTGTGTCGATGTCAACGCGGATCGCTGCGAAGGTCTCCGTCACGGACTCGGGGTCGGTCCCTGCCTCCTCGAGATAGCCGACGACCTCCTCGCCGCCCTGCCACCCGGCGCTGTACTGGCCGCGAGCGGTATGGGCGTCGAGGTCGGCGGGCAGCCGCATCGCCGAGAGCACCTTGATCTTCTCGGCGATGAGGTCGTTCGCGCTGAACGAGACAGGTTCCTCCATCGCCGTGAGCGCGAGGAGCTGCAGGAGGTGGTTCTGGATGACGTCCCGGGCAGCGCCGATGCCGTCGTAGTACCCGGCGCGACCACCGATGCCGATGTCCTCGGCCATGGTGATCTGTACGTGGTCGACGTAGTTGGCGTTCCAGATGGGCTCGTACATCTGGTTCGCGAACCGCAGCGCGAGCAGGTTCTGGACCGTCTCCTTGCCCAGGTAGTGGTCGATCCGGAACACGGAGTCGGGGTGGAACACCTCGGAGACGACGTCGTTGAGCTCCTGGGCGCTCGCGAGGTCATGGCCGAAGGGCTTCTCGATGACGACGCGGCGCCACGCGTCCTCGGGGGACTCTGAGAGGCCGGACCGCGCGAGCTGCCTGCACACGATCGGGAACGCGCTCGGCGGCACGGAGAGGTAGAAGGCGTGGTTGCCACCCGTGCCGCGCTCGACGTCGAGCTGGTGCACCGTCTCGGCCAGCCGCTCGAAGGCGGCGTCGTCGTCGAAGGTTCCCTGGACGAACCGGATGCCTTCGGCGAGCTGCTTCCACACGGACTCCTTGAAAGGGGTCCGCGCGTAGGTCTTCACCGCGTCGTGGACGACCTCGGCGAAGTCCTGGTCCTCCCAGTCGCGCCGGGCGAACCCGGTGAGCGCGAACCCCGGCGGGAGCAGGCCGCGGTTCGCCAGGTCGTAGACGGCGGGCATGAGCTTCTTGCGCGCGAGGTCTCCGGTGACTCCGAAGATCACGAGTCCGCACGGGCCGGCGATGCGCGGCAGACGCAGGTCTCGGGGGTCGCGGAGCGGGTTGGACTCGGCAGTGATGGGTGCGGGGCTCACGTGATCTCACATCTCTTGGTTCGCACGTGCCCCTGGACGAGGCACTGCGGATCTGACCTGCGTGCGCACCGGCGGGACCGGCTCGCGCACCTCGGTGCTGTTCTACAGCAGGGGGCGACTGCGCGGGCGGGGTGTCTCAGGATGAGGCGCCGGGGCCCTCGGAGGCGTTGGGTCCGCCCGGGGAGACGGGCGAGGAGGGATCGGTGAGGCCCTCGCGCACGGTGTCCAGGAGCTCGGTCCAGCTCGTCACGAACTTCGACAGACCCTCGTCCTCCAGCTGGCGGGTGATGTCGTCGAGGCTCACCCCCACCATCGCGAGCTTGTCGAGGATCTCGCGTGACTCGAGGTAGGTCTCCGTGATGGTGTCCCCGGTGATCTCGCCGTGGTCGGCGACGGCCTCGAGCGTCGCTCGGGGCATCGTGTTCACGACGCCGGGCGCGACGAGCTCCGTGACGTACCGCGTGTCCGGGTACGCGGGGTCCTTCACGCCTGTGGAGGCCCACAGGGGGCGCTGCGGGCGTGCACCGGCCGCCGCGAGCCGGGCCCACCGGTCGCTCGCGAGGGTCTCCTCGTGCACCTCGTAGGCGAGCCGCGCGTTCGCGATGGCCACCTGGCCGCGCAGCTCGTTGGCCGCCTCGCTGCCGATCTCGGTGAGCTTGGCGTCGACCCCGCTGTCGACCCTGCTGATGAAGAACGACGCGACCGAGCCGATTCCACTGACGTCCCGCCCCGCCGCCAGGGCCTGCTCGATCCCGGCGAGGTAGGCGTCGATGACCGCGCGGTAGCGCTCGAGGGAGAAGATCAGCGTGACGTTCACGCTGATCCCGGCGGCGATGGCGGCGGTGATGGCGGGGAGCCCCTCGACCGTCGCGGGGATCTTGATGTAGAGGTTCGGGCGGTCGACCGACGTCCAGAGCTCGTGGGCGAGCGCGACCGTCCCGTCGGTGTCCCGTGCGAGCCGGGGATCGACCTCGATCGAGACCCGACCGTCCTCGCCGTTCGTCGCGTCGTAGACGGGGCGCAGGATGTCGCAGGCGTCGCGCACGTCCTGGGTGACGATGGTCCAGACGTCCTGGGTGAGCTCCTCGTCGTCGGCCGGAGCACCGAGCTCGGTCAGCTGCGCGTCGTACTGCGAGCCCTTCGCGAGCGCGCTCGCGAAGATCGTCGGGTTCGTCGTCACACCGACGACGCCGCGGGTGGAGACGAGCGTGGCGAGCTCGCCGGTGGCGATGAGCTCCCGGGAGAGGTCGTCGAGCCAGATGGCAACTCCCTGCTCGGACAGCTGCACGGTCGCGGGGGACTGGACCGGGGTGGTGTCTGCTGATGCCACGATGACCTCTCCTTACGGTGCTGGACGTCTGGGGAATGCACGACGGGCGGGCCCGTGGGCCCGCCCGTCGTCACTGCTTACTTCTGGTCGCCCGTCCCGCCCTCGGAGGGCGTGGGTGCCGCTCCCGGCGAGGCGGAGCCTGCTGCGGCGAGCGACTCCTTGGCTGCGGCAGCCACGGTCTCGGCGGTGATGCCGAACTCGCGGTACAGCGTCTTGAAGTCGGCCGACGCGCCGTAGTGCTCGATGCTGATGGACCGCCCGGCGTCACCGACGATCTCGCGCCAGCCCTGGGCGATGCCTGCCTCGACGGAGACACGCGCCTTGACGGATGCCGGCAGGACCGACTCGCGGTACTCGGCGTCCTGCCCGTCGAACCACTCGCGGCAGGGCATCGAGACGACGCGCGCCTGGATACCGTCGGCAGCGAGCGCCTCGCGAGCGGCCACGGCGAGCTGCACCTCGGAGCCGGTGCCCACGAGGATGACGTCCGGCTCACCGTTCGCTGCGTCCACGAGGACGTACGCACCGCGCGCGACGCCTGCGGCCGACGCGAACGTCTCGTCCGTCGCCGCGCCGTCGCCGCGCACGTAGGTGGGGACGTTCTGGCGGGTGAGGACGATACCGGCGGGCCGGTCGTTGTTCTCGAGGAGCGTCTTCCACGCCCACGAGACCTCGTTGGCGTCCGCGGGGCGGATGACGTCGAGGCCCGGGATGGCCCGCAGCGCAGCGAGGTGCTCGATGGGCTGGTGCGTGGGGCCGTCCTCGCCGAGACCGATCGAGTCGTGGGTCCACACGAAGGTCGACGGGATGCGCATGAGAGCCGCGAGGCGGACCGCCGGGCGCATGTAGTCGGAGAAGACGAGGAACGTGCCACCGTAGGCGCGGGTGCCACCGTGCAGGACGATCCCGTTGAGGATCGCGCCCATCGCGTGCTCGCGGATGCCGAAGTGCAGCGTGCGCCCGTACTCGTTGCCGATCCAGGCCTTCGTGGCGTGCTCGACCGGGATGAAGGAGGGCTCGCCCTCCATCGTCGTGTTGTTGGACTCGGCGAGGTCCGCGGACCCACCCCAGAGCTCGGGAAGGACGGGGGCGAGGGCCGTGAGGACCTTGCCGGACGCGGCACGCGTCGAGACGTCCTTGCCGCCCTCGAACGCGGGGAGGGCGTCGGACCAGCCTGCGGGGAGGGTGCGGGTCGTCAGACGCTCGAGGAGCGCGGCGCCCTCGGGGTTGCTGTCCTTCCACGCCTCGAAGCCGACGGACCACTGCTCGCGCAGCTTAGCGCCGCGCTCGCCGACCGACCGGGCGTGCGCGAGCACGTCGTCCGCGACCGCGAAGGACTCCTCGGGGTCGAGCCCGAGGGCGACCTTGAGGCCCTTGACCTCGTCGGTCCCCAGCGCGGAGCCGTGGATCTTGCCGGTGTTCTGCTTGCTCGGCGACGGCCAGCCGATGACGGTGCGCAGCGCGATGATCGACGGCTTGCCGGTCTCGGACTTCGCGGCGGCGAGTGCCGCGGCGAGCTCCTCGACGTTCTCGACGTAGCCGGTGCCACCCTGCGTCCAGTCGACGCGCTGGGTGTGCCAGCCGTAGGACTCGTACCGGGCAAGGACGTCCTCGCTGAACGAGATGTCGGTGTCGTCCTCGATGGAGATGTGGTTCTGGTCGTAGATGACCACGAGGTTGCCGAGCTGCTGGTGGCCGGCGAGCGACGAGGCCTCGCTCGTCACGCCTTCCTGGAGGTCTCCGTCGCCGGCGATGACGAACACGGAGTGGTCGAACGGGCTCTCGCCCGGCGCGGCGTTGGGGTCGAGGAGACCGCGCTCACGGCGCGCGGCCATCGCCATGCCCACGGCGGAGGCCAGGCCCTGGCCGAGCGGCCCGGTGGTGATCTCGACGCCGTCGGTGTGGGAGTACTCGGGGTGGCCGGGGGTACGTGAGCCCCACGTGCGCAGCGACTTGATGTCGTCGAGGTTGAGGTCGTAACCGGCCATGAACAGCTGGAGGTAGATCGTCAGCGACGAGTGCCCGGCGGAGAGCACGAAGCGGTCGCGGCCGACCCACTGCGAGTCGCTCGGGTCGTGGCGCATGACCTTCTGGAAGAGGAGGTACGCGGCGGGGGCCAGGGAGATCGCGGTCCCCGGGTGTCCGTTGCCGACCTTCTCGACCGCGTCTGCGGCGAGGGCCTTGATGGTCTTCACCGCACGGTCGTCGAGCTCTGACCAGTCGAAGGGCTGCTCTGCGGGAGCGAACGCGTTCACCGAACCTCATTTCTCCGGGGCGCGAGCCCGCCGGAATCAGTCGTGGACATTCTTGTCACGAGTTCCTCAGGCAACTGCGGCCCACGCTGGCACGCAGTTGCTCCGTCCACCCTATCCGTTCCTGCCCGCGCGCCGGGGGAGTGTCCACGGGGTGACGCACGCGCGGACCCACGCGGGAACCCAGGCAGGGACGACGCATCTCACAGCGCACGGAGGGCCGGGCCCCGCCGTGAGAACGCTCCGGGGACGTACCATGGTCGGAGTCCTCCCAGGCATCCGCGCGCTCCGGCCGCGCGCGCACAGCTCGACACTGCCTTCCCTCGGACGCAGAACGGAACCCAGCCCCGCGTGCACACATCGACCCAGGCCACGCCCTCCCTGCCGGACGGACGCGACGACGCGTCGGTCCGGGCAGCAGGCGCACCCGCCCCGCGCAGCAAGGTCGGTGCGTACGTCGCACTGACGAAGCCGCGCATCATCGAGCTGCTGCTCGTGACGACCATCCCGACGATGATCCTCGCCGCGGACGGTCTGCCCTCGCTGTGGCTCGTGCTCGCGACCCTCGTCGGGGGTACTGCGGCGGCCGGTTCGGCCAACGTCCTCAACTGCTACCTCGACCGCGACATCGACGAGGTCATGAACCGCACGAAGCGGCGACCGCTCGTCACCGGGGAGGTGAGCCCGCGCGAGGCGCTCGTCTTCGGTCTCGCCCTGGGTGCGCTGGCGCTCGGCTGGTTCGCGCTCGTGGTGAACGTCGCCTCGGCGCTGCTGACGGCCGGCGCGATCCTCATCTACGTCGTGGGCTACACGATGATCCTCAAGCGACGCACACCCCAGAACATCGTCTGGGGCGGCATCGCGGGGTGCATGCCGGTCTTCATCGGCTGGTCGGCCGTGACGGGCGAGCTCAGCTGGGGCGCACTGGCTCTCTTCCTCGTCATCTTCTTCTGGACGCCGCCGCACTACTGGCCGCTGTCGATGAAGTTCCGCCGCGACTACGCAGCCGCGGGAGTCCCGATGCTGCCCGTCGTCGCGGAGAACACGAAGGTCGCGCGGCAGATGATCGCGTACACCCTCGCGATGGTCGCCTGCTCGCTCGCGCTCGTCCCGCTCGAGGACATGGGGTGGTTCTACACGGTCGCCGCGGTCGTCCTGGGCGCATGGTTCACCTACGACTGCCTGAGCATGTACCGCCGCGCCCAGCATCCCGAGCGGGGCAAGCTCGCCGAGATGCGTGTGTTCCACGGGTCGATCACGTACCTCACGCTGCTGTTCACCGCGGTGGCCGTCGACGTCTTCCTGCCCTTCTGACGGCACAGCGGTTCACTGCCGTGACGTCCGCCGCCGCTCTGCAGGTCTACCTCGACCACCTCGTGGTCGAGCGCGGCAGCTCGCCCAACACCGTCGCGGCCTACCGGCGCGACCTGACTCGCTACGTGGAGTTCCTCGACGCCTCGGGCACGCCGGTGGGCGAGGTCACCCCGGACCTCGTGGAGCGGTACGTGACGACCGTGCGTGAGGGCAGCGACGGACGGGCACCGTTGTCCGCGGCGTCGACGTCCCGCAGCCTGGCAGCGCTGCGGGGCTGGCACCGGTTCTGCGTCGCGGAGGGCGTGGCTGCGGCGGACCCGACGGCGGCGGTCCGCCGTCCGAACCAGCCGAAGCGTCTGCCGAAGGCGATCTCGACCCACGACGTCGAGCGCCTGCTCGACGCGGCGGGTGAGGGGGACGGGCCGGCGCAGCTGCGCGACCGTGCCCTCCTCGAGCTCTTGTACTCGACGGGTGCGCGCATCTCCGAGGCCGTCAACCTCGACGTCGACGACCTCGACCTCGCGCCCGGCGCCGCCTCCGTGCGGCTCCTGGGCAAGGGCAGCAAGGAGCGGGTGGTCCCGGTGGGCTCCTACGCCGTCGAGGCCCTCGAGGCCTACCTCGTCCGGGCCCGCGCGGTGTTCTCGGCGAACGGTCGGGGCACGCCCGCGGTGTTCCTCAACACCCGGGGCACGCGACTGAGCCGGCAGAGCGCGTGGGCGGTGCTGCGGTCCTGTGCCGAACGCGCCGGGCTCCCGGGCGCCGACCACATCTCGCCGCACACCCTGCGGCACTCGTTCGCCACGCACCTGCTGCAGGGCGGGGCCGACGTCCGCGTCGTGCAGGAGCTCCTCGGGCACGCGTCGGTGACGACGACGCAGGTGTACACGATGGTGACCCCGGACGCGATGCGCGAGGTCTACGTCCAGTCCCACCCCCGAGCCCTCGCCTGAGCGCGCCCGCGATGCCGGGGACGGACCTCACACTCCTCGCTCCGGCGCGTTCCGGCCACGCTGCGCCCAGGCTGCGGTAGCGTGAACGCGTGACGAGCCAGGCCCCGACAGAGACCAGTGATCAGACGTTCGACGCCGTCGGACGTCCGATGCCGGACTTCGCCGTCCCCGCTCCGCTGGAGAGCCACGGACCGGCGCGGATCATCGCGATGTGCAACCAGAAGGGCGGCGTCGGGAAGACGACGACGACCATCAACCTCGGCGCGAGCCTCGCGGAGTACGGCCGCCGGGTGCTCATCGTCGACTTCGACCCCCAGGGTGCGGCGTCGGTGGGGCTCGGGGTCAACCCGCACGAGCTCGACCAGACGGTCTACAACCTCCTCATGGAGCGCCGGGCGGACATCCACGAGACCATCGTCCCGACCGGGGTTCCCGGGCTGCACGTGCTTCCCGCGAACATCGACCTGTCCGCCGCGGAGGTGCAGCTCGTCGGCGAGGTCGCCCGCGAGTCCGTGCTGGCGAGGGTGCTGCGTCCGGTCCAGGACGACTACGACGTCATCCTCGTCGACTGCCAGCCGTCGCTCGGGCTGCTCACGGTCAACGCCCTCACGGCGGCCCACGGGGTCCTCATCCCGCTCGAGTGCGAGTTCTTCGCGCTGCGCGGGGTCGCGCTGCTCGTGGAGACGATCGAGAAGGTCCGGGACCGCCTCAACCCCCGCCTCGAGATCGACGGCATCATCGCGACGATGTTCGATCCCCGCACGCTGCACGCTCGCGAGGTCGTCAGCCGGGTGCACGAGGCGTTCGGCGGCACCCTCATGCACACGGTCATCGGTCGGACGGTGAAGTTCCCCGACTCGTCGGTCGCGGCCGAGCCGATCACGACGTACGCGCCCACGCACGCCGGTGCGATCGCGTACCGGCAGCTGGCGCGCGAGCTCGTCGCCCGTGGCGACGCCGCCTGAGCCGCCCGCGGTACCCGCGGGGGGCTTCGAGGTCCGGCTCGACAACTTCACCGGTCCGTTCGACCTCCTGCTCTCGCTCATCGCCAAGCACAGGATGGACATCACCGAGGTCGCGCTCGCGCGGGTGACCGACGACTTCATCGCCTACCTGCGTGCGGGCGACCGTGACCTCGGGACGACGAGCGAGTTCCTCGTCGTCGCCGCGACGCTCCTCGACCTCAAGGCTGCCCGGTTGCTGCCGGCGGGCGACGTCGACGACGCGGAGGACCTCGAGCTCCTCGAGGCCCGGGACCTGCTCTTCGCGCGGCTCCTGCAGTACCGCGCGTACAAGCAGCTCGCCGCCGTGTTCGCCGGGCGGATGGCTGACAGCAGCCGGCGCGTGGCGCGCGCCGTCCCGCTCGAGCCGCACCTCGCCGCGGTGCTCCCGGAGCTCGTGTGGACGTTGACGCCGGAGCGGTTGGCAGCGCTCGCGAACGCCGCCTTCGCGCCGCGGGTGCTCCCCGAGGTCGACGTCGAGCACCTGCACGCCCCGACCGTCAGCGTGCGCGACGAGGCCGACGGCGTCGTCGAGAGACTGCGGGCCCTCGGCGGGGCGACGTTCGACCATCTCGTCGCCGACGCGGGGTCGGTGCTCGTCGTCGTCGCCCGGTTCCTCGCTCTGCTCGAGCTGTTCCGGGAGGGCGTGGTCGCCTTCGAGCAGGAGACGGCGCTCGGCGAGCTCACGGTGCGGTGGACGGGCTCCGCCGTGGGAGCTGTCGACGTCGTCGGGGACTTCGACCTGCCGGTGGAGGTGACCGCCGGTGCATGACGTCGATCACGGTGGCGTCCGCGACGGGGGAGCCGCAGACGTCGCGGACGAGGTGCTCGCAGCGATCGAGGCGGTGCTCATGGTGGCCGACGAGCCGGTGCCGGCGGCACGGCTCGCTGCGGTCGTCGGGCTGCCGACGGTCGACGTCGAGGCCGTCCTCGTGCGCCTCGCCGAGGAGTACCGCGGACGCACCCCGGCGGGGTCCGTCCGGGTCCGGGGCTTCGAGCTGCGCGAGGCGGGAGGTGGCTGGCGCATCTACTCCGCCGCGGCCCACGCGGACGTCGTCGAGCAGTTCATCGTCGACGGGCAGGCCGCACGGCTGTCCCATGCCGCGCTGGAGACGCTCGCCGTCGTCGCGTACCGGCAGCCCGTCACGCGGGGCCAGGTCTCGGCGGTGCGCGGCGTGAACGTCGACGGCGTCATGCGCACGCTCCTGGCGCGCGGACTCGTCGTGGAGACCGGCTCCGACCCGTCCAGTGGTGCGGTGCTGTACGGAACCACGGGATACTTCTTGGAGCGCATGGGTTTTACCTCGCTCGACGACCTGCCCGCTCTGGCCCCGCACCTGCCGGAGATCGACGCCCTCGACTGGGCCGACGACCTCCACGCCCGCGGGCGTGGAGCGGGACCCGGGCCGCAACGGCTCACCGAGCAAACCGACGTGCCTGACCTGGAGGAGAAGTAGATGAGCAACACCCGCGGCGGCCGCAAGCCCGCCCGACCGCAAGAGCCGCCCCGCGACGTCCACGTGCCGGACGGCGTGCGACTGCAGAAGGTGCTCGCCACGGCCGGCCTGGGGTCCAGGCGCGCGTGCGAGAACCTCATCACGAGCGGCCGTGTCGTCGTCGACGGCGTACCCGTCCACGAGCTCGGCGTGCGGATCGACCCGACGCGCAACGTCGTGCACGTCGACGGCCTGCGCATCCAGCTCGACACGTCCATGGTGACGATCGTGCTCAACAAGCCGGCGGGCGTCGTCTCGACGATGCACGACCCGGAGGGCCGTCCCACGCTCGCGGACTACGTCGCGGACCGCAAGGAGCGCCTCTTCCACGTCGGGCGTCTCGATGCCGAGTCCGAAGGGCTCATCCTCCTGACGAACGACGGTGAGCTGGCCAACCGGCTCGCCCACCCCAAGTACGAGATCGTCAAGACGTACCTCGTGAGCGTCGAGGGACGGGTCCCGGGCAACCTCGCGAACACGATGCTGCACGGCGTCGAGCTCGAGGACGGCATCGCGAAGGTCGACCGCTACAAGCTCGTCGACGTCTCGCCCAACGCGAGCCTCATCGAGGTCGAGCTCCACGTGGGTCGCAACCGGATCGTCCGGCGCATGTTCGACGCGGTGGGCTACCCGGTGACGCGTCTCGTGCGCACGCGCGTGGGCCCGATCCGCCTGGGCGACCTGCGCCCGGGGAGCGTCCGGGTCCTCGGGCAGACCGAGCTCGGCACCCTCATGGCCGACGTCGACCTCTGAGCCGCCCCCGTCCTTCGTCCTGACCATCACAACACCAGGGAGTCACCCATGACGGTGCGCGCGATCCGTGGCGCCACACAGCTCGACGTCGACGAACGCGAGCACCTGTTCGAGCGCACGACCGAGCTGGTGCGCGAGGTCCTCGAGGCCAACGACCTCGACTCCGAGGCCCTCATCTCGATCCTCTTCACCTGCACCCCGGACCTCGTGGCGGACTTCCCCGCCGCGGCCGCCCGGGAGATGGGCCTCGGCGACGTGCCGCTCATGTGCGCGACGGAGATCTCTGTCGAGCACGCGCTCCCGCGCGTGGTGCGCCTCATGGCCCACGCGAACCTCGACCGTCCGCGCGCGGACGTGCGTCACGTCTACCTCTACGGGGCGACGTCGTTGCGCAAGGACCTCGCCCAGTGACCGGATCGGACGCGATCGTCGGGACGGGTCTCACGGTCGCCATCGACGGACCCTCGGGCTCCGGGAAGTCGAGCGTCTCGCGCGAGGTCGCTCGCCGGCTCGGGCTGGCGTACCTCGACACGGGTGCCATGTACCGGGCCGCGACGTGGTGGTGCCTCGAGAAGGGCGTCGAGCTCGCCGACGCCGATGCGGTGGCCGCGCTGGTGGCTGAGCTGCCGCTCGTCGTCGGCGTCGACCCGGACAACCCGTCGGTCGAGGTGGCGGGCACGGACATCGGGGAGGCCATCCGGGAGTCGACGATCTCCTCAGCCGTGAGCGCTGTCGCGACGAACCCACGGGTGCGCGCGGAGCTGGGCCGCCGGCAGCGGGCCGTCATCGACGAGGAGCGCACGGCGGGCTTCTCCGGCGGTGCCGGGGTCGTCGCCGAGGGGCGTGACATCACGACGGTCATCGCTCCCGACGCCGACGTGCGCCTGCTGCTCACCGCGAGCGAGGCGGCGCGGCTCGCGCGTCGTGCCAGGGACGTCCACGGCGCCGACGACGCTGCCGCCGTCGAGGCCACGCGCGACCAGGTGCTGCGCCGCGACGCGGACGACTCGACGGTCTCCCAGTTCCACGTCGCTGCCGATGGGGTCGTCACGGTCGACTCCTCGGACCTCGACCTCGAGCAGACCGTCGTCGCGGTCCTCGACGTCGTGGCGCAGGTGACGGGCGACCAGGCATGAGCTCCGCCCCACCCGCGGCGCCAGGGCCCTGGGGTCCTCGGTGGGGCCGATGGGTGGGGCGGTTCCTCGCGCGCGGCGTGTGGGACACCCGCGTGCACGGTGCCCACCACGTCCCGGCGACGGGTCCGGTGATCCTGGCCGCGAACCACACCGGTCTCATGGACGGCCCCGTCGTCGTCGGGATCGCGTCACGTGGCGTGCACATGATCGTCAAGGAGTCACTGTTCACCGGCGTGCTCGGGGTGGTCCTGCGAGGCGCCGGGCAGATCCCCATCGACCAGGACGGCCTGCGGGACGGCGGACGCGGCGCGCTCGTCTCGGCGCTCGCTGTCCTGCGGCGCGGGGGAGTGGTCGGCATCTTCCCCGAGGGCAACCGCGGACGGGGCGACGCGGCGTCCGCCCGCGCTGGGGTGGCGTGGTTGGCGATCAACGGGCACGCCCCGGTCGTGCCCGTCGCGATCCTCGGCACCCGGCGCACCGGAGAGGCCGTGGGCAGCCTGCCCGGCTTCCGGCGCCGGCTCGTCGTGGAGTTCGGCGCGCCGGTCGTCATCGAACGTCCGCCCGGGGTCAGCGGGAAGCGGGCGCTCGAGGTCGGCCACGAGACGGTCCGCGCCGCGCTCGCGGTCCACGTCGCGGGGGCCGTGCAGCGCACGGGGATCGAGCTGCCGGTCGACGACCCGAACCGCCGCGCCCCGACGTAGTCACGGACGGTGTTCGTGAAAGGGCCCTGAGGCTGGGACAATGGGTGTATGAGTGTGTCTGAGCAGAACCCGTCCGAAGACCTCGTCCCTGCAGGGGACCCCATCGTCGAGCGTGCCGACGGGTCCGTCGAGCGACCGGCCGAGCAGGACGACGAGGTCTCCGACGAGGCCCGCGAGCGGGCGTTGCTCGCCGGCCTCGCCGAGTACGACCTGGCCGAGGACGACCTCGCGCTCCTCGGCGGCTCGCTCGAGGACGGCCGCGCCGCTGAGCCCGCCGCCCCGCTGCCCGTGCTGGCCGTCGTGGGCCGCCCGAACGTCGGCAAGTCGACCCTCGTCAACCGCATCCTCGGCCGCCGTGAGGCCGTCGTCGAGGACAAGCCCGGCGTGACCCGGGACCGCGTGAGCTACCCCGCCGAGTGGTCGGGACGGCAGTTCATGCTCGTCGACACCGGTGGCTGGGAGGTCGACGTCCTCGGCATGGAAGCACGTGTCGCTGAGCAGTCCGAGATCGCGATCTCGCTCGCGGACGCCGTGCTGTTCGTCGTCGACGCGACCGTGGGGCCGACGGCCACCGACGAGAAGGTCGTCAAGCTCCTGCGCAAGTCCGGCAAGCCGGTGGTGCTGTGCGCCAACAAGGTCGACGGACCCCGCGCCGAGGCGGACGCCTCGGAGCTGTGGAGCCTGGGTCTCGGCGAGCCCCACCCGGTCTCCGCCCTCCACGGGCGCGGCACGGGTGACCTGCTCGACGCCGCGATGCGCGCCCTGCCGACGACGTCGGAGCACGGCGTCGTCGTTCCCGACGGTCCACGCCGCGTCGCCCTCGTCGGACGACCGAACGTCGGCAAGTCGTCGCTGCTCAACAAGGTGGCGGGCTCCGAGCGCGTCGTCGTGGACTCCACGGCAGGCACCACCCGCGACCCCGTCGACGAGCTCGTCGTGCTCAAGGGCAAGCAGTGGACCTTCGTCGACACCGCGGGCATCCGCCGCCGCGTGCACCAGACGAAGGGCGCTGACTTCTACGCCTCGCTGCGCACCCAGGCCGCGATCGAGAAGGCCGAGGTCGCCGTCGTGCTCCTCGACGCGAGCGTCCCGCTCACCGAGCAGGACACCCGCGTGATCTCCCAGGTGATCGACTCCGGCCGCGCCGTGGTCATCGCCTACAACAAGTGGGACCTCATGGACGAGGACCGTCGACCGTTCCTCGAGCGGGAGATCGAGAAGGAGCTCGTCCAGGTGCAGTGGGCACCCCGGGTGAACATCTCGGCGCAGACGGGCTGGCACACCGACCGCCTCGTGCCCGCGCTGGAGAAGTCGCTCGAGTCCTGGGACACCCGCATCCCGACGGGACGCCTCAACTCGTTCCTCGGCGAGCTCGTCGCTGCCCACCCGCACCCGCTGCGTGGCGGTAAGCAGCCGCGCATCCTCTTCGCGACGCAGGCCTCCACGCGCCCGCCGCGGTTCGTGCTCTTCGCGACCGGCTTCCTCGAGGCCGGCTACCGCCGGTTCATCGAGCGTCGCCTCCGCGAGACGTTCGGCTTCGAGGGGTCACCGATCACGATCTCTGTCCGGGTCCGGGAGAAGCGCAAGCGCTGATCCCCGGCTCGACCGGTGCGGGCGTCGTCCGGAGAGTGTGACCTGTTCCTCACAGGTTCACCTGTCCGGGCGGCGCCCGTCTCCGTACCATCAGAGCCATGAGCGAAACCGGGCTGAACCAGGCACAGCAGAAGATGCTCGACGGTGGCGTGCACCCGACAGCGGTCGACGTCTTCTCCCACTTCTACCGGCTGCTGGAGTCCGGCGACACGGGCGTCATCCCCGAGTCCGAGGTCCAGCCGCTGACCGACGTCCCGCACCAGGCGGACCTCGAGATCTCGGACGAGGTGGGGCGGGAGGCGCTCGCGGCGACCGCGCTCATCAAGCTCAACGGCGGCCTCGGCACGTCGATGGGCATGGACCGGGCGAAGTCGCTCCTCACGGTCCGGGGCACGCAGACGTTCCTCGACGTCATCGTCGGCCAGGTGCGCCACGCCCGCGCAGAGTACGGCGTCCGCCTGCCGCTGATCTTCATGAACAGCTTCCGCACGCGCGACGACACCCTCGCGGCGTTGTCCGCCTACCCGGACCTGGCGGTCGAGGGCCTGCCCCTGGACTTCCTGCAGAACCGCGAGCCGAAGCTCCGCGCGGACGACCTCACGCCCGTGGAGTGGCCCGCCGACCCTGACCTCGAGTGGTGCCCGCCGGGCCACGGCGACCTCTACACCGCCCTCCAGACGTCCGGGGTGCTCACCGCCCTGCTCGAGCAGGGATTCCGGTACGTGAGCGTGTCCAACTCCGACAACCTCGGGGCGGCTCCCGACCCCGCGGTCGCCGGCTGGTTCGCGGCGTCCGGCGCGCCGTTCGCGGCCGAGGTCGCGCGGCGCACGGCGGCGGACCGCAAGGGCGGCCACCTCGTCGTGCGCACGTCCGACGGGCGGATCGTCCTGCGGGAGAGCGCGCAGGTGCTCGACGCCGACGCCGAGGCGGCCGGCGACATCAGCACCCACAAGTACTTCAACACGAACTCCCTGTGGTTCGACCTGCAGGCGCTCGCCGACGAGCTCGAGCGCACCGGGGGGGTGCTGCACCTCCCGGTGATCCGCAACGCCAAGACGGTCGACCCGACAGACGGCTCGTCCACACCGGTCATCCAGATCGAGTCGGCGATGGGCGCCGCCATCGAGGTGTTCGACGGGGCCGTGGCGATCGAGGTGGACCGCTCACGGTTCCTGCCCGTCAAGACGACGAACGACCTCCTGGTGCTGCGCTCCGACGTGTACGAGCTGGGGGAGGACTACCGCCTCACCGCCCGCGTGGAGGCTCCGCTCGTCACGCTGGACCCCTCGTACTACAAGACGATCGCAGCCTTCGACGCGCGCTTCGCGGCTGGCCCGCCGTCGCTCGTCGAGGCGACCGCGTTCTCGGTGGTCGGGGACTGGACGTTCGAGGGTGACGTACGAGCGGTGGGCGAGGCCGTCCTCGGCGGCGCTGGCGAGCCGACGATCGTGCCCGCCGGCTCGCTCATCACCGACGACGGCATCGTCGAGTAGCGCGTCGTGTCCTGGAGGGCCTCTCACGTGGGGTAATATTCTCAACGGTCCTGCGGGACCGGTGAGGTCCTCCGGGACCCACGGGCTGTGGCGCAGCTTGGTAGCGCACTTGACTGGGGGTCAAGGGGTCGCAGGTTCAAATCCTGTCAGCCCGACAGACGAGGCCGGCCCTGGGTCCGCGGAGACGCTGAGCCAGGGCCGGCCTTCTTCGTCTTTCGATTTTTCTTTGGCCCCGCCAGCAAAAGGAGGACTGTTGGCCCAGGCCCACCCCCTCTTTTCCCCCCCACCGAAC
>NZ_JCAQIF010000005.1:0-171553 GCF_059621145.1 Sanguibacter sp. Z41_6 | reverse complement strand
TGGCCGGCGGCGAAGTCGACGTCGACGCCGTCGAGAGCGCACACGGTGCCTTCGCCCGTGCCGTAGCTCTTCGTCAGGGCCCGGGCGCGCACGGCGGGGCTCGACGAGGCCAGGGGAGCGGGGGACGGGCTCTGGTAGACGGTGGTGTCCATGCGGGATCTCCAAGCGGGTGCTCTGGTGGCCGGCCGTCGCGCGGTGCGCTCGGCTGACCCAGGTCGTGCGCCCGGACGGGGAAGGGTCGTCCTGGGGGCGCAGCATCCACGCTAGAGAGATCGTCGGTGCGTGACGTCGGGCGGGAGGGGGGTCCGGTTCGCGGGGTGTCATCCCCCGGGGGGAGCACGCCCGCGAGGGGTCACTCCCCTGGGCGGACGAGGCCCGTCTCGTACGCGGTGACCACGGCCTGGACACGGTCGCGTGCCCCGAGCTTGGACAGGATGCGGCCGACGTGCGTCTTCACCGTGGCCTCGGCGACGAAGAGGTCGCTCGCGATCTCCTGGTTCGCGCGACCGCGGGCCATGAGGACGAGCACCTCTCGTTCGCGCTCGGTGAGGCTGTCCACCGCGCTCGCCTGCCCGGAGTCCGCGAGCTGCTCGGCGGGCAGGGGTGTGACGAGACGGTCGAGCAGGCGGCGGGTCGTCGACGGTGCGATGACCGCGTCGCCGGAGTGCACGGTGCGGATCGCCCCGAGCATCTCCTCCGGTGGTGCGTCCTTGAGCAGGAATCCGCTCGCGCCCGCCCGGATGGCCTCGAGCGCGTACTCGTCGAGGTCGAACGTCGTGAGCACGATGACGTGCGGGACGACGTCCGACGAGCTGTCCGCCCAGGCGGCCGTGAGCTGTGCGGTGGCCGCCAGCCCGTCGAGGTGGGGCATCCGGATGTCCATGAGCACGACGTCGACGGGGTGGTCGGTGAGCAGCCGGACAGCCTGCGCGCCGTCGCCCGCCTCGAGGACGACCTCGAGGTCCGGCTGGGAGTCGATGACCATCCGGAACCCGGCCCGCAGCAGCTGCTGGTCGTCGACGATCGCCACCCGGATGTGCGGGGACGCACCGTCCTCGGTCGTGGCGAAGGACGTGGGACCGGGCATGGGACAGCTCCTAGGGACGGGGTTCGGGCAGCGGGAGGACAAGCATCACACGGAAGCCGCCACCGGGACGGGGCCCCGCGGTCACGGTCCCGGCGAACATCGCGGCGCGTTCCTGCATCCCCAGCAGCCCCTGTCCGGCGCCGTCGCCGCCCGCCGCGGCGCCGCGGCCGTCGTCGTCGACCTGGAGCGTCACGCTCGTCCGCTCCCACGTGAGCAGGACCGTGACGTGGGGGTCAGGGCCTGCGTGCTTGAGGACGTTCGTCAGTGCTTCCTGGCAGATGCGGTAGAGCGTGAGGCCCGTACCGGGCGGGAGGGTGCGCGCGGTCCCCATGCGGACGAGGGAGACGTTGACGTTCGACGCGCGGACCTGCGCGACGAGGGTCTCGATGTCGGCGGCGGCGGGCTGCGGGGTGAGGTCGGCCACGACAGGCACGGAGCCCGTCGCCGTAGGCTCCGACGAGCCGGCCTCCGGATCGGTCCGCAGCACGCCGAGGAGGCGCCGCATGTCGCCGAGGGCGGCGCGGCCGGTCTCGGCGATCGTTCCCAGGGTCCTCGCGGCCGCCTCCGGCTCGCTCGTCGCGATGTACCGCCCACCGTCGGCCTGGGCGATCATCACCGAGAGCGAGTGCGCGACGATGTCATGCATCTCGCGGGCGATGCGGGCGCGTTCCGCCGCGGTCGCGATCTTCGCCTGCTGGTCACGCTCGACCTCGAGCCGCTGCGCGCGGTCGCGCAGCGCATGGATCGTCTGCCGGCGTGCGCGGAGCACGAGCCCGAACGCCCAGGCCGCCAGCATGACCGGCCCCACGAGGAACAGCGTGAAGACCGACAGGGCGATCGTGTCGATCGCGCTGACGGGGTCGGTCATCGCGATGAAGGCTCCGAGCGTCGCGCACCCGAGGAGTCCGGTGACGACCGCGGTCCGGTGCGCCCAGGCGGGCCCGTGGACGGTGACCGAGAACAGGGCGACGACGACGAGGAGGTCTGCGGGAAGGATGATCGGCACGCCGAGGAGCTGGTGGAGCAGGACGGCGGAGTACACGAGTGCCACGGACAGCACCGGCCGGGACCGGCGGAGCGCGAGGGGGAGCGCGACGAGCAGCGAGGCGCCGAGGACCCACTCCGAGCTGACGCGGGGGAACGAGTAGGACTGAGAGAGGACGTCCTGCACGAACACGGAGATCGGGACGACGACGAGCACGACGAGCGCGGTGCCCACGCGGTCGACGAGCGCCCGGTGGTCGTCGAACCACCGCGCCAGCCTGTCGTACCAGTTCATGGGCCCCAGCGTAGGGACCGCGCGGGTGCGCTCGCGTCAGCCCGGGGAGGGACTCGCGGGGCGGTTCGATGACCCCGTGGGGGGATCCATGACCTAGCATGAGGAAATGACCCACGTACTTCTGGCAGAAGACGACCCGGCGATTGCCGAACCTTTAGCGCGTGCGCTCTCCCGTGAGGGTTACCAGGTCGTCGTGCAAGGAACGGGTCAAGGTGCGATCGACAACGCTCCTGGCGCCGACCTTGTCGTGCTCGACCTCGGCCTCCCCGACATGGACGGGCTCGAGGTGGCGCGCGCCATCCGCGGCCTCGGCCTCACCGTGCCGGTCCTCGTCCTCACTGCGCGGGCCGACGAGGTCGACCTCGTCGTGGGGCTCGACGCCGGCGCGGACGACTACGTGACGAAGCCGTTCAGGCTCGCGGAGCTGCTCGCACGCGTCCGGGCGCTGCTGCGCCGGACGCACGGTGACCCCAACGACGTCGAGGAGCTCCACGCGCAGGACGTCACGGTCGACGTCGCGGCGCACCGCGCATTCCAGGGTGAGCGGGAGCTGCACCTGACGACCAAGGAGTTCGAGCTGCTGCGCGTGCTCGTCCAGGGTGCCGGCACGGTCGTCGTGCGTGACACGCTCATGCGCGAGGTGTGGGGCTCGGAGCCCATCGGCTCGACCAAGACGCTCGACATGCACGTGTCCTGGTTGCGCCGCAAGCTCGGTGACGACGCGAACGCCCCCCGCTACATCTCGACGGTGCGCGGGCTCGGCTTCCGGTTCGAGTCCGGGGAACACTGACGTCCCTGCCGTGCCGGCTGTGCCCCTCGTCGGGAGCACGGCAGGCCTCGGCGTGACCGCTGGGAGCTGAAACCATGCGCCGCAGAGTGCTGCTCGCGACGGTCTCGGCCGTCGCCGTCGCCGTCATCCTCCTGGGCCTCCCCCTCGGCATCCTCGGTGGCCGGTTCGTCCGCGACAACGAGGTCCGCGACCTCGAGGCGCGGACCGCCGAGCTCGGACGCACCGTCGAGTCGAGGATCGCGCGGGACGAGCCCGTCGACACCGAGGTCCTCGAGCGGTTCGTGGGCGGCGGTGGGACGCGGCTGCCCGCCTACGTCTCCGTCATCACGCCCGACGGCGAGCAGATCGTCGCGGGCAAGGAGATCGACGGACGAGCCGTGGAGCGACCGATCCGGACGCAGTCCAACGCGATCATCATCATCGCCATCTCCTACTGGGACCTCGTGATCCGCAGCGCCCAGGTCGTCGTGCTCGTCATCGCAGCAGCGATCGCCGCGTTCGGTGCGGGCATCGCGATGGCCGTGTGGCAGGCGAACCGCCTGTCAGCGCCCCTCGTCTACCTCGCGGCGTCCGCCGAGCAGCTCGGCTCGGGCCAGGTGCGCCCCCGGGTCGAGCCGTCGGGCGTCGAGGAGATCGACCTCGTCGCCGCGGAGCTCGCCCGGAGCTCGGACCGCATGGCCGCGCGGCTCGCTTCCGAGCGACAGTTCGCGTCCGACGCTTCCCACCAGCTCCGCACGCCGCTCACGGCCCTGTCCATGCGCCTCGAGGAGATCGGCCTCATGGCCGGGGACAACGAGGAGGTCCGGGAGGAAGCACGGATCTCGCTCGAGCAGGTCGAGCGGCTCGTGCACGTCGTCGACGACCTGCTGTCCCGGTCGCGGTCGTCCGGTGGGACGACCGAGGCCGTCCACCTCGTCGAGGTCGTCCTGCAGCAGGAGGAGGAGTGGGCACCCACCTTCGCCCAGGCGGAGCGCACGCTCATGATCGACGTCCCGGACGAGATCCACGTGTTCGCGACGCCCGGCGCGCTCGCGCAGGTGCTCGCGACGCTCATCGAGAACTCCCTCAAGCACGGCGACGGCACGACGACGGTGCGCGCACGCGGGTCGGGGTCCAAGGGGGCGGTCGTCGTCCAGGTGAGCGACGAGGGTCCCGGAGTGCCCGACGAGATCGCGCCGCGGATCTTCGAGCGCGAGGTGACGTCCGGCAAGGGCACCGGCCTGGGTCTCGGGCTTGCCCGGGACCTCGCGGCTGCCGACGGTGGCCGGCTCGAGCTCTCGCAACGACACCCCCCGATCTTCTCCCTGTTCCTCGCGGGGGTGCCGGCGACGATGCTGCCCGGCGCCGTCATGCCGCAGGGCACCGCAGCGCCGACCAAGGGGCGCGGCAGGTGAGGGTGGCTGCGCGAGCTCGCGTCGCCTCGGACCGAGGTCAGGCCGGTTCTCGAGGGCCACGGAACACCCACGACCGGTAGGCGACGTAGCGGAACGCCGTGCCGAGCGCGAGCCCCACGACATTGGCGGAGATGTTGTCGGCGAGCGCCGAGCGCAGGTCGAGCACGTAGTGCGAGACGGCAAGGCAGCCGACGGCGATCGCCATGCCACCGACGTTGACGAGCGCGAACCCGAGGAGTTCACGGACGCGCGTGTCGCTGCGGCGCGCGGCGAACGTCCAGTAGCGGTTGCCCAGCCACGCGACGAGGGTCGCCACGGTCACGGAGACGACCTTCGCGGTGAGCGGCTTGTCGGCGAGCAGCTCGCCCGGGCCGATCCGCAAGAGGTTGAACACCCCGGCGTCGACGACGAACGCCACAGCGCCGACCGACCCGAAGCGCAGGAGCTCGCGGACCCGCGACGCGAGGGCGCCGCGTCGGCCCGTCGCCGGTGCCGCGGGCGGGCGGTCCCCGTCGCGCTCGACGCACGTGCTGTCCATGGCACGAGGCTAGCGTGCGCGCACCGGTCGACTAGGCTGACTGACCGTGCCAGGACCCGTACGTGAACCCATCCGAGACGCCGTGCCGTCATCGGCTCCCGAGCCCGCGGCACGCCCGACGGCTGCCCTTTCCACGCCGCCTGTCGTCGCCGTCGTCGGGGGCGGTCAGCTCGCCCGGATGATGGCACCGGCGGCCAGCGCGCTCGGCGTGCGCCTGCAGGTCCTCGTGGAGAGCGCGGACTCCCCGGCGGCGCAGGTGCTCACCGGTGCGCGGGAGGGAGCGGCGTCGGACCATGAGGCGCTGCGCGCGATCAGCGAGGGAGCGGACGTCCTCACCTTCGAGCACGAGCACGTGCCGGGTGACGTCCTCGCAGGTCTCGAGCGGGACGGGCAGTCGGTGCAGCCGGGACCGGACGCCCTGCTGCACGCCCAGGACAAGATCATCATGCGACGTCGGCTCACCGAGCTGGGCGTCCCCTGCCCTCGTTGGGTGGACCTCCCGCGCGAAGGTGCATCCGCCCGGACGGTCCTCGCAGACTTCCTCGCGACGACCTCCGACGGCACTGCCGTCGTGAAGACGGCCCGGGGCGGGTACGACGGCAAGGGCGTCCGGGTCGTGCGCGAGGCCGACGACGTCGGCGACTGGATCACCGGGGCGGAGCAGGACGGCCCGGCGCTGCTCGTCGAGGAGAAGGTGCCGTTCACCCGCGAGCTCGCCGTGCTCGTCGCTCGGCGGCCGAGCGGTGAGACCCGGACGTGGCCCGTCGTCGAGTCGGTGCAGCGGGACGGTGTGTGCTCCGAGGTCGTCGCGCCGGCGCCCGGTCTGGCTCCCGAGGACGCCGCGCGTGCGACGGCGATCGCGACCCGCATCGCCGAAGGCCTTGGCGTCACCGGCGTGCTCGCGGTGGAGATGTTCGAGGTCCGTGTCCCCGGGCAGGGGAGCGTCCTGCTCGTCAACGAGCTCGCGATGCGTCCCCACAACTCAGGCCACTGGACGATCGACGGGGCCGTCACGAGCCAGTTCGAGCAGCACCTGCGTGCGGTGCTCGACCTGCCGCTCGGCGACACGGCCCCCACAGCGGCGTGGACGGTCATGGCGAACGTGCTCGGCAGCTCGCTCGACGACCTCACGGACGCGCTCCCGTCGGTCCTCGCGGCCTTCCCGGACGCGCGGGTCAACCTGTACGGCAAGGCGGTGCGGCCCGGACGCAAGCTCGGGCACGTGAACATCAGCGGGACCGACCTCGACGAGGTGCGCCGCCGCGCCCTCGCCGCGGCGGCGATCCTGCGCGGCGAGAGGGCATGAGATGAGCGAGCACGGCAGCACCACGCAGGACGCGCCCATCGTCGGGATCGTCATGGGGTCCGACTCGGACTGGCCCGTCATGCGCGCCGCGGCCGACGTCCTCGAGGAGCTCGGCGTGAGCATCGAGGTGGACGTCGTCTCGGCGCACCGCATGCCCGTCGAGATGATCGACTACGGTCGCGACGCCTCTGCTCGCGGCCTGCGGGTGATCATCGCGGGCGCGGGCGGCGCCGCTCACCTGCCCGGGATGCTCGCAGCCGTCACACCGTTGCCGGTGGTCGGGGTCCCCGTGCCGCTCGCGTACCTCGACGGGATGGACTCGCTGCTGTCGATCGTCCAGATGCCCGCGGGGGTCCCGGTCGCGACCGTGTCGATCGGCGGAGCCCGCAACGCGGGTCTGCTGGCGGCTCGGATCCTCGGCGCCGGGACGGACCCGGCCTCCCTCGCCCTCCGGGAGCGGATGGCTCGCTTCCAGGAGGGCCTCGCCGACCAGGCACGGGCGAAGGGCGCCGCGCTGCGGGCCGGCCGGGCGGTTCCACCGGTCGCGTGATGCGGTGACCCGCCCCGGACGGCGGGTGACTACTGGGGCATTCCCCCGACCGGCCCGGCGGGCAGGGAGCCGTCGGCGATGTCGGCCCAGAACTGTGGCGCGAGGTCGGGGTCGAGACGCACCGCGGAACCGACGTTGCCCGGGCGGTAGTCGGTGTCGCTGATGGGCGGCGTCCCGGTGATGCCTTCCGGGCCGTTGGCCTTGCGGAAGGCGAGCGCGAGCCTGCCGAGGTCGGTGATCCCCGAACCCTCGTCCACCAGCACCGCTCCGAGACCCGAGTCCACGAGGGCTCGCTGGGTCCCGGGGCTCGTGAGGATCGACGTGTCCTGCAGCTCGGTCGTCAGTGCACCGATGAGCTGGCGCTGCCGGTCCGCCCGGCCGATGTCCCCGGTCGGGTCGGAGTACCGCATCCGCGAGAAGGCCAGGGCGGTCGCGCCGTCTGCCGTGTGGCACCCGGCGGTCCAGGCAAGTCCGCTGCGCTCGTCCTGCACGTCGTAGTCGAGGCACAGCTCGACGCCGCCCACCGCGTCGACGATCTTCTCGACGCCACCGAAGCCGATCTCGACGTAGTGGTCCACGGTGAGGCCGCTCAGCTGCTCCACGGTCTGCACGAGCAGGGGCGCCCCGCCGAGGGTGTACGACGCGTTGAGCTTGTTGGCGGAGCCCCCGGGGATCTCCGTATAGGTGTCACGCGGCAGGCTGATGAGCGCCGTCGGCCCGGACTCCGGTACGTGCAGGAGCATGATCGTGTCCGTGCGCGCGCCCTCGGTCCCGTCGTCGCCCACCGCCCCGTCTGCCCGTGAGTCAGACCCCGCGAGGAGGTAGGTGGTGCCAGGAGTGTCAGCTGCGCCGGAGAGCGCGTCGGTGTGCTGGAGCTTCCCGTTCGCCCACAGCAGGAGCCCGACGGGCCAGGCGATGAGCGCGACGAGGACCAGGCACACCCCGAGCGCCACGTAGAGGCGCCAGCGTGGGCGCTTGCGGCGACCGGCGGGAGGTGGCGGGACCGGTCCGGGGGCCCCGGGGAGAGCGGGTGCGCCAGGACGAACCTGTGCCGGCCGCGCCTGCACGCCGGCACGGCCAGCGGGTGGGACGGCAGGGACGGCGCCCGGCTGGCGGCCCCCGCTGCCCGCGCGGTCGGGACGCCCGGTCCCACGCGGCGGCTGAGCGGGAGGCATCCCGGCGGCCGAACGCGGTGCTGCCGGTGCGATCCGGGTCGCAGGGACGTCGCGGGGCTCGTTCCTCAGGGCGCCGGCGCGCCCAGCGTCGGGCTGGCGCCCGTCGTGCGGGGGCGCAGGCCGGAAGGAGACGGGTCTGCCCGGGTGCACGGCGGGCGGGACCGAGGACGGTCGTACGGGAGGGTCCGATGCCCGACGCTGCTCGCTCCCGGGTCGACGGGGTGACTGCTGGGCCGGGCCGGCCCCGCCACGGACGGGACGGGCTTCGGGCGCCGGTGACCCGTACGGGTCACCGGTTGCGCTCGTGGAGGCCCCGTCGCCCACCTCGAGGGCAGGATCCGTGCGCCGCGGGCGCCCCGGGCGGCCGGACTGGGGCGTGAAGCTCGGCGGCGGGACGTCGGGACGTCGCGGCTGGGTGGGTGGCATGAGCGTCCGATCAGGGGGTGCAGATGGCTGTCGTGTCTGCGGACGTGAAGGCTTCCTGCCCGGCCTTCTTCGTCTCGGTCTCCGTCGGTTCGGCCGGCTCGGCCGTCCCGCCGTCGGCCTCGACCGGGGGCTGCTGTTCGGTCGACGGCGGCGGGTCGACGACCCCCGGGGTGACGAGGGGCCGGTCCGCGCGCATGTTCTCCCACACCTTGTCCGCCTCCGACGTCCACACCACACGGTTGGGGTCGGACGGGGCGTCCATGACCGGGACCGTCATGAAGGTGATGTTCTCACGGGGGATGTTGCGCAGCGAGAACCCGAGGCCGACGATGTTCGAGATGTCGGAGTACTCCGGGCTGGCGGTGAGCGACGAGGTCGCACCGTTGAGGAACTGGAACAGCGCCGGGCTGTCCATGAGGACGTTCTTGTCGAGGACGGTCCGTGCCGTCGCCGCGAGCAGCTCCTGCTGGCGACCGATGCGCGTGAGGTCGGACCCGTTCATGTTGGCGCCCTCGCCCTTGCGGGCCCGGGCGAGCCCCAGCGCCTGCTGGCCGTTGAGCTCCTGCATCCCGGCCTCGAGGTAGAGGTCCGCCTCCTTGGAGACCGTCCGCTCGGGGATGCACATCGGGATCGGTCCGATGGCGTCGATCATCGTCTGGAAACCGGCGAAGTCGATGACCATGAACCCGGAGATCGGCACGTCGGTGAGGGTCTCGACGGTGTGCATGGTGCACGCGGCCGCCGAGTCCACGTTCTGGCCCTTGTCCCACCCGTAGGCGAACGCGCTGTTGAACATCGCGTCGTTCCGGGCGCGGACCGTGCCGTTGGTCGTGTTGCACTCGGGGATGTCCACGAGCGAGTCTCGGGGGATGGAGACGACATCGATCCGTTGCCGGTCGGCCGAGATGTGCATGATGATCGTCGTGTCGGACCGCATGCCGCCGTCCTCGTCCTCGCCCCCGATGCTCGCGTTGGCCCCGCTGCGGTCGTCCGAGCCCATGAGGAGGAGGTTGATCGGCAGGCCGGCGTCGGGATCCTCGGGATCAGGGGTGGGAGGTGCAGGCCGGTCGACGTCCGACAGGAGCGACGCGGCATCCACGGAGTCGATGTTGTTCTGGAGCGTGTAGTACACGGCGCCGGCGCCGGTGGCGACGAAGGCCAGCGCGCCCGTGACGACGAGTGCGAGCGCCCGCAGGACGTGGTGCGAGCGGGAAGGCCGCAGGTGAGCCGGGTGGCGGCGCTCCCGACGGCTCTCTCGGAGCTCGCTGCGGGACTGGGCGTCGGAGGTCGTCACGATCGGCAATCCTAGGCGGCTGCGCCCCTGCAGCGGGGGAAGGCCGGGGTCAGCCCGGTGGAGAGTTTGTGGAGAGGGTTTCCGGCGACCCGCTGGTGGGAGGTGGCGTGCCGTCGAGGGCGGGCCGGGGGACGCCGTACCCCGAACGGGCCTCGGCGAGCGTCAGCTCACGCGTCAGTCGCGTGATCTGGCTCGACATGCGGTTCATCCGCCGATGGTTGGTCGAGAGGTAGCTGAGGAAGCCAATGACCAGGGCGTAGAGGAGCAGGTCCGTGCCCCGGCCGACGCCCAGGGCGTTGGCGACCTTCGTGAGCACCTGCGGGAAGATGATCGACAGCGCGGAGACCGCGACGAACCCTGCGAGCAGCAGACGACGGATCGCCTGGTGCCGAGCTCCAGCGGTCGATCGGGTCAGCAAGAGGGTGACGAGCCCGACCGCCACGAGAAGGATGATCTGGATCAGTAGCGTGCGACTGCTCACGGTCGACCTCCGGTGGGAAAGCGATGTGCGCGACGGATGCGGGCGGCGGACACTATTTGAACAGGAGGTCGACGAGGATGTTGACGGAGTTCCACGCGGATTGCCCCTTCCCCTGGGAGTACTCGGTGTAGAGCACGTGCACGGGGTGCTCCTGCCACGGGAGACCTGTGCGGCCCAGCTGGAGGACGATCTCGCTCGCGTGAGCCATCCCGTCATGCGTCAGGTGGATGTGGCGGGCCGCGTCCGTGCGGATGGCACGAAGTCCGTTGTGTGCGTCGGTGAGCCGCATCCCGGTCGACTGCTTGGTGAACCAGACGGCGAACGTCAGGACAGCCTTCTTGACGAGGCCAGGCGTGGTCCTCTTGTCCAGGAAGCGGGAGCCGAAGACGATCGCCGCCTCACCCCGCGCGACGATATCGGCCATCTCGCAGGCGTCGGAGACCTGGTGCTGGCCGTCTGCGTCGAACGTGACGAGGCACCGGGCGTCGGTCTCCTCGCACACGAAGCGGATACCGGTCTGCAACGCGGCGCCCTGACCGAGGTTCGTCGCGTGCGTCACGACGCGTGCCCCGGCCTCCCGGGCCGTACGGCCCGATCCGTCCGTGCTCCCGTCGTCGACGCACAGGATGTTCGGGAAGACGGGAAGCGCCGCCCGGATGACCTCACTGATCACGGCGCTCTCGTTGTACAGGGGGATGACCAGCCAGTCGCGGCTGTGGTCCGGCGTCGCGTGAGGCTGCGGGAGCGTCGTCGTCTCGTCAGCGGGATCGGCCATGGCGACATTCTCGCACCGCCGGTCGGAGCCGAGCGCCCGGCGTAGATTTGCTCCCATGACGTCACGGCGGAGCCCCCACGTCCTTCTCGTGAGCCGGATCTTCGCGCCTGAGCCAGCGGCAGCCTCGTTCCGCCTCCGCGCGCTGGCAGACGCACTGGACGAGGCGGGGGCGCGGGTCGTGGTCCTCACGACACGTCCTGCCGCGTCGGTCCGGGCGGAGGACACCGGGACACGTCCTGGTGTCCAGGTGCGACGAGCGCCAGTGCTGCGGGACCGGTACGGGTATGTGCGCGGCTATGTCCAGTACCTGTCGTTCGACGTCCCGCTGTTCTTCAGGATCCTCCTCGCGCGACGCGTGGGCATCGTCGTGTGCGAACCCCCGCCGACGACGGGGATCGTCGTCCGGGCAGCCTGTGCACTCAGACGCGTTCCGTACGTCTACTACGCGGCCGACGTCTGGGCAGACGCTGCTGGGACGACGGGTGCCCCTGCGCTCGTCCTGCGTGTGCTGCGTGCGATCGAAGGATGGGCGTGGAGCGGTGCCGAGAGCGTCTTGTCGGTGTCGACGGGCGTGACCCGGCGCCTGGCGCAGCTTGGCGTGACGGATGGTGTGCGCGAGGTCGGCAACGGCATCGACGTCGTCTCCTTCTCCTCGGCGGGCGAGCGTGCGAGCATCGCGGAGGCGGACGAGCCGGATCTCGGCCCGAGCGCGTCCGATGCTGCTGCCCGTGTGCAGCCCGTGCCGTACTTCGTGTACGCGGGTACCGCCTCGGAGTGGCATGGCGCCGGGATCTTTGCGGATGCCATGACCCTTGTGAACCGTGCCCGTCCCGACGCACGCCTGGTGTTCATCGGGCAGGGTGCCGAGAAGAGCGCCATCGAGCACCGGGCTCGCCACCTCCCGGACGACGTGATCACCTTTCTGCCCCAGAAGCCGCCGGCAGAGGTCGCACGTTGGCTCCGTGGGGCCGTTGCGAGCCTTGCGAGCGTCCGGCCCGGGTTCGGATACGACTTCTCCTTCCCGACGAAGGTGTACGCCTCGCTCTCGTGCGGGACCCCCGCGCTCTATGCGGGTGTCGGGCCGGCGGGGGAGCTCCTGAGCGACGACGGGCTGGGGCGGGCCGTCCCGTACGACGTCGATGCCGTGGCAGAGGCGATGCTGTCCATCCTCGAGGCGGACGACGCTGAGGATCAGCGCGCAGAGGGCAGGGCACGACGTTCCCGCTGGGCCGCCGACCATGCCTCCCTCAGCACCGTTGCCCGGTCGGCCGCGTCCGTCGTGCTCACAGCGCACCGATAGGCTCGGGCCATGTCTGCTCTGTGGCGCACGGTGCGTGAGGTCCTGCCGGTCCTCCCGCCAGGTAGTGGCAGGTTCCTCGTGCTGTTCGCTGTTCTCTCCGGGGCCTCGTCCATCCTCGACGTGGCCGCGCTGGGACTGCTGGCCCTGTGTCTCGCGCCGATGATCGCCGGGTCGTCCGTCACTCTTCCTCTGCTCGGGACGCTGTCCGAGCCGGAGGACTTCGCGATCGTCCTCCTCCTGGTCGGCATCCTCATCGTCGGGAAGTCGATCTTCCAGATCACGCTCCAGTGGTTCGCGACCCGCCGGTTCGCGACGTTCGAGCTCGCGATCAGTCGCGAGCTCCTGCGAGGGTTCTTCGCGTCCCCGTGGACGGACCGTTTGCAACGCAACTCCACGGAGCTCGTCCGGTCGACCGACGTCGGGGTCGCCACGACCGTCTCGGGGGTACTGATCCCGTTCGCGATGCTCGCTGGGGAGCTGTGCACCTTCATCGCGGTCCTTGCGGTGCTCCTCGTCGCCGCGCCCGTCATGGCGCTCGCCACCGTCGTGTACTTCGGACTCATCGGTGCCGTCCTGCTGCGCTGGATCCTGCGCAAGTCGGTCGAGGCGGGACGCGTCAACCGCAGCTATTCCACGCGCTCGGCCCGCCTGCTCAGCGAGATGGTCCAGTCCCTCAAGGAGATCACCCTGAGGGGCAAGGCCGAATCGGTCACCGAGCTCGTGCTGGCAGTCCGGCAGCGGAGCTCGCAGGCTCGGGCGAACATGTCGTTCCTCGCGGTTGTTCCGCGATACGTGCTGGAGGCGGGCCTCGTCGGAGGCTTCGTGCTCGCCGGTGGGATCGGCTACCTCACCGGGGGCGCAGCGGGCGCCCTGAGCTCAGTCGCGCTGTTCGGCGTCGCCGGTTTCCGGATCATCCCGTCACTGACGCGGTTCCAAGGAATCATGTCGCAGACGTCCGCCGCCCTGCCCTTCGCTCAGACAGCCATCAAGGACATCAAGCGCGGACGGGAATACCTGGAGGCGCGGACGACGAGGCCAGAGCAGGTCGAGGTGCCTCGCGATGCCACCTACCTCGAGCTCGACGCTGTGACGTTCACCTACCCGTCCGCCCGAGCCGCCGCGATCCGGGACGTCACGTTGCGGATCCCCTTCGGGCGCTCCGTCGCGCTCGTCGGAGCCTCCGGCTCTGGGAAGACCACGTTGGTCGACGTCATCCTCGGACTGCTCGAGCCGTCCGACGGGGAGATCCGCGTAGGAGCGGTGCCCTTGCCGCACGTCCTCGATGCGTGGCGGTCCCGGATCGGCTACGTCCCGCAGGACGTGTCGCTGTTCGACGCCACCGTCGCCCAGAACGTCGCGCTCGAATGGGACGACGCTCTCGTGGACAAGCCGAAGGTCCGCCAGGCGCTGGGGCGCGCCCAGGCGCTCGACGTCGTCGAGGAGCGCAGCAAGGGGATCGACTCGCCCGTCGGCGAACGTGGGATCGGCCTGTCCGGCGGGCAGCGCCAGCGCCTGGGCATAGCGCGGGCGCTCTACAGCGATCCTCACGTGCTGGTGATGGACGAGGCAACCAGTGCTCTCGACACGGCCACAGAGGCGGCGGTCACCCGGGCCATCGCCGAGCTCCGCGGAGAGGTGACGCTCATCGTCGTCGCTCATCGCCTCTCGACGATCCGGCACAGTGACATCGTCTGTTTCATGCGCGAGGGGGAGCTCGTAGCCCACGGCACGTTCGACGAGGTCGTGGCGGCGGTCCCGGACTTTGCGCAGCAGGCTGCGCTGGCGGGCCTCGCGCGGGAGCGGACCGCGTGACCGGGGCAGACGGCTCGACGCAGGTGCGCCTTGCTGCGGACGGAGAGAGACGACCCAGGATCGCGATCCTCGTCTACAACGACTGCCACGCAGACACGCGTGTCCTGAAGACTGCGGCCACGCTCGTCCAGGCTGGCGCGGACGTCCGGATCTTCGCGGTGGCTCGCCCCTCTGCGGGGCGTCCCGCCGAGGTGGTGCGGCTGCCGTCGGGAGCTGTCCGCGAACGCCTGCAGCTGTTCCAGGTGAGCGTCGTGCTCGAACCCGTGGCCCGGATCTACCGTCGGTGGGTCCCCGCGGTGGCCGACGTGCCGCAGCCGGCTCGCCAGGGGAGCGCCGACGGCGGTCCGGTCGGCCGCACGCCGGCGCCCGTCGGATCGCGCTCGCGCATGACGCGGGCGCTCACGTGGCTCCTCCAGCCGCTGCGCGCCGTCGTCCTCGTCTCCTACTGGCAGCGCGCCGGGGCCGCTGCTCGCCGGTGGCGACCGGACGCCGTGCACGCCAACGATGCGAACACCCTGCCACCTGCGGTGTCCGTCGCACGGGCGCTGGGAGTGCCGTTCGTGTACGACTCGCACGAGCTGTGGTTGCACCGCAACGTCGTCGGCCGCAGGCCCGTGGCTGCGGTCGTGGAACGTCTCGTCGAGCGGCACGGGATCCGGCGCGCCCGAGCAGTCATCACCGTCTCTCCCAGCATCGCCGCTCACCTCACGGAGCGGTACCGGCTCACGCAGGAACCGGCGCTCGTCCGGAACATCCCGCCCTCGACCCAGAGCACGAGCGATCCCGTCCGGGGAAGGCTCCGCAGCCTCGCGGGCCTGCCGCCCGACGTGAGAGTCCTTGTCTACGGTGGGCGGATCACCACCAACCGGGGGCTGGAAGAGACGATCGCGGCGCTCGGAGAGCTGGCCGCGGACGTCCATCTCGTGGTGCTCGGATACGGGACGCCCGCGTACGTCGCCGATCTTGTCGATCGCGCCGAGCGGGCAGGGGTAGCAGCGCGCGTGCACTTCGTCGGCAGCGTCCCCTCAGCCGAGGTGACGACGGCCCTCGCAGACGCAGACGCGGCGGTCGTCTTCGTCCGGCCGACGTGCTTGAGTTACCGGTGGTCGCTTCCCAACAAGCTGTTCGAGTCGATCCACGCAGGCCTGCCCGTCGTCGCTGCTGATCTTCCGGACACCCGAGCGATCGTGGAGCAGTACGAGGTCGGTGAGATCTTCTCCTCGGACGAGCCGGTGGTCATGGCTGCGACGATCGTGCAGGTGCTGCGCGACGCGCCGCGCTACCGGGAGGCGTCCCGGCGGGCGGCCTCCGAGCTCACGTGGGAGGTCGAGTCTTCGCGGCTGCTCGGCGTCTATCGCCGTGTGCTCGCAGGAGCCCGGCCAGGTGTCCGTCCCACCAGCGACGGGGATCGGACATGACCGGCCAGGATCCGTCGACCGTCCTGCCCACGGTCGTGGTGCTCTCCTTCTCGCCCATCGCGCGCGACCCCCGGGTGCTGCGCCAGGTCCGGCTCCTCGAGGGGCGCGCGGAGGTCGTGACGTGCGGCTACGGCCCCGCTCCGGGAGGTGTTGCCCGTCATGTGCAGGTGCCGGACGACCTCGGCCCCTGGCGCGTCGGCCGGGCGGGACGGGTGATCGCGGCCGCGCTGCTCGGTCTTCGCCGTCACGACCGGTTGTATTTCCGCTCGCCTCGCGTGCGGTTCGTCCTGGCCGCCCTGCCGCCGGGATCGATGGACGTGATCGTCGCCAACGATGCTCTCGCGGCCCCGCTCGCGGTGACCCTGCAGCCACGGCTGGGTGTCCACAGCGACCTGCACGAGTACGCGCCGCGCCAGGGGGAGGACCGGCTCCTCTGGCGACTCCTCGTGCAACCGCTCATGGTGTGGGCGTGCCGGTTCGTCCGGAGCACCGACTCGGTGACGACGGTCGCCCAAGGCATCGCCGACGAGTACGAGCGGGAGTTCGGCGTCCGCGCTCGCGTGGTCCCGAACGCGGCGCCGCACCACGAGGACATCGAGCCGACCCCCGTGGGGGCGCCGATACGTCTCGTTCATGTGGGTGTCGCCGGTCGGGGCCGTCGTCTGGAGACCATGATCGATGCGGTGGGCCTCGTCCAGCGGCAGCGTCCGGGATCGATCACGCTCGACGTCGTCCTGGCCCCGGGGGACCCCGCATACATCGCGGAGCTCGAGGCTCGCGCAGCCGCCGTGGGCCCCACTGTCCGGGTGCTCCCACCCGTGCCGTTCGAGCACATCATCCCGATGCTGAGCCGGTACGACGTCGGCGTCTTCGTCTGCCCGCCGAGCACGTTCAACCTGCTGCATGCCCTGCCCAACAAGCTGTTCGAGTACGTCCAGGCGCGCCTCGGCGTGCTCATCGGGCCGTCGCCGGAGATGGAGCGGATCGTCCGCGCGAACGGTGTCGGGGCGATCACCGACGGCTTCGAGGTGCACGACGTCGTCCGTGCGCTCGAGGCGCTCACCCCTGCCGCGGTCCGACAGTACAAGGAGGCGAGCCATGCGAGTGCCCGGAGTCTCAGCGCCGAGCAGCTGTCGGCCCCCTGGCTCCAGGCCGTGAACGCTCTGGTGGCGAGCGGACGGGGCTCAGCGGGATGACCGTCGACCCGTCGGTGCGCGCAGGCGCTCGCCGCCCACGCATCCTCGCGATCTCCCTGACTCCGATCTCCTCCGACGCGCGCGTGCTGCGGCAGGTCGGCGTTCTCGCCAGGCACGGCGACGTGACGACGGTGGGCTTCGGTCCCGCCCCGCGGGGGGCCTCCGAGCACCTCCGTGTGCCCGACGGCGCACCGACGCTCCCGCAGACCGTCCGCGGCGTCGCGTTGCTCGCTCTGCGGCGTCACGCCTCGGTCGAGCTGCTCGCGCCCGCGGTGCGCCACGCGCTGGAGGCGCTCGACGGACGCACGTTCGACCTCGTCGTCGCGAACGACGCACGGGTTCTCGGTCTGGCGCACGCGATCGCTGCACGCAACGGGGCGCGGGTGTGGGCCGACATGCACGAGTGGGCCCCCGAGGAGCGCACCCACGTGACCTCCTGGCGGGTGCTCGTCGCCCCCTTCATGACGCACCTGTGCGCCACTTACCTCCCCCGCAGCGGTGCCGTCACGACGGTCTGCGACTCGATCGCCGACCTGTACCGCGAACGGTTCGGGGTGGTGACCCAGGTGATGCGGAACTCCTCGCCCTTCCAGGACCTCGCGCCGAGCGCCGAGGTCCCGGACGTCGTCCGGCTCGTCCACAGCGGCGCCGCCGTCCACGGCCGTAACCTCGAGGCGATGCTCGACGCCGTCATCGGGCTCGGAGACGGGTACACCCTCGATCTCTACCTCATGCCAGGTGGGGACCGGGGCCGTTACCTCGCCGAGCTCCGTGAGCGTGCTGCGGGCTGCCCGAGGATCCGGTTCCGCGACCCCGTCGCGCCCGAGGCCCTGCCCAGGACGCTCAACAGCTACGACGTCGGGGTGTTCTGGGTCCCACCGGTGCACACCAACGCGCGTCTGACACTGCCGAACAAGTTCTTCGACTACGTCCAGGCGCGTCTCGCCGTGGCCGTCGGACCCAGCGTGGAGATGGCGCGGCTCGTCGAGCAGCACCGGCTCGGAGTGGTCAGCGAAGGCTTCACCGTCCCCGAGTGCATGGCGTCCCTGCGGTCGATGGACCGTGCAGCGATCCGATCGGCAAAGGCAGCGGCGGACGCCGCCAGTCCCCTGCTGTCGTTCGAGAAGGACGCCGCCGTCGGCGACGCGATCGTCGCGTCGTTGCTCAGTTGAGGGCGCGCGGGGCGGGGGCTGGGTGGCGATCGGGTGAGGGTATTGTTTCGGGCAAGCAGGCACGTGCACTGCTTCTCACGTGCTAACACGACACCAGCGGTTATCGCCGCCCAGAGAGGTGAGTCTGAATGAGCCAGGACTTCGTTCCCGCTGCCAAGCCCATCGTCGGTGACGACGAGAGGGCTGCGGTCGACCGCGTGCTCCGGAGCGGCATGATCGCCCAGGGGCCGGAGGTTGCGGCGTTCGAGAAGGAGTTCTCCGAGGTGCTGCTCGACGGCCGACTCGCGGTGGCCGTGAACTCGGGCACGGCGGGCCTCCACCTGGGCCTCCTGGCTGCTGGCATCGGCCCCGGGGACGAGGTCATCGTCCCGTCCTTCACGTTCGCGGCGACCGGGAACTCCGTCGCACTGACGGGTGCCACCCCGGTGTTCGCGGACATCGATCCGGTGACCTTCTGCCTCTCGGTCGAGAGCGTACGTGCGTCGATCACGGAGCGGACGCGCGCCATCATGCCTGTCCACCTCTACGGGCACCCTGCGGCCATGGCGGAGCTCGGCGCGCTCGCCGCCGAGCACGGTCTCATGGTCTTCGAGGACGCTGCCCAGGCGCACGGGGCGTCGCTGGACGGCCAGCCCGTAGGAACGTTCGGCACCTTCGGCATGTTCAGTCTCTACCCGACGAAGAACATGACCTCGGGCGAGGGGGGCATGGTCTCCTGCGCTGACGAGACCATCGCGCGCAACGTCCGGCTCCTGCGCAACCAGGGGATGGAGCGGCAGTATGCGAACGAGGTCATCGGCTTCAACGCACGGATGACGGACATCCACGCCGCCATCGGCCGCGTCCAGCTGGAGAAGGTCAAGGGCTGGACGGCGCAGCGCCAGGCGAATGCCGCGTTCCTCGACGAGAACCTGGAGGGAGTCGTGACGCCGTCGGTCGCCCCCGGGGCCGTCCACGTCTACCACCAGTACACGATCCGGGTCGCGGAGGACCGCGACCGCATCGTCACCGCACTCAAGGACGAGCACCAGGTGGGTTCCGGCGTCTACTACCCGATCCCCAACCACCGGCTGGAGAGCCTCGCGCCCTTCGCGCCCGGCCTGGACCTGCCGGAGACGGAGCGCGCGGCCCGCGAGGTCATCTCGCTGCCCGTGCACCCCTCCCTCACCCAGGAGCAGCTGGACCGGATCGTCGTCGGCGTCAACACCCTTGTCGGCGCAGGCGCCTGAGGCCAGACGCGCGTCGGACCTGTCGAGCTTCCCGTACCGCCAGCACGCGGCGGACGGCCCCACCTGTGTCGGAGAGCATGCTATGCGCATCGCAGTCGTAGCCCTGGGAAAGATCGGCCTCCCACTCGCCGTCCAGTTCGCGAGCCGCGGGCACGAGGTCGTGGGCGTCGATGTGAACGCGAGGGTCGTCGCCGAGGTGAACGCGGGTCGTGCGCCGTTCCCTGGTGAGCCGTTCCTGGCCGAGATGATCGGCGAGGCGGTCGGTTCCGGGTCGTTGCGAGCGACGTCGGACTATGGCGACGCGATACCTGGTGCGGACGTCGTCGTCATCGTCGTCCCGTTGTTCGTCGACGAGGCGACCGCGGATCCGGACTTCTCGCTCATGGACTCCGCGACCAGGTCGATGGCGGAGCACCTTTCACCCGACACGCTCGTCTCGTACGAGACGACGCTCCCGGTGGGAGTGACCAGAGGCCGTTGGAAGCCGATGATCGAGTCGGTCTCGGGGCTCGTGGAGGGGACGGACTTCCACGTCGTCTTCTCACCCGAGCGGGTGCTCACGGGTCGGGTCTTCGAGGACCTGCGCCGTTATCCGAAGCTCATCGGTGCCCTCAGCCCGGCGGGGGCCAGCCGCGCGACGACGTTCTACGAGGCCGTCCTCACGTTCGACGAGCGGGCGGATCTCGACCGGCCCAACGGCGTCTGGGACCTGGGGTCGGCCGAGGCCGCCGAGATGGCGAAGCTCGCCGAGACGACCTACCGCGACGTGAACATCGGTCTGGCCAACGAGTTCGGTGCCTTCGCAGAGAAGGTCGGCATCGACATCTACGCCGTCATCGACGCCTGCAACTCGCAGCCGTACAGCCACATCCACCGCCCGGGCATCGCCGTGGGTGGCCACTGCATCCCTGTGTACCCGCGGCTCTACCTCTCGGTGGACCCGGACGCCTCGATCGTCCGGACGGCTCGTGCGGTGAATGCAGCTGCGCCGGAACGCGTGGTGGCGCGCGCCGAGGAGATGCTGGGTTCAATGGACAGCCTCACTGTCGTCGTCCTGGGTGCCGCGTACCGAGGCGGGGTCAAGGAGACGGCCTTCTCCGGCGTGTTCTCCACCGTCGCGGCCCTCGAGGCTCGTGGCGCGAGCGTGCGTGTCCATGACCCCATGTTCTCGGACGAGGAGCTCGCGGGGTTCGGGTTCGTCAGCCACCGGCTCGGAGACCGCGTCGACGTCGTCCTGATCCAGACCGACCACGCGGAGTACCGCGAGCTCGGGCCCGCGGACTTCCCAGACGTCAAGCTGCTCGTCGACGGTCGCCGGCTCAGCGACCGGGCTGCCTGGGCGGGCGTGCCCCGGTATGTCGTCGGTGAGGGGGGTGCCGCGTGAGCCTGGCCCCTGCGCCACGCGTCGCTGCGGTCATCGTCGCCTACAACCGTCGCGACCTCCTCCGCCACGCCCTGGATGCCGTGCAGGCTCAGACCGTGCCGGTCGACCGCGTGCTCGTCGTCGACAACTTCTCGGAGGACGACTCGGCGGAGGTCGCCGCCGACCACCCGGTCGGCGCGCGTGTGGTGCGGCTCCCGCGCAACACGGGTGGAGCAGGTGGCTTCGCCGTGGGGATGGCCGTGGCCCTCGAGAGCGACGGCGAGGCCAGCCGGCCCGCGCCCGACTGGCTCTGGCTCATGGATGACGACACGATCCCGAACCCCACCGCGCTGCAGGAGCTGCTTGCTGCCGCCGAGAGCTACGACGGGCCCGTGGAGATCCTCGGGAGCAAGGTGGTGTGGCACGACGGGCGTGAGCACCCGATGAACACGCCGCGGCGCCGGCCCGGGGCGAGTGCCGAAGCGATCCAGCGAGCCACTCGATCGCGGGCCGTGCCGATCCGTTCCTCCTCGTTCGTCTCGATGCTGGTCTCCGCCGATAGCGTCCGCACGCACGGCCTGCCCATCGCGGACTACTTCATCTGGAACGACGACTTCGAGTACTCGTGCCGGGTCCTTCGCCGAGGGACGGGTCTGCATGTGCCATCGAGCGTCGTGGAGCACCGCACGAAGACCTTCGGAGGCATCGACGCCGACCCGGGGGAGCGCTTCTACTACGAGGTGCGCAACAAGGTATGGATGATCTCCCGCTCGTCGGCGCTCACGCCCTTCGAGCGCGTGCTGTACACGGGAGCGTCCGTGCGCCGGTGGCTGCGGACGATCCGACGCTCGCGTCGCCGCACGGTCCTGTTGCGTGCCGGGGCCCGGGGGCTGCGGGACGGGGTCCTGCGCGCGCCACGGGCGACGGAGCGCGCGCTCACCGGGCTCGGGCCCGCCAGCTCGGCGGTCACGAGCCTCGAGGGTGCCCGGTGACGGAGGAACAGTTCTCGGTGCTCCTGCCCGTGTACAAGGGCGACAGGGCCGATCACCTGCGCCGCGCATTCGAGTCGGTCACGACGGGACAGACCCTCAAGCCTGCGGAGGTGATCATCGTCCGCGACGGGCCGGTCGGCACCGACGTGGCGAACCTCCTCGACCAGCTGGTCGCCCAGAGTTCCGTGCCGACCCGGGTCGTGGCGCTCGCGACGAACGTGGGTCTGGCGCGCGCGTTGGAAGCCGGCATCCGTGAGTGCGCTCATGAGATCGTCGCGCGGATGGATGCCGACGACATCGCGATGCCTGAGAGGTTCGCACGGCAGGTGCCGCTCGTTGCGGGCGGGCTCGACATCGTCGGTGCCGCTATCCGTGAGTTCGCGGACGAGGCCCAGCCCGGGGTGCTCCGATCGCCGCCCGTGGGCGAGGCAGAGATCGCCGCGAGGTCACGCTTCGTCTCGCCCTTCAACCACCCGACGGTCGTGTACCGCAAGCAGGCCGTCGCTGATGCGGGCGGCTACGAGGACCTCCCGCTCATGGAGGACTACTGGTTGTTCGCCCGGATGCTCGCGAGCGGCGCACGCGCCGCGAACGTGCCGGAGTCCCTCCTGCTCTACCGCGTCGGCGCCGGAGCATACAAGAGGCGCGGCGGCGTGATGATCCTTCGTTCGGAGATCGCTCTGCAACGTCGGTTCCGCGCGATCGGCTTCACGACGCGGCGGCAGGCGGCCCGGAACATCGCTCTTCGCGGCTTGTACCGGTTGGTCCCGGAGGGCCTGCGGCGCGCGGCCTACCGTCGCTTCCTCCGCCTCCGCACGGTGACCGGGCACTCGCACCGCGTCTGAGGTCCCCGCCGTAGCAGTTAACCTAGTGTGCTGAGTACCGACAAGAGGAGTGTGCGTGGACGCGGACCTGGTAGTCGTTGGATCTGGATTCTTCGGGTTGACCGTCGCTGAGCGAGTCGCATCGCAGCTCGGGCGCAAGGTGCTGGTCATCGACCGTAGGGACCACATCGGGGGGAACGCCTACTCGGCCAACGAGGTCCAGACGGGCATCGAGGTCCACCGGTATGGGGCACACCTGTTCCACACCTCGAACGAGCGTGTGTGGGCCTATGTCAACCAGTTCACGGCGTTCACGGACTACGTGCACCGCGTGTACACCACCCACAAGGGCGAGGTCTACCCGCTGCCGATCAACCTCGGCACCGTCAACCAGTTCTTCCGGTCCGCCCTCGGTCCCGACGCCGCGCGCGCTCTGCTGCGCGAACAGGCTGCAGAGCTGGGCGACCGCGTCCCGACGAACCTCGACGAGAAGGGGATCTCCCTGATCGGTCGCCCGTTGTACGAGGCGTTCATCCGGGACTACACCGCGAAGCAGTGGCAGACGGACCCGAAGGACCTGCCTGCCAGCATCATCTCCCGGCTCCCGGTGCGGTACACCTATGACAACCGGTACTTCAACGACCGGTACGAGGGACTGCCCGTCGACGGATACACGCGATGGATCGAACGCATGGCTGATCACCCCAACATCGAGGTCCGCCTCGGGGTCGACTTCTTCGACGAGACCCAACCTGTCAACAAGGGCAACGTCGTCGGCAACGTGCCGGTGGTCTACACGGGCCCGGTCGACCGGTACTTCGACTCCAGCGAGGGTGACCTCTCCTGGCGCACCCTCGACTTCGAGGAAGAGGTCCTGCCGATCGGGGACTTCCAGGGAACGTCGGTGATGAACTACGCCGACGCCGAGGTCCCGTACACGCGCATCCACGAGTTCCGGCACTTCCACCCCGAGCGGGACTATCCGTCGGACAAGACCGTGATCATGAGGGAGTTCTCGCGCTTCGCAGAGAAGGCGGACGAGCCCTACTACCCGATCAACACCGCGACGGACCGGCAGCGCATCAAGGCCTACCGCGGCCTCGCCAGCGGGGAGAAGGACGTGCTCTTCGGTGGGCGCCTCGGGACGTACCAGTACCTCGACATGCACATGGCCATCGGGTCGGCCCTGAGCATGGTGGACAACACCCTCGCACCGCACTTCGAGAAGGGTGCTGCGATCGTGGGCGGGAGCGACGAGGCATGAGCACGCTCACGCAGCCGACCGGCTCCACCGTCACACGCGTCCTGCAGCGCGTCGTCCTGCCCATCGAGCCGGACCGGGACATCCTTCCGCTCTACGTGGAGGGGGGCCAAGGCGCGGTCGCCCCCGTCCGCCAGTCCGGCTCGGGGTCGAACGATGCGTCCCGGGAGGGACAGTCGGCACCCGCAGGCAGGGAGACGCTCAGCCAGATCGTCTCGCGTCGCAGCTTCACGATCCCCCCGTCGCGGCAGTCCTCGTTCGGGACGTACTTCAACGCCTTCCCCGCCAGCTACTGGCGACGGTCGACCATCGTCGACCAGGTCACGCTGCGCGTCGTGCTGCAGGGCGAGGCCACGGTGGTCGTCTATCGCTCCAATGCCAAGGGAAACGTCTATCGCGTCGATTCGCAGCGCACGGTCGAACCCCACAGCAGCACCGAGCTGGTGTTCACGCTGCCGCTGGCGAGCTTTGCCGACGGCGGGTGGTACTGGTTCGACATCGTCGCGGGTCAGGACGGAGCGGAGCTCGTGTCCGGGCAGTGGGAGGCTCAGGTGCCGCCCGACCGCGCGACCAGTGGCACCGTGTCGGTCGCCATCACGACGCTCAACCGCCCCGACGACGTCGTCGCGCTGCTCGACCAGCTGGGAGCCGACGACGCCCTGCTGTCGATCCTGGACGAGGTCATACTCGTCGATCAGGGAAATCAGCACCCGGCCGACCGCGACGGCTTCCGTGAGGCGGAGGAGCAGCTCGGCGGGCGTCTGCGCGTGATCGAGCAGGCCAACCTCGGCGGCTCGGGTGGTTTCTCACGTGGCATGAGCGAGACGATCGACGCCGGCCGCAGTACCTATGTCCTCATCTCTGACGACGACGTGCGGACGGAGCCGGAAGGCATCGTGCGTGCGGCGGTGTTCGCAGACCTGTGCCGGAAGCCCACGATCGTGGGCGGTCACATGTTCTCGATGTACGACCGTTCCTACCTGCACTCGATGGGTGAGCGCATCCAGCCGTGGCGTTTCTGGTGGGGTCCGGCCCTGCCAGGATCGGAAGGTCACCATCTCGACCGCACGTCGCTCCGTTCCTCGCGCGAGCTCCATCGTCGGGTCGACGTCGACTACAACGGCTGGTGGATGACCCTCATCCCGACCGCGGTCATCCGCGAGATCGGTCTGTCGCTCCCGCTGTTCATCAAGTGGGACGACGCTGAGTACTCGTTGCGTGCGCGCGAGGTGGGCGTGCCGACAGTGACGCTGCCGGGGGCGGCTGTCTGGCACGTGCCGTGGACCGACAAGGACGACAGCCTCGACTGGCAGGCGTACTACCACGAGCGCAACCGCTTCGTCGCTGCGCTGCTGCATTCGCGGTACGAGCGTGGCGGCCGGCTCGTCCGCGAGTCGTTCATCCACCAGGTGCGACACCTTCTCGCTTCCCAGTACTCCGTGGCGGCGCTACGGATCATGGCGCTGGAGGACCTCCTGACGGGTCCCGAGCACCTCCACCGCGACCTCGCGACCCGTCTGCCCCAGATCCGGGCCGTCCGCGCCGCACATCCGGACTCGGTCGTCGAGAAGGAGCCCGACGCGTTCCCGCCTCCCCGCCTCGCGAAGATGTCGCGACGGGGCGAGGCAGTGCGTGCCCCGGAGAGCCGGATCGGTCTGCTCAAGTTCGCTGCCAAAGGTGCGGTCAAGCAGCTCTTGCCGACCCGGGAGTCCGCATCCGAGCACCCGGAGGCGGAGATCCACGCTGTCGATGCCAAGTGGTGGCTGCTCGCGCAGTTCGACTCGGCGGTCGTGTCGACGTCCGACGGTTCGGGTGCCGCGTGGTACCACCGTGATCCCAAGCGTTTCCGGGAGCTCCTTCAGCGGTCCGTCGTTCTGCACGAGCGAATCCTGCGTGACTGGCCAGAGCTGTCGTCGCGGTACAAGGCGGCGATCGACGAGATGGCCGGCCAGGATGCGTGGAAGCAGACGTTCCGGGGAGAGCGTTAGCCCGTGATCGACGCCGAACTCGCCACTCCCGGCCGGGGGAGAGGTCTCCTCAGCGTGCTCTCGCACCGCTACCTCCTCCGACTGATCGTCCGCAAAGAGCTTCGAGTCCGCTATCGCGGCTCCGTTCTCGGCATGGCCTGGTCGTACGTGAAGCCAGCCGTGCAGTTCGTGGTCTTCTACTTCGCGATGGGCGTGTTCCTCAAGCTCAACGACGGGATGGAGTACTTCGCGATCTACCTCTTCTCGGGGATCGTGGTCATCAACTTCTTCTCCGAGGCGTTCGGCAACGCCACTCGGACGCTCGTGTGGAACGCGCCGCTGATCAAGAAGATCTACCTTCCGCGTGAGCTCTTTCCCGTCAGTGCGATCCTCGTCGCCATACTGCACTTCCTGCCCCAGCTCGTGGTGCTGCTGGTCGGGGCGGTGTTCGTCGGGTGGCGACCCTCGCTCCTGGGCGTGGGTGCTGCACTCCTGGGGTTCCTCATCGTCGCCATCCTCGCGCTCGGACTGGGAATGCTCTTCGGCTCCGTCAACGTGTACCTGAGGGACGCGGAGAACTTCGTCGACCTGCTGCTGCTCATCGCCACGTGGGCGTCGCCCGTCCTGTACCCGGCGAGCCGTGTGCGGGAGGTCCTCGTCGACCAACCGCTCCTCCTCGCCGTCTATCAGGCGAATCCCATCACCGTCGCGGTCGAGCTCTTCCACTACGCGTTCTGGTATCCCGTGGCGGGCGACAGCGCATTCACCATGCACGACCCAGTGACGACGATCGTCAGCGGTGCCACCCTCGCCTTGCTCGTACTGCTCCTGGGACAGATGGTCTTCCGTCGTCTTGAGGGCCGGTTTGCTCAGGAGTTGTGATCTATGAAGTCAGGTAGCCGGCCCGTCAGCATCGAGGTCGCGGGCGTGACGAAGGAGTTCACGCTCCGTCACCAACGCTCGATGAAAGAGCTCCTGGTCGCGTCGATCAAGGGGAAGGACCTGTCCAACTCGTTCAAGGCCCTCGACGGGATCGACCTCGAGGTGTCCGAGGGCGAGACGGTGGGGCTCCTCGGGTTCAACGGATCAGGGAAGTCGACCCTGCTCAAGCTCATCGCGGGCGTGATGCTCGCCGACAGCGGATCCATCCGTACCCGCGGTCGGGTCGCTGGTCTCATCGAGGTGGGTGCCGGCTTCCACCCGGACCTGACCGGTCGCGAGAACGTCCGTATGAACGGAGCGATCCTGGGCATGTCGGAGTCCCAGATCGCCGAGAAGTTCGACGAGATCGTCGCGTTCTCCGAGATCGAACGCTTCATCGACACCGAGGTGAAGTTCTACTCCTCCGGCATGTTCCTGCGCCTTGCCTTCGCGGTCGCCGTCCACTCCGACCCTGAGGTGTTCTTGATCGACGAGATCCTCGCGGTGGGGGACGAGCCCTTCCAGCAGAAGTGCCTGGCGAAGATCCGGTCACTCTCGGCGGAGGGCAGGACCTTGCTGATCGTCAGCCACGACCTCGACATGGTCGCGGAGCTGTGCGAGCGCTCGGTGCTGCTCGAGAAGGGTGTGATCGTGGACGACGGTGGCAGCCGGGAGATCGTCGAAAGGATGCGAGCCAATGGTTAGGGAGACAGGTGTGGCTGCGCCCCGCCCGCACGGCGGGTCGGTGGAGGTCGCTCAGGGCGCACACGACGACGTCGACCCGGCCGAGCGCACCGCGCCCGCGGCGGGGGCGCCTCGGGAGTCGCGGGCGCGACGGAGCCTGCCCGTGGTCTCGATGCTGGGTGTCCTGCTCGTGGCACTCCTGCTGCCGTTGCGCAACGTGCGCAACTTCTACTACTGGGACGACACTGCGGGCGCCGCAGTGGGGGTGTGGCAGCGCGTCGCGGACCAGGTCCTCGCGGGTGAGTTCCCACTCCTCCAGCTGGACATGTGGCGGGGGGGCAACTTCGCGGCCGAGGCCGCGACGGGCATGTGGAACCCCGTGATGCTCTTCCTCATGGTCGTCACCCATCCGCTCGACAACGTCGCGGCGGCGATCACTCTCGCGAAGTTCGCGCTGTTCGTCATCCTCGCGGTGGGGGTGTACCTGCTGGCGCGGGAGTACTCCGCGTCGCGCTGGATCGCAGCCGCCGCCGGTCTGACGCTGTCGTTGACCGGCTACACGCTGTTCATGGACGGGACGTCCTGGATCAACGGGCTCGCCATCTCGGCCTTCACGCCGTGGCTCTGGTGGGCTGTTCGTCGGCACCTCGACGGCCGGGGCTCGATCCTCGTGCCGATCGTCATGGGCTTCCTGCTCGTGTCGACCGGGAACCCGTACGGCATGCTCGCCTTCGGCGCTGTGCTCGCCGCTGAAGCCGTCGAGCTCGTCTTCCGCCGCCACTACGCGCGCCTGTGGGTGATCGGCGCGCAAATGGCGATCGGCCTGCTCAGCGCGGTCGTGATCTACCTTCCCTTCCTGCTGACGTCCTCCGTCGGGATGCGGGCAAACAGCATCACGGCCAACGACGAGTTCATGGCACTCGGGCTGAGCGACCTCCTCGGCATGAGCACTCCCGGCTTCCAGCCGTACGTGACCATGTTCGGTGAGCCGTACATGACGTTCCCCGCTGCGTACATCGGATGGTTCGTCCTTCCGCTTCTCCCGTGGCTCCGGTGGCGGGAATCGGCCTCGAAGTGGCGCGAGTGGTCCGGTATCAGTGCCTTCGGGATCTTCTACCTCTTGCTCGTTCTCGGGCCCTCGCAGATCTGGATGTTCCGCTGGCCCGCCCGTCTGGTGCCGTTCTTCTCGCTCGCTCTCGTCCTGGTCTTCGCGATGCTGCTGAGCTCCGGCCTGGCCCGGGACCGCCGTCCGATGCGGTGGTCGCTGACCGGCGCAGCGATCTTCCTCGGGGCGTGGCAGGGCTACTCCGACCGCCCGGAGCACAGCACGTGGATGATCGTCGGCGCGCTCGGCGTCGCGCTCCTGACAATCGCGTTCGTGCGTCTCGGGTCGACCGGTGCGCGCGGGTTCGGCGTGATCGCCGCAGGAACCGTGGGTGTCGTGCTCGTGCAGACCTACTGGATGCCGTCGAACGCGAACGTCGCCGACTACGACTTCCCGGAGTCGCGGTCCGAGATGATCGAGAACTTCGACGGCCGCTACGAGGGGCTCACCGTCCAGATCAGCAACTATTACCAGCTGCCGCCGGGGACGGCGGACGCTGAGGGTGCATGGCAGGACATGCTGCTGGGTAACACGTACTCGGTGTCGGGGGTGGAGTCCACGACGGCATACACGGGTATCGGCTTCAACAAGCATGACGGAGCCCTGTGCCTGAACTACCAGGGAATGACGTGCCCGCAGGCCTGGGACGCTCTCTGGGAGGAGCCGGTGGGCGAGAACGCGACCCTGGCGGACCTGCTCGGGGTGCAGACCGTCGTCGTCCAGAAGGACTACGTGGACGTGGAGGACACCCCCTCCGGGTGGCATGTGGTCGACGAGACGGAGTTCGTTCGCGTCTTCGGGCGTGACGAGCCGCTGCTGGACGGCACGGGCCGGGTGACGGTCGTCGACGGTGACGTGACGGTGTCCGACGACGCGGAGCACGGGGATCGGCGTGAGACTCTCGCGGTGTCGTCCGGTCCTGATGGCGGGACGATCACCTTCTCGCGTCTCGCGTGGCCGGGCTACACGGCCACGCTTGACGGTGCCGAGCTCGAGACGGCGATCGGGCCCGCGGGACTCCTGCGGGTCGAGGTGCCGCCGAATATGCCCACGGGCGAGATGGAGCTCACGTTCACTCCGCCGGGTCTGAAGGTGGGTCTGTTGGCCCTCGGCCTGGCTGGCACCGGAGCTGTCGGTCTGCTGGTCCACGAGCGGCTGACGTCGCGGAGAAGAATGTCGAAGGAGTCGGAACATGCATGAAGGTGCCCTGACGGACCAGGTCGCAGCGGCGCGCCGACCACTGGTGAGCCTCATCGTCCCTGCGTACGACGAGGCGGACGGTGCGGCGGAGATCGTCTCCTTCTACCGCGAGGTCGTCGCGGCGTACGAGGCATACCGGTTCGAGCTCATCGTTGTCGACGACGGTTCGACCGACGGGACCGCCGAGGCCGTCGCGGCGCACCTCAGAGGTGGTCCGGACGACGCGAAGATCGTGAGGTTGTCGCGAAACTTCGGGTCGCACGCGGGGATCACCGCCGGACTGGAACATGCCGCCGGTGATGCGGCGCTCACGCTCAGTGCCGACCGGCAGGAGCCGCTGGAGGCGGTGGGGCAGTTCCTCGAGACGTGGGCCGACGGCGCAGACCTCGTCTGGGGACTGCGATCTGTGCGGGCGACGCGGAAGGGGCCGAGCGAGACGTTCGCGACGACGTTCTCGAGGGTCTACAACAAGGCCTCGGACGTGCCGACGTACCCCCAGGAGGGCCCGTCACAGATCCTCGTGACGCGTGCTGTGATCGACGTGCTGCTTCGTATGCCCGAGCGCAACAGGAACGTGCTTGCCATGGCTGCGTGGACGGGATTCGACCAGCGCAAGATCTTCTTCGAGCAGCTCCCGCGACCCCACGGGGTGAGCAAGTGGACGTCGTCCAAGAAGATCAAGCTCGTCATCGACTCCTTCGTCGAGTTCTCCGCGGCGCCGATCCGCTGGCTGGCCCTGTGCGGCGTCGGTATGGGCGTGACAGGTGTGCTGCTGCTGCTCATCGGGCTCGTGCTGCTCGTCGTGCCGGGCGCGTCCGCCGAAGCGGCGGTCCTCGTCTCGGGCGTCGTCCTCGGGGTCGGGGGAATGAACATGTTCGCGCTCGGCGTCGTCGGCGAGTACGTCTGGCGCGCCGGTGATGACGCGCGTCGTCGTCCGCTGTACATCGTCCGGTCGGTGGAGAACGTCGGTCCCGCCGCCGCGTGACCTCGGGGTGACCGTGCCGGGCACGGTCACCCGGGGGTCAGAGGATGGCTGCGTGCATGTTCCAGCCCGTTCCGACGTCCCGACCAGGCTGGACCGCCCCGCCCGCCCCGAGTGGGTAGGAGCGCAGCGTTCCCGCCCCTTGCGAGGGCTCGCGGACGAGCAGGGACGTACCGCCGCCGCCCAGGCTCGCTCCGCCGATGATCATGTCGAAACTGCCCCACCCGCTGTTGATCCAGCGGGCCGCGGTGATCCCCCCGCCGGGAGCGACGCTGTACAAGAAGAGGGATCCGGTGGACGCCTCTCGGGCGACGAGGTCCGGAACCGCGTCGCCGGTGAGATCGCCGACACCGACGATCGCGTTGTGTCTCTGCCATCCGGTGTTGACCTTCGTCCGGGTGAGCGACCCGGCAGGAGCGGGCTGGCGCCACGTGTAGAGGTAGAGGTCACCTGTCGCTGTCTCGCGTCCGTAGAGGTCCGGGAGTCCGTCGCCGGTGACGTCCCCGACGGCGACGAGCGTGTCGAGCGTGTGCCATCCTGAGCCCGCCGAGAAGGGGCTCAGGGCTGTGCCCGAACGCGTGAGCGGATAGATCCACAACAGGCCCGTAGCGGCCTCACGAGCCACGATGTCCGGCACCCCGTCTCCCGTGAGGTCGCCGAGGAGCAGGACGTAGTCGTGCATCTGCCACCCGGTCCCGACAACCGTCGAGGCGGCGAGGGAGCCGTCCGGCGTGCCTGGGTACAGCAGGAGTCGGCCGTCGGACCCCACCCGACCGAGGACGTCGGGGAGCCCGTCCCCGGTGATGTCGCTGACCATGCCCGACGACGTCTGGGCAATGACGGGCGGTGCGACATACGTGCCCGAGAACCATTCCGACTTCAGTCCGAGCGCGCTGCGGAAGGCGGCACCTGTGACGACACGGGATCCACCGGTTCCCTCCACGCGGACGGATGTTGCGCGCCCTCCCCACTCCCCGTTGCCGTCCCGTGACAGGACGACGACGGCCGTCGCGGTGCCGATCCCGGGGAACGCGGAAGACATCCGGGCGGAGGAGATGGTGACGCTCCAGCTGTTGGCGTCGTTCGGGATCAGCCCGTCGTACGGATCGGCCTTCGCGGGCATGTAGGAGTACGAGGTCGCGCGCGTCCACCCCCCGTTCGAGGCGCTGAACTGCGTGAAGGCGTAGCTGAACGGACCGCCGGTGATGAGGACCTGGTTGGCGGTCGCGGCGATCGCCGTGCTCGTCGCAGCGTTCTCGTACGACTCCACGAGCCTTCCGTCCATCGTGTACCGCGCGAGTCCGCGGTACACCTGGCACGCGGTCGTGTCGCACGTCTGCTGGATTCCGGACCGCGAGTGCCGCTCGTAGGAGGCGTACGTCCGCGCTGCCACCGCTTGTGCCCCGAGCGCCTGCTGGTGCCACGAGGCGGGCATCTCCGAGGGAACGACGGAGCGAAGGTAGTCCTCCATGGCCACGGTGTTGATCGTCGTCACTGCACTGGCGGTCCGCAGGGCGCCGACGAAGCCGCGGTATGCACGGCGCTCGTACGCAGGTGTGACGAGGCGGACGATGCCCGTGCTCGACTGGAACGACGCGAAGGTCCCGGCGATCGTCGATCCGTACGGCTTCCACGAGCCGCTCGTCGAGTCCGTGTACGAGACAGCGAGGCCGGCCCCCGACGGTGCCAGACGCCAGGAGAGCACGGGCGCCCCACCTCCGACCTGCGTCGGGAGGGCGACGACTCCGGCGTCGGTACGCAGGCTCATCGCGCCACTCGTGTCGACGACGACCTCGCCGGGCCGAGTGGCCGGGGCGGACAGGCTCACGCGGATGTCCGAGTTGGGCTGGCCCGTGAGTACCGTTCCGGGATAGTAGAACGCGAGGATCTGCGCGGTGGTCAGGCCGCTGCGCGCGGCGCCGTAGGCCCCCCACTGCGAGAGCCCGTTCCCGTGCCCGTATCCATGGCCCTTGAGGACGAAGGTCCCGCCCGAGCCCGGCACGATGCGGTCCTCGGCAGACGCGGGCGGGGCGATGATGAGGAGCGTCGCGGCGACGAGCGCTGCGGCGATGCGCCGGACCGTGGTGTGTCTGGGCTTCGGGGGGGATGAGGTCACGCTGCTAGGATCCCATAAGCCAATGAGAGGAAAAGTATGAAGAACGTCGCGCTGGGACAGCCTACTGTCGGGGATGAGGAGCTCGCTGCCGTAGCTGAGGTCTTCGCGTCTGGCTGGCTGTCGGGCGCAGGTCCGGCATGTGTCGCGTTCGAGAAGGATTTCGCATCGGTCGCGGGCGTCGAGAACGTCCTGGCCACGTCGAACTGTGGTTCTGCGCTCCACTTGGCCCTGCTGGCGCTCGGGGCGGGGCCCGGCGACGAGGTGATCGTGGGCGACTACACCTTCCCGGCGACCGGCCACTCGGTTCTGTGGACCGGTGCGAAGGCTGTCTTCGCAGACATCCGGCCGGACATCTGGTCGGTCGACCCGAAGGCGGTGGAAGCTGCTATCACGCCGCGGACCGTGGGGATCCTCGCTGTGGACGTCTTCGGCCAGCCCGCCGACTATGACGAGCTCCGCGCGATCGCCGACCGACACGGTCTCTGGCTCATCGAGGACGCGGCGTGTGCCGCCGGAGCGACGTACAAGGGACGCCCCGCAGGCAGTCTCGCTGACATGGCCGCGTTCAGCTTCCACGGCCGCAAGGGGATCACCGCTGGTGAAGGTGGCGCGCTCGTCTCTGCCAAGCCCGAGCTCGTCGCGCACGCCCGGAAGCTGCACACCTACGGCATCTCGCCCGCGATCGTCCGGGACGCCTCGAAGGAGCTGCCCGTCCCGTCGTTCGACGAGCTGGGGTACAACTACCGGATGTCCGACGTCGCGGCCGCGATCATGCGGGTCCAGATCACCCGGCTCCCCGCACTGCTCGCTGCGAGGACAGCTGCGGCGCGCGGTTACGAGGCTCTGCTGGGCGACCTCGAACAGGTCATCCTTCCCGTCGAGCTCGATGACCGGACGCACCCGTGGCAGTCGTACGTGCTGACCCTCTCGCCGGAGCTCGATCGCGGTGCGGTGGCCCTGGCGCTGCGCGAGCGCGGTGTCGGGTGCAACTTCGGGACGTACGCGAGCCACCTCCAACCGTTGTACGGCGAGACGGCGGACTGCCCGGTGTCAGCCGACCTCTTCGGTCGCCACGTCGCCATCCCGATGCACGCGAACCTCGACCAGGACGACGTCGAGTTCGTCGCGTCCGTCGTGCGCGACGTCGTCTCCGACGCGAGCGTCCGGCTCTAGCCGCTGCCCAGCAACACACGTCCTACCCACGCAACCTTCGAGGAGCCCAGCTTCATGTCTGCCCAAAACACCGCTTTCATCACCGGCGGAGCCGGTTTCATCGGCCTGCACGTCGTGAACCAGCTGTTGGAGAAGGATTACAAGATCCGCATCTTCGACAACATGTTCCGTGGAGACCGCGCGGAGGTGGCCAAGCTTGCTGAGCGGGGCGACGTCGAGCTGATCGACCAGGACATCCGCTACGGCGGAGCGGTGCACGCGGCCATGAAGGGCGCGACCCACGTGGTGCACCTCGCTGCTGTGTCGATCAACAAGAGCCAGGCTGACCCGTACGAGTCGATGGAGATCAACACCATCGGCGCACACAACGTCTTTGCCGCCGCCGCGGACCACGGCGTCAAGCGACTCGTCTTCGCGTCGAGCGCCTCCGTGTACGGCGACCCCGAGAAGCTGCCGATGCACGAGGACGACCGCCTCTCGCCCCTGACGCCGTACTGCATCTCGAAGCGGACCGGAGAGGACCTGCTCGGCTACTACGAGCGTCGGGCGAACCTCTCGTGGATCGCACTGCGGTTCTTCAACGTCTACGGACCGGGCCAGAAGACGACGGCGTACTACACGTCCGTCATCAACCACTTCGTCAACCGCATCAAGAACGGCGAGCCCCCTGTCATCGACGGTAAGGGCGAGCAGTCCATGGACTTCATCCACGTGCACGACATCGCACGGTCGGTCGTCCTGGCGATGGAGTCCGAGAAGGACAACGTCCCGGTGAACATCGGCACGGGTATCGACACGACGATCGCGGACCTCGCGCGCATCCTCATTGACGCTGTCGGTGCCGACGTCGAGCCGATCTTCAACCCGCGCGATGTCCTGGTCAGCCGCCGCGCCGCGGACACGCAGCGCGCGAAGGACGTCCTGGGGTTCGAGCCCACGATCAGTGTCCGGGACGGCATGAGCGAGCTCATCAGGATCGGCGGCTGATGGTCGGTCGCACGCCAGCGGCGCTTCCCACCAACCCGTACCACGAGCTGTCCTGGTTCGTCGGGGAGCCGGAGATCGGCGAGGGCACCTGGATCGGGGCGTTCACGGTGCTCGACGGTTCAGGCGGGCTGACGATCGGTGCCGGGTGCGACATCTCGGCCGGTGCTCAGATCTACACGCACTCCACGGCGCGCAGATGTGTGTCGGGCCGCTCGTACGACGCGATCGACCGCGCCCCCGTCCGGATCGGCGACCGTGTGTTCATCGGCGCAGGAGCCATCATCAACATGGGTGTCACGGTGGGTGACGAGGCTGTCGTCGGTGCAGGTGCCGTGGTTACCGCCGACGTCGCGCCCCGGACCGTCGTCGCCGGTGTCCCGGCCAGGGTCGTGGCAGATGTCGACCTCGAGGTACCCGCGGGGACGTCGCCACGGTTCGTGCGGCGGTCCTCGTCGTAGGTCGGCCCTTGCCGGTGCGGGACCGCAGACAGCGGGGCTGACGATGCGTCGGCCCCGCTGTCTGCGGTCCCGCTGTCGGTGCTGAGCCGCCCGGGTGACCGGGCGGCTCAGGTCCGCTAGCGTGCGGCGAGGACCTGATCGACGATCTGGTGGGCCGGCAGGATCGAGGCACGCTCGGCGTCGGCGTCCACGCGGCCCGCGACAAGGTCGACGAACCGGGTGAGCTGGGTGACGAGCGGCTCGGCTCCCACGATCTCGGGGACCTCCATCTCTGTCGCCTGGCGGTACCCCGAGCCGCCCTCCTGTGGCTCGATCGTGGTGTGCCGGTACGCGGTCACGCCACGCCGCAGCAGGTCAACCTCGATCATCCGGTCCAGCTCCTGGATGAGGAGGGTACGGACCTTTCGCTGGCTCGTGCGGCTCGCCGACACGGTCGCGATGCCGCCGCCCCCGAAGCGCAGGGCCGTCTCGACGACGTCCTCCGCGCCCTCCACCGACTCCGGGTGGAAATAGCCCACATCGACGGACACGCGCTCAGGGAGGCGGCTGCCGAAGAACTGGGCGACGAGGTCGACGTCGTGGACGAGGAGGTCCCAGGCGACGCCTGTCTTGATGCGGCTCACGTACGGGGAGTGGCGCTCAGCCCGCATGAGGATCGGGTTCTCGACCATCTTCAGCGCTGTCATGACGGCGGGGTTGTATCGCTCGAGGAGGCCGCACATGACGGGGATCCCAGCCTTCTCGGTGGCTTCGAGGATCTCGACGGTCTGGCTGAGCGAGGGGCAGACCGGCTTCTCGATGAGGAGGGGCAACCCGGCTGAGATCACGGTCGACGCGATGTCGTAGTGGTACTCCGTCGACGCGGCGACCACGACGGCGTCGACATCCTGCAGGCCGTCCAGGCCGGGGGCCCAGTGTGCGCCGTAGCGGTCCGCCGTCGCTCGTCCGACCGTCTCGTTGGGGTCGATGAGGAGGGCGAGCTCTGCGATCGAGGACGACGCGATGACGCGGGCGTGGTTCTGCCCCATCGAGCCAGCACCGATCAGGGCGATACGCGGATTTGCAGCCATCAGGTAGTTACCTCGCGGGGTCTGGAGTTGCTCCGGGTACCCGGAGCCGGGTGATCTGTTCTGTAGGATGCGGGAGCCGGGTCCCTGCGCGGTACATCGTAGCCGCCGGCAGTGTGCCTTCCGCTGGGACCAAAGTCAGAGCGCGCCGCACGGTGGGCTGCCGAAGACTCGCGCGAGATCGGTCGTGCGTTTCACTACCGCTGGACTACTACGTGACCTTCGAAGCGCTTCCCGCAATCCATCCGACGGCCTTCATCGGCCCCGGTGTCGAGCTCGGTGTCGACGTCGCGGTCGGACCGCACGCCGTGCTCCTCGGTCCTGCACGGATCGGTGACCGGGCATGGATCGGACCAGGCGTCATGATCGGTGGACCTCCTGAGATCGCGTCCCTGCGCCAGAACACGGCGTGGACCGGAGACATCGACCACGCGGGTGTGGTGATCGGTGAGGACTCGGTCATCCGTGAGCGGACCGTCATCCACCAGGGGAGCCACCGGGAGACCGTGGTGGGTCGGCACTGCTGGCTGCTCAACGGTTCGTATCTCGCGCACGACGTCCAGCTCGGCGACCACGTGACCATCTCGGCCGGGGTGAGCATCGGCGGGCACTGCACGGTCGGTGACCGGGTAACGGTCGGGATGAACGCGGTGGTTCACCAGCGGCGAGCGATCGGACCCGGGGCGATGGTCGGCATGGGCACGGCTCTCACCCGCGACGTGCCGCCGTTCGCGAAGGTGTATGGCGTTCCTCCGCGACTGCACGGCGCGAACACCGTGGGGATGTCACGGCTCGGGATCGACGCGGCGACGGTCGATGTGCTCGTCCGGCGTTATGGGGCGAACGACACGGAGTTCCCCGCTGACCTCGTGGGGACGGGGCTCGAGGCTCTCGAGGAGCACGTGGCGTGGTGGCGCGCGAGGGGAGAGGTCGTGCCCGTCCGCGCAGCGGGTACGGGTGGCGCCGCATGAGTGACCCGATGCCTCCGAGCAGGAGCAAGAAGGACCTTCTGATCAACGGGGCCCGGTACCTCCTGGTGGTGCTCGTCATCGCCGCCGCCGTCTTCTACCTGTGGAGCAACTGGGACGAGGTCTACCCCAGCCTCCAGACCATCTCGGTGACGTCTGTCGTGCTGTCCTTCGTCGCCGTCGTGGTGGGCATCGCGTGCTCGACGATGAGCTGGCAGGTTCTCGTCGACGACCTGGGGCACCCGATCGGTGCGGGACGCGGCGCGCAGATCTTCTTGGTCGGACAGCTCGGCAAGTACCTGCCGGGAACCGTCTGGGCGTACCTCCTGCAGCTCGAGCTCGGTCGCAAAGCGGGTCTGGCCCGGGCCCGCGTCTTCGCCGCCACGCTCTTCTCCATCGCCGTGGCGATGGTGGCCGCGCTCGTGTGCGGAGCGCTGGGCCTCTCGGAGGTGGTGGGGGAACGCCCGTCGTTGCGATGGCTGTACTGGCTGTACGTCCTGCTTCCGCTCGCTCTCGTGGCTCTGCACCCGCGCGTCCTCAACCGGCTCGCGCGGTTCGGTTTCACGCTCCTGCGTCGGCCCCAGCCCGATCACGACGTGTCGCTCTCGACGGTGGTGAAGTCTCTCGCGTGGGCTCTCGGGACGTATGCCTCGTACGGCACCCACCTCTGGCTCCTTGCACGGTCCGAGACGGACCTCGGGATCCATGCGTGGCTCTTGTGCGTCGGGGCGATGGCGATGGGGATGATGGCCGGCCTCGTCGCGTTCATCCTCCCTTCGGGTGCGGGTGTGCGCGAGATCGTGCTCATTGCCGCCCTGTCGCCGCTCGTCGGGCTCGGGCCCGCCACGGCGTTCACTGCGGTCTCGCGCCTGGTGTTCACCGCCGCTGATCTGACGACGGCTGGTGGGTCGGCAGCTCTCGCATTCTTCACCCACCGACGTCGGGGCCACTACGCCGGAGATCCCGGATTGCCAGGAGGATCCGCCTAAACTGTGCTGACGCGGGCGAAGTGCCCGACGTTCGCGCCCCCAGATGGAGCTTCTGCATGAGTCCCGCACGTCACACGAAGTCTGCCCGGGTGGCCGTGAGCGTCGCGGTCGCGACCGCGCTCGTCGCGACCGCCGCCCTGACGACGAGCGCGGCTACGGCCACGACGTCGCCAGCCCCGGGGACAGTGATGACGTCGGAGGGATATGCGACGCCCGATGTCACCGTCGACCCCGGAACCGGCGATGCGACGGAGGTCGTGGAGGTCGATCTGGGGCTGGCGGAGGTGGTCGTGCCTCAGGACCCTGCGGCACCCCTCCCGTCGGATGGCACGGCACCTGAGCAGGCCGCCGGGGTCGAACCGGAGCCCGTGCTCGAGGCTGTCTCCTCCCGGGGCGTGGACCTCGCTGACGGAAAGATGCTCGCTGTCACGTGGGAGGGGGAGGGCCCCGATCACGTCGAGCTTCGCTCGCTCGGGATCGACGGGACGTGGACGGAGTGGTCCAGCCTCGTTCCCGAGCAGGACCCCGACGGCGACAGTGGCGGAACCGAGATCTGGTGGACCGGAGGGTCTGCCCGTGCCGAGGTGCGATCGCTTCGCGCTGGTGTGCCGGTCGACGACGAGCTCACCCTCGTCGTGATCAACCCGGAAGTCTCGAGCACAGACACGGCGCTGGCTGCTGCGACAGGAGCGGACCAGGCCACCGGAACCGACTCGGGTCAGACGTCGTCGGGCGCCTCCGGAGGCGGGCGCGGCGGCCTCGGTTCGTTCGCGCGTGTCCCCACTGCCTCGCCAGACATGCAGCCTGCCGACAGCCTGCGAGACCAGGCGGGCACGGCCAGCAGCCTCCCGTCACGTGTACCCGCTGCTGGCGTCGCGCCGGTGCCACCCGTCGTCATCACTCGCGCGCAGTGGTCAGGCGGCGAGTCGATCCCGGGGTCGTCCGATCCGTCGTTCGGCCAGACGACTCTCGCGACCGTCCTGCACCACACCGCGGGCACAAACTCGTACACGGCGGCGCAGGCGCCGGGAATCGTGCGCGGGATCTATCGCTATCACGCGGACAGCCGCGGCTGGGGTGACATCGGGTACAACGTCCTCGTCGACCAGTACGGGCAGATCTTCGAAGGTCGTGCGGGCGGGCTGTCGATGCCTCGAACCGGTGCCCACGCGGGCGGCTTCAACACCAACACGTTCGGCGTGTCCATGATGGGCGACTACTCGAACGTCGCTCCTTCGGCCGCCATGAAAGAGTCTGTCGCTCGGATCATCGCATGGCGGATGGGCGGGGTGTACCGGTTCGACATGTGGGGCATCGAGACGTTGACCGCCAGCAGCGGGTCCCCGAAGTTTGCCCAGGGCACGCCGGTCCAGGTCTACCGCATCATCGGGCACCGCGACGTGGGAAGCACAGCCTGCCCTGGCGCGGCCGGGTACGCAGCGATCCCCGAGATCCGCAACCGCGTGAACCAGCTGACGGGGGCCTCGAAGACGCCGATACACGCCGCGTGGACGGCGCTCGGCGGCATCTCGGGGATGTTCGGCGACGTCTATCAGATCGAGACCGACCAACCCGGTGGTGGGTCAGCCGCCTACTTCACGAAGGGGTACACGGTGGCGTACCACCCGAGCATCGGGTCAGCCTCGATCGGTCCGGTGATGCGACCCACCTGGCTGGCGCAGGGCGGGGTCTCCGGTCTGGGCTACCCGACGACCAACCTGTACCCGGTGGGGGACGAGCGCGGCTCCGCGCAGGAGTACGACCGCGGGTTCTCATCGATCCACTCGCCGAGCACCGGGGTGAGGGTCGTCGGCGGACCCGTGCGTGACCTGTGGTGGCGCCAGGGCGGAGCCACGGGGTGGATCGGTTATCCGACACTGGGTCAGTCACCCGTCGGAGACGGCCGTGGTGTCTTCGCGGAGTTCGAGAACACGGTGAGCATCTTGTCGACACCGACGACGGGCGCGGCGGCGCTCAGCGGTGCGCTGCGCGCGGAGTGGTGGCGCACCGGCGGGGCGACCGGCGCGCTTGGGTATCCGAACCGGACGCAGGCCGACGTGGGTGACGGCCGCGGCCTGTTCGTCGAGTTCGAGCGCGACGCGTCGATCGTGTGGTCCGTCTCGTCGGGTGCGCGCACCCTGTCAGGTCCGATCCGCTCGGCGTGGTGGCGAACGGGCGGTGCGACGGGGTCCCTGGGATACCCGACGCTGAGCGTCTCGCCCGTCGGCGACGGCCGCGGCACCTTCGCGGAGTTCGAGAAGGAGGCCACGATCGTCGCGTCGCCGACGACGGGCGCTCAGGTGATCGGTGGAGAGCTCCGTCGGCGCTGGCACAAGGAGGGCGGGGCGACAGGGTCCTTCGGTTACCCGACGACGAGCGCGACCGCACTCAGCGGAACCGGTGGGTCGTATGTGAGCTTCGAGTCGAACCGGTCCATCGTGTGGTCCCAGGCGACCGGCGCCCACCCGATCTACGGGCCGTTGCGCGACACGTGGTTGGCTCGTGCAGGCACCGGGATCGGTCTGCCGTCCGGCGATCCCGTGAACTTCCCCAGCGGTGGTGGCTATTCACCGCTCTCGACCGGCACCTGGGTCGTGTGGGGTCCGGCGACCGGAGCGTACGTCGTGCCGTCGGCCGTCCGCCAGCGGTGGATCGCGGACGGCGGACCCACAGGGCGGTGGGGCATGCCCGTCGCCGATCCGATCACCGTCCAGGGGAAGACCACGCAGCAGTTCCAGCACGGGACGCTCACCCTGTAGCGCGCGGTCCGGCGTCGGCTCGTGGCGGTCTGGGAGTCCGCTAGTGTCGACGGTGCCGGCTCGCCGGACCGGTGGAGGACGTCGTGATGAGAGGTGGCTGCTGAGATGGCGCGAGTGGTTGTGGTGGGTTCTGGGATCGTCGGGCTGGCGGTGGCGGACCAGCTTGCTCAGCGAGGCGACGAGGTCGTCGTCCTGGAGAAGGACGCCGGGCTGGCGCTCCATCAGACCGGTCGTAACTCTGGCGTCGTCCACTCCGGCTTGTACTACGTGCCGGGCAGCCAGAAGGCCCAGATGTGCGCAGCGGGCGTCCGGAGCATCAGGGCGTTCGCGGAGGAGCACGGCGTCGCGTACGAGAACACGGGCAAGCTCGTGGTCGCTACCCGGCCGTCGCAGGAGGCGCAGCTGCAGAAGCTCGTGGACCGTGCTGTGGCGAACGGCGTACCGTCGCGGGTCGTCTCGGGAGCCGAGGCCCGCGAGTACGAGCCGTATGTCAGGGCATCGAAGGCCATGCGCGTCGAGACCACGGGCATCATCGACTACGTGGCCATCTGTCGTGTCATGGCGAGCCGCATCGAGGCTGCCGGGGGAGAGATCCGCTTCAGCACCGCCTTCGTGTCCGCGCAGACGCGCGGCGAGGGTGTGACGGTGACGACGACGGGCGAGGAGATTCACGCCGACGCACTGGTTGCCTGCGCAGGTCTCTACAGCGACCGTGTGGCGGAAGCATCGGGGCTGGTACCGGAGGCCCGCATCGTCCCGTTCCGTGGCGAGTACTTCGAGCTCGTCGAGGAGCGCGAGTACCTCGTCCGGGGACTCATCTACCCGGTGCCCGACCCGCGCTTCCCTTTCCTCGGGGTGCACCTGACGAAGATGATCAACGGCGGCGTGCACGCCGGGCCGAATGCGGTGTTCGCGTTGGCTCGCGAAGGCTACCGCTGGCGGGACATCAACGTCGCGGAGCTCGCACAGTCGTTGCGCTGGCCCGGTCTGTGGCACCTCGCCGCGAAGAACATGATTCCTGGTGCGAAGGAGATGGCGAGGTCGGCCTCGCGGTCGCTCTTCGCGAAGAGCCTGTCGGAGCTCGTGCCCGGAATTCTCCCCGACGACCTCGTCCCCGCGGACGCCGGGGTCCGTGCGCAGGCCCTGCGGCGAGACGGGTCCATGGTCGATGATTTCCTCATCCAGTCCGCGCCCCGGCAGGTGCACGTGCTCAACGCGCCGTCACCGGCAGCGACGTGCTCGATCGAGATCGCGCGGTCGATCGTCGAGCGGGTCGACGCCCTTCTGGCATGAGCTGACGAGATGACGACCGGGTGGCCGCGACGGGACGCGTTCATGGACCGCGTCGTGCCACGCCGACGGGACTCGGGATCGGCCCGGCTCTCGCGGGTCCTCGTCGGCGAGCTCGACAGCATGGCGCAACGCCGCCTGTACGCAGACAGGTCTCGAACCCGCGTGGAGATCGACCGGGAGGTCACGGCGATGCTCCGCGCGGCGATGCTGCTCTCCGGAGAGCTGCTGGTCACGGACTCCATGGTTCTCGACGGCGAGTACTTCTTGTCTCTGGGGCCGGCGCAGGTGGCGGCACGGTTGGGGCTGACCGGGCAGCCACTGCCCATGGTGGTGCTCATCGACGGTTGCTCGTTGGGTGACGCGCTCGACCGCAAGCGCGCTCGGACGTCGTTCGTCTGGCAGACGCAGCAGGCAGGGGCAGAGCGGGGGGAAGCCCCAGCTGAGTGGGCGCGCAGGACCGAGCCCCTCTGGCGGGCGTGGGTGGACGCGGCGCACGATGGCGTCATCGGTTGCCAGGACGTCCGTGCTCTCCAGGACGGGCCCGGGCTGCGGGTCGCGCCCGGCCCTCCACCGAGCGTGAGCTCCGCCGCGGCGCGCCGTCTCGCGGTTGCCGCCGGGGAACAGCAGTGGTCGAACCGCAGCGACTTCATCGCCGCGTACGCGCGCATCAGGAGCGAGGTGCCGCACGAGGACCCGGACCTCGAACGGGTCGTGCTCTGGTGGAACGACGCCTACCAGGATGCGCTCGCGAGCCAGCACGGAGCGAGCTGGGTCCGCTTCAGGCGTGCCCCGGGCGACAACGCCCCGGGAGCGCCTCCGAGCGATGCGGGCCGTCGTCGCATCGCCCTGTCCGGTGACCTCCTCGACTCTCTGGACGACCTGCCTCCTGGTGCCTACGGCGCGCTGCACCACTCGCTGCGCCGCGAACGGGACGCCTTCGCGCGGAACCCGACCGACGCCCATCTCAAAGCGATCGCGTACGGCGCCCGGGCGGGGCTCGACGTCCCCCCTAGTCGCCGTGAGGTGCTGCGCAGGGCGGTCGCGCGCCTGTCGGGTGCCGCGGTCGCCGTCGTTGCCGGGTCGGTTCTCATGCCTGAGGTCGTCCTCGGTGTCGACACGACGCTGCTTGGCCTCGCACTCCTCGCTGTCGTGAGCGTCCCGTGGTCGGAGCTCCGGACGATCAAGGACACGGGCAGACGAAGGCTGCATGGTGTGATCAGCGTCGCTGCCGATCCGGGGCCGGCGTCGTGAACGGTGATCGGGGCCCCGAGGACGGCGAGGTCGTGTACCACTGGGCGGGTCCGCCAGTCCTCGACCTCCACCGGTATCGCCTGACGACCCAGGACGGGACCCGTACGGCGCACGCGCTCCGGTCGCAGGCAGGCCGGGTGGGCGTCGTCATCGTGGCCGGCGACGACCATGGAGTGGTCTTCGTGGAGCAGTACCGGCCCACCGTCGGCAGCACGATGCTCGAGCTTCCGCGTGGGTTCGGTGAGGTGGTGCCCCGGGAGGACGAGCACTCGGCATGGTGCTCCGACGCCGAGCGTGAGCTGCAGGAGGAGACGGGACTGCTCGCCGGGCCGTCCTTCGTCCTGGGCGACTACGTCCCGGACTCCAGCCTGCTTCCCGGGCGCGTCGCCGCGGTCGAGGTCCGCGTCGTCAGCCGGACACCGGCTACCGTGCCGGACGGCGAGGTGTCCACCACGGTGTGGGTCCCGTGGGACGAGGTGTCCGGGCTCCTCCGGGACGGGGCCGTCCGCGACGGACACACGTTGTCCGCCCTCTCGCTGCTGGCTGTCCGCACACGGCTCTTCTCGGAGCATGTCCGCTCTGTGTTCCCCGACGACTCATGACTCGATGTCGACAGCGGTGATCCGTTCGGTCGTCAGGAGGCGTTCGAGTCGCCCGGGCTCGATGTCGACGGGTCCTTCGAGCTCCGGCCCGAGGATGACGACCGATCCCGCCCCGCTCCAGCAGGAGAGCGCTCGCCGGATCAGCCAAACCGTGCCGGTGCTCGTCGGGGCGGGCCGCAGGAGAACGCGTGCGCCCGGGCTGGCAGCGGCGTCCGAGGCGCTGGTCTGGGGCGAGCCACCGGTCGCAGCAGCCCAGGTCTCGAGGTCGGCGTACGTCACGCCCGTCTCGCCGAGCCGTACGGCTTCGCTGTCCGGCGCGACCGGCGCGACGTACCCCAGCTGGTCCCCGTAGGTCATCACCGCAGACGCGGCGTCGACAGCCCCCGGGGGCAGCGTCCCGTCGTACCGGCGAGCGAGTGCTGGCAGCGAGACGACGACGAGCTCCGGGCGGCCGGCGCGGAACCCGGACGCGTGGGCAGTCTCGGGGTCGCAGGTCACGACGACGTCGGCGGCCTGGTCGGCAGGCGTGCCCTTGCCGTCATCGAGGCGCACGCACCCGCCTGCCTGCCAGACGGCGAGTGCCCACACGAGCGTGCGCCAGTGCGGTGGCAGGTCGAGGTGGACGACCGTGCCGGGGCCGGCGTCGAACTCCTCCACGAGGAGGTTGGTGGTCTTCGTCACCCAGTTGGCCAGCACGGCTCCGGAGAGCTCGATGCGCTCGCCGTCGGGGCCGTACCACGTCAGGCGCGGGCGCCCGGGGTCGGCGGTGAGCACGCGGAGCAGGGAGGTGACGGTGTCTGCCATGCGGGACAGCCTAACGAGCGGCCGGTGTGGGGTGCGCCACCCAAAATTCACCCGCTCAGGTGGCGCTTTTAGCACAGCGCGGCTTGACTGAGGTAGATGACACGCGTGTAATTTCACGTGTCGGTTGTGTACACCCGCTGCTTCGACGAGGTCGTCTCCGCGAGGGGCCGGTGCGCTCGTCAGGGCCGCCGTACGTCGCCACGTCACGCACGATCCGGGACACCCGCGGAGGGGTACAGCATGTGGAACCTGCTCGACGAGGACGGGCCTTTCCCGTCTGACGCCGTACGGCTGGTCGAGGGCTTCACCGGTCCCGGACCGCAGGAGGGCGCGACGGTGCTCCCGCTCTTCGGGAGCGTCGACGACGACCCGGCGATGGGGTGGCAGGAGCGCGCGCTGTGCGCCCAGACCGACCCCGAGGCGTTCTTCCCCGAGAAGGGCGGCTCGACGCGTGAGGCCAAGAAGGTCTGCGTCGGCTGCGAGGTCCGCAGCGAGTGCCTCGAGTACGCGCTGGAGAACGACGAGCGGTTCGGCATCTGGGGTGGGCTGTCCGAGCGGGAGCGGCGCAAGCTCAAGCGGCGCGCCATCTGACGCTGAGCGCACTCCGCCGCCGGCCCCGCCACGCCCGGCGCCGCCCTGCCCGGAGCCAGCACGCTCGTGAGGCACTATGGACGCCGTATGACTTCCCCCGACCACACTCTCCCGGCTGACGCCGCGGCGGGACGCGCCCGAGAGGCAGGCGTCACCGCCGTCCTCGTGACGCACGGCTCGTCCGCCTACCTCCCCCACGCGGTGGGAGCGATCCTTGCGGCGGAGCCCGGCCCGGCCCGGCTCGTGGTCGTCGATGCATCGCCTGCCGGTGCCCCTGGTCTCGACGGGCTCCCGGCGGATGTCGACGTCGTGCGTGCACCTGGCGCCCGGAGCTTCGGCGCGGGCGTCGACGTGGCGCTCCGGGAGGCGCCCGGGGGCATCTCGACACGCTGGTTGTGGCTCTTCCACGATGACTCCGCTCCGGAGCCGGACGCCCTGGCGCATCTCCTGCGGGCCGTCGAGCACGCGTCGTCGGTGGCGATCGCTGGCGTGAAGCAGGTCCAGTGGGACGAGCCGGACGAGCTCGTCGAGGTGGGGCTCACCGTCTCGCGCAGCGGTCGCCGGATGACGGGTGTCGAGCCCGGTGAGCTCAACCAGGGCCAGCACGATGCGCGTGAGGATGTCCTCGCGGTCGGACTCGCGGGAGCGCTCGTGCGGACGAGCGTGTGGTCGGACCTGTGCGGGACGGACGCGACCTACGGCATCTTCGGTGACGGTCTGGACCTGTCGCGTCGTGCGCGTCTCGCCGGGCACCGCGTGATCGTCGTGCCGTCCGCCCTCGTGCTGCACGCGCAGGCGGGCCTGCGCGGGTTGCGCACGGAGCACCCGGTCGACCCCGTGGTTGCGGCCGACGCAACCTTCGGGCCTCGCTTGCGGTCCCAGCTCTACTTCCTTGCCACGAGCCTCCCCGGCTGGGTCCTGCCGCTGTTCCTCGTCGCGGCCGTCGTCGCCGCACCCGTGCGGTCCCTCTACCGGGTGGCGCTCAAGCAGCCCGGTCACGCGGTCCAGGAGCTCTGGGCGCCGGTCTGGCTCCTTGCGCGCATCCGGCGGGTGGTGCGTGCCCGGCGTGCCATCGCGCGCGTGAGCGTCGTGCCCCGATCAGTGCTCACCCCGCTCATGGCGACGACGCGCGACGTGCTGGGCGAGCACCGGGACCGGCGGCTCGCGCGTGCGGCGCGCCGTCGGGCGGCGCACGGCCCGGACGAGCTCGACCGGGCCGAGATCGCGGCATCCGCACGCCGTCGCCGGGCCGCCCTCGCTGTCCTCGTCCTCCTCGTGGCAGGTGCAACGGTTGCGGCGCTCGGGTCTGTCGTCGCGGCCGCTGTCGACGGTGGCCGTGTCGTCGGCGGTGCGCTGCTGCCGGCCCAAGGTGGGTGGGCGGGGCTCACGGACGCGATCTCCAGCGGTTGGGTGCGTGAGGGCCTCGGAGCATCCGCTCCGGCGGACCCGCTGCTCACCGCGCTGCTGCCCGTCGTCGCGGTGGCCCGCGGGGACCTGCAGTCGGCGGTCAACCTCCTCGTCGTGTCGTCGCTCGTCCTGGCTGCCGTCGGCGCCTGGTTCGCCGCGGGTGCGGCCACACGGTCGGTTCCGCTCCGGTTCTGGGCAGCGACGGTGTGGGCCGCTGCCCCTGCCCTCGTCGTGGCCGTGGGTCAGGGCCGCCTGGGTGCGGTGCTCGCGCACGTCGCGCTCCCGTGGCTGGCGCTCGCGGTGGTTCGTGCGGTGGGCATCCAACGGGTCGACGTGTGGGGAACGTTGCGGATGCGTTCCCAGGAGCGCGCGGAGCAGCGTCTGCGGGAGAAGATCCGTGAGCAGGCTGCCGCGCGCTCCTCGGGTGCGACGGCCGCCGGGCGTCCCTCCGACGAGGGCGGACCGGCTGGCCCGGGGGCCGTCGTCGACGGGACGACGAGCACGGAACCCGTGGCGGCCGCGAGCCCCTCGACGACCGCGCAGCGAGGTTCGGTCGCTGCCCTCGGGGCCGCTGGCCTCGCGTTCGCGGTCGTCGTGGCGGGCGCTCCGTCGCTCCTCGTCCCCGGCCTGCTCTCCCTCCTCGTCGTGGCGGCGCAGGTCCCGCGCAACCGCAGATACATCGCGTTCGTGCCGCTGCCTGCGCTCGTGGTCGTGGGCCCGCTCGTCGTGCGGGCGGTCGCGACGTGGTCGTCAGGGGGGTGGCGCATCCTCCTGGGTGACCCGGGCCTGCCGCTCGCGTCCGACCCCGCCCCGGCCTGGCAACAGCTCCTCGCCCTCCCGGTGGTTGTCACGTCCGGTGCCTCGGGGGCCTGGGCGCTCGTCGTCGAGCAGGGCGCCCTTGTCCTGGGAGGCGTCGTCCTGGCGGGAGCGCTCGTCGGGCTCGTGCGGTCGGGCGGGCGCGGCGCGGGAGCCCGGACGTTGTGGTGGATCGCGGCGATCGGGTTGGCAACCGCCCTGCTCTCTGCGGCGACGACAGTCGCCGGGGGAGACGGCGTGCCCGTCACGGGCTGGCCCGGCGCCGGGTCGTCGCTCATGCTCCTTGCGCTGCTCGGGGCCGCCGTCCTCGGGATCGACGGGCTCGGCTCCAAGGCGTTGCAGCACACGTTCGGCTGGCGGCAGGTCGGTATCGGCGCGCTGGCGCTCGTCGTCGGCGCGGTGCCCCTCCTCGTGCTCGGTTCCTGGGTGGTCGGTGCACGCACGGACGGGTCGACGGTGGCGATCGCGCCGCTGGAGCGCGCGATCGTGCCCGCGGTCGGACAACGCATGCAGACCTCAGACCGGCAGGCACGGGTGCTCGTCCTCGAGCAGGAGGCCGACGGGGATCTGCGGTACCAGCTCCTGCACGGGGACGGCCCTCAGCTCGTCGACTCGTCTGCCGTCGTGCGGGTGGGACGTCTGAGCAGCACGTCCGACGACCGCGCCGAGCTCGTCGCTGCGCTCGCGGCAGGGGACGACCGTGGGCAGGCGCGGGCGCTGAGCGACCTCGGCGTCGGTGCGGTCCTCGTGCCCCCGGCGGCAGAGCTCGGCCGCGCCCAGCTCGTCGGGCGCATCGACACGGTGGCGGGGCTCCAGCGGATCACGGAGAACGCGTCGGGCACGATCTGGCGTGTCGCTCCCGGACCGGGCCTCGACGACCAGCCGTCCTGGGCACGCGTGCAGGCACCGGGCGACGACGGCGTGCCGGTCGTCGAGCAGGCGCTCGCGTCCGCCGGGCTCCGGGTGGACGCCGACGTCCCGGCCGGTGCTGAGGACCGCGTCCTCGTTCTCGCCGAGACGCCTGCACCGGGGTGGCACGCAGAGCTGGACGGTGAGCCGCTGCGCACCCTCGAGGACGACGAGCGCCAGTCGTTCCTGCTCGGCGCCGACGGCGGTCACCTCACGGTCGGGTACGACCGTGCCAGCCGGACCCCGTGGGTCATCCTCCAAGGAGCAGTGCTCATCGTGTTCAGCCTCCTTGCCCTCCCGGTCCGCCGTCGTCGGACGGTGACGTCATGAGTGTCCGGTCCACGGAGTCGGTGGAGCGCCGTGCCCGCCGACGCTCCCGCGTCGCGGGGATCGCCTCTGCCGTCCTCGCCGTCGGTGTCATGGCCACCCTCGCTGTGGTCGGTGACGACGTCGTGCGCCCGGGACCCGCGGGTGACGTCGGCACGCCGGTGACGCTCGGTGCGCGGTCGACGACGAGCGTGTGCCCCGCCCCGGTGTCGCTCCCGGACCCGGACTCCACCGACGACGAGGGCTTCAGCCCGACACCCGTCGACACTGTGACGTCCCTGCGCGCGGCAGTGCTGGGCGCAGGGACCACGGTCGACGTCGTGACCTTCGAGGCGCTGCGCGACGAGCAGAGCACCAGCGCGGGCAGCAGCGCGGGAAGCAGCACCGACGACGGTGCGCCAGCGGGTGCCGACGACGAGCCGGCGGAGGCGGTCCGTACCCTCGAGGGCGCGAATCCGAGCGGCCAGGCGTCCGTCGAGCCGGTGGACACGGCACTCGTCCTGCGCGGAGAGGCGGCAGCAGGGCAGCCGGCGCTGCAGGCGGGTGCCGTGGCCTCGGCGACGGCTGCCGGTGACCTGCGTGGGCTCGCGGCCGCGGCCTGCCAGCAGCCGGGGATCGAGCAGTGGCTCGTGGGGGGCAGCACCGAGCTCGGGACGAGCTCCCGGCTGGTGCTGCAGAACCCGAGCCGGACGCCCGCGACCGTCACCGTCTCCGTGTGGGGGGCGGGGGGTCGCCTCGACCTGGCCGGACCCTCGACGTACCTCGTCCCGCCCGGCAGCCAGGTGAGCACCCTCCTCGAGGGGCTGGCTGCCGAGCAGCGACGCATCGCTGTGCACGTGAGCTCCTCGGGAGCGCTCGTCACGTCGTACCTCCAGCACAACGTCCTCGAGGGCGTCACGCCGCACGGCGTGGACCTCGTTGTTCCTGGGTCCGGCCCCGCCACGGCCCAGGTCGTGGCGGGAGTCACGCTGGCCACATCCGAGATCGGGGACGAGGACGTCGCGTCGGTCCGGATGCTGACCCCCGGTGAGGACGCCGGGACGGCCGTCCTCACGATGCTCGGGGCCGACGGCAAGCACGTGCTGCGGGGGGCGGAGAGCGTGTCCCTGGTGCCTGGGGAGGTGATCGACGTGAGCCTCGCGGGGATGCCCGCGGGCCGGTACACGGTCGTCGTGCAGGCGGACGTGCCGGTCGTGGCAGGTGTCGAGTCCGCGCTGACCGGCGAGATCGACGAGGGGCAGCTCGGCACGACAGCCCCGCGGGACCGTGCGTGGATCCCGAGCCAGCACCTGCCGGCCGGTGTCGACTCGTTCGTGGCGGTCCCGGCGAGCACCACCGCTGCCGTCGTCGTCACCGCCCTGCCGGCGGCGCTCGACGGCGCTCACACGTTCGCCGCCCAGGTCCCTGTCGTCTACGACGAGCAGACCGGGGCGGACGGTCAGCCGCTCGTCGACCCGCTCAGCCAGGCGTGGACGCCGGCCACCCGCGGAGAGCTCCGGGCCTACGGAACCGACGGGGAGCTCCTGGGCAGCGCACCCGTCGACCTCGCGCTCGGGCAGACGATGTCGCTCGACCTCTCGGAGCTCGGCGGTGGCGCGCAGGTCACGTCGGTCGCGCTCGTCCCGGCCGAGCCTGCGGCGGAGGCCAGCGAGGATGCGGTCACGCTCGACTGGGTGCTTGCTCTCGCTGCGGACGGCGTCACCGGCTCGACGGCGGTCGTCGTCCCCACGGTCCCACCGTCGACGCAGGACGAGGTGCTCGTCCTGCGGTCTCCCCGCGTCGGGCTGCCCGACGGCTGAGTCGGCCCAGCCCGGTCGACGCGGGGCGAGCGCGCCCTGCTGGGACGGACCTACGAGGCTGCGCGGCTGAGGTCGTCAGCGGGGACCTCTGACGCACGCGCACAGGTCAGCCGGGATCGCGATACTGCGGGTCGATCTCCTCGGGCGGCCGGGAGAGCAGGTGCGCCACCTGCTCGACGACCACGTCACGCACGAGCTCCGCGACGTCGCGTGCGTCGGCAGCGCGGTTCTCGACCGGTCGACGGTAGATGAGGACCCGACCCGGTTGACCCGACTCCGCCGGGAAGTACCGTCCCAGCGGCACGCCGCCGTGCTCCCAGGGCGCCGGGTCGGACGGCGGCACGTCCTCGACGGCGAACTCCGTCCCGGACAGCTCCTTGCCCCAGGCCCTCTCGAGGTGCTGCACGGTCGCGAGCACGCACTCGTCGAAGCGCTCGGCACGCGTGCGGTGACCAGGGACCGACATCGGCAGGACAGGGCCGCGCAGGCCCCGACCCCGTCGGTCGCGGCGGTGACGTGGCACCGTCGGCCCGGAGGACGGTGTGAGGGCATCCATGGGGCCACTCTAGGTGCCAGGAGCCCTGAGGGGCCGCGACGGATGAACTCGCCCGTTCGTGCCGATTGCACCCGGCGTGGGAGTGCCGGGCAGCGCTCCCGGCGAGGTACCGTCGTCTCTTGTGAGTCCAGCCCGCCAATGCACCCGAACCGCCTGCGCGCGCGCCGCAGTGGCGACCCTGACGTACGTGTACTCCGACTCGACGGCGGTCCTCGGGCCCCTCGCGCTCATGGCGGAGCCCCACAGCTACGACCTGTGCGAGGTGCACTCCGACCGCCTCACCGCCCCGCGCGGCTGGGAGGTCCTCCGCCTGACGCCGGCTGGCTCGCAGGATCACCAGGATCCGCGGGACGTCGGCGCGACCGCGCCCGACGTCGCCCCGGACGTCGTCCCGGACGACCTCGTCGCGCTCGCTGACGCGGTCCGGGAGGTCGGGCGGCCCCGCCACCTCGCCGACCCGGAGCCCGTCCAGACCAGCGAGGTGGCCCGGAGAGGTCATCTGCGGGTGCTCAAGGGCGACGGGTGACTCCCGCTCCGGGGACGGGCGGTCGTCGCGGGCGCCGTCCGGCCGCGCTCGAGGTCCCGCTGGGATCCCTCAGCCAGGCGAGCGCGGCCGTGCCCGGACCCCGGCGGTGCCCGGACTGCGGCTCGTCGTCGCTCACGCGGTTGTCGCTGCCCAACGCGGCGGGCGTGGCCGCGACGTTCGTCTCGTGCCACGACTGCGAACGCACCGGCTGGTTCGCCTCCGACGACGGGCGCGAGGTGTCGCGCACGACCGTCCTGGGTGTCGACCCCGACGACGACGTCCGGGCGCTCGCGACCGGCAAGTAGGCTGCAGCCATGGACCAGACCGCCCCGGCAAGCCGCCCCCTCCATGACCTCTCCGGACTCATCAAGTCGTACGACGTGCGCGGGATCGTGCCGGAGCCGTTCAGCACGGACGTGGCGGAAGCGATCGGTGCGGCGTTCGCCACGGCGGTCGTCATCCCTGATGCCGGAGACGCCGCCGACGCGACGCCAGCGGTGCTCGAGACCCCGCCGACCGGGGTCCAGGCCCGGCCGCGGGTCGTCATCGGGCACGACATGCGCGAGTCCGGACCGGCGCTCGTCGAGGCCTTCGCCCGCGGGCTGACCGACGCCGGCATCGACGTCGTGCGGATCGGGCTGTGCTCCACGGACGGGCTCTACTACGCCTCGGGTGTGCTCGGGGTGCCGGGAGCGATGTTCACCGCGAGCCACAACCCTGCCGAGTACAACGGGATCAAGCTGTGCCGGTCAGGGGCACGCCCCGTCGGTCAGGACACCGGGCTCGGCCGCGTGCGGGAGCTCGCCGAGCAGTACCTCGGTCATGGCCTGCCGGGTGCGGCCACCCAGCTCGGCCAGGTGACGGACCGGTCCATGCTCGCTGACTACGCGGCGTTCCTGCGTGGTCTCGTCGACATCTCGGGCATCCGTCCGCTCAAGGTCGTGGTGGACGCGGGCAACGGCATGGGTGGGTACACGGTGCCCGCGGTCCTCGGGTCGGGTGCGGGCCTGCCCGCTCTCCCGCTCGAGATCGTGCCGCTGTACTTCGAGCTCGACGGGACGTTCCCCAACCACGAGGCCAACCCGCTCGAGCCCGAGAACCTGCGGGACCTCCAGGCAGCCGTGGTCGAGCACGGCGCGGACATCGGTCTCGCCTTCGACGGCGACGCCGACCGGTGCTTCGTCGTCGACGAGCTCGGGCAGCCCGTGAGCCCGTCGGCCGTCACCGCGCTCGTGGGGCTGCGCGAGGTCGCCAAGGAGATCGCGGCCGGGCGCCAGCCCACCGTCATCCACAACCTCATCACCTCGCAGGCCGTCCCGGACCTTCTTGTCGCGGCGGGCGCGCAGGTCGTGCGCACCCGGGTGGGCCACTCGTTCATCAAGGCCGAGATGGCAGCGCACGAGGCGATCTTCGGCGGCGAGCACAGCGCGCACTACTACTTCCGTGACTTCTTCTTCGCGGACACCGGGATGCTCGCGGCGCTGCACGTGCTCGCCGCGCTCGGCGAGCAGCTGCACCCGCTGTCCAGCCTCGCGGAGATGTACGAGCCGTACGTCTCCAGCGGTGAGCTCAACTCCCGGGTGGAGGACGTCCCCGCCGCCCGCGCACGAGTCGTCGAGGCGTACGTCACCCAGGAGGGGGCGGGGCCGGTGACGGTCGACGAGCTCGACGGGCTCACCGTGTCCCACTGGGACTCCCACCCGCGGTGGTGGTTCAACCTCCGCGCCTCGAACACCGAGCCGCTGCTGCGTCTCAACGTCGAGGCCGCGGACGAGGACATCATGATCAAGGTGCGCGACGACGTCCTGGCGCTCGTCCGCGAGGCCACGGAGGCAGGCGCATGAGTGCATCGACGGACCAGCCGTTCCCGCTCGACCGATGGGTGCGCGACATCCTGCGGTGCCCGGCGACAGGCGCCGAGCTCGTCGACGGCACGGGACCCCTCGGAGAGCCGGAGCTGCACTCCACGGCCGCGGAGAACCCGTTGGCGTACCCCGTCCGGGAGGGCATCCCCGTGCTCCTCGTCGACGACGCGCGCCCGCTCCTCACGCGTCCGCTCTGAGGTCCCTCCCGCCCTGCGGCTCCTGACGCGTTGCCTGCGGCCTGCCGGTTCGTTCCGGCGCGGGGAGGCCAGGGGCTGCGAGGACCGTCGACGCGCCGCGGGGACGCTCGGGGCATAGGATGCCGCGGGCATCGATGCCCGTCCGGCAGCGCTCGTCCTCGACACATGGAGCACCATGTCAGCACACGGCGGAACGAAGGCCATCGTCGCGGCCCTCTTCGCGAACCTCGGCATCGCGGTGACGAAGTTCGTCGCGTACCTCCTCACCCAGTCGTCGTCCATGCTCGCGGAGGGCGTGCACTCCCTCGCCGACTCGAGCAACCAGGCGCTCCTCCTCCTCGGCGGCAGGCGTGCACGTCGCCAGGCGGACGCCCGGCACCCGTTCGGCTACGGCCGCGAGCGGTACATCTACGCGTTCATCGTCTCGATCGTGCTGTTCAGCGTCGGTGGGCTCTTCGCGCTCTACGAGGCGTACCACAAGTGGTCCGAACCGCACGCGATCGACTCGTGGCACTGGGTCCCCGTGACGGTCCTCGTCGCGGCGATCGCCATGGAGAGCTACTCCTTCCACACCGCGATCGTCGAGTCCAACGCCGTGCGCGGCACGCAGACGTGGCCGCAGTTCGTGCGCACCGCCAAGGCGCCCGAGCTCCCCGTGGTGCTCCTCGAGGACCTCGGCGCCCTCGTCGGGCTCGTCCTCGCGCTGTTCGGCGTGAGCCTCACGCTCGTCACCGGGGACGGACGGTGGGACGCGGCGGGCACCGCGAGCATCGGCGTGCTGCTCGTGCTCATCGCTGTCGTGCTCGCTCTCGAGACCAAGTCGCTGCTCCTCGGCGAGTCGGCGACGCCGGAGCACGTCGACGCCATCGACGCGGCCCTCGTGGGGCCCGGTGTCCCGTCCGTCATCCACCTGCGGACGCTGCACCTCGGACCGGAGGAGCTCCTCGTCGCCGCGAAGATCGAGGTCGACGCCCGGGAGAGCGCCGCGGAGATCGCGGACGCGATCGACGAGGCCGAGGCCCGGGTCCGGGCCGCGGTGCCGATCGCGACCCGCGTCTACCTCGAGCCCGACCTGCGCGACTGACCCGACGCCGACCGGTCGACGAGACGCCGGAGGCCGGGCACCCCGTCACGGGTGCCCGGCCTCCGGCGCACGGACTCACTGCTCGGCGGCAGCCTTGAGGTCGTCGACGAACGTCGGGTTCTCCTCGAGCCACTGCGTGGCGGAGGCATCGTTGTCGTTGCCCTCGTTCTCGTTGAACATGATGTTCTCGAGGCTGAACAGCTGCTCGTCCGTCAGCGTGAACGCCCCGATCCAGGACGCGAGGGTCGGGTAGTCGGCAGCGAAGCCGGTCCGCCCGACGGTGTGGATCTCCTCGGCCTCACCCATCGCGCCCTCGGGGTCCTCGAGGTCGCGGACGGGGTACTCGTCGTAGGCCCAGTGCGGACGCCACAGCGTGACGGCGACGTTCTCTCCGGCGTCGGTCTTGCTCTTGAGCTCGGCGAGCATCGCGGGGGTGGAGGACTTGACGAAGTCCATGCCCTCGAGCCCGTAGGTGGGGATCGCCTCGTCCTCGGTGATGCGGGTGAGGCCAGCGCCCGCCTCGATCCCGACGAGCCGGTTGTCGAAGAGGTCGGCGTTCTCAGCGAGCTCGGCGAGCGACGTGATCGGCGCGTCCTCGTTCACGGCGATCGTGAGCACCGCGTCGTCGTACCAGACGCCCAGCTGCTCCATCTCCTCGCCGTACTGCTCGAGGTAGTCGGCGTGGGTGCTCGGCAGCCACATGTCGAAGTTCACGTCGAAGTCGCCGCCGGTGAGGCCGGTGTAGACGACGCCCGCGTCGGCGGTCTGCGTCGTGACCTCGTAGCCCTCCTCCTCGAGGATGACCTTGAACAGGTGGGAGACGGCGATGCCTTCGTCCCAGCCGGAGTGGATGCCGATCGACAGGTCGGCGAGGTCGCCGTTCTCGACCGTCGCGGCGGAGCCGCCCGTCGTCCCGGCGTCCGACGAGGAGTCCTCGTCGGAGGAGCAGGCGGTGAGGCCGAGCGCGAGAGCGAGGCCGGTCGCGACGAGCGCGGTGCGGGTGGTGCGGTGGGACATGGTTCCTTCCTGCGGGCGGCCGGTCCGGTTGACCAGTGCCCTGGGGTTGGTGGGTGGTGCAGGGGTGCGGCGGGCGGGGCCCGCCGCGGGTCAGGCCCGCGCAGAGGCTGCGCGGGAGGTCGGCGTGCGGGTGCCGAGGGCCGCGGTGACGCGGTCGAGGAACATCGCGAGGATGACGACGGAGAGGCCGGCCTCGAAGCCGAGGGACACGTTGATGCGCGTGAGGGCACCGACGACGTCCTCGCCCAGTCCGCCGCCACCGACGAGGCCGGCGATGACGACCATCGACAGGGAGAGCATGATGACCTGGTTGACGCCGGCCATGATCGTCGGCAGCGCGAGGGGCAGCCGGATCTGGCGCAGCACGCGGCCCTCGGTCGCTCCGAACGCCTGCGCGGCCTCGACGATCTCCGCGTCGACCTGGCGGATGCCCAGCTCGGTGAACCGGACCCCGGGCGCGAGCGCGAAGATCACCGTGGCGACGATCCCCGGGACGGGGCCGGTGAGGAACACGACGACCGTGGGGATGAGGTAGACGAAGGCGGGCATCGTCTGCATGAAGTCGAGGACGGGTCGCACGGTGCGCGAGACGTGCTGGTTGCGGGACGCCCAGATGCCGAGCGGGATGCTGATCGCGAGGGCGATGGTGCTGGCGAGGAGGACGAGCGCGAGCGTGCTCATCGCGTTCTCCCACTGGTCGACGGCCGCGATGACGACGAACCCGACGAGGGATCCCACGCCGAGCCGCCAGCCCTTGACGAGGAGGGCGACGAGCGCGAGGACGCCGGCGACGACCCAGAACGGTGGCGACTGCAGCACGGTCTCGAGCAGGTCGTAGCACCACACGAGCAGCGCCTTGAGCTGGTCGAACACGGCGTCGAACGTGTCGGTCACCCAGTCGACGGCGGAGTCGACGACGTCGCCCAGCTCCACGCGGGGGACGCCGGTCGAGGATGCGGTGGTGCGGCTCATGCGGCGGGTCCTTCCTCGACGGGGGAGATATCGTCTGCGCTCGCCGGCACCATGGCCTCGAGGAGCGCGACGCGGGGGATGGCCCCGACGAGCCGTCCGGCGCTGTCGACGACGGGGACGGGCAGCGCGGACTCGGCTGCCGGAGCGAAGATCTCGGAGAGCGGGGTGTCCTCGGCGACCGAGGCGACGTCGGTGCGGACGAGCGCGTCGAGCGTGCTCAGGCCGTCGCGCTGAGCGGTGACGGCCTCGTGGTCGTGGACGACGCCGATGAGCTTGCGTGCACGGTCCACGACATAGGCGGAGGACACCTGTGCCTCGCGCATGATCCGCAGGGCGAGGCGGGGTCCGCCGCTCACGGGCACGACCGCGGGAGCGCGCTGGGCGAGGCTCGCGGCGGTGAGCACGCGGGTCCGGTCGACGTCGGCGACGAACTGGGCGACGTAGTCGTCAGCGGGAGCGGAGAGGATCTCCTCGCTCGTGCCGATCTGGACGATCCGTCCGTCGCGCATGACGGCGATGCGGTCGCCGAGGAACATCGCTTCGTTGAGGTCGTGGGTGATGAAGACGATCGTCTTGTTGAGGGTCTGCTGGAGCTCGACGAGCTGCTCCTGCATCTCTCGTCGGATGAGGGGGTCGAGCGCGGAGAACGCCTCGTCCATGAGGAGGATGTCGGTGTCGGCCCCGAGGGCGCGGGCCAGGCCCACGCGCTGGCGCATGCCACCGGAGAGCTGGGACGGCAGGTGGTCCTCCCAGCCCTCGAGCCCGACGAGGGCGAGGGCCTTGGCCGCGCGCTCGCGCCGCTCGGCCTTGTCGATCCCCTGGATCTCGAGGGGGTAGGCCGCGTTGTCGAGAACGGTGCGGTGGGGCAGGAGCGCGAAGTGCTGGAACACCATGCTCACCTTGGCCTGGCGCACGGCGCGCAGCTCCTTGGCGGAGATCGCCGAGAGGTCCGAGCCGTCGAGCAGCACGCGACCGCTCGTCGGGCGCCAGAGGCCGTTGAGCATGCGGATGAGCGTGGACTTGCCGGAGCCCGACAGTCCCATGACGACGAAGATCTCTCCGGGCGCGACGTCGAACGACGCGTCGACGACGGCCGCCGTCCCGTGGCTCTTGACCTCGGCGCGGGTGGCGCCGGCCTGGAGTGCTCGGACGGCTTCCTGGGGTCGTCGTCCGAACACCTTGTAGACATTCTCGACGTGCAGTGCGGTCATACGTCACCTCGTTCGGTGCTTGCGTCGGCATGGACGGCACGGCGCAGTGGCGCCGTGGATCTCGTCCGGGCCCGGGCGGGCCTGTCCGGCCGGGTCGAGTCGCGCTGCTCGGAGCAGCCGCGTTCGGCGCGCACGGTCCCGCGAGGGTTCCGGTCGCCGCGACAGCGGGCAGGACGGCCGACGTGGGGCACGTCGGCCATGACCAGCGTGCCTCATCCAGGGGTAATGCGGCCCAGATGGAGACCGTGCGAGGCCAGAATGAGGGGATTCCTTTACCTGCGAGGCGCATGATCTCGGGGATCCTGCGAGTTATGGAATCGTTATGGTCTGGGTACTGCCGGTACCGACAAACGGTGCAGGCCCGGCGCCGTGCCGTGCGCCTGTCACCCGCCGCCGTCCCGCCCTCCCGTCTGGACGGTCCGGGGCGCGCCGGGGCGGGGCGAGTAGGCTGAAACCCCACCTGCACCCGATATCTGCGGAGCGTCATGTCCACGCGAGGTTTCAGCGAAGTCCCCGGTATGTACAAGGTCCGCGACCTGTCCCTCGCAGAGGCGGGGCGCCACCAGATCCGCCTCGCCGAGCACGAGATGCCCGGCCTCATGGCCCTCCGCGAGGAGTACGGCGAGGCTCAGCCGCTCGCGGGGGCGCGCATCGCCGGGTCCCTGCACATGACCGTGCAGACGGCCGTCCTCATCGAGACCCTCACTGCTCTGGGTGCCGAGGTGCGCTGGGCATCGTGCAACATCTTCTCGACCCAGGACGAGGCAGCCGCCGCGATCGTCGTCGGACGCGACGGCACCCCGGAGGATCCCCGCGGCGTGCCCGTCTTCGCCTGGAAGGGCGAGACGCTCGAGGAGTACTGGGAGTGCACCGAGCAGATCCTCGTGTGGCCGGGGGAGGGCGACGACTACGCCGGACCCAACATGATCCTCGACGACGGCGGGGACGCCACGCTCCTCGTCCACCAGGGTGTGGCCTACGAACGTGCCGGCGCGGTGCCGAGCGACACGCGGCCCGGCGAGCCCCACCACTCCGAGGAGTCGAACGTCGTGCTCGCGCTCCTGCGCCGGGTGCTCCAGGAGGACCCGCTGCGCTGGTCCTCCATCGCGGAGAACATCCTCGGCGTGACGGAGGAGACGACGACCGGCGTCATGCGCCTCTACCAGCTCGCCGAGGCCGGACAGCTGCTCTTCTCGGCCATCAACGTCAACGACTCCGTGACGAAGTCGAAGTTCGACAACAAGTACGGGATCCGCCACTCCCTCCCGGACGGCATCAACCGCGCGACGGACGTCCTCATGGGCGGGAAGGTGGCGTTCGTCGCGGGCTACGGGGACGTGGGCAAGGGTGCCGCCGAGGCGTTCCGGGGCCAGGGCGCGCGCGTGATCGTCAGCGAGATCGACCCCATCTGCGCACTGCAGGCCGCGATGGACGGCTACCAGGTGGCGCGGATCGAGGACGTCCTCGACCAGGCGGACTTCTTCATCACGACGACGGGCAACAAGGACGTCATCACCGCCGAGCACCTCGCGGGGATGAAGAACAAGGCCATCGTCGGGAACATCGGGCACTTCGACAACGAGATCGACATGGCCGGCCTGGCGGCCGTGCCGGGCATCGTCCGCACGGAGATCAAGCCCCAGGTGCACGAGTGGACCTTCCCCGGAGGGACCTCGATCATCGTCCTGTCCGAGGGTCGGCTGCTCAACCTCGGCAACGCGACCGGTCACCCCTCGTTCGTCATGAGCAACTCGTTCGCCAACCAGGTCATCGCCCAGCTCGAGATCTTCACGAAGGCGGGGACCGACGAGGAGTACGAGCGCCAGGTCTACCGCCTGCCGAAGATCCTCGACGAGAAGGTGGCACGGCTGCACCTCGACGCCCTCGGTGTCCGGCTCACCGAGCTGTCGAAGGAGCAGGCCGACTACCTGGGCATCGACGCCGCGGGCCCGTTCAAGGCGGAGCACTACCGGTACTGACGGACGGAACGCCCGCGGGCGGGTACGGACGACCTCCGCCGCCCGCGGGGAGCGGGTCGTCGCCCGCGGGCATCCGCGCTGGTAGTGGTGCGCGTGCACCGTGCGCCACCCGCACCATGAAGCGTCAGCTCACGGGGTCGGGGACCTCGTACGGGAGCCGGTGGACCACCTCGGCCTGCTCGAGCGCGAGGGCGTGCGCGCGTGCACCGGCGCGGCGCTCCCGGTCGCTGCGCTCCGCGAGGACCGCCATGAGGAACGCCTCAGGGTGCGTCCCGGGCGGGGGCGCAGGGGCGACGAACCTGCTGACGCTCGCTGCGAGCTCGCGCCCGACCCGGTCCCGGGAGGGCGCGTCGAGGCGTTCCGCCCGGCCGAGGAACTGGCGGCAGGCCAGGGCCAGCCCGTCCGGGAGGCGCCGCATGTCGGCTGCCGCCGCCCATGGCGCCAGCCGGGCAGGCATCGCCAGCGGGACGAGCGTGGGCCGTCCGCCGCGCACCCTGATCGCGTACGTCCCCGCGAGCATGTCGCCGACCCGACGGCCCTTGGTGTTCGACAGGGACACGATGAGCGCGACGGAGCCCGCTGTGAACCACAGCTCGCCGAGGCCCACGAGGGCGCGGACGAACGCGTGCCGCAGCCGGACGGGTCCGCCGTCGTCGCGGACGATGCGGATGCCCGCCGCGAGCTTGCCGAGAGACCGACCCCGGGTGAGGGTCTCGACGGTCGTGGGCAGGACGATCGTCACGACGACGAGGATCGCGATGAACAGGGCCGGGGCGATGTCCTCGCCGGAGACGACGAACGAGCCCGTCGTCGCCCAGAGGAGCAGCAGGAGCACGGCCACAGTGACCGCGAGGTCGATGACGCTCGCGAGCATGCGCGTCGCGAACGATGCCGGCCGGGCGTCGAGGACCACGCCCTCACCGATGACGATGCCCTCGCTCACGCTTCCTCCGGTCGTCGTGCGGACGCGGGACGGGCGCCCGTCCCACCGCTGGCGTTCTATGGCAGGGTAGCGCCCGTGGACCTCGACGCCTTCTCGGACGTGCACGCCCAGGAGTGGGCGCGACTGAGGACGCTCACGCGTCGCCGTCGGCTCACGGGCGCGGAGGCGGACGAGCTCGTCCGCCTCTACCAGGCGGTGGCGACGCACCTGTCGACCGTGCGGTCGAGCGCCCCCGACCCGGCTCTCGTCTCCCAGCTCTCGGAGCTCCTCTCGCGGGCACGCACGACGATCGCCGGGGCGCACGAGCCTGCGTGGCGGGACGTGCGGACCTTCGTCCTCGTCTCGCTCCCTGCAGCGCTCTACCGGGTCCGGTGGTGGACGCACGGAGTGACGATCGGGTGCGTCGTCCTCGCGCTCGCGGTGGGCGTCTGGGTCGCGACGACACCCGAGGGACTCGCCTCCGTGGGGCCACCCGACTACCGCCAGGACTACGTCGACACGGCGTTCGAGTCGTACTACGACCCGGGGGGAGGGTTCGCGGCCGTCGTGTGGACGAACAACGCCTGGATCGCCGCCCAGTGCATCGGTTTCGGCATCAGCGGCATCTGGCCGGTCTTCGTGCTGTTCCAGAACGCTGTCGCGGTCGGGTCGATCGGCGGGATGATGGCCGAGTACGGCCGGCTGGACGTCTTCTTCCAGCTCATCCTCCCGCACGGCCTCATGGAGCTCACGGCGATCTTCGTCGCCGGGGGAGCGGGTCTCAAGCTCTTCTGGACGCTCGTGGACCCGGGTCGACGGTCGCGGTCACGTGCACTCGCCGAGGAGGGGCGCTCGCTCTTCACGGTCGCTGTCGGGCTCGTCGGCGTGCTCGCCGTCTCCGGCCTGGTGGAGGGCTTCGTCACCGGCTCGCAGCTGCCGTGGTGGCTGAAGATCGCGATCGGGGCGGTCGTGCTCGCGGCCTTCTGGACATACGTCCTGTGGTTCGGCCGCCGCGCTGCCCGGGCCGGCGAGACCGGTGATCTCGCGCAGGACGAAGCCGGTTATGTGCTGCCGGAGGCCGGCTGAGCCTCCTCAGCCGAAGAGCATGGCGAGCGCTGGCGCGGCGGTGATGAGGATCATGGCCGCGACGACAGACAGCGCGATGCGGCGGTTGCGCCGCTCCCGTGCTGACGTTCCGTTCGGTGTGAGTCGCATCTAGAGCCTTCCTGCTGCCTTGAGTGAGAGGTACGTGTCGGCCAGCCGTGGTGCGAGCGTGTCCGGGAGACCGGAGACGACCTCGACCCCACGTCGTGCCAACACCATTGTCGCTGCTCGTCGCTCGAGCTCGGCCCGTTCCGCCGCAGCGGCGTCGAAGACGTCGGCCGCGCTGTCCCGGCCAGCGCGGAGTGCAGCGACGTCCGGGTCGGCGACGGACGCCACGACCACCTGGTGCGCGGCGGTGAGCTGCTCGACGACCGGCAGCAGTCCCGCCTCGATCGCGGCGGGTTCGAGCGTGGTGAGCAGCACGACGAGCGACCGCTGGGAGGTGCGTTCACGCACCGCCGCGACGAGTCCGGACCAGTCCGTCTCGACGAGCCGGGGGTCGAGGGTCGAGAGGGCGTCGGCGAGGCCCGGCAGGAGCCGCGGGCCGCTCAGGCCCGCGACCTGTGCCCGCACGGCACGGTCGTAGGCCATGAGCTCGACCCGGTCGCCCGCGCGAGAGGCGAGCGCCGCGAGGAGCAGCGCCGCCTCGATGCTCGCGTCGAGACGAGGCTGTGCTCCGATCCGCGCGGCGGAGGTCCGCGCGGTGTCGACGACGATCAGCACCCGGCGGTCGCGTTCCGGACGCCACGTCCGCACGACCATGCCGAGGCTGCGGGCGGACGCCCGCCAGTCGATGGACCGGACGTCGTCCCCGAGCACGTACTCCCGCAGCGAGTCGAACTCGGTGCCCTGGCCGCGTACCTGGACGGCCGCGCTCCCGTCCATCTCGCGCAGACGCGCCAGCCTGCTCGGCAGGTGCCGCCGCGAGGCGAACTCGGGCAGCACGCGCAGACGGCCGGGCACCGGTAACGACGCCTGCCGTCCGGCAAGACCGAGCGGACCCAAGGTCCGCAGGGTCACGCGGTCGGCGTACCGGTCGCCCCGGCGGACCGGGGTGAGGACGGTGACGTACCGTCCAGCCTCTCCCTGCGGGAGGTCGACCAGATGGCGGTTGTCCTCCGCGCCGGCGGAGGGTGGCCACGCGTCCCGCACGACGCCCCGCAGTGCGCGGCCCGCGCCGTTCGTCAGGACGAGGGTCGACGACACGCTCTCGGTGAGGCGTACCGCACGTGCCACGGTCCGCTGGACCGCCACGCGCCGGGGGGACGCGGCGAGCGCCGCGTCTCCGGCGCACAGGAGCGCCACGGCGACCACCCACAGGAGGAGGACGCCGCGGCTGCCCGTCCACAGGACGGGGACGAGACCGAGCGCCGTGAGCGCGACGGCACGTCCGGTGATGACCACGACGATCTCGCCCGGCCCGTCAGCGGGGGACCGGCACGGACGCGAGGACGGTCTCGAGGACGCTCTCCGCGCTCACGCCCTCGAGCTCCGCCTCGGGCCTGAGCTGGACCCGGTGCCGCAGCGTCGGGTGCGCCAGCGCCTTGACGTCGTCGGGCGTGACGAATCCACGGCCAGAGAGCCACGCCCACGCCCGAGAGGTCGCGAGGAGGGCCGTCGCCCCGCGGGGTGAGACCCCGAGAGACAGCGAGGGAGACTGCCGCGTGGCCCGGCAGACGTCGACGATGTAGCCGAGGACCTCGGGCGAGACGTGCACCCCGGCGACCTCGGTGCGAGCACGGTCGAGGTCCGGGATGCTCGTCGTGGCACGCACGCCCGCCGCGGCGAGGTCCCGCGGGTTGAAGCCTGCTGCGTGGCGGGCGAGCACCTCGATCTCCTGGTGGCGCTCGGGCAACGGCAGGACGAGCTTGAGCAGGAAGCGGTCGAGCTGGGCCTCGGGCAGCGGGTAGGTGCCCTCGTACTCCACGGGGTTCTGCGTCGCGATGACGAGGAACGGGTCGGGCAGGGGGCGCGGCTGGCCGTCGACGCTCACCTGACGCTCCTCCATCGCCTCGAGGAGGGACGCCTGGGTCTTGGGGGGCGTGCGGTTGATCTCGTCAGCGAGCATGAGGTTCGTGAAGACGGGTCCCTCGCGGAAGCTGAACTCGGCTGTGCGGGCGTCGTACACGAGCGAGCCGGTGACGTCCCCGGGCATGAGGTCCGGGGTGAACTGGACGCGGGTGGTCCGCAGGTCCAGCGACGCCGCGAGGCTGCGCACGAGGAGCGTCTTGGCGACACCTGGGACGCCCTCGAGAAGCACGTGGCCGCGGCACAGGAGCGCGATGAGCAGGCCGGTGACGGCTGCGTCCTGGCCGACGACCGCCTTGGCGACCTCGTCGCGGACCAGGGCGATCTGCGTCCGCAGGGCGCGGTCCGGCTCGGGCGCTGCGCCGGGGGCGGGCGGGGTCTCGTGGGGGTCGGGGGGTGTGCTCACGGGCGGTGAACCTCTCTCTCCAGCTCGTCGAGTTCGGTGGCCAGACGCGTCAGCTCGACGTCGCTGGAGGGTGGGGGACCGTAGATCAGCCGGTGGACGTCCGCCGGGCTGCGCCCGGACGCCCGGGCGACCGCGTCGACCAGTGCCGGTGCCCCTGCCGAGCGGGGGAGCCCGAGGCGTGCTGCCATCCGGTCGGCTGCTCCCGCACGCAGCGCCGCGCCGGCGTGCCCGCGCGCGCCGGCGCGGCGGTAGAGCCGGCCGCGGCCGCGGGTCGTCTCGGAGGCCTGCACGACGACGGGCAGGTCCTCCGTGACGACCGGCCCGAGCCGCCTGCCCCGCCACAGGGCGAGGACGCCCGCCACGACGAGGAGGTGGAGCAGGGCGAGAGCCAGCCACCCGGGCACGGCGACGCCGCCCGGGGCCGGTTCCTCGGGCAGCAGCCACACGAGGCGTTCCTCGTGCCCGAGCATGCGGAGACCGAGTGCAGCCTGACCGTTCTCGGTGATGCGTGCGTTCGTCAGCGGGGCGGGGTCGTCGAGGATGCGGACGGCGGGGTTCCCGCCCGTCACGGCGTAGTGGCCGGTGTCCGGGGCGTCGCCGAAGCACAGGACGGATGCACCGACGCCGTCGGATGCGCCGGCCTCCTCGGATGCGCCGGCCTCCTCAGATGCACCGGCACGTCGCAGGCCGGGGCCGGGGCTCGCGAGCGAGCCCGCGGCCCGTGCGTCGGGGTCCGAGCAGTCAGCGGGGAGGGGAGAGCCTGTGTCCTGCTGCCCGAGGGCGAGGTCCGGGGCGGCGGCGGCGAGCAGCTCTGCGCCCGGGGCGACGAGCACCAGCGCGGACCCGGTCTCCACGAGAGACTGCGCCACGGCGGCGTCCATCCCGTAGTCGAGCGCGACGAGCAACGTCGTCCCTGGTCCGGCGAGACCGATCGCCTCTGCGACGGACGTCGTGTGCTCGACGCGCACGCCCTGGTCGGTGAGCACGGTGGCGAGCGCTCGCGCTCCCGTGTCGTCGGCGCTGTCGGGCGAGAACGGCTCGGCCGTCGTCTCGGGTCGCACCACGACGGACACGAGGACAGCGAGCGCGAGTGCGAGCGCGGCCGTGAGCGGCCACCGCGCTGCCCGGGCGCGCGCGCGGAAACGGCCCTTCCCGGTCGTCCCGTCCCCCGTCGTCGTTCCCTGCCCGGTCGTCGTCGGAGCACCGGTGGGAGAGCGGTCGGTGCTCGTCGTCGGCATGGCCGTCACCGCGGTGCCGTCCCGGCGCCGGCCGTCTCGTGCCCGGACACGGCGCGCCGTGCGGAGGCGACCGCACTCTCGACACGCCGCATGTGCGCGTACTCGTGGGGCCCGGCGCTCGAGTCCCCGTAGAACACCGAGTCGAAGGTCGACGCCGCGGTGGCCATCTCGTCCCCGGTCCCCGGCAGGAGCGCCCCCAGCGCCGCGGCAGCCTCGTGCGCCGTTCGTCCCGGGCGGGGATCGAGCAGTGCGCGCTCCTCGCAGCGACGCACGATGGCCCGGAAGACCTCGAGGGTCGCGGCGCGCATGTCTCCCTGCTGGGCGAGGGTGGCGGCGTGCGCACTCATGGCGTCGGCCGTCCGGTCGTCGCCGTCGAGGACGGCGGGCGCCCGGCGCAGCGACGTGGTCCTGCGGAGCGGACCTGCGACCCGGAGCGCGACGACGCCGACGCACAGGACGATGAGGACGATGACGAGAGCGGCCCACGGCCCCCTGATGCCGAGCATGGAGACGTCCGCGAAGAGCCCGAGGAACCAGTCGATCACGAGATCCATGAGGTTCGGTGGTTCGTGGTACACCGGGTCCGCGAGCTCGTCGAGCAACCAGTGCCGTGCCCGCAGCGCGTCCGGGTCGACGGGGACGTCCCGGAGCAGCATCAGACCCCGTCAGCCGCCGCAGCGAGCTCGACGTCCAGGCCCTCACGCCGCATGCGCACGTCGATGTAGAGAAGCGCGACCACCGCGGAGAGGAACGCCGTCGTGATCGTGTACGCGACGACGTTGAAGGCGATGCTCACCGCGAGGGCACCGATGCCCCCGTCCGCGAACACGAGGCTCGAGATGATCGTGCCCGGCACGGCGATGATCCCGACGACGACGTTGACGATGAGGTTCGAGAGCACGTAGATGCCCAGGAGCCGCCAGAACGATCCGCGGCTCAGTGTCCAGGCCCGCTTGAACGCCGAGACGACACCCTGCTTCTCGAGCACGTACGCGGCGGGCGCCAGCAGGACGCGCATCGCCACCCAGACCGCGAGGGCGACGAGACCGACGACGGCGAGCAGCATGAGCACGGCGGCCGGCCCGGAGCCGAGGGTGGCACCCACGAGCGCGACGAGGAGGACGACCACGAACACGACGACGGAGATCGCCACGGTGGGCAGTATCGAGATGACGAGCAGGCCGCCGACCTTGCCGCGCACCTCGGCCCACAGGTCGGCCGCGGTGTAGGGACGGTTGATGACGGCCCGTCCGATGGCGACGATGAGCAGCCCGGTGGTGACGACGGATGCGAGGTACACCGCGATGGTCGTCAGGAGCGTGACGGACAGACCAGGGCCGAAGTCGTCGACCGTGAGCAGACCGTCGGGATCGATGTCGGCGACGGCCCCTGCGAGCCAGTCGTTGACGGTGGGGGCGACCGCGTACCCGGCGAGGGCCGCGAGGATCGTCGCGACGGCGATGGCGAGCGCCACGACCCCGAGCATGACCTTGGGGTTGCTCCGGATCGCACCGAACGCCCCGTCGTAGATCTCACCGAGGCTGAGCGGGCGCAACGGGATGATCCCGGGCTTGGCCGCGGGGGCACGGAAGGCGGGGCCACCGAAACCCACGGGCGCGCCGTACGGGGACGGCTGCGACTGCCACCCGCTCGCCGGAGCGGGCGGGTAGGAGCCGCTGTCGGGCTTCTGCGCGCTCAGAGGTCCTCCGGGCGGCGCGTACTGGCCGAACCGAGGCTGGGCGGGGGCGGGGGCGGGGGCGTCCCCGGAGGACGGTGCGCCGCTCGTCCCTGCGGGGTATCCCGGTGCCGGCGAGGGCGGCGTGAACGGCGCCGGGTCAGGGGCCTGGGGGTCCTCGGGCGTCGTCATCGGTGCGGCCTCTCGCTGTCGGTGCCTCAGGTACGTGGTGCGCTCGCTGGGAGCGTGAGCGGGTGCTGCGGGTCGCGGGGCGTGCGGTGCGCCCCGCGTCCGGTCCTCGGGTGATCTTGGCGTGCGCCCCATCCATCGTGCCACGCGCACCCGCTGCGCGGATGAGGAGGTGGCAGGATAGCGGCATGAAGTCACGCGTGCTGGTGGTTGACGACGACACGGCGCTCGCAGAGATGATCGGGCTCGTCCTGCGCAGCGAGGGGTTCGAGCCGTTCTTCTGCGCCGACGGCGACAGCGCCCTGGCCGCGTTCCGGTCGTCGTCGCCGGACATCGTCCTGCTCGACCTCATGCTGCCGGGCAAGGACGGCACCGAGGTGTGCCGGGAGATCCGTGCCGAGTCGGTCGTCCCCGTGATCATGCTCACGGCACGCAGCGACACCGTCGACGTCGTGCAAGGGCTCGAGTCCGGGGCCGACGACTACATCTCGAAGCCTTTCAAGCCCAAGGAGCTCGTCGCACGGATCCGTGCCCGGCTGCGGCGGACGGACGAGCCCGCGCCGGAACGCCTGACCATCGGGGACCTGGAGATCGACGTGACGGGTCACCGGGTCCTGCGCGAGGGCGTCGTCATCCCGCTCACGCCGCTCGAGTTCGACCTCCTCGTCGCACTGGCCCGCAAGCCCTGGCAGGTCTTCTCCCGCGAGGTGCTCCTCGAGAAGGTGTGGGGGTACCGTCACGCGGCGGACACCCGCCTCGTCAACGTCCACGTCCAGCGGCTGCGGTCGAAGATCGAGCACGACCCCGAGAACCCCGAGATCGTGCTCACGGTCCGTGGCGTCGGATACAAGGCTGGTGCCGCACCCTCATGAGCCGTCGACGTCTTGCTCCCGTGCGCGCCGCCCGGCGGGCATGGGCGTGGGTTCGTCGACGCACCCGGCAGATCACCCGCGCATGGCGGTCCTCGCTCCAGCTGCGCGTCATCTCCACGACGCTCGCCATCGGGATCGTGTCTGTCGCGCTCCTCAGCGTGTCCTTGTCCAGCACGATCCGTGACGGGCTGTTCGAGCAACGGATCATCCGGGTGCTCGAGGAGAGCAGGCGGTCGACGGTGCAGGCGCAGGCGAACTTCAACTCCACCACCGCGTCCACCGCACCACAGGTCCAGCAGCTGCTCAACGACGTCATCCCCGCGCTCCAGGCCGGGGGGTCGGCAGGTCGCGAGATCTTCCTCCTGCGGGCCTCCGGGAACACGGCGCCCGTGTCCGTCCTCGACATCAGCACCGCCCCGCAGCTCAGCGACCTCATCACCCCCGCCCTGCGCCGTGCGACGGAGGAGGGCGTCGAGCAGCAGTGGCAGTCCGTGGCGATCCCGTCCTCGGACGGCCCCGAGCCCGGGGTCATCGTGGGCTCCACGGTGGACGTGCCCGCAGCGGGGACCTTCGAGCTGTACTACCTGTACTCGCTGGAGCCGGAGCAGGAGACCCTCGAGTTCATGCAGGGCGTGCTCGGCATCGCGGGTGCTGTGCTCCTCGCACTCCTCGCCGTGCTGTCCGCGATGGTCACCCGGCAGGCGGTCAAGCCCGTGCAACGGGCTGCCGAGGTTGCCGAGCGGCTCGCGGACGGACACCTGGACGAGCGTCTGCCCGTCCGGGGCGAGGACGAGATGGCGACCCTCGCGCGGTCGTTCAACGAGATGGCGGGCAGCCTGCAGGACCAGATCGAGCGGCTCGACGCGCTGTCGACCGTGCAGCGACGGTTCGTCTCCGACGTCTCGCACGAGCTGCGCACACCGCTCACGACCGTCCGGATGGCGAGCGAGATGATCTACGCCAGCCGCGAGGCTCTCGACCCCGTGGCCAAGCGGTCCGCGGAGCTGCTCGCCACGCAGCTCGACCGCTTCGAGGACCTGCTCGTCGACCTGCTCGAGATCAGTCGCTTCGACGCGGGGGCCGCGGTGCTCGACGCGGAGGCCCGCGACCTGCGGGACGTGGTCGGCGCCGCGCTCGACCATGCCCTGCCGCTGGCTGAGCGCAAGGGCGTCTGGCTGAGCGTCGAGCAGGACGACGGCCCGGTGACCGCGGACATCGACCCCCGGCGCGTGGAGCGGATCGTGCGCAACCTCCTCGTCAACGCGATCGAGCACGCTGACGGCGGGCCCGTCGAGGTCCGGGTCACGGGGGACGCGACCGCGGTCGTCGTCCGGGTGCGCGACTTCGGGATCGGGATGGCGCGGGACCAGGTGGAGCACGTCTTCGACAGGTTCTGGCGTGCCGACCCCGCTCGCGCCCGGACGAGCGGCGGGACGGGCCTCGGCCTCGCGATCTCCCTCGAGGACGCCCTGCTGCACGGGGGGTGGCTCGAGGCGTGGGGACGACCGGGGCAGGGTGCGTCGTTCCGCCTCACGCTGCCGCGCAGGGCGGGCATCGTGCTCACCCGTTCCCCCTTGCCGCTCGTCCCGGAACGGTCGGCCGACGTCCCGGAGACCCGGAGCGGCGACCTGGACGAGCACGGCCCCTCCACCCTCCCGAACGTCGACGACCTGCCCCACGACCCGGCGGACGGGTCCCGCCTCGCCGACCCTGTCGCGGCGGGCCCCCGGACCCGTCCCGCTGATCGCCCGACCGTCCCCGACGCCCCGCCCGAGGCACACCCATGACCGTCCTGCGCAGACTCGACCGACCGCTCCACGGACTGCCGGCCCGGGGCGCTCCGACGCGGCGCGGCAGCGTGCGCCGGGTCGTGGCCGGGGCGGTGGCGGCGGTCCTCGCCGTGGGAGTGGTCGCAGGCTGTGCGCAGATCCCGCTCGACGGGCCCGTCCAGCGCGGCGAGGTCGCCGAGAGCGTCGTCGGCCCGATCTTCCCCCAGGTCTACGGGCCCACCCTCGACGCGAGCCCGCTCGTCATCGTCGAGGAGTTCCTCAACGCGCAGGCGGGTGGCCCCTACGAGGACTGGAGCACCGCGCGGGAGTTCCTCGCCAGCGAGACCGCGCAGACGTGGGACCCCTCGGCCCGCACGACCGTCTACGCGGATGCACCGGACCTCGTCCAGGTCTCGGGCCCTGCGGAGGACGACCCGGCCGCGCCCCCGGAGGAGCTGGTGGAGGAGTCTGTCGGCCCGGACGCCGGGGCGCCGGTCCGTACCGCGGTCATCAGCTGGCAGGTGGGCGTGACGTCCACCATCGACGGTGAGGGTCGGTTCACGGAGGCACCGACGGGTGCGACACAGGATCTGCTGTTCAGCCTCGAGCAGGACGCGGCCGACCAGTGGCGCATCGTCGCCGTCGAGGACGGCACGTTCGTCTCGACGCCGATCTTCACGTCGACGTATCGCGCGACGTCCCTGTACTTCCCGACCCGGGACGGCGAGATCCTCGTGCCGGAGGTCCGCTGGTACCCGGGGAGCAAGACGGAGACCTATGCCGTCCAAGGGCTCCTGGGCGGCCCGTCCGAGTGGCTGCGTGACTCGGTCGACGTGTTCATCCCGAAGGGCACGCAGCTCGTCGTCGACTCGGTGACCGTCAACGACGCGGTGGCGAGCGTCGACCTCACCCAGGAGGTGCTCGCCCTCCTGCCAGCCAAGCGCTCCCTGCTCCAGGCGCAGTTCGAGGCGGTCCTCCTGCGGCTGCCAGGTGTACGGGCCGTGCAGATCACCGTACGGGGTGTCCCGCTCGCGCTGGGGGAGCGGGTGACCCTCCAGCGCGATCCCATCCCCGTCGGGCTGCCCTGGGTGCTCGACGAGGCCGGCGTCGTGAGCGAGGTGAGGTCGGGCGCGCTCGAGCCCGTCCCGGACATGCTCCCGCTCACCGGCGTCGACGTCACGGCACTGGCCGTCTCGGCTGACGGCGCGGGCGGTGTGTACCGAGAGGGCACCGGGTCGATCAAGACGTTGCCCACGTCGTCGAGAGCCTCGACGACGCTCGTGACGGGAACGAACCTCGCGGCCCCGTCCGTCGACCGCTTCGGATGGGTGTGGACGGCTGACTCCGGACGTGGCGCGGGGTTGGTCGCCGTCGCGCCCGAGGGCGAGCGGGTGAACGTCACGGGTGACTGGCTGACGGACCGGACGGTCGATGCCGTGCGCGTCTCGCACGACGGTGCCCGGGTGGCCGTGATCTCGACCGTGGACGGGTCGACGCAGATCGACGTCGCGGCGATCGTGCGCGACGACGACTCGCAGCTGCCCCTGCGCCTGTCGGAGGCCCTGACCATCGGCGCTCCCGTCCTGGGCTCGCGCCAGGTGGTGTGGCTCGACGAGTCGACGGTCGGGGTCCTGGCACGCGGCGCGACGTCCGGCATGCCCACGGTCCACGTCGTGCCGTTGGCCGGCCGCTCGGAAGCGTTGTCCAGCGTGGCCGGGACCGAGTGGATCGCCGCGGGGCGCGGGACGAGGTCGGTGTACCTCGCCACGGCCGACGACGAGCTGCTCAGCCGGTCGAGCACAGGTGCCACATGGTCGACCGTGGTCACCGGCGCGCGCCTGCCTGCCTACCCCGGCTGACACCCGCGGCCGCCGGTCGACCGTGCCCGTCCTCCACAGTGCGTCGGCGCAGCCCAGGGTCCACATCGTGCCCGCGCAGCCCGCGCCTGCGGTCGCGGCGCGGGAAGACTCACCGGATGCACCTGCCTGCTCACCCTGCCGCCCCCGCGCCCGCACCGGTCCACGTCCTGCGGGAGCTCGCGCGGGTGGTCGTCCCGCTCGCGTGCGCGGGGTGCGGCGAGCACGACGTCGTCCTGTGCGGGCGCTGCCGTCGCCGGTTCGCCGAGCCGCCGCGACGCGTGGAGCACGGTGCAGCGCGCCTCGACGCGATGGATGGCGCCGCCCGGTGGCCCGTCTGGGCCGCCACGGACTACACGGGTCCGGTGCGCGACGTCGTGGTGGCCTGGAAGGATCACGGCCGTACGGACCTCTCGCGGCACCTGCGCGCGGTGATGCTGCGCGTCGCCGAGGACGTCGCGGCAGACCTCGGGACCCGTGGGCTGCGAGTCCTGGCGGTCCCCTCGAGCGGTGCAGCCCGTCGTCGGCGGGGACGTGAGCCCGTGGTGGAGCTGGCGCGCGCGGTGGCTGACGGCACCGGCCTGCCGTTCGCCCGGGGTCTGGCTCAGCGGGCGGGGCTCCTCGCCGTCCGCGACCAGGTGGGTCTGGGCTCCCGTGCGCGCGCCCGCAACGTCTCGCGCACGGTCCGGCCCACCGCGCGGGCGTCGCTCGACGGTGCGGGCTGCGTCCTCGTGGACGACGTGCTCACCACGGGTGCCACGCTCGCCGAGTGCGCGCGTGCGATCACCGCGTCGGGTGGGCACGTCGTGGCGGCCCTGGTCCTGGCCGCCACCCCGCCGCCCGGGGGCTCCGCGACGTGCCGCGCACCCGGAACAGCGCCACGACCACCACAAACACCCGGTGAACTCCTGCACGGGAGACCGGATGAGGGATAGCCTGTAGACAGATCTCACGACGGAGGAGGTGGTACGGACCCAGGCGCCCGTGCGGGTGCCGCCCAGCTGACCGTCGGGCGCGTGAGCGCCCCCACTCCCCCCAGGAGGATCACATGGAGATTGTTGTTGTCGGACGTCACACCGAGGTGGCCGACCGGTTCCGCCAGCACGTGGAGGACAAGCTCGCGAAGGTCGAGCACCTCGCCCCCACGGCACAGCGCGTCGATGTCGAGGTCACCCACGAGAACAACCCCCGCCAGTCCGGCATCCGCGAACGCGTCGAGCTGACCGTCCGTGACAAGGGACCTGTGATCCGCGCCGAGGCAGCCGCGGACGACCGCTTCGGTGCGCTCGACCTCGCTGTGAACAAGCTCAACGAGCGTCTCCGGCGAGCGCAGGACCGCCGCAAGAACAAGTTCCGCAACCCGACCCCTGCCGACACCGCTGACGTGCGCCCCTACGTCCCGGAGCCGGTGCCGGTGCCCGCCCCGCCGACGGTTCCCGTCGAGCCCGGGGACGAGGTCGAGATCCAGCTGGGCGACTCGCCCGTCGTGATCCGTCAGAAGCTCCACAGCGCCCAGGCGATGTCGATCGACGACGCGCTGTACGAGATGGAGATGGTCGGGCACGACTTCTTCCTCTTCATCGACGCCGAGACCTCCCGCCCGTCGGTGGCGTACCGCCGCCGCGGCTGGACCTACGGAGTCATCGCGCTCGACACGTCGTGCGGGACGTCCACCGGGGACGCCTCGCCCGCCGCGAGCTGACCGCCGGACCCGTGCGGGGCGATACACGCACCGCGCACGGGTGAGCAGCAGGACCGACGTGCACGGCCCGGGACCACAGGTCCCGGGCCGTGCGCCGTGCCGTGCCGGACCGACGACGGAGGACCACCGTGCCGACCTCACGCACCCTGACGGCCGGGCAGGCGCGGCGCACCGCGCTCGCGGCCCAGGGGCTGGCAACGGTCCGACGCCCGGGCCGGGTGACGATGCGCGGCGTGCAGCAGGTGGTCGACCGCATCGGCGTGCTGCAGATCGACTCCGTGAACGTCCTGGCACGCGCTCACCTCATGCCCCTGTACTCCCGGCTGGGTCCGTACGACACCGGTCTGCTCGACCGGGCGACGCGCAGCGCGCCTCGGCGGCTCGTCGAGTACTGGGCCCACGAGGCCTCGTACGTCTCGCCCGAGACGTACGCGCTCCTCGTCTGGCGCCGCCGCCGCTACCAGACGCAGGCGTGGGCGACGATCAGCGGGACGGAGCTCGCGCACAGCGCAGAGGTCCGCGAGGTCCGCGCGATCGTGCGTGACCTCGGTCCCGTCACCGCGTCCGAGGTGGAGCGCCTCCTCACGACCTCCCACGAGCGGGACAGCACGGCGTGGGGGTGGAGGTGGTCGGTTGCCAAGCGCGCGCTCGAGCTCCTCTTCTTCACCGGAGAGGTCGCCTCGGCCGGGCGGGACGCCGCGTTCCAGCGCCGGTACGACCTGGCCGAGCGCGTCCTGCCGGCGTCCCTCCTCGACGCCCCCGAGCCGTCCGACGAGGACGCCGTGCGCGGTCTGCTCGAGATCGGTGCGCGTGCCCACGGGGTCGGCACGGTGCGGTGCTTCGCGGACTACTTCCGCCTGCGCGGGCCCGCGACGCGCACCGCCCTCGCCGAGCTCGTCGAGGCCGGGGTGATCGAGGCCGTCGCGGTGCGTGGGTGGGACCGTCAGACCTTCCTGCACCGCGACGCGCGCACGCCGCGGGCCGCTCGAGCAGCGACCCTCCTCAGCCCGTTCGACCCCCTCGTGTTCGAGCGCCGCCGCCTCGCGGAGCTCTTCGGGACGCACTACCGCATCGAGATCTACGTGCCGGCCCACGAGCGCCGGTTCGGCTACTACGTCCTGCCCTTCCTCGAGGGGGAGCGCATCACGGCGCGCGTCGACCTCAAGGCCGACCGTGCGGCGGGGGTGCTGCAGGTGCTCGCCGCGTACGGGGAGGAGTTCGCGACACCGCTGACCCCCGCACTGCTCGCCCAGGAGCTCGCGGTCCTGGCGGGATGGCTCGGGCTGGGCGGCATCGACGTGCGTGGCCGTGGCGACCTCGCGGGTCCGGTGGGCCTTGCCCTGGACGGGCGTGACGTGGAGCACCCCGCCTCGCCTACGATGGGTCGATGTACGCCGTCTGAGCCACTCGGGTTCGGTCGATGAACGAAACACTCGAATCGGGAGTACTGCGTGGCTGCGATCCTCGAGAAGGTCCTGCGCTTCGGCGAGGGCCGGATTGTCAAGAAGTTGTCCGGACTGGCGAAGCAGGTCAACGCGCTGGAGGAGAGCTTCGAGGCGCTCACCGACATCGAGCTGCGTGAGGAGACCGAACGCTTCAAGGAGCGGCTCGCGGACGGCGCCAGCCTCGACGACCTCCTGCCCGAGGCGTTCGCCACCGTCCGGGAGGCGGCGCGACGCACTCTCGGCCAGCGCCACTTCGACGTCCAGCTCATGGGCGGTGCCGCGCTCCACCTCGGCAACATCGCCGAGATGAAGACCGGTGAGGGCAAGACCCTCGTGGCGACGTTGCCGGCCTACCTCAACGCGCTCACCGGCGAGGGCGTCCACGTCGTCACGGTCAACGACTACCTCGCCCGCTACCAGAGCGAGCTCATGGGCCGGGTGTTCCGGTTCCTCGGCATGAGCACGGGGTGCATCCTCTCCGGTCAGACCCCGGCCGAGCGCCGGGAGCAGTACGCCAAGGACATCACCTACGGCACGAACAACGAGTTCGGCTTCGACTACCTCCGCGACAACATGGCGTGGTCGACCGACGACCTCGTCCAGCGCGGTCACCACTTCGCGATCGTCGACGAGGTCGACTCGATCCTCATCGACGAGGCGCGGACCCCGCTCATCATCTCCGGTCCTGCCTCGGGTGACATCAACAAGTGGTACGGCGAGTTCGCGCGCGTGGCGCGTCGCCTCGTCGCCGAGGAGGACTACGAGGTCGACGAGAAGAAGCGCACCGTCGGCGTCCTCGAGCCCGGCATCGCGAAGGTCGAGGACTACCTCGGCATCGACAACCTCTACGAGTCCCTCAACACCCCGCTCATCGGGTTCCTCAACAACGCCATCAAGGCGAAGGAGCTGTTCAAGCGGGACAAGGACTACGTCGTCATCAAGGGCGAGGTCCTCATCGTCGACGAGCACACCGGGCGCATCCTCGCCGGTCGCCGCTACAACGAGGGCATGCACCAGGCGATCGAGGCCAAGGAGGGTGTGGCCATCAAGGCCGAGAACCAGACCCTCGCCACGATCACGCTGCAGAACTACTTCCGTCTGTACTCCAAGCTCGCCGGCATGACCGGTACGGCCGAGACCGAGGCTGCGGAGTTCCAGGGCACCTATTCGCTGGGTGTCGTGCCGATCCCGACGAACCGCACGATGCAGCGCATCGACCAGCCCGACCTCGTCTACAAGAACGAGGACGGGAAGTTCAACGCCGTCGTCGAGGACATCGTCGAGCGCCACGCGAAGGGCCAGCCGGTCCTCGTCGGGACGACGAGCGTCGAGAAGTCGGAGCTGTTGTCGGCGAAGCTCAAGAAGCAGGGTGTCCCGCACGAGGTGCTCAACGCGAAGCAGCACGCTCGTGAGGCGGCGATCGTCGCGCAGGCCGGGCGCAAGGGCGCGGTCACGGTCGCGACGAACATGGCGGGTCGTGGGACGGACATCATGCTCGGCGGCAACGCCGAGTTCATGGCGATCGAGACGCTCACGGCCCGGGGCCTGGACGCCACCGAGTCGCCCGAGGAGTACGAGGCCGCGTGGCCCGAGGCCCTCGAGGCCGCGAAGAAGGCCGTGTCCGACGAGCACGACGAGGTCGCTGAGCTCGGAGGGCTCTACGTCCTGGGCACCGAGCGGCACGAGTCGCGCCGCATCGACAACCAGCTGCGTGGTCGGTCAGGCCGTCAGGGTGACCCGGGGGAGTCGCGGTTCTACCTGTCGATGCAGGACGACCTCATGCGCCTGTTCGGTTCCGGCCTCGCCGAGTCGATGATGCAGCGTGCGGGGTTCCCGGACGACATGCCGCTCGAGTCGAAGATCGTCACGCGCGGGATCGCGAGCGCGCAGGGCCAGGTGGAGAGCCGCAACTTCGAGATCCGCAAGAACGTCCTCAAGTACGACGACGTCCTGTCCCGTCAGCGGTCCGTCATCTACGACGAGCGCCGCCGGGTGCTCAGCGGCGAGGACATGGCCGAGCAGATCCAGCACTTCATCACGGACGTCCTCACGGCGTACGTCGAGGGCGCGACGGCGGCCGGCAACCCGGACCAGTGGGACCTCGAGGCCCTGTGGACCGCGCTGCGCGCGGTCTACCCGGTGTCCATCGAGGTCGACGAGGTCGTCGAGCAGGCGGGCGGCGTCGAGCGGCTCACGCACGACCTCATCCTCACGGAGGTCCTCTCCGACGCGAAGCACGCCTACGAGGCGCGCGAGGCCGAGCTCGGCGAGAAGAACATGCGTCAGCTCGAGCGTCGCGTGGTGCTCTCGGTGCTGGACCGCAAGTGGCGCGAGCACCTCTACGAGATGGACTACCTCAAGGAGGGCATCGGTCTGCGTGCCATGGCGCAGCGTGACCCGCTCGTGGAGTACCAGCGCGAGGGGTTCCTCCTGTTCCAGGCGATGACCGAGGCCATCAAGGAGGAGTCGGTCGCGTACCTGTTCAACCTCGAGGTGAAGGTCGAGCCGGCGGCGAACGTCGTCTCCGCGGCGGGCGCTGCGGCGGCCGCCACGAGCGCCACGGGAGCGGCCCTCGGGTCCGCAGGTGCTGCGCAGGCGCAGACCGAGGCGGAGCCGGTGCTCGTCGCTAAGGGCCTCGACGGTCCGGACCGCAAGGTCCCGCTGAGCTACACGGCACCGAGCGAGGACGCCGTCGGCCCGGTCGGCGGCGACATCGCCGAGACGACCGGCGAGAACGGCACGCCGGCCCCCGCTGGCGACGCCGGCAACCGTGAGGCACGTCGGCGGGCCGCGAAGCAGACGAAGAAGCAGTAGCACGGTCCCGCGGCGCACCGCGGGGTTCGAGAAGGGCGCCTCCCACTCGTGGGGGCGCCCTTCTCGTGTCTCGAAGCCTCGGCGAGCGCCCGGGCGTGCGCGGTCGTCGCGGCACGCCTCAGCCGATCTCGAGCACGACGACGCGCCACCGTCCCCGGTGCTCCTCGACCCGCAGCGCCGCAGCGCGGACCCGGTCGACGTCGTCGACGACCACGGCGGCCTCGGCGACGCCCGGTGCGAGGCGGACGACGCGTGCTCGGCGGACGCGTGAGCTGCTCTGCAGCGCGGGTGCGTCCGAGCCGCTCGCCCGACGAGCCTGTTCTCTCACCTGGGCGCGAGCGTGCAGGGCGTCGAACACCTCGGGGGAGACGGACCGGGCGAGCTGAGCCAGGGGGCGCACGCCCCGCAGCGACTCCATCGCGGCGTGCGCGACGGCACAGCACAGGGCGGTGGGGTCACCGAGGTCCACGGGTGCGCGCGGCGCGTCGATGTCGCGCGGCTGCAGGGGGCCGCCGGCACGGTGGCTGAACTCGCGTGGTCCGTTCGCGCGCGGACGGCGGGGCGCGCGGCTGACGCTCGCCGCCGCGAAGTCGGTGCGTCGTGGAGCCCGGACGCTCCGCGCGGCGGGTTCCGGTCGGAGGGTCGTGCCGGCGCTCGTGGGGCTGGGCGTGCGCATCGTCGTCGTGGTCATCGGTGCTCCTGGTCGCAGGGTGGTGGGTATGGGCACGAGCGGTCAGTGGTGGACGGGCGGGGTGACGAGCATCTGGCCGACCTGGATGACGTCGGGATCGTCGCCGATCGTGGCGGTGTTCGCGGCGTACCAGGCGGGCCATGCGGCGGCGATCTGGTCGTCGCCGGCACCGGCCGCGAGGTGGTCGCGGGCGATGGACCACAGCGTGTCCCCGGCGCCGACGGTCACACTGTTCGCGAGGGCAGGAGTGGTCCCGGGCTCGACGGCGGTGTCGACCGGAGTCGGTCCCGCGGGGCCGCCGGGCTCCTGGGGCGTGGTGCGGTCGGCGGCAGCGTCTGTCGCGGCTGGGGCTGTCGACGGTGTCGTGACCCATCCGAGGTCCGGCGGGGGCTCGGCGGCCTGGGCCGGGGCGACGAGCAGCACGAGTCCTGCGCCGAGCCCGGCGACGGCCAGACGCTGCACGGCGCGCGGTGCGAAGGTGCTCACGCACCGCAGCAGGAGGGTGGCTCGTGCCCCGGTCGCCCGAGCGGCAAGTGTCACCGTCGCGAGAAGCAGGCTCAGTGCCCACCAGGCGGCGATCGCGACGCCGAACGCCAGCAGAGGGAGCTCGACGATCTGGCCGAGCGCCCCGCTGCTCGGGCGTCCGGAGAGGAGGGTCTCGCGTGCTGCCCACCCCGTCGTGAGCCGCGTCGCGAGCGCGCCGCACAGGAGGAGGCACGTCGCTGTCCCGAGCGCGGCGACCGCGAGCGGTCGTGCTGCGTTCGGTGCTGTTTGATGCTGTTTGATAGCGGTGAGCATGTGTTGATCAAACTGGATGCATGTCGTGCTGTCTACACCCGGTACCAGCCTGTGGACGACTTCGGGGTCGAGCGGTGCGGGACGCGACGCTGGTGACATGCGGTGGGAGACGTTGTTCGCGGACCTTGCGGGCCAGCTCGAGTCGGCCGACGCCGCCGAGCGGGACGCCGTCGTCGCCGACCTCACCCGTGCGGAGTGGGCGACGCTCACGCTCCGGGACCGGCTCCGGGCCGTGCTCGGCGCTCCGGTGTCGGTGGTCGTGCGCGGGGGCCAGGACATCCACGGCCAGGTCCGTGAGGTGCATGCGGACTGGGTGCTGCTCGTCTCCGGCGGGCGGGAGGTCCTCGTGCCGACCGCGGCGGGCGAGGTGTGGCGCGGGCTAGGAACGCGAGCACGTCCCGTCGACGCGGCGACGTCGCGCAGCGTGGACGTCACGCTCGGCCGGGCGCTGCGTGAGATCGCGCGCGACCGGCGGGTGGTCTCGGTGGGGACGCCGGAGCGCAGGTACCTCGGTCGGATCAACCGGGTGGGGCGCGATCACCTCGACCTCGCCCCCGCGCACGTGGAGGACCGGGTCCGGACGTCGGTCGACGAGGCGGACGTCATCGCCTTCAGCGCGATCACCTGCGTGAGCTCGACGGGGTGACGCGAGGCCCTGCGGTGGGGCGGTGCCCCGTCAGGCTTCGTCGAACCCGCTCGCTTCGACCTTCGCTCGGGTCTGGGCGTACATCCGCTGGATGTACGCCTCGAGCTCGACGGTCTCGACGCGCCACTGGCCGCGACCGCCGACCTGGATGGCGGGGAGCTCACCGCTCCGCACGAGCGCGTACGCCTGGGCCGCAGAGATGTTGAGTGCCTCCGTGACATCGGCAAGGGTGAGGAATCGAGCAGCCATGCCCCCAGTTTTGCACGATCGCACGCAGGTGTTCCGCGTGTCCACAGGCAGGTGCACGACCTGCGGAAAACGGGCAGGATGTGCCCCAGCCCGGCGCCTGCCGCGCGTCGCGCCCGCTCCCTGACGACAGGATCTCGTTCATGCCCGAGAGAGCCGCTGCCCTGCTCGACCGCCCCGCGCCCGTCGCACCGCGCCTGCGACGACCCGGGTGGCGAGACCCCCGGCTCGGGGTGGGCGTCCTCCTCGTCGTGGGTTCCGTCGCGCTGGGGTCCTGGGCCGTGTCCGACGCTGCGCGGACGGTGGCCGTGTACGCCGTCGACGCGACGATCGTGCCGGGCGAGCCCGTCCGACCGGAGGACCTCGTCGTCGTCGACGTGCGGCTGGGCGACCAGACGGACCTCTACTACACCGCCGCGCAGGACGTGCCCGCCGACCTCGTCGCGCTGCGGACCGTCGGAGAGCGGGAGCTGCTCGCGCGGTCCGCCGTGGGCAGGCAGGCGGACCTCGAGATGCGCGCCGTGGCGGTCCCGGTCGGTGGCGCGCTCTCCTCGAGCGTCGTCACCGGGGCGCTCGTCGACCTGTGGTTCGTCCCGGCGGCGGACCGCGCGACGGGCGCCGGGCTCGAACCTGCGCTCCTTGCCGAAGCGCTCGTCGTGGCTGAGCTCGGGGAGGAACGGGGTGGGTCGCTCGTCGCGGGCGGGGCCCGGACGATCCACGTCCTTGTGCCCACCCGCGACCTCCCCGACGTGCTCTCCGCGCTGTCGTCCGACGGATCCGTCTCGGTCATGCCGGTGCCCGGGATCGACGGATGACGCCCTCGGCCGTCCGGCCCCCGACGACCGTCCTGTGCTGCGTGCGCGGTGCCCTCGAGGGCACGGTCGTGAGTGTGCTCGCGCACCCAGGAGCCGGGCTCGACGTCACGCGTCGGTGCGCCGACGTCCCCGAGCTGCTCGCCGCCGCAGCGTCCGGGCTGGGCGTGATCGCGGTCGTCTCCGCCGACCTCGATGGACTCGACCGGCCCGTCGTCTCGGCGCTGCGCGCCGACGGTCTCCGGGTGATCGGGCTCGTCGACGGAGCGGACGACGTTGCGCCGGGCCGGCTCGCGGCCCTCGGGGCCGACGCTGTTCTCGTCGCTGCCGACGTCGAGAGCGCTCTCGTGGAGTCCGTGCGTGCGCTCGCTGCAGCCGGACCTGCCACGACCGGAGCCACGGGCGCGGTCCACGGCGCGCGACCGGGTGCGGACGGCCTCGAGCACACCGCGTGGCCGTCGTTCACCGTCCGCGACGCGGACCAGGTCGGGACGGTGGACCTTGCGACCGAGACCCCTGGCCGCGTCGTCGCCGTGTGGGGCCCGACGGGAGCCCCTGGACGATCAACCGTCGCCCTCAACCTCGCCGCGGAGCTCGCGGCCGGCCCGGGGCGCCCCCGAGCACGGATGCGCAGAGGCGGCGGCGCCGCGGCAGCGACCGGTGACCGGACCCTGCTCGTCGATGCCGACACCTACTCCGGATCCCTCGCTCAGATGAGCGGGATGCTCGACGAGTCCGCGGGGATCGCCGTAGCCAGCCGCGCCGCGGCCCAGGGCGGTCTCGATGTCGCGGTGCTCGCGCGCCTCGCCCCCGAGATCTCCCCGCGGCTGCGGGTGCTCACCGGCATCGCGCGCCCGTCGCGCTGGCCGGAGGTGCACCCTGCCTCCCTCGAGGCGCTCTGGGAGGCTGCGCGGTCACTGGCCCGGTGGACCGTCGTCGACTGCGGCTTCGGCATCGAGAGCGACGAGATGCTCTCGTACGACACCCGCGCGCCGCAGCGCAACGGCGCGACCCTCGCTGCGCTGTCGGCAGCGGACACGATCGTCGTGGTCGGCAGTGCGGGTCCGGTGGGCATCCAGCGCCTCGTCCGCGCCCTCGACGACCTCCGGGACTGCGGCGTCGCAGATCTCACCGAGCGGGTGGTCGTCGTCAACAGGCTCCGTGCCTCCGCGGTCGGTCCGCGTCCGGCGGCGCTCGTGCGGGACGCGCTGTACCGCTATGCGAGCGTCAACGACGCACTCTTCGTCCCGGAGGACCAGGCGGTGTGCGACGCCGCAGTCCTCGCCGGTCGCACCCTCGTCGAGCACGCGCCGGGCTCCGCTGTCCGGCAGGGGGTGCAGGCGATCGCCGACCGGGTGCGCGCCGCCGCCGGTGGGACGGCCGACGGGGCTGGTGGCGCGGATGCGTTGGCCCCGGCCGGGCGCTCACCGGCTGGCGATCGACGCGTGGCGCGCTAGGTCAGCGGTCAGTGCGCTCGGCCCCGGCCCGCGACGGACGGGTGGCAGACTAGGCCCATGCGCCTCTACCTGCCCGCGACGCTCGACGAGCTCGACGCCCTCCGCCGCGGACGGCTCGACCTGCAGCCCCGTCGCGCCCACGCCGCGACGCCGGCCCTCGTCCGGGCGCTCGCCGCGGAGGGCGTCGAGGACCTCGAGGAGGTCGAGTACGTCGCCCAGATGTTCGCGGCAGACGACTCCCTCCTCGCCATCGCTGCCGACCCGTCGGTCCCGTGGCTGCGCCTCGTGCTGTCCGTCGACGTGCCGGACACCCTCGTGGGACCCGCCGCGCAGGACCCCGGCGCGGAGGAGGACGAGGTCCCGCTCAGCGCCGTCGAGATCCGCGAGCCGGTCGCCGACGTGCTCGTCGTGTGCGCGCACGTCGACGAGCCCGAGGCCGCGACGGACGTCCAAGCGGTCATGGCGGGGGACGAGGCCGCGATGGAGCGCCTCACCGAGCGGGACCTGCTGTGGTACGACACGTCGGAGCTCGGCAGCATCCCTCGGGCGTGAGCCGCGGACGCGGCGCGCCCTACGGAGTGGGGTCGCCCAGGACGGCGCGCACCTCGTCGTGCAGCAGGCCGTTGGAGACGAGCGCATCCCCGCCGTGCGGCCCGTCGACGCCCGCGAGCGAGCTGAAGCGTCCGCCGGCCTCGGTGACGATCGGCACGAGCGCCGCCATGTCGTACAGGGCGAGCTCCGGCTCCATCGCGACGTCGACCGCCCCCTCGGCGACGAGCATGTACGACCAGAAGTCACCGTAGGCGCGGGTGCGCCAGGCCTGGCGCGAGACGTCGAGGAAGCCCGGGAGCATGCCCCGCTCCTCCCAGCCGGACAGGCTGGAGTAGGACACCGACGCGTCAGCGAGCTCCCTGACCCCGGAGACCCGCAGCCGGGTCGCGTGCGCGAGCGATCGCCCTGTCCAGGCGCCGGTTCCCTTCGCCGCCCACCAGCGTCGCCCGAGCGCCGGCGCGCTCACCACCCCGACGACGACGTCGTCGCCCTCGGCCAGCGCGATGAGCGTGGCCCACACCGGCACGCCGCGGACGAAGTTCTTCGTCCCGTCGATGGGGTCGATGATCCAGCGCCGGGAGCTGTGGCCCGTCGTGCCGAACTCCTCACCGACGATGGCGTCCCGCCCCCGGGAGCGGCTGAGCTGCCCGCGGATGATCTCCTCCGCGCTGCGGTCCGCGTCGGTCACCGGCGTCGCGTCCGGCTTGGACTCCACGTGCAGGTCGAGGGCCTTGAACCGGGACATCGTCAGGGAGTCGACCTGGTCGGCCAGCACGAGGGCGAGTCGCAGGTCGTCGTCGTATACCGATCGAGGGCTCATGGGACTCACCGTATCGGTGCGGCCGGGCTCCACGTCGGAGGCGGTCAGGAACGCGCGGTGAGCAGTCGGCGGAACGAGTCGAGGCGTGCGGCCCGCGCCGACTGCTGCTCGGGAGCGGCGTCGACGGCCGCGACCCAGTCGTCGAGGGCGCAGTCGGGGGAGCCTTCGAGGTGCGTGCACCCGCGGGGGCACGCGGCGGCGACCTCGTCGAGGTCGTCGAACGCCGCGAGGAGGTTCTCGATCTGGACGTGCGCGAGCCCGAACGAGCGCACACCGGGTGTGTCGATCACCCAGCCGCGCTCCCCGTCGTGCTCGGGGAGGCGCAGCGCGACGGCCGAGGTCGAGGTCTGGCGGCCGCGTCCCGTGACGTCGTTGACGACGCCGACCGACCGGCGTGCGCCGGGTACGAGCGCGTTGACGAGGGTGGACTTTCCCACGCCCGAGTGCCCCACGAACACCGAGGTCCGGCCGGCGAGCGCGTCCCGGACCGTCTCGAGGGGCGTGATCGTCCCGTCGGGCGCCTGCTGGGTCGTGACGACACTGACGCCGATCGGCTCGTAGAGCGCCCGCAAGGCGTCCGGCGAGGCGAGGTCCGCCTTGGTGAGGCACAGCAGGACGTCCATCCCGGCCTCGTACGCGGCGACGACGCACCGGTCGATCATGCGGGTGCGGGGCTCGGGGTCGGCGAGCGCGGTGACGATGACGAGCTGGTCCGCGTTGGCGACGATGATGCGTTCGAACGGGTCGGTGTCGTCGGCCGTGCGCCGCAGGACGGTGGTGCGCTCGGTGATCCGCACGATGCGGGCGAGGGTCCCGGCGTCGCCCGAGGTGTCCCCGACGACGTCCACGCGGTCCCCGCACACGACGCGCTGGCGGGTGAGCTCGCGTGCCTTCATGGCGGTGATCGTGTGCTCGTCGGGGCCGTCCTCGTCGACGAGGAGCGTGTACCGGCCACGATCGACACCCGTGACGAGACCCGAGACGGCGTCCTCGTGGTCGGGACGCGTCTTCGTGCGGGGCCGTGTGCCACGCTTGCTCGGGCGCTGGTGGAAGTCCGACTCGTCCTTCGCGCGACCTGCCACGGCCGTCAGCCCGCCGTTCCCGCGGTCGCAGCGCCGTCTGTACCCACCTGGGGCCCAGGAGCAGCGGCGCTGCCGAGCATCGCGTCCCACATCTGCGTGAACCCCGGCAGGGTCTTGGCGGTCGTGCCGACGTTCTCGACGAGGACCCCCGGCACGCGCAGTCCGAGGATCGCGCCCGCAGTCGCCATGCGGTGGTCGTGGTACGTGCGCACCCGGCCCCCGTGCAGGGGTGCGGGCGTGATCGTCAGCCCGTCGCTCGTCTCCTCGGCGCGACCGCCCAGCCGGGAGATCTCCGTGGCCAGGGCGGCCAACCGGTCCGTCTCGTGGCCGCGCAGGTGCGCGATCCCACGCAGCCGGCTGGGGGAGTCGGCGAGAGCGGCGAGCGCAGCGATCGTGGGTGCGAGCTCACCCGCCTCGTGGAGGTCGACGTCGATCCCCGAGATCGCACCGGTGCCTGTCACGGACAGCACGTCGCCGTCCTGCCGTGCGCTGGCACCCATCGCGGTGAGGAGGTCCGGCATCATGGCGCCGGGTTGCGTGGTGCTCGTCGGCCACCCCGGGACCCGGACGGTGCCCCCGACGACGAGCGCAGCCGCGAGGAAGGGACCGGCGTTCGACAGGTCCGGCTCGACCCGCACGTCCCTGGCGCGGATGGGTCCCGGGCGCACGGACCAGGTGAGCGGCTCCGAGGTGTCCACCTCGACGCCGGCTTCCCGCAGGACGTCGACGGTCATGTCGATGTGGGGCACGCTCGGCAGGGTCGCACCGGTGTGGGTGAGGACGAGGCCGCTGTCGAACCGGGCGGCGGCGAGCAGCAGCCCCGAGACGAACTGGCTGGACGCCGACGCGTCGACGCTGACCCGTCCCCCCGGCACGCGGCCGGTCCCGTGCACGACGAGCGGCAGCAGCCCCCGCCCCTCGTCGTCGACGCGCACGCCGAGCCCACGCAACCCGTCGATGACGGGCCCCATCGGGCGGACCCGCGCGCCGGGGTCACCGTCGAGCGCGACACTGCCGGCCGCGAGCGCGGCGACCGCCGGGAAGAAGCGCATGACCGTCCCCGCGAGACCGCAGTCGACGGAGGCCCCACCGGTGAGGGCGCCCGGCTCGATCCGCCACTCGCCCGGCTCCGCGCCCTCAGTGATGCCCACACCCACGGCACGCAGGGCAGCGACCATGAGGTCGGTGTCCCGGCTGCGGAGCGCGCCCCGCAGCCGGCCCGGTCCGTCGGCCAGCGCCGCGAGGACGAGGTACCGGTTCGTGAGCGACTTCGACCCGGGGACGTCGACGAGCGCATCGAGCCTGCCGGGCGCGGGGGCGACCGTCGGCGCGGGCCACAGATCGGCGTCGGGCGGGGAGGTGAGCGGGGCAGGCGCGGTCATGCTCACAGGCTAGGGCACCGGCCTGCCCGGCTCGTGGAGGGACGTCAGTGGTTGACCTTCTTGCGGGCGTGCTCGACGCGCCACGCGAACCCCGGCCGTCCCTCGCGGTCGAGGCCCGCGAGCAGGGCTGCACCGACCGCGCCGAGCCGACGGGCGAACAGCGTCGTGCGCTCGCGGCGGTCGTCGCCACCGCTGAACGGCTCGTCGGCGACCGCGAGCGGCACCGTGAGGACCGCGAGGAGCAGCGCTGCCGTCCGTGGTGCCTTGCCGAGGGCGAGAGCCGCACCAGCGGCGAGGGTGAGCGCACCGTGCGTCCGCACGGCCGTGGTCAGCTGGCGGTCGGTGAGCGGCACGCCGGGCCCGACGAGCCCGGCGATGCGGTCGGCCGGGACCCGCGCGGCAGCGACGTGGCGGTCGGGGTGACGCACGGCGTCGAGCCCTTCCTGGATGAAGGACGCGGACAGCAGGGAACGGGCGATGGGGCGGATGAGCATGTGGTTCTCCTTGTGCGGTGAGGTGAGGTGAGGTGCGCGTGACGGTCCGGTCAGATCGCGCCGCCGGCGGCGGGCGGGGCGTCTGTGTGGACCCCGCTGTCGCCGACGACCTCGCGCGCGAGGTAGTTCTCGATGTCGAAGAGGTTGTCGCCCGCACGCCGAGCGATCGTCAGGAGGGTGTTCGCGGAGGCGACCTCCTCGACCTGCTCCTTGAGGAACCACAGGAGGAACTGCTCACCCACGACGTCGCCCTCGGTGCGCGCGGCACGGAAGATCGCCTCGATCTGCGCGGTGACCTGGCGCTCCTGGTCGAGCGCGAGCTGGAGGGGCTCGACGACCGTCGAGAAGTCGTTGCGGACCGGGCCCCCGCTGGGGATCCTCACGGGCAGGTCCCGGTCGAGCATGTACTGGACGATCATCATCGCGTGGTTGCGCTCCTCGACCGCCTGGCGGTAGAAGTGCGCGGCGAGCTGGGGAAGGTCCTCGCTGTCGAACCACACGGCGATGGCGATGTACTGCTGGTGCGCGTCGAGCTCGTGGCCGACCTGCTCGCGCAGCAGGGTGAGGAACTGGGAGTCGGGTGCGATGGTCGTCATACCTGAACCGTATCCCCGTGGGTGGGGGTCTGGCCGCTCGAACCGCTCGTTCCTCCCCGCGCTGCCAGCAGGTGCGTGGGTGAGCAGCGCGATGGGAATGCCCGGGCGGTGGGCGGCGTTGTGCCCCACGTGACCTGTGCTGTGGAGTGCCGACCAGCGGACCTGACGAGCGGACCGCGGACGTTCGTCGCCGTCGACGACCGTCCGCGCGAGGGGGCCGTCGGGCGACTAGGCTCGTCGGTGATGACCGACGACCTGAACCGCTCCCCGGAGACCGAGAGCGACGCCGCGCGCACGGCCCGCTTCGAGCGCGACGCGCTCGCGCACCTCGACCAGCTGTACTCGGCGGCGATGCGGATGACCCGCAACCCCTCGGATGCCGAAGACCTCGTCCAGGAGACGTTCGCGAAGGCGTACGCGGCCTTCCACCAGTACCGGCCCGACACGAACCTCAAGGCGTGGCTGTACCGGATCCTCACGAACACCTTCATCAACACGTACCGCAAGAAGCAGCGTCAGCCGTTGCAGTCCGCCGCGGACGACGTCGAGGACTGGCAGATCGCCCGGGCCGCCTCCCACTCCTCGACGGGTCTGCCGTCCGCCGAGGCACAGGCGTTGGACCGGCTGCCGGACTCCGACGTCAAGCGTGCGCTCCAGGAGCTGTCCGAGGACCGGCGGATCGCGGTCTATCTTGCCGACGTGGAGGGCTTCCCCTACAAGGAGATCGCCGAGATCATGGGAACGCCGATCGGCACCGTGATGTCGCGGCTGCACCGTGGGCGCGCGCAGCTGCGGGAGCTGCTCGGGGACTATGCGGTCGAGCGAGGGCTTGTTCCTGCCGGTGGTAAGGAGGACGTGCGATGACGGCCGACGACTGTACCGAGGCGATGCGGCACCTCGAGTCCTGCGACGAGGTGATGCGCCACCTCGACGAGTACCTCGACTCGGAGATGACCCTCCAGGATGCGCAGCGGATGCAGGAGCACGTCGCGGGCTGCTCGCCGTGCCTCGCCGAGCTCGGGGTCGAGGAGATGGTCAAGCGTCTCGTGCGTCGGTCGTGCGCCGAGCAGGCTCCGGATGAGCTGCGAGCACGGATCCGCGCTGCAATCGCTGTGCACACCGCGTCGGCCGGGCCGCCGCCGACGCCCTGAGCGACGTCCCGTCGGCTGGCGAGCCGGGTGGAACGACGAAGGCCCGGCTGCCATGGCAGCCGGGCCTTCGTCGTCCGTCACGGCCTCCGGAGCATGCTCGGGTGGCCGTGCGACGTGAGGTCAGGAGTTGGGGCGCTTGCCGTGGTTGGCTGCGCTCTTCTTACGGTCACGCTTCTTGCGTCCGCGCTTGCTCATGATGGTCTCCTAGAGTGAAAGGAAGGGGTAGCCGCGCGTGTGGCCGCACGTGCCTCTTCCTATCGTCCCACACATGCCGCCGAGAACCAGCACGGGGCGTCCGGGGACGGCCCGTGACGCTCCGGTGGGCCGCGCCGGTGTGGCGGCCCACGCCCACCGAGACCCTCAAGTGCGGCGCGACGATGCCGATAGACCATGCGTGAGCGAACAGAGCCAGTCCGTCATCCCGCTGCTGCACGCACTGGCGAGCACCGGTGCGTCCGATCTCCACTGCAAGGTGGGGTCGTCGCCGCGCGTGCGTGTCGACGGCCGTCTGCGCCGGCTGCAGACACCCCCGCTCACCGAGGATGACACGATGTTCATGCTCTCGGAGGTGCTGCCGAGCCAGTTCGTCGACGACTTCGAGCGGTCGCACGAGGCTGACTTCGCGTTCCAGCTCGACGGCGTCGGCCGGTTCCGCGTCAACGCGTACCAGGCCCGTGGCCACGTCGGCCTCGTGTTCCGCCGGGTCACCGAGGGGACCCTGTCCATCTCCGAGCTGGGCCTCCCCGAGGTCGTCGGCGAGCTGGCGCTCGAGCCGCGAGGACTCGTCCTCGTCACCGGGCCCACCGGCTCGGGGAAGACGACGACGCTGGCCTCGATGGTCGATCTCATCAACACGCTGCGCGAGGTGAACATCATCTCCATCGAGGACCCCATCGAGGTCCTCCACACGGACAAGAAGGCGATCATCTCCCAGCGCGAGGTCCGGCAGGACACCGCCGACTTCACGTCAGCGCTCCGCGCGGCCATGCGCCAGGACCCGGACGTCATCCTCGTCGGCGAGATGCGCGACGCCGAGACGGTGCGCGCAGCCCTGCAGGCCGCTGAGACCGGGCACTTCGTCATGTCGACCCTGCACACGATCGACGCGCAGGAGACGGTCAACCGCATCGTCGACTTCTTCCCGCCCCACGAGCAGGTCCAGGTCCGTACGGCGCTGTCCCAGGCGCTGCGCGGGATCGTCTCGCAGCGCCTCGTGCGGCGCGCGGACGGCAACGGCCGACGTGTCGTGTCGGAAGTTCTCGTGAACACCGGACGCACCGCGGAGGCGATCGTCCACCCCGCAGACAACCCGCCCCTCCTCGACCTCATCAAGGAGGGCGAGTACTACAAGATGCAGACGTTCGACCAGCACCTGTTCGACCTCGTGCGGGACGCCGTCATCACGTACGACGAGGCGTGCGGCGCGGCGACGAACCCGCAGGACCTCACCGTCGAGCTGCGCGGCGCCGGCATCATCTCCTGAGCCCGCGTCACCGCTTGGTCGACCCAGGCCGCCGGGCTACCGTTGCGCGTGTGACCTCACAGAGCATGCGCACCGAGTCCTGGACCATCAGCGAGCCGAGTACCGTCTCGACCGCGCTCCTTGCGCGCGCGGGGAACCCCGAGGACACCGAGCCCCACCTCGCGCTCGACCTGCCGAGCCCCGTGACGACGGTCGTCGTGTCGATCAATGCCGGCTCCGTGCGGGTCGTCGCGCACGAGCACCTCGACGTCCGCACCGAGGTGCTCGCCATCTCGGCGCGACCGCTCGTCGTCGGCCTCGCCGGGGACGAGCTCCGGGTCTCGTACGACTTCACGGGGATCGACGGCGTCGTCGACCGGATCCGTGGGCTGCGGGACAAGGACTCCGTCGAGGTTGTCCTGCACGTGCCGCCGGCCGTGGCCGTCCGGGTGTCCACGGTGCGTGCGTCCGTGCACGTGGCGGGCGTCGAAGGCGCGGTGACCGTGAGCACCGTCGACGGCCCGGTCGAGCTCGACGGCGTCATCGGCTCCGCGACGGTGTCGACCGTGTCCGGCGCGGCGGACGTCGCGCAGCACCGCGGTCCCGTGAACGTCCGGACCGGTACGGGTTCGATCGGCGTCTCCGGGCGTCCGACGCGGGCCGACATCAGCACCGTCTCCGGGGTCGTCGCGCTCACCACCGACCCCGGCGCCTGCGTCATCACGACGAAGACGGTGTCCTCGGACATCGTCCTGCGCGCCCCCGAGGGCACCCGCATCGACCTCCACGCCCGGAGCGTCTCGGGCAAGATCGTGCTCGACGGCGTGGACCTGCGGGCCCGCGGGGCGCGCCCGGCGGCCGTCGACCGGGCGGAGCCGGACGCCACGACCTTCCTGTCCACGAGCACCGTCTCGGGCGACGTCATCGTCTCCCGCGGCTGAGGGATCCGGCGCGCTGGTCTGTTGTGCGCTGCCGCTGGGCAGGGGCCGGTGATGAGTGGGGCCTGTCCGCTCCCGGCGAGGCGTTCTTGCGCCGGTGATCCCGCGACGGCTAGTAGTCCCGCGACGACAGGACGCAGAACTCGTTGCCGTCGGGATCGGCCAGGACCTCCCAGGTCACGTCGGGTCCCTGCCCGACGTCCGTCCGCTGCGCCCCGAGTCCGATCAAGCGCTCGATCTCGGCCTCGCGGTCCTGGCCCGTATGCGGGGCGAAGTCGAGGTGCAGGCGGTTCTTCCCCTTCTTCCGATGCTCCACGGGCACGAACACGAGGCCGGGTGGTACCTGCTCGAAGGCGAGTGTGCGCCCGAGCTCGCGGGCCCAGGGTGGAACGACGACCGCCTCGTCGTCGGACTCGAGCAGCACCTCCCATCCGAAAGCCTCGGACCACCAGCGCGCGAGGTGGCGGTGGTCGGTGGACTCGATGACCGTGGAGTACCAGCGAAGCGTCATGGCACCACTCTGCCGTCTCCAGGAGGCTCGCGCACCGCGTCCACGGCCATCTCCCGGCCGCAGGTGACAGACTTCCTCCCGACCCGCCCGGACCGCAGCGAGACACCCGCACCCGGCGGACGGCACAGCTCCGACGGGCTCAGGCGGCGTCGTCGGGCAGCCCGAGCCAGCGGTACCACCCGGTGTGCAGCACGAGCCACGCCATGAGGCCGTAGCCCGCCTGCCCGGGATAGGGCGTGCCGTTCGCTGCGAGGTCGCTCAACCACTGCTCGTGGCTGACGAGCGGGGTGAACGTGTCGACGTATGGCACCCGTCGGCGGTTCGCGACGTCCCCGAAGGCTGTCGACAGCTCACCGAGACGGTCGCGCTCCGCGTCCGGTCCCGGAGGTGGTCCGACGACGAAGGTGGGGATCTTCCTGTCGTCCGCGACGTCGAGGATGTTCGCGAGGTTGAGCCGGCTGCGGGCGACGGAGAGCCCGGCGGCGATGTCCGCGCGGCCGAGCGCGATGACGAGGCGGTGGTCGACACGGGGGTCGCCTGTCGCGCGCCGGTTGAACTCGGCCTCCCAGCGTGCGCTGAGCGCCGTGGTCGTCTCGCCGGGGACCGCGAGGGGGAAGACCATCGTGAGCGCGGGGGAGTGGGTGCGTGCGGTCACGCGCCCGAGCCAGCCGAGACCTTTCGGGTCTCCCACCCCGGCAGCGAGCTCGTCTCCGACGACGCAGATGCGCAGCTGGTCAGTGCCGGGCGAGGTCACAGGGGGCTCCCGTTCGGGTCGAGGGTGGAAAGGGCGCACGGTGCGTCGTGCCATTGTCCGCCCCCGTACGGCAGACGCCCGGCACACCGGTGGGTGTGTCGGGCGTCTGCCGGGTTGCCGCGGCGGACAGCGGGGGGGACCGGACCGATCAGCGCTCGAACGCCCGCGCGATGAGCTCGGCCTGCTCCACCTGGTGCTTCTTCGCGGACCCCGCCGCGGGCGACGCGGACGCCGAGCGCGAGACGACGCGGAGCGGGCGACCGATGGCCGACGGGAGGTTGAGCGCGATGAACGGCCACGCACCCTGGTTCTCCGGCTCGTCCTGCACCCACACGAGCTCAGCGTCGCCGAACGGGGCGAGCGCCTCGGTGACCGCCGCGGGCTCGAGCGGGTAGAGCTGCTCGATCCGGACGATGGCCGTGCGCGTGTCCTCGTTCTTGGCCTGGTGGGCGAGGAGGTCGTAGTAGACCTTCCCCGAGCACAGGAGCACGCGGTCGACCGGCGACCCGTCCGCAACCCGACGCTCGGCGGCATCGTCCCCGATGACCTCGCGGAAGGTGCCCGAGGTGAAGTCCTCGGGCGCCGAGGCTGCGGCCTTGAGCCTGAGCATCGACTTCGGCGTCATGACGACGAGCGGGCGGCGGGGCCGGGCGTACGCCTGCCGCCGCAACAGGTGGAAGTACGACGCCGGGGTGCTCGGGAACGCGACCGTGAGGTTGTCCTCCGCGCACATCTGCAGGAACCGCTCGAGACGGGCCGACGAGTGGTCCGGACCTTGTCCCTCGTAACCGTGCGGCAGCAGGAGCACGACGGAGGAGTTCTGACCCCACTTCTGCTCGGCGGAGGAGATGAACTCGTCGATGATGATCTGCGCACCGTTGACGAAGTCACCGAACTGGGCCTCCCAGAGCACGAGGGCGTCGGGGCGCTCGACCGAGTAGCCGTACTCGAACCCGAGGGCCGCGTACTCGCTGAGGGACGAGTCGTAGACCCAGAACTTCGCCTGGTCGGCCGCGAGGTAGAGCAGCGGGGTCCACTCCGCTCCGGTCTCGCGGTCGTGCATGACCGCGTGCCGCTGGACGAACGTCCCGCGCCGCGAGTCCTGTCCGGCCAGGCGCACCGGCGTGCCCTCCATGAGCAGCGAACCGAAGGCGAGGATCTCGCCGTAGCCCCAGTCGATCCCTCCCTCGCGGGACATCTTCGCGCGCTTCTCGAGGAGCTGGCCGAGCTTGGGGTGGACGGTGAAGCCCTCCGGGGGCGTCACGTGCGCGTGCCCGATCCGGTCGAGCACGCTCTGGTCGGTCGCGGTCTTCCACCCCACCATGGTGCCCGCGTCCTCACGCTGGGACTCGGGACGCTCGAGGCCGGCGATCGGGTCGGCGTCGGAGTTCGGCGTGTAGTCACCGTCCCGCGTCTCGGTGAACACGCGCTCGAGCTGCGCCTGGTAGTCCTGGAGGACCTGCTCGGCCTCGTCGAGGCTGATGTCGCCGCGCGCGACGAGGTTCTCCGTGTACAGCGTGCGGACGGAGCGCTTGGCCTCGATGAGGTTGTACATGAGCGGCTGCGTCATCGAGGGGTCGTCGCCCTCGTTGTGGCCGCGGCGGCGGTAGCAGATCATGTCGATGATCACGTCACGGTCGAACTGCTCGCGGAACTCGAAGGCGAGCCGTGCGACGCGGACGACCGCCTCGGGGTCGTCCCCGTTGACGTGGAAGATCGGAACCTGCAGGCCCTTCGCCACGTCCGTGCAGTAGAGCGTCGAGCGTGACGACGACGGGCCGGTGGTGAACCCGACCTGGTTGTTGATGATGACGTGGATCGTCCCGCCCGTGCGGTAGCCGCGCAGCTGGGACAGGTTGAGCACCTCGGTGACGACGCCCTGCCCCGCGAACGCCGCGTCGCCGTGGATGAGGATCGGCAGCACGGAGAAGCCGTCCCCACCGAGGTCGATCCGGTCCTGCTTCGCCCGGGCGACGCCCTCGAGGACGGGGTCGACGGCCTCGAGGTGGGACGGGTTGGCCGCGAGGTACACCTTGGTGCGGGCGCCCGACTCGGACGTGAAGGTCCCCTCCGTGCCCAGGTGGTACTTCACGTCGCCGGATCCCTGGACGCTCTTGGGGTCCTGGTTGCCCTCGAACTCCTTGAAGATCTGCGCGTAGCTCTTGCCGGCGATGTTCGCCAGGACGTTGAGACGCCCACGGTGAGCCATGCCGATGCAGACCTCGTCGAGGCTCGACTCCGCGGCGCGGGAGAGCACGGCGTCGAGAAGGGCGATGACGGACTCGCCACCCTCGAGGGAGAAGCGCTTCTGCCCGACGAACTTCGTCTGGAGGAAGGTCTCGAAGGCTTCGGCGGAGTTGAGGCGACGCAGGATCCGCAGCTGCTCCTCGCGGGGCGTGCGCTCGTACCCGGCCTCGAGACGGGCCTGGAGCCACTTGCGCTGCGTGCGGTCGGCGAGGTGCATGTACTCGGCGCCGATGGACCGGCAGTAGGAGTCACGCAGCAGTCCGAGGATGTCGCGGAGGGTCGCCTTGGGCGTCGACCCGAACCCGCTCGTCGGGAAGACCCGGTCGAGGTCCCACAGCGTGAGGCCGTGCGTCTGGACGTCGAGGTCCGGGTGCTTGCGCTGGCGGTACGCGAGCGGGTCGGTGTCCGCCATGAGGTGCCCGCGGGACCGGTAGGAGTGGATGAGCTCGGCGATGCGCGCGGGCTTCGCAGCCTCCGCGTCGGCGTCGATCGTGTTGTCACGCACCCAGCGCACGGGCTCGTAGGGAACGCGCAGGGACGCGAAGATCCGGTCGTAGAACCCGTCCTCGCCCAGGAGCTTGGTGCCGAGGATGCGCAGGAAGTCGCCCGACTGGGCGCCCTGGATGATCCGGTGGTCGTACGTCGAGGTGATCGTCAGGACCTTGGAGATCGCCATCCGGGACAGCTGCTCGAGCGACGCGCCCGCGAACTCGGCCGGGTAGTCCATCGCACCGACACCGATGATCGTGCCCTGCCCCTGCATGAGGCGCGGCACCGAGTGCACGGTCCCGATGGTGCCGGGGTTGGTGAGCGAGATCGTCGTGCCCTGGAAGTCCTCGACGGTGAGCTTGTTGCCGCGGGCACGGCGCACGACATCCTCGTAGGCGGACCAGAACTGCGCGAAGTCCATCGTGTCCGCGGACTTGATGCTCGGCACCAGCAGCTGGCGGGTCCCGTCCGGCTTCGCGAGGTCGATGGCGAGACCGAGGTTGACGTGCGCGGGGGTGATGACGGCGGGCTTGCCGTCGAGCAAGGTGTACCCGGCGTTCATGGCGGGCATCTCGGCAAGAGCCTCGACGAGCGCGAACCCGATGATGTGCGTGAAGGAGATCTTGCCACCGCGGCCACGGACGAGGTGGTTGTTGATGACGATGCGGTTGTCGACCATGAGCTTGGCAGGGATCGCCCGCACCGACGTCGCGGTCGGGACCTCGAGGCTCGACTCCATGTTCGTCACGACACGTGCGGCTGGGCCACGGAGCTTCGTGACCTGGGGGTCCGCAACCGGGGCTCGGTCCTTCGCGCGGGTCTCGGGCACCTGGGCGTAGGGGGCCGTGGCGGGCTGCGCCGTGGCGACGGGGGGAGCGGGCTCGGCGTCGGCCTGCGTGGGCGACGACTGCGCGACCGCGGCGCTCTGGACGGCCTGCGCCTGCTGGGCGGCCTGTGCGCCGTGCCCGGGCGCGGTCGAGGGGTTCGAGGGCTGCGGGGCCGAAGCGGGCTTCGCGTCCTTCACGGTGTCTGCGTCCTTCGTGGGGGTCGAGTCCTGCACGGTCTGGGGAGCAGGGGTGGTGCTCCTCGCCGGCGTCGGGCTGGCTGTGGCAGGTGCGGGCCGTGCGGGTGCGGCACTCGACGGGTCGGCGCCGTGCGCGCTGTCGGACGGCTGCGAGGGGCTGTACCGCTCGAAGAACTCCCACCAGGCGGGATCGACCGAGTCCTTGTCCTGGAGGTACTGCTCGTACAGCTCGTCGACAAGCCATTCGTTGGCGCCGAAGACGGCGCTCACATCGCTGATCGGCTCTGAGTCAGCATTCGAGGACACGCTGGGATCGCCCACTTTCACCACGGTTCGTCACCGCTCGGAGTGCGGCGCGAGACCACTCCACCCTAGAGCCTCCACGCTGTCGGTCGAGACCGAAAGTGGGCGGAATCACCCAACGACTTGTGTGATTCGTGAGGCGGTTCACTCGCAGGTAAACGCGCGGCAACGGGTCCGCGGTGTTCGTCCAAAGACGGTGCTGCCCAGGGCACAGTGGGGTAAGAGCGCCGGGAGCTGCACAGCGGCGACCTGCGTCAGGGCACGTCCCGGCGCAGGGACGTCGCAGCGCCGGCCGCCGCGAGGACGAGCGCGTAGGCGAGCAGCACCGCGAGACCCGCCCCCCACGGGAGCATGTCCCCCAGGCCCATCGCCGAGAAGACGCTGCCCCCCGTCGCGGCCTCCCCGGCCGCACCGGGCAGGAACTTCGCGGCCTCGCCGAGGGCGCCACCCAGGGTGCCGAGCACCAGCCTCAGCACGGCCTCGACGAACTGGGTGTAGACGAGGATGACGATCACGGCGAGCACCTGGTTGGTGATCAGCGAACCGATCCCGACGCCGACGCACGCCCAGACGGCCAGCACGAGGACGGAACGCAGCGCGAGCGTCCACGTCTCGGGTGCCAGGAGCTGGGTCGGGTTCCCGGTCGCGGCCAGTACCGCCGCCCCGGCGACGATCGTCGCGAGGGTCCCGACGATGCCGAAGATGAGTCCGACGGGAACGGCGGCGAGGACCTTGGCGCCGAGCACGCGGACGCGGTTCGGGTCCGCGAGGTACGTGGGGATGATCGTCCGGTGCCGGTACTCCCCGGTGACGGACAGTGCGCCGATCGTCACGGGGAACACGTAGCCGAACGCGGCGGCGACGCCGTAGACGGAGGTGCGGACCATCTCCGGGGTGATGACGGGCGCATCGGGCCCGCTCTGGGCGCCCTCGGACAGGCTGAAGGCGAGGATCGCTCCGAGGAACGCCATGTAGCCGCCCAGGGCGAGCAGGAGGATCCACCACAGCCGTGTCGTCACGAACTTGCGGTACTCGCTGACCAACGACGCTCTCATGACGCAGTTCCTCCGGGCGTGGTGGTCGGGGTGACCGGGAGCGGCTCGCCGATCATCCGCAGGAAGATCTCCTCGAGGCTCTCCGAGCGGTCGGTGAGCCCGTGCAGCTCGAGCCCGGCGGCGTGCGCCGCGGCGCCGGCCCGGGCCGTCGTGATGTGCTCGACCTCGACGGTGCGCCCCTCGTCCCAGGTGGCGCTCGGCTCCCAGCCCTGCGCGACGAGGAGCTTCGCGAGCCCAGCGGGATCCGGTGAGGAGATCCGCACGCGGGGGACGGACAGGGTGTCGAGCGTGTCGATCGGTGACGCGTGGAGCAGGCGCCCGCGGGCGATGACGATGACGTCGTCGACCGACTGCTGCACCTCGGAGAGCATGTGGCTGGAGACGAGGACGGTACGCCCCTCGCTGGCGAGGAAGCGCAGGAATCCGCGCAACCAGCGGATGCCCTCCGGGTCGAGGCCGTTCGACGGCTCGTCGAGGAGCAGCACCCGCGGGTCGCCGAGCAGGGTGGTCGCCAGCGCGAGCCGCTGGCGCATCCCGAGGGAGTATCCGCTCGCCGGCCGGCGGGCGGCGGCCGCGAGGCCCACCTGGTCGAGGAGATCGCGGCAGCGGGCGTCGCTCGCCCCGGCGAGCGGTGCGTAGACGCGCAGGTGGTCGATCCCCGACCGTCCCGGGTGGAAGCTCGTCGCCTCGAGCGCCGCACCCACCTCGCGCAGCGGATGGGGGAGCTGCTGGTACGTCATGCCCGAGATGGTGGCGGTCCCCGACGTGGGTCGGGTGAGCCCGAGGAGCATCCGGAGCGTGGTGGTCTTGCCGGACCCGTTCGGGCCGAGGAAGCCGGTGACACGCCCGGGCTCGACGTCGAAGGACAGGTCGTCCACGGCCCGGACGGCACCGAAGTGCTTGGACAGGCCACGCACCCGGATCCTCCCTGGCTCGGGTGCTGCGGAGGTCACGCTCACGACGTCAGTTCTCCCTCGTCTCGAACAGCTGGTCGGGCCCGTCGTCGGGCCCGGGGTCGTACGGCGTGCCGTCCTGCGGGAGGGTGATGCGCAGCGTCGCCCCGCTCGGGGTGTCCGCCACCTCGATCGTGCCTCCGTGGAGATCGACGGCCCACCGCACGATGGCGAGGCCGATCCCCGTCCCGCCCGAGGTCGTCGGGCCGGTCTGGCCGCCGGAGCCGCGGGCGAAGCGCTCGAAGATGCGTTGACGGTCCTCCTTGGCGATGCCGGGCCCCCGGTCGCTCACGTCGATGACCACCGAGCTTCCGGCGCGGCGCGCGCTCACCGTCACCACCTCCCCGAAGGGCGAGTGCCGGATGGCATTCTGCACGAGGTTGACGATGATCTGTCGCAGGCGCTCAGGATCGGCGGTGAGCGAGAGCCCCTCCGGTTCGACGTCGACGACGAGCTCGAGGTGCTTGCCCGCCTCGATGGTGGACATGGAGTCGACCGTCTCCTGGAGGAAGGAGTGCGCGTCGAGCTCCGTCATCCTGAGGTCGGCGGCGCCCGCCTCGATGCGGGACAGGTCGAGCAGGTAGGTGATGAGCCGGGTGAGGCGCTCCGTCTGGGTGAGCGCGGTCTGGAGCGTCGCGGGCGTCGGTTCGACCACGCCGTCCACGAGGTTCTCCAGCTGTGCCTGCAGGGCCGCGACGGGGGTCCGCAGCTCGTGGGAGACGTTCGCGATGAGCTCCCGACGCACCTGGTCGGACGACGCGAGGTCCTCGGCCATGACGTTGAACGCCATCGCCAGCTGGCCGACCTCGTCGTGGCTCGTGGCGCGGACCCGGCGCGAGTAGTCGCCCTCGGACATCGACCGGGCAGCCGCAGTCATCTCCCGCAGGGGTGAGGTCATGCCGCGGGCGAGGATCATCGTGAAGAGCATGGAGACGCAGAACGCGAGCGGGAACGTGTACGTCGGGCCCGTCGTGTTGCGCAGACCGATCCACGTGATGAACGCGGCGACCGTCACGCTCGCCGCGACGAGGACGGCGAGCTTGGTCTTGAGGGAACGGAAGCGGTCGAGCGGGCGGACGTCGGGCAGGTGGGGGCGCAGGGGCCGCGGATGCCGGGGGCTGCTCATGCGCGAGGACTCTCAGTCGGAGGTGGGCGGTTCGAACGCGTACCCGACGCCGTGCACGGTCCGGATGAGGTCGGGCCCGAGCTTGCGGCGCAGGGCCTTGATGTGCGAGTCCACCGTGCGGGTCCCGCTGGCGTCGGCCCAGTCCCACACCTCGGCGAGCAGGCGCTCCCGGGTCTGGACGGTGCGGGGGGAGGACGCGAGCATGACGAGAAGCTCGAACTCGGTGGGCGTGAGGTGGATGTCGGCTCCCGCGCGGTGCACCCGACGCTGCGCACGGTCGATGTGCACGTCGCCGACGATGATCGGGGGCTCGGACGGATCCGCCGCGCTCGCCCGGGCCGCACGATCGACGCGCCGCAGGAGCGCCTTGAGCCGTGCGACGAGCTCCCGCATGGAGAACGGCTTCGTCATGTAGTCGTCGGCGCCGACACCGAGGCCGACGAGCATGTCGGTCTCGTCGTCGCGCGCCGTGAGCATGAGGATCGGTACCGGGCGGTCGGCCTGGATGCGACGGCACACCTCGAGGCCGTCGATCCCGGGCAGCATGACGTCGAGCACGACCGCGTCCGGCTGCAGCCGTGCCGCAGCCTCGACGCCGGTCAGCCCGTCGCGGGCGACCTCGGTACGCCACCCCTCGGCCGCGAGGCGCTGAGCGATCGCGGTCGCGATCGCGGGCTCGTCCTCGACGACGAGGATCGTGGCGCCGGGGCTGCTCCCGGCCGATGGTGAAGGTGCTGACATACGACCACAATCCCACACCTCGCGCGGGGCGCGGTGCATCCGGATTCCCGTGGCCGCGCCGACTGTGACGTGGAGGGGGTTGGCTGGACCGGTATCGTTCGTTACTCTTCCGTAACAGTACTTGCGGTCTTGCTCCTCCCGGTTCCTTCGCCCGGTTCGCCCTGCGGCGGAGACGTGCGGTGAGGAGTGGGACCGCTTCGTGCGACCGGCGTTCGGCGCGGGTTGTGACTACAGCGAGGTGTCGTGCAGCAGAGCAACATGCCGTCAGGCGAAGCGCCTCTCTCGAGGCGAGCCCTTCGGGAGGCGGCCGAGGCCGCGGCCGCGCAGAACTCGCGGCGTCCGAGGCTGACCCGCCCGACCGTGCAGCCTGCGGCGTCCCCTCGCCCCGCGCTCGTGGCGTCGACGACGGCTCCGACGGTGGCCGGACCGGCCGCGAAGCGGCCGGAGAAGCGCACGGAGACTCCCCGCCGGGGAACCGAGCGGGGTGCCTCGTTCGCTCCCCGGGCGCGGTGGATCCCTCGCGCAGCAGTCCTCACGGGACTCGCGATCGCGACGATCGCTGTGCCGCTCACCGCAGGGGCCGACGGCGGAGCTGGTACCGGGGCGTCCTCCTCGGGTGCTGGCACGGCGGTCGCCGCAGCTCTCCCGGCTGACGGCGTCGACGGACCCAGCACGCTCGAGGTCGTCGGTAACGCCACCGTCGACGCGACGCCGCCGCCGAGCATCGCCCAGGTCGTCCCCGAGGACCAGCGCACCGTCCAGGCAGCGAGCCGCTCCGCGGAGCGCACCGGGACCTCCGGGTGCGATGCGAGCACGGAAGCGATCGGCACGAACGGGAACCTCGACACGAGCACGCTGTGCAAGCTGTGGGGGACCGGGCAGATGCTGCAGGCGGAAGCCGCGGTGGCGCTCACCGCCCTCAACGACGCGTACGTGGCCGAGTTCGGCGTGAACATGTGCATCACGGACTCCTACCGGACGCTCGCGTCGCAGTACACGCTCAAGAGCCAGAAGGGCGGGTTCGCCGCACGGCCCGGGACGTCGCAGCACGGCTGGGGCCTCGCGGTCGACATCTGCAGCGAGAGCTACAAGGGCTCGGACAAGTGGGACTGGCTCAACACCAACGCTCCGTTGTACGGCTGGGACAACCCCCCGTGGGCGCGCAAGGGCGGCTCCGGTGCGTACGAGCCGTGGCACTGGGAGTACACGTCCGGTGTCGAGGCCCAGAAGACTTCCCGCTGATCGGCTGAGCACCCCGGCCGCCCGCCCGGAGACAGGCCGCGGCGAGCGCCCGCACGCAGAAGGACCCCGTACACGCAGAAGGACCCCGTACCGGTGGTACGGGGTCCTTCTGCGTCGCGGCTACCGAACGGGAGCTGGGCGGACGGTCAGGTGACCGTCACGATGCCGCGGGGTTCTCCGATGCCGCAGGGCTCTCGGACGCCGCGGAAGTCTCCGACGCCGCGGCCCGGCGGGCCCGGACCTCCGCGAAGGACGTGCCGTAGTAGGCCGCCTCCATGAGCGTCTTCATGTCCTCGAGCATCGGCATCCGCGGGTTCGCGGGAGCGCACTGGTCCTCGTAGGCGCCCATGGCGAGGGTGTCGAGCTGGCCGATGAAGTCGGCCTCCGGGACGCCCTGGTCCTGGAACGACCGGGGCATGCCCACGGCGTCGCGGAGCTTCTCGACGGCACGGGCGTAGGACTCGACGCCCTCCTCCGGTGTCGCAGCAGGGAGCCCGAGGTGCTGGGCAATCTGCTGGAAGCGCTCCGGAGCGACGTAGTGCTCATACTTGGGCCAGCTCGTGAGCTTCGTCGGGACCGTGCCGTTGTACCGGATGACGTGCGGCAGGTACGTCGCGTTCGTGCGTCCGTGGATGAGGTGGAACTGCGCACCCGTGACGTGGGCCATGGCGTGGACGATCCCGAGGAACGCGTTCCCGAACGCCATGCCGGCGATGGAGGCCGCGTTGTGCAGCTTCTCGCGCGCCTTGACCACGGTCTCCTCCGTGCTGCCGGGCCCGCCGACGACCGACGCCTCGATGTTCTCGAAGATGAGCTTGATCGCGTGGAGGCACAGCCCGTCGGTGAAGTCGTTCGCGTAGACCGACACGTACGCCTCGGTCGCGTGCGTCAGGGCGTCGAACCCGGAGTCGGCGGCGAGGAAGGACGGCATCATCGCGGTGAGCACCGGGTCCACGATCGCGACCGTCGGGGTGAGCGCGTAGTCGGCGAGCGGGTACTTCTTCCCCGACACCGGGTCGCTGATCACCGCGAACGGCGTCATCTCGGAGCCGGTACCCGACGTCGTCGGGATGCACACGAGGCTGGCCTTCTCGCCGAGGTCGGGGAACTTGAAGGCGCGCTTGCGGACGTCGAAGAACTTCTCCTTCATGTCGGCGAACTCGATCTCGGGGTGCTCGTAGAGCAGCCACATGACCTTCGCGGCGTCCATCGGCGAGCCGCCCCCGAGCGCGATGATCGTGTCCGGGTTGAAGTGCCGCATCTGCTCGGCGCCCTTCTGCACGGAGTCGACCGTGGGCTCGGGCAGGATGTCGTCGATGATCTGCAGGGCGATGCGGTCGCCGCGCCGGTTGAGCACGTCGAGGATCTTGTCGACGAAGCCGAGCTTCGTCATGGTCGAGTCGGTGACGATCGTCACCCGGCTGATGCCACGCATGTCCGCGAGGTAACGGATGGCGTTGGGCTCGAAGTACGTCTTCGCGGGGACCTTGAACCACTGCAAGTTGTTGTTCCTCCGACCGATGCGCTTGATGTTGACGAGGTTCACCGCGGAGACGTTGTTGGAGACGGAGTTGTGGCCGTAGGAGCCGCACCCGAGCGTCAGCGAGGGGATGAAGGCGTTGTAGATGTCGCCGATGCCGCCGAGCGAGCTCGGGGCGTTGGTGATGATGCGGACCGCCTTGACGCGGGACCCGAACTCCTCGATGACGGCTGCGTCCTCGCTGTGGATGGCGCCCGAGTGACCGAGGCCGTCGAACTCCACCATCTGCTCGGACAGCGAGATGCCTTCTTCGGCACCGTCGGCCCGGAGCACGGCGAGCACCGGCGCGAGCTTCTCGCGGGTGAGGGGCTCGTGGGGCCCGACGCCGGAGACCTCCGCGAGGATGATGGAGGTGTCCTCCGGGACGGTGAACCCGGCCTGCTGGGCGATCCACACGGGCGACTGGCCGACGACCTTGGCGTTGAGCTTCGCCTCGCCGCAGTTCGTGGAGCCGGCCTGGACGCCGAAGATGTACTCCTCGAGCATCGCCTTCTCGGCCGCGTCCGCCCGGTAGGCGTGCAAGGTCGCGAACTCTGCCATCGCGTCGTCGTAGATGGGTGCGTCGAGGATGACGGCCTGCTCCGACGCGCAGATCATGCCGTTGTCGAACGCCTTGGACAGCACCACGTCGTTGACGGCGCGCTTGAGCTTGGCGGACCGCTCGATGAACGCCGGGACGTTCCCGGCGCCGACGCCGAGCGCGGGCTTGCCGCACGAGTACGCCGCGCGCACCATCGCATTGCCGCCGGTCGCGAGGATGAGGGAGACGCCGGGGTGGTTCATGAGGAGGCTCGTGGCCTCGAGCGACGGGGTCGCGATCCACTGGATGCAGTTCTCGGGGGCGCCGGCCGCGACGGCCGCGTCACGCACGACCTTCGCTGCGGAGACCGAGCATCCCTGTGCGGACGGGTGGAAGCCGAACACGATCGGGTTCCGGGTCTTGAGGGCGATGAGGGCCTTGAAGATCGCGGTGGAGGTCGGGTTCGTCACGGGGGTGACCCCGCAGATGACGCCGACGGGTTCGGCGATCTCGGTGATCCCCGTGAGCTCGTCGCGGCTGATCACGCCGACGGTCTTGAGACCGACCATCGAGTTGGTGACGTGCTCGCACGCGAAGATGTTCTTCACGGCCTTGTCCTCGAACACCCCGCGCCCTGTCTCGCGCACGGCCTGGACGGCGAGCTCGCCGTGGTGGTTGAGCGCGGCGACCGAGGCCTTCTTGACGATGTGGTCGATCTGCTCCTGGGTGAAGGACGCGTAGTCGGCCAGCGCGCCCTGCGCGGCCTCGACGAGCTGGTCGATGTGCTGCGCGACCGATCCGGTGACCGGGGTGTCCGTGAGTGTCATGGTGTCCTCTTCGTGGCTACCTGGGGTGAGTGGGTCTACGCATCACGCTAGGTCGCCGAGGGGGCTGGCACATGCGTCGAAGGTCCCACGTGCCCGGTTCGCCAGGGGCGATCGGCAGGACCGGCGACCGGATCAGGTCGCCGCGCGGCTGTCCGTGGTCGCCTCGGAAGGGCGGCGTGCCCTGGCCCGGAGACCGTCGACCAGGGTCGAGACCATGCGGTCGACGAGGTCGGGCGTGGCGTGCCGGACGAGGGTCGGCTGGGGGCGCGTGAGGATGGCGACGGCCACGACGAGGTCGAGCGCACCGAGGTCGTCCGGGACGAGGCCGGCGCTGCGGACGTCGATGAGCAGCGCGTCGACGGCTGTCAGGGCCGTGTCCTGGGCGGTGCGGACGGGGCCGTCGAGACGGTCGCCCAGGTGCTGGGACAGGGCGGCGGTGAGTGCGCCGAGGTCGAGCTCGACGAGTCGGTCGACGTAGGTGCGCCAGGCGGCCTCGGGTCCGTGTGTGAGCTCGCCGGCGGCCTCGTCCGTCGCTGCACGGATGTCGTCGAGGATCGCGAGGGCGACCTCGTCGATGATCTCGGCGCGTGAGGCGAAGTTGCGGTAGAGCGTCGCGATACCCACGCCCGCGCTGTCGGCGACCGCCTCGAGCGCGACGTCGCTGCCTGCTTCGGCGAAGAGCCGGCGCGCCTCCCGGACGAGGGCGGCCCGTCGTCGGGCGGCGTCTGCTCGCATGGCCTGCTCCAGCTTCTGGGGGCTCGCGTGCCCGGGGGACGGCGGGCGGGTGTCGTGGCGCTGTGACGGATCTCCTGCGCACCCATCCTACGTGGAGGAAGATCCTCCGCTAAAGTGGAGGATCTTCCTCCACTACAGATCGGACAGCACCCCATGGCGACGACCGCCCTCACCGACGCGCCCACCGACACCCCCGACGTGGCGCCCGACGGGCGGGACACCGGCCAGCGCGGCCGGCGCGCACCTCACCCGGCGGTCTCGCTCGCGAGGATGACCGTGGGGCTGGGTGCGATCCTCGTCGCTCTCCTCGCGCTGTTCATCCTTCCCTCGCTCAAGAGCGGGGCACGGGACCTGCCGACCGGCCTCGTCGGCAGCCCGGCCGCGGTCGCGCAGGCGCAGGAGTCCCTCGCGACGCTCGCACCGGGCGCCTACACCCCGCAGTCCTTCGCGTCCGACGACGCGCTCCGGACGGCCATCGAGGAGCGCGACGTCGTCGGAGGCCTCGTCGTCGACGACGAGGTGCACGTCCTCGTCGCGAGCGCCGGGTCCACGGCGATCTCCGGGGTGCTCACCGCCACCGCCACCCAGATGGCCGCAGCCCTCGACGTCCCGGTCGTCGTGACCGACGTCGTCCCGTTGCCCGACACGGACCCCACCGGCATCGGGATCGGTGGGCTCGCGTTCCCGCTCGTCTTCGGCGGCATCGTCCCCGCAGTCGCCTTCCGGTCCGTCTTCCCCCGCAGCCAGGCGTGGCGCGTCGCCGGGCTCCTCGTCTTCTCCGCGATCGGCGGATCCGTCGTCGCCGCGGTGCTCCAGGTCTGGTTCGGCAGCATCGTGTCCGCGTTCTGGCCCGTCGCCGGCTCCATGGCGCTCGGCATCGCCGCCCTCGCGCTCCCGCTCGCCGGCCTGCAGCAGCTCTTCGGTGGCAAGGGCTTCACCCTCGGGGCCATGGCGATGATGTTCCTCGGCAACCCGCTCGCGGGCATCGCGACGACCGGCGCGTGGCTGCCGGCCGGCCTCGGCGCCGTCGGACAGCTGCTCCCGCCCGGAGCGACGGGTGCGCTCGTCCGCTCGGCCGCGTACTTCGGCGGCCACGGTGGCCTCGCACCTGCCGCGACCCTCGCCGTGTGGGTGGCCGTCGGGGTGGTCCTCAACCTCGTCGGCGCACGTCGGTCGGCCGCGGCAGCTGCGAGCGGCACGCGCGAGGCAGGCGGACCGACGATCGTGAGCGCGGGCCCGTCCGGCACGAGCGACAGGCCGACGTCGTCTCACTGAGGGGTGCGCCGGATCATCCAGCGCTCGACGAGGGAGTGGGGGAGGTGGCCCACCAGGCCGGTGGGCCACGGTGCGTGCACCCACGACGTGTGGTGCCCTCGATAGGATTCGAACCTACGACCTTCTGCTCCGGAGGCAGACGCTCTATCCCCTGAGCTACGAGGGCGGGGACCGTGCCGGCGGGGTCGGGGACCCATGACCGGTCAGGCATGGAGCACATTACCAGCACCTCGGGACCGTGTTCACGCGGGACGCCCCGGCGGTGCGCCCAGCGGTCGCGGCCCGCACCGGGCCGGACGTCGATGCGCCTGTCGCTAGACTCGGGGAGTGACCCCCAACGAGCTCTCCACCGTACTGAGCGCTGCCCTCGCCGCCGCTGTCGCGGACGGCACCCTCGCGCTCGATCCCGCCGACCTTCCCACCGAGGTCCGGGTGGAGCGACCGCGTCAGCGCGAGCACGGTGACTGGGCGACGAACGTCGCCCTGCAGCTCGCCAAGAAGGCGGGAGTCCCGCCGCGTCAGGTCGCCGAGAACCTCGCCGCGCGCCTCGCGGGCAGCGACGGGATCCGTTCCGTCGACGTCGCGGGTCCCGGCTTCCTCAACATCACGCTCGACGCCGCTGCCGCGGGTGAGCTCGCTCGGACGATCGTCGAGCAGGGAGAACGGTACGGGCGCGGCGACGCGGAGGCCGGCAAGCGGGTGAACCTCGAGTTCGTCTCGGCGAACCCGACCGGCCCCATCCACATCGGTGGTGTCCGCTGGGCCGCGGTCGGCGACTCCCTCGCGCGCGTGCTCCAGGCGGCGGGCGCCGAGGTGACCCGTGAGTACTACTTCAACGACCACGGCGCGCAGATCGACAGGTTCGCCCGGTCGCTCCTCGCCCGCGCGAAGGGCGAGGACGCCCCCGAGGACGGCTACGGCGGGCAGTACATCCAGGACATCGCCGACGCGGTGCTCGCCCAGGTGGCAGCCGACGGTGGCCCGGACCCGCTGACGCTCCCGGAGGCGGAGGCCCAGGAGGTGTTCCGGTCGATCGGCGTCGAGCGCATGTTCGGCGAGATCAAGGCCGCGCTGCACGGCTTCGGTGTCGACTTCGACGTCTACTTCCACGAGGACTCGCTCCACGAGTCCGGCGCTGTCGAGCGCGCCGTCGCCCGGCTGCGCGAGGCGGGCCACATCTACGAGAAGGACGGCGCCACGTGGTTGCGCACGACGGACTTCGGCGACGACAAGGACCGCGTCGTCATCAAGTCCGACGGCGAGGCCGCGTACATCGCGGCGGACATCGCCTACTACCTCGACAAGCGCGAGCGCGGGGCGACGGACGTCATCATGATGCTCGGCGCCGACCACCACGGGTACGTCGCACGGCTCATGGCCGTGTGCGCGGCGTTCGGCGACACCCCCGGTGAGCACCTGCAGATCCTCATCGGACAGATGGTCAACCTGCTCAAGGACGGCCAGCCGCTGCGCATGAGCAAGCGGGCGGGCACCGTCGTCACGCTCGAGGACCTCGTCGAGGCCGTCGGCGTCGACGCCGCGCGGTACTCCCTCGTGCGCTCGTCCACGGACTCGAGCCTCGACATCGACCTCGACCTCCTGGCGCGTGCCACGAACGACAACCCGGTCTTCTACGTGCAGTACGCCCACGCGCGCACCGCGAACGTCGCGCGCAACGCCGCGGACCACGGCGTCGCACGCACGGCCGCTGACGGCACGGACGCCTTCGACCCGTCGCTGCTCGTCGACCCCACCGAGGCCGCGCTCCTCGGGGCGCTCACCGAGTTCCCCCGCGTGATCGCGCAGGCCGCGGAGCTGCGTGAGCCGCACCGGGTCGCGCGGTACCTCGAGGCGCTCGCCGGTGACTACCACAAGTGGTACGGCGCGTGCCGCGTGACGCCCGTGGGCGACGAGGACGTCACCGACACCCACCGGGCTCGTCTGTGGCTCAACGACGCGACGCGTCAGGTGCTCGCCAACGGCCTGAGCCTCCTGGGCGTCAGTGCACCTGAGCGGATGTGAGCGGCAGGTGACGCAGCAGAGCATGCCCGCGGCCGGCCCGACCGACCTCGACGCGTCCGTCTGGCCGCTCACGGCCGCGATCCACGACGGCGCGCTCCAGCTCGCCGGCCTCGACGTCCGAGAGGTTGCCGCCGAGCACGGCACCCCGGCGTTCCTCCTCGACGAGCAGGCGTTCCACGAGCGCGCCCGGATGTTCCAGGACGCCTTCGGCGAGGCGTTCGGTGCCATCGGCAGCGAGGTCGACGTCTACTACGCGGGGAAGTCGTTCCTCTCCGTCGCCGTCGCCCGGTGGGCGCACGAGGACGGGCTGCGCGTCGACACGTGCACCGGCGGGGAGCTCGCCGTCGCCCTGCGCGCAGGCGTCCCCGGGCCGGCGATCGGGCTGCACGGGAACAACAAGTCCGACGACGAGCTGCGGCGCGCCATCGAGCACCGCGTGGGACGGATCGTCGTCGACTCCTTCGCAGAGATCGACCGGGTCGCGGAGCTCGCACGCGCGGCCGGCCGGTCCGCGGCGGACCGCGTGCCGGTCATGGTGCGGGTCACCACCGGTATCCACGCAGGCGGCCACGAGTTCATCTCGACGGCTCACGAGGACCAGAAGTTCGGCATCTCGCTCGCCGGCGGAAAGGCCCTCGAGGCCCTGTCGGCCGTGCTGGACCACCCTGAGCTGGAGCTGCTCGGCGCGCACACGCACATCGGGTCGCAGATCCAGGACCCGGCGGCGTTCGAGGTCAACACGCGGGTCATGCTCGTCCTGCGGGAGGACCTGCGTGCCGCGACGGGGTACCTCCTGCCCGAGCTCGACCTCGGTGGCGGGTACGGCATCGCGTACGTCCCGGGTGAGATCCCCATCGACGTCCCCCTGCTCGCCCGCCAGCTCGCGGCCGTCATGGCGGACGTGTGCGCCGAGCTCGGCACGACCGCGCCGCGTGTCTCGATCGAGCCCGGCCGCGCGATCGTCGGCCCGACGACCGTCACCCTCTACACGGTCGGCGTCGTCAAGCCGGTGACGCTCGACGACGGGAGCGTGCGTACGTACGTCGCGGTGGACGGCGGCATGAGCGACAACATCCGGCCCGCTCTCTACGGCGCGCAGTACACCGCCCGCCTCGTCAACCGACCGGGTTCCGCCGAGACGGTCCGGGCACGGGTCGTCGGCAAGCACTGCGAGAGCGGCGACATCGTCATCGGCGACGTGCAGCTCCCTGCGGACGTGGCCCCCGGTGACCTGCTCGCCGTGCCCGCCACCGGTGCCTACGGGCGTTCCATGGCCTCGAACTACAACCACGTCCTGCGCCCGCCCGTGGTGGCGCTGCGCGACGGTTCGGCACGCGTGATCGTGCGCCGGGAGACCGAGGACGACCTGCTCGCGCTCGACGTGGGCTGACGTCCGGGGACCCGCTCGCGGCTGCGTATCCTGGGACGACTCCTGACCCAGCTCGAATCGATCGAAGGGTGGCCAACCTGTGCCTGCACCAACAGTGCTTCGTGTCGCACTGCTCGGATGCGGTGTCGTCGGGACGGAGGTCGTGCGCCTGCTCGTGGAGCAGGCCGACGACCTCGCGGCGCGCGTCGGCGCGCGGCTCGAGCTCGTGGGGATCGCGGTGCGCGACGTCGCGTCGGAGCGTGACGCGGTCGTCGACCGCACGCTCCTCACGCAGGACGCCGAGGACCTGGTGGCCCGTGCGGACATCGTCATCGAGGTCATGGGCGGCATCGAGCCGGCGCGCTCGCTGATCCTGCGCGCGATCGCTGCCGGGGCGTCGGTGGTGACCGCGAACAAGGCGCTGCTCGCCGAGGACGGGCCCACCCTCTACCGGGCGGCCGACGAGGCCGGGGTCGACGTGTACTACGAGGCGGCGGTCGCGGGTGCGATCCCGATCGTCCGCCCGGTCCGTGAGTCCCTCGCGGGTGACCGTGTGCAGCGTGTGCTGGGCATCGTCAACGGCACGACGAACTACGTCCTCGACCAGATGACGACGCTCGGTCTCGACCTCGACACGGCCGTGCGCCAGGCCCAGGAGCTCGGGTACGCGGAAGCCGACCCCACGGCCGACGTGGAGGGCTTCGACGCCGCGGCGAAGGCAGCGATCCTCGCGTCGCTGGCCTTCCACACGCGGGTGACCCTCGACGACGTGAGCCGCGAGGGCATCACGGCGATCACCGCCGACGACGTCAGCTGGGCGACGAGCACCGGCCACGTCATCAAGCTCCTCGCGATCTGCGAGGTCACGGCCGAGGGGGTGTCCGCACGCGTCCACCCCGCGCTCGTACCGCTCAGCCATCCGCTCGCCGGCGTGCACGGGGCGTTCAACGCCGTCTTCATCGAGGCCGAGGCTGCCGGGGAGCTCATGTTCTACGGGCGCGGCGCCGGTGGCGCGCCGACGGCGTCCGCGGTCCTCGGAGACGTCGTGTCCGTCGCGCGGCACCGCGTGCTGGGCAGCAAGGGTCCCGCCGAGTCCAGCTACGCGGAGCTCGCGATCGCACCGGCCGCGTCGGCGACCACCCGCTACCAGGTGCGGATCGCTGTCGCCGACCGGCCCGGCGTGCTCGCGCAGGTGGCGCGGGTCGTCGCCGAGCACGGCGTGTCCATCGAGGCCGTCCGCCAGGCGCCGCAGCCCGCGGCGCCCGGGAGCGACGGGACGGCACACCTGGTCATCACGACCCACAGCGCGCCGGAGGCTGCGCTCGTCGCGACCGTGGCCGCGATCGCCGACCTGGACGCCGTCCAGGACGTCACGTCCGTTCTGAGAGTCGAGGGAGCCTGATGGCCCACGTGTGGCAGGGAATCATCCGCGAGTATGCAGCGCTGCTGCCCGCACACCTCAAGACCCACGTCGTGACCCTCGGCGAGGGCGGCACACCCCTCGTCCCGGCTCCCGCGCTCAGCGCGCTCACGGGTGCTGACGTCTTCCTCAAGGTCGAGGGAATGAACCCGACCGGGTCGTTCAAGGACCGCGGCATGACGACCGCCATCTCGGCGGCGGCGCACAAGGGCGCCAAGGTCGTCGTCTGCGCGTCGACGGGCAACACCTCCGCATCCGCCGCGGCGTACGCGACCGCAGCGGGTATGACGTGCGCCGTGCTCGTCCCGGACGGCAAGATCGCGCTCGGCAAGCTCAGCCAGGCCATCGCGCACGGCGCCAAGCTCCTCCAGGTCGACGGCAACTTCGACGACTGCCTCGTGGCCGCCCGCAAGCTCGCGGACTCCTACCCGGTGGAGCTCGTCAACTCCGTCAACCCCGACCGCATCGAGGGACAGAAGACCGGGTCCTTCGAGGTCGTCGACGTCCTGGGCGATGCTCCGACGATCCACGCGCTGCCCGTGGGCAACGCCGGCAACATCACGGCGTACTGGAAGGGGTACACGGAGTACCTGGCCGCTGGCGTCTCGACGCGACTGCCCCAGATGTGGGGGTTCCAGGCCGCCGGTGCTGCCCCGATCGTCGCCGGGCACCCGATCACGGAGCCGGAGACGATCGCGACGGCGATCCGCATCGGCAACCCGGCCTCGTGGTCGCAGGCCGAGGAGGCGCGGGACACCTCGGGCGGTGTCATCGAGGCGGTCACCGACGAGGAGATCCTTGCGGCCCACCGCCTCCTGTCGTCCCAGGTCGGGGTGTTCGTCGAACCGGCGTCGGCGGCAGGTGTCGCCGGGATCCTCTCGCGTGCGCGGCGGGGCCTCGTGCCCGCCGGGGCCCGCATCGTCGTCACGGTGACGGGTCACGGTCTCAAGGACCCGCAGTGGGCGCTCAAGGGCGCGGACGGCATCGAGGTGGTCCCGCAGCGTGTGACGGCGGACGTCGTCTCGATCGCTGACGCCCTCGAGCTCGTCTGACCGGGCGTCCCGTGCAGCTGGGAGCGGACCACGTCCGCGTGCACGTTCCGGCGACGAGCGCCAACCTCGGCCCGGGCTTCGACGCCCTCGGTCTCGCGCTCGCGCACCACGACGTCGTCGAGGTGCGCGCTGTCGCCGACGACCGCGTCCGCGTCGAGGTCGTCGGCGAGGGCGCGGGGGAGGTGCCCGACGACGAGGGGCACCTCGTCGTCCGCGCGCTGCGGATGGCGCTCGACCATGTCGGAGCGCCGATCACCGGGCTGCGCCTGACGTGCACCAACGCCATCCCGCACGGGCGCGGCATGGGGTCGTCGGCGGCCGCGGCGGTCGCCGGGCTCCTCGCCGCACGTGGGCTCGTCGCGGACCCCGCGGCTCTCGACGACGAGACGGTCCTCGCCCTGGCCACGGAGCTCGAGGGGCACCCGGACAACGCGGCCCCAGCCATCCTCGGCGGTGCGACGGTCGCCTGGACGGAAGGCCGGCCGCGGGCCGCTCGCCTGCAGGTCCACGACGAGGTCGTGCCCCTGCTCGTGGTACCCACCGCCAGGCTGTCGACGCACGCAGCGCGGGGCGTGCTGCCCGCGACGGTGCCGCACGCCGACGCGGCGTTCAACGCCGGGCGTGCCGCGCTGCTCGTCCATGCCCTGGCGCACGAGCCGGCGCTGCTGTTCGACGCGACCGAGGACCGTCTCCACCAGGAGCAGCGGTCGGCGGTCATGTCCGCGTCCTGGGAACTCGTGCAGGGGTTGCGGTCGCACGGGCTGGCCGCTGCCGTCTCCGGTGCCGGACCGACGGTCCTCGTGCTCGGGCGCACCGGCGCGCGTGCCGTCGAGGACGCGGCGGTCGACGAGCTCATCGGTGGCTCAGGCGCCTGGCGGGCCCTGCGCCCAGGCGTGGAGCAGCGCGGCGGGTTCGTCGAGCGGCTCTGATCGTCCCGGCTCGGGGACTCTTCCGGAGAAGCCCGCGGTGCTATAGTGGCGAGAGTTTCTCGCAGGGCCGGCTGTCGCCGGCCGACAGCGCGCCTCTGACAGCCGTGAAGAACCGACCCACCGTTCGTCGTCGATCGATCTGATCGCGGACACGGGGGATGCGGTCTGGGCAGGCGATGCGAGTTTCCATCCGAACCGCGTCAGCTGACGTCATCTCTCCTCGACGTGGCGCGTTCGTACTGCGTCCCGGCCGCCTCAGTGCCGGACGTCGACCGCCCGTGGCCCGTCGTTCCCGACGTGAGGCCATGACGAGGGGGAAGGGTCCTTCGTGACAGAAACCATCGAGACCACGTCGAACAGCTCCGCTGCCGGTGGCTCAGCCCGGGCCGGTGCGATCTCCGCGCTGCGCCTCCCGGAGCTCCAGGCGCTCGCCTCGCAGCTCGGGGTCAAGGGCACGTCGAAGATGCGCAAGAGTGACCTCGTCGACGCGATCAAGAGCACCCAGGGAGCGGGAAGCCGACCCGCTGCAGCCGTCATCGTCGACGATGCCGTCGGCGCGTCCGAGGGCGGTCGGCGGGCGACCCGCTCCGCCCGGGCCCCGCGCGTCTCGGAGCCCGCTGACAGCGGATCCACCACCACCAGCGCGCCCGTCGCATCGACGACGGACGGCCGCACCGACGGTGCGCCGGAGCAGCAGCCCGAGACTCCCGAGCGCGGCGACGGTGCCGCGCGCCGGGAGCGCGGGCGCCGCGACATCCGTCTCGCAGCGGGTGAGACGGCGGACGAGCGTGCCGCCCGTGCGGCGGCAGCCGTCGTCGACGTCACCCTCCCGGACCAGCGCTCGCAGCGTGAGCGCGGGTCCCGTCGCGCGGCCCGGGGCGCCGGCGCGCCGCAGGACCTCGTGGCCGGGATCGTTCCCGACGTCGCCGTCGAGCAGGGACGCCCGGCACGTGGCGCCGCCGACGACGCTCCGCAGGGTGCGGGCGACACTGCCGACGCGTCGGCCCACCCGTCCGGTGAGCAGCGGGAGTCGCGCCGTCAGCGCAACGAGCAGCGTCAGAGCGAGCGTTCGGGCGGCGAGCCGCGTCAGAACGAGCGTCCGGCGGGCGAGCCGCGTCAGAACGAGCGGCCCGACGACGACGACGAGCGTGGGGGCCGGCGTCGCCGGGGCCGCGACCGCTACCGCGACCGGGCCAGCGAGCGCCCGGGCGCCGAGCGCGTCAACGAGCGCAAGCGCGGGCGCAACCGGTCGAGCGCGAGCGACGCTGCAAGCTTCGAGGACATCGAGGTGCGCGAGGACGACGTCCTGCTCCCCGTCGCGGGGATCCTCGACATCCTCGACAACTACGCGTTCGTCCGCACGAGCGGGTACCTGCCCGGGGCCAACGACGTGTACGTCTCCCTCAACCAGGTGAAGAAGTCCGGTCTGCGACGGGGCGACGCCGTGACGGGAGTCGTCCGCCAGCTCCGGGACGGCGACACGAGTGGTCAGGCCACGGCGAACCGCCAGAAGTACAACGCGCTCGTGCGGCTCGACACGATCAACGGCATGGCTCCTGACGAGGCACGTGGCCGCGCCGACTTCTCGAAGCTCACGCCCCTGTACCCCCAGGAGCGCCTGCGCCTGGAGACCCCGGAGGCCACCCGCCTCACGCCCCGCGTCATCGACATCGTCGCCCCGATCGGCAAGGGCCAGCGTGGTCTCATCGTCGCCCCGCCCAAGGCGGGCAAGACGATCATCATGCAGCAGATCGCCAACGCGATCACGGCCAACAACCCCGAGGTGCACCTCATGGTCGTGCTCGTGGACGAGCGCCCCGAGGAGGTCACGGACATGGAGCGGACCGTCAAGGGCGAGGTCATCGCCTCGACGTTCGACCGCCCCGCGTCCGACCACACGATCGTCGCCGAGCTCGCCATCGAGCGTGCGAAGCGGCTCGTCGAGCTCGGTCAGGACGTCGTCGTGCTGCTCGACTCGCTCACCCGCCTCTCGCGGGCCTACAACCTCGCGGCCCCCGCGTCCGGGCGCATCCTCTCCGGTGGTGTGGACGCGTCCGCGCTCTACCCACCGAAGAGGTTCTTCGGTGCAGCGCGCAACATCGAGAACGGTGGGTCGTTGACCATCCTCGCCTCGGCGCTCGTCGAGACCGGCTCGAAGATGGACGAGGTGATCTTCGAGGAGTTCAAGGGGACGGGCAACATGGAGCTGCGGCTCGCCCGCTCCCTCGCGGACAAGCGCATCTTCCCGGCGGTCGACGTCAACGCGTCGGGCACGCGCCGCGAGGAGATCCTCATGGGCCAGGACGAGCTCCGCGTGACCTACAAGCTCCGCCGGGTCATGGGTGCGCTCGACCAGCAGCAGGCGATCGAGCTGCTGCTCGGCAAGCTCAAGCAGACGAAGTCCAACGCCGAGTTCCTCATGCAGGTCCAGAAGACCACGCCGAACGGACTCGTCGACGACGAGAACGCCGGCCGCACCGTCTGACCCGCTCGACCGGACGTCGGAGGGGGCGGGAAGTTTCCTGCCCTCCTCGGTGTTCTGGCATACTGTCCCGTCGGCTTCTGGTTCACGGGGACTGTCCGTCCCCGACCCAGGCCATATCCCAAGGAGAAGCACCGTGAAGGCTGAGATCCACCCCGAGTACGTCGAGACGACCGTGACCTGCACCTGTGGCAACTCGTTCGTCACCCGCAGCACGCAGACCTCCGGGCGTATCTCGTCCGACGTCTGCAGTGCCTGCCACCCGTTCTACACGGGCAAGCAGAAGATCCTCGACACCGGTGGCCGCGTCGCCCGGTTCGAGGCTCGCTACGGCAAGAAGGCCGCGAGCAACTAGTACCTCAGCAGCGCCGGTGGGCGTACGTCGACAACCTCTCCAGGGGCAGCCGACGTGCGGCCCGCCGGCGCTGTCGTCGTCCTACCGCCGGGCGCCCAGCCCGCGGCGCACCCGAACCAGGAAGCTGACCACGCCATGAGTGAGTCATTCGCGGCGGTCGAGCCGCTCCTCGCCGAGCACGCGGAGATCGAAGCGCAGCTCGCCGACCCCGCCATCCACGCGGACCCGGCGCGAGCGCGTGCGCTCGGCCGGCGGTACGCGGAGCTCGGACAGGTGGTCGCGGCGTACCGGGGCTGGCGGGAGAGCGTCGACGACGCCGGCGCCGCGGCCGAGCTCGCGGCGGAGGACGCGTCGTTCGCGGCCGAGCTGCCCGAGCTGCGCGCGGCGGCGGACGCGGCTGCCGAGAAGTTGCGTCGTGTGCTCGTGCCGCGCGACCCGGACGACGGGCGCGACGTCATCCTCGAGATCAAGGCGGGGGAGGGCGGCGACGAGTCGGCGCTCTTCGCGGGCGACCTCCTGCGGATGTACCTGCGGTATGCCGAACGGCGAGGCTGGAAGACCGAGATCATCGCGGCGACGGAGTCGGACCTCGGCGGGTACAAGGACGTCCAGGTCGCGGTCAAGGCGCGGGGGACCGTGGCGCCCGAGGACGGCGCCTGGGCCAACCTCAAGTACGAGGGCGGCGTCCACCGTGTCCAGCGCGTTCCCGTCACCGAGTCCCAGGGCCGGATCCACACCTCCGCGGTGGGCGTTCTCGTCTACCCCGAGGTCGAGGACGCGGGGGAGCTCGAGATCGACCAGAACGACCTGCGCATCGACGTGTACCGCTCCTCGGGGCCCGGCGGCCAGTCCGTGAACACGACCGACTCCGCGGTGCGCATCACCCACCTGCCCTCCGGGATCGTCGTGTCGATGCAGAACGAGAAGTCCCAGCTGCAGAACCGCGAGCAGGCGATGCGCGTGCTGCGCGCACGGCTGCTCGCGGCGCGGCAGGAGGCGGAGGCGGCAGCGGCCAACGACATCCGCCGCTCACAGGTGCGCACGGTGGACAGGTCAGAGCGGATCCGCACGTACAACTACCCCGAGAACCGCATCGCCGACCACCGGACCGGCTACAAGTCCTACAACCTCGACCAGGTCCTCGACGGCGACCTCGAGCCGGTCGTCCGGTCGGCGATCGAGGCGGACGAGGCGGCGCGTCTCGCAGCCGCCGGGAGCTGACGGTCGATGGACCTGCTCACCGCCGCTGCGCGGCAGCTCTCGACCGCCGGGATCGAGTCCGCCCGGGTCGACGCAGAGCTGCTCCTCGCGCACGTCGCGGGGACCGACCGGGCCGAGGTGGTCCGTCGCGCGCTGCTCGGGCGTGAGCTCCTCTCCCCGCCCGACGTCCAGCGGTATCGGGAGCTCGTCGCCCGGCGCGCGGCCCGCGAACCGTTGCAGCACCTCACCGGGCGCGCAGCCTTCCGCCACCTCGACCTGGTCGTCGGGCCTGGCGTGTTCGTCCCGCGCCCGGAGACCGAGGCGGTGGCACAGGTGGCGATCGACGAGGCCGCCCGGTTGCGCGCCGCCGGGACGGCGCCGGTCGTCGTCGACCTCTGCACCGGCTCCGCCGCCATCGCCCTGGCCGTCGCGACCGAGGTGCCCGGCGCGCGTGTCCACGCCGTCGAGCTCGATGCGGCGGCGCACGCCTGGGCGGAGCGCAACGTCGCCGCCCACGGGGGAGCGGTGGAGCTCGTTCGCGGGGACGCCCGGACCGCGCTGCCGGCCCTCGCCGGCACGTGCGACGTCGTCGTGTCGAACCCGCCCTACGTCCCGCCCGGCGCGGTCCCGCGCGATCCCGAGGTGGCCGAGCACGACCCCGCGGTCGCGCTGTACGGGCTCGGTCCCGACGGGCTCGAGGTCCCCCGCGGCGTGACGGCAGCGGCCGGACGGCTCCTGCGTGCGGGCGGTCTCTACGTCATGGAGCATGCGGAGTCGCAGGCGGAACCCGCCCGCCGCATGGTCACGGCGTCGGGCATGTTCGGGCCGCCGACCACGCTTCTCGACCTCACGGGCAGGCCGCGCATGGTCGTCGCCCGTCGGACCCCGCCCGCAACCGTGGAAGACTCGATGACGTGAGCACGTCCAGCATCCGACCCGCACTCGACCCGGCAACCTGGGGCCCGGCCCTCGACGAGGCCGTCCACGTCCTGACGCAGGGCGGTCTCGTCGTCCTGCCGACCGACACGGTGTACGGCATCGGTGCGGACGCCTTCCGGCCCGACGCGGTCACCGCCCTGCTGGCCGCGAAGGGACGCGGTCGGCAGATGCCGCCGCCCGTCCTCGTCGGATCTCCGGCGACCCTCGACGCCCTGGCCACGGACGTCCCGGACGCGGCACGCGCGCTGGCCGAACGCTTCTGGCCAGGTGCCCTGACGATCATCCTGCGCTCGCAGCCGTCCCTCGCCTGGGACCTCGGTGAGACCTTCGGCACCGTGGCCCTGCGCATGCCGGACCACCCGGTCGCGCTCGCGCTGCTCGCGCGGACCGGGCCGCTCGCGGTCTCCAGCGCGAACCGCACGGGACGCCCCGCCGCGACGACGGCAGCGGACGCCCACGAGCAGCTCGGCGGAGCCGTGCGCGTGTTCCTCGACGCTGGTGAGGCACCGGGTGGTGTGGCGTCGTCGATCGTCGACGCCACCGGCCCGGAGCTGCGGCTCGTGCGGGCGGGCGCCCTGAGCCTCGAGGCGCTCCGCGAGGTGGCCGACGTCCAGCCACCGCAGACCGCGCCGCCATCGGGGGGAGCGGCCCGGTGAGGGTCTACCTCCTCGTCATGCTCGTGGCCGCGGCGGTGACCTTTCTGCTCACGCCGTTCGCGCGCTGGTTGGCGATCCGGACCGGCGCCGTGACGGCAGTGCGGGCGCGCGACGTCCACGTCATCCCGACCCCGCGGCTCGGTGGTGTCGCCATGCTCCTGGGGTTCGCGGTCGCGCTCGTCTTCGCATCGCGGACGCCGTTCCTCGACGGCGTCTTCGCCGCGTCCGACACCGTCTGGGTGGTGCTGGGCGCGGGAGCCCTCGTCTGTCTGCTCGGCGTCGCCGACGACATCTGGGACCTCGACTGGATGACCAAGCTCGTGGGGCAGGTGCTCGCCGCGGGCCTCATGGCCTGGCAGGGCGTCCAGCTCATCACGTTGCCGGTCGGCGGCCTGACGATCGGCTCGAGCCGGTTGTCGCTCTTCGCGACGGTGCTCGTCGTCGTCGTCGCGATGAACGCCGTGAACTTCGTCGACGGTCTGGACGGCCTGGCCGCAGGCATGATCGCGATCGGAGGCACCGCGTTCTTCGTCTATACGTACCTGCTCACCCGCGCCGACTCGGGGCCCGCCGACTACTCGAGCCTGGCGGCAGTGATCATCGCGGCGCTCGTGGGAGCGTGCATCGGGTTCCTCCCGCACAACCTCCATCCCTCGCGGATCTTCATGGGGGACTCGGGCTCGATGTTCATCGGGCTGACCCTCGCGGCAGCGTCCATCGTCGTGACGGGCCAGATCGACCCCGAGAACGCATCGAGCGGGCAGCGGCTGCCAGCGTTCATCCCGATCCTCCTGCCGACCGCCGTGCTGCTCCTCCCGCTGCTCGACATGGGCCTGGCGGTGGTCCGACGCCTCCTCGCGGGCAAGTCACCGTTCCACCCCGACCGGATGCACCTGCACCACCGGCTGCTCGAGCTCGGGCACTCCCACACCCGCGCCGTGATCATCATGTACCTGTGGAGCGCCGTCTTCGCGTTCGGCGCCGCGGCGCTCGTCGTGGCCGCGTGGCGGGACGTCGTCGTCGGTCTGGCCGTCGCGGTGCTCGTCGCGCTCCTGCTCACCCTCGGCCCCCTGCGTGGACGCACCAGGAAGGCCGCCCACCAACCTCAAGGACAGAACCGATGACCTCGCCCGACGACCGTGTGCCCACCGGCGCCCCCGACGACCTCCCCGCCTTGCCCGTCGTCCCCCCGCACGTGACGAAGGAGATCTTCCGTTCCGCGCTGCGAGCGACCCTCCTCCTCCTCGTGGTCGTCGCCGTCGTCGGTGTCGGCGTCGGCTACCTCGTCGCGGGGACCGCTGGGGTGTGGGGCGCCCTCATGGGCGTGGGGATCACGCTCCTGTTCTCCGGGACGACCATCTGGTCGATGCTCTACACGGCGGACAAGAGCCCGTCGACGACGATGGCGGTCGTCATGGGGGCGTGGCTCGCCAAGATGGTCGTGCTCATCGCGATCCTCGCGACCGTGGGCCAGATGGACTTCTTCCACCGCCCCGTCTTCGCCATCATCGTGCTCGTCGGCGTCGTGGGGTCCGCGGCACTCGACATGTACGCCGTCGCGAAGGGTCGGGAGCCCTACACGAGGGCGGTCTGACCCGCCGCTCCGGGGCCTCTGGGCGCCGGCTCCACGGTGGTCCACAGGCCCGACCACGCCCCCGCATGGGTTAGGATTCATGCGATCCATGACGGACAGGTCCACCGCAGGCGAGCACGCGAAGCAGCGTCCGCATACACGACCACGACGACCGGGAGTTTGCTCTGTCCACCAACGCGACGATGACCCAGCTCGCCGCCGCCGGTGAGGACGGCGGATTCCATCCTCCGTCGATCTCCGAGTTCTTTCCGGCGCCCATCCTCTTCGACGGCACGATCCTCGAGTTCAACCGGATCATGCTCGTCCGCGTCATCGCGGCCGTCGTGCTCATCTGGCTGTTCGTCCTCGCGGCGCGCAAGGCCAAGCTCGTCCCCGGGCGCGGCCAGAACATGGCGGAGATGGGGCTCGACTTCGTCCGCGTGAGCATCGCCAAGGAGATCCTCGGCGACAACGCGCGGCGCTACGTGCCCATGCTCACGACGCTCTTCTTCGCGATCCTCGCGTTCAACATCACAGGTGTCGTGCCCTTCCTCAACATCGCCAGCACGTCGCTGTTCGGGCTCCCGATCATGATGGCGCTGTGGGTGTACGTCGTGTACCTCGCCTCCGGCGTCCAGAAGTTCGGGCTGGGCGGATACCTCAAGGCGAACCTGTTCCCCCCCGGGGTCCCGTGGTTCCTCTACTTCCTCATCACGCCGATCGAGATCCTTCAGGTCTTCGTCTTCCGGCCGGCGACGCTCGCGCTGCGACTCACGGCCAACATGATCGCCGGGCACCTGCTGCTCGTCCTGTGCTTCGGCGCGACGCACTTCTTCTTCTTCGAGGCTGCAGGTGCGCTCAAGGCGATGGGAGTCGTCTCCCTCGTCGCAGGCCTCGGGTTCACGCTCTTCGAAATCCTCGTCGCGGTCCTGCAGGCCTACGTCTTCACCCTGCTCGCCGCGGTCTACATCTCCATGGCGGTGGAGGAGGAGCACTGAGCCGCTCGGCTCCCGCTCGCCTCGCCGCCGTCCCCAGCGTGCGCCCCAACCACGCATAGCACGTCTCACACGACGCCCCGACGGGGCGCCCAACGGAAGGATCACCCCAGTGGACACCACGACCACTCTCGCCGAGCTCACCGGTAACATCAACACGATCGGTTACGGTCTCGGTACGCTCGGCCCGGGCATCGGCCTCGGTATCCTCATCGGCAAGACCGTCGAGGGCATGGCCCGCCAGCCTGAGGTCGCCGGCCAGCTCCGGACCACGATGTTCATCGGTGTGGCGTTCGTCGAGCTCCTCGCCCTCCTCGGGATCGTCGCCGGCTTCCTCTTCCCGGCCGCCAGCTGATGTCAGCCCTGAACGCAGCCGGGATCGTTCTGGCCGCTTCCGAGGGCGACGAGGTAGAGGGCATCAACCTGTTCATCCCCGCGACCTACGACATCGTCTGGTCGACGGTCGTCCTCGTCGCCATCGCTCTGATGTTCTACAAGCTCGTCCTTCCGACGTTCACGCGGATCCTCGACGAGCGGACCGAGAAGATCGAGGGCGGGCTCAACAAGGCGGAGGCGGCGCAGGCCGAGGCCGACGCGCTGCTCGTGGAGTACAAGCAGCAGCTCACCGAGGCGCGATCTGAGGCTGCCCGGATCCGTGAGGACGCGCGCGCGGAGGCGACACAGATCGTCGCCGAGGCACGTGCGAAGGCCACGGACGAGGCGGGACGGATCTTCGAGACGTCCCAGCGTCAGATCGAGGCGGAGCGTCAGCAGGCAGCGATCTCGCTGCGCAACGACGTGGGTGCCCTGGCGACGCAGCTCGCGTCGAAGATCGTCGGGGAGTCCCTCGAGGACTCTGCCCGTCAGTCGCGCGTGGTCGACCGCTTCCTCGATGAGCTCGAGGCGTCGGCCATGACAGCAGCAGCGAAGGGGAAGTGATGCGCGGGACCAGCCAGGCGTCTCTCGAAGCCGCACAGGAACGGTTCGAGCCGGTCCTGGGTGCTCTCGGCCAGCAGGCGTACGCCGTCGGCGACCAGCTGTTCCTGGTCGTCGACGCGCTGGATGCGTCGGGCGCCCTGCGCCGGTCCCTCGCTGATCCGTCGCGGTCCGGGGAGGACAAGGCGCAGCTCGTGCGTGCAGTCCTCGCTGGCGGGTTCGACCCGCGCGCCGTCGAGACGGTCGAAGGTCTCGTGCGGTCGCGCTGGTCGTCCGAGCGGGATCTCGTCGACGCGATCGATCTGCTCGCGATCGACGCCTACCTCGCGTCGGCGCAGGCGCGTGGTGCGCTCGAAGAGGTCGAGGGCGAGCTGTTCGCGCTGACCCGTGCGCTCGTGGGTCACCAGGCTCTGCGGCAGGCGCTCTCGGACAGCTCGACCGACGCGGCCCGTCGGGTCGCGGTCGTCGACCAGCTGCTCGTCGGCAAGGCGGACGAGGTGACGATCGCCCTGTGCCGCCGCGCGACAGCACATCCACGTGGTGAGCGCTTCGTCCCCGCGCTCGGTCGCATCGGTGACATCGCTGCGGCCCGTCGCCAACGGCTCGTCGCCGCAGTCACCGTGGGCGCCGATCTCTCAGCAGCCCAGCGCAGCCGTCTCGAGGCGCTCCTCGCGGACGCCTACGGCTCGCAGGTGCAGCTGCACGTCACGGTCGACCCGGCGGTCCTCGGCGGTCTGCGCGTCCAGGTGGGCTCGGACGTCGTCGACTCGACGGTGCTGTCACGGCTCGCCGAGGCACGCCGGCGGCTGGCGAGCTGACCGACCCGCACGTACGCCGACGCGCTCGTCGGCACCCATGACAGAACGTTCGACCGCGACATGCGGCCACGACAGGAGATATGCAATGGCTGAGCTGACGATCCGGCCCGACGAGATTCGGGCCGCGCTGGACAGCTTCGTGAAGTCCTACACGCCTGAGAGCGTCGTCACCGAAGAGGTGGGCCGGGTCACCCTGGCCGGCGACGGCATCGCCCAGGTCGAGGGACTTCCGGGGGCAATGGCCAACGAGCTGTTGCGTTTCGAGGACGGCACGCTCGGGCTCGCCCTCAACCTCGACGTCCGGGAGATCGGTGTCGTCGTCCTTGGTGAGTTCACCGGCATCGAGGAGGGCCAGGTCGTGCGCCGCACGGGCGAGGTCCTGTCCGTCGCCGTGGGTGACGGGTACCTCGGCCGCGTCGTGGACCCGCTGGGTACCCCGATCGACGGGCTCGGCGAGGTCGCCACGTCCGGTCGCCGAGCCCTCGAGCTCCAGGCACCGGGCGTCATGGCCCGCAAGTCGGTGCACGAGCCGCTGCAGACCGGGCTCAAGGCCATCGACGCGATGATCCCGATCGGCCGTGGCCAGCGCCAGCTCATCATCGGTGACCGCCAGACCGGCAAGACCGCCATCGCGATCGACACGATCATCAACCAGAAGGCGAACTGGGAGACGGGCGACCCGAAGAAGCAGGTGCGCTGCATCTACGTCGCGATCGGTCAGAAGGGCTCGACGATCGCCGCCGTCCGCGGCGCCCTCGAAGAGGCCGGCGCGCTCGAGTACACGACGATCGTCGCAGCTCCTGCGTCCGACCCCGCGGGCTTCAAGTACCTCGCGCCGTACACCGGCTCGGCCATCGGCCAGCACTGGATGTACGAGGGCAAGCACGTCCTCATCGTGTTCGACGATCTGTCGAAGCAGGCCGAGGCCTACCGTGCCGTGTCGCTGCTGCTGCGTCGTCCGCCGGGCCGTGAGGCGTACCCCGGTGACGTGTTCTACCTGCACTCCCGTCTGCTCGAGCGTTGTGCCAAGCTCTCCGACGAGCTCGGTGCCGGATCGATGACGGGCCTCCCGCTCATCGAGACGAAGGCGAACGACGTCTCGGCGTACATCCCCACGAACGTCATCTCCATCACCGACGGCCAGATCTTCCTCCAGTCGGACCTCTTCAACGCCGACCAGCGGCCCGCGGTCGACGTCGGGATCTCCGTCTCGCGAGTCGGTGGATCTGCGCAGATCAAGGCGATGAAGAAGGTCTCCGGGACGCTCAAGCTCGACCTGGCCCAGTTCCGCTCGCTCGAGGCGTTCGCGATGTTCGCGTCCGACCTCGACGCCGCCTCGCGCGCCCAGCTCAACCGCGGTGCGCGCCTCCTCGAGCTGCTCAAGCAGCCGCAGTACTCGCCGTACCCGGTCGAGGACCAGGTCGCGTCCATCTGGGCGGGGACCAAGGGCAAGCTCGACGACGTGCCTGTCGAGGACGTCCGCCGGTTCGAGTCCGAGATGCTCGATCACCTGCGTCGCAACACCGAGGTGCTCTCGACGATCTCGTCGACGGGCAAGCTCGAGGACGCGACGGAGGCGGCGCTGACCGCTGCTGTCGACGACTTCCGTAACGGCTTCCTCAAGGGGGACGGCACGCCGCTCGTCGGCGGCGACGTCGCCGACGACGAGGCCGCGCCGGTCGAGCAGGAGCAGATCGTCCGACAGAAGAAGGCCTGAGTCCATGGCCGGAACCCAGCGCGTCTACAAGGCGCGCATCAAGTCGACACAGTCGCTGAAGAAGATCTTCCGCGCGATGGAGCTCATCGCGGCGTCGCGCATCGGCAAGGCGCGCGCCAAGGTGTCGGCCGCGGGTCCGTACTCGCGGGCCATCACGCACGCCGTGTCGGCCGTGGCGACCCACTCCAACGTCCAGCACCCGCTGACGTCGGAGCGGAGCGACACGAATCGTGTCGCAGTCCTCGTCGTCACGTCCGACCGCGGGATGGCGGGCGCGTACTCGGCGAGCGCCATCCGCGAGGCCGAGAAGCTCATCGAGCGCCTCGGCCGCGAGGGCAAGGAGGTCGACCTCTACCTGGCCGGCCGCCGCGCGGTGAGCTTCTACCAGTTCCGCGGACGCGAGATCACGCGGGCATGGACCGGAGCGTCCGACGCGCCGACGCCCGACGTGGCGGAGGAGATCGCGAGCGACCTGCTCGGCGCGTTCCTCGCGGAGGCCGAGGACGGCGGGGTAGCCGAGCTCCACGTCGTCTACACGCACTTCGTCAACATGGTCACGCAACGCCCGAGAGTGATCCGACTGCTTCCGCTGGAGGTCGTCGACGGGGTCGAGGCCGCCGAACCGGGCAGCAGCGCGCCGCTGCCGCTCTACGACTTCGAACCGTCACCGGAGGCGGTGCTCGACGCACTGCTCCCGATGTACGTGCGGAACAGGATCTTCAGCTGCCTCCTCGAAGCGGCCGCGTCGGAGCTCGCTGCACGGCAGCGAGCGATGCACACCGCCACGGAGAACGCGGAAGACCTCATCCGGATGTACACCCGTCTCGCGAACTCTGCTCGCCAGGCGGAGATCACCCAGGAGATCAGCGAGATCGTGTCGGGCGCCGACGCACTCGCCGCCTCCTGAACAGGAGCATGCCGACCGCGGACACCATCGCGGGACGCAGGCACCACACGACTACAGCTGCTGTCACACCCAGCACCAACTCCGCCGGAGTGATCTCCGGCCCTGCGAAGCGAGGCCAGAAATGACCGCCACCTCCGTCGAAGCACCGGTGGGTCCCACCGGTGGGGCCGCCGTGGGCCGTGTTGCCCGCGTCATCGGTCCCGTCGTCGACATCGAGTTTCCCGCCGATGCCATCCCCGACATCTACAACGCGCTGACGGTCCCGATCGACCTCACCGCGCAGGGTGAGGCCGAGACGGCCTTCACGCTGACGCTCGAGGTCGCCCAGCACCTCGGGGACTCCCTCGTGCGCGCCATCGCGCTCAAGCCCACGGACGGCCTCGTCCGTGGTGCGGTCGTCACGGACACGGGTGCGCCGATCAGCGTCCCCGTGGGCGACGTGACCAAGGGCCACGTCTTCGACGTCACCGGTGAGGTGCTCAACGCCAAGCCCGGTGAGCAGATCGAGATCACCGAGCGGTGGCCCATCCACCGCAAGCCCCCGGCGTTCGACCAGCTCGAGTCGAAGACGACGATGTTCGAGACCGGCATCAAGGTCATCGACCTCCTCACGCCGTACGTGCAGGGTGGAAAGATCGGCCTGTTCGGTGGTGCCGGCGTCGGCAAGACCGTGCTCATCCAGGAGATGATCTACCGCGTCGCCAACAACCACAACGGTGTCTCCGTCTTCGCCGGAGTGGGGGAGCGCACCCGTGAGGGCAACGACCTCATCGAGGAGATGACCGAGTCGGGCGTCATCAAGCAGACCGCCCTGGTGTTCGGCCAGATGGACGAGCCGCCGGGCACGCGTCTGCGCGTGGCGCTGTCGGCGCTGACGATGGCGGAGTACTTCCGCGACGTGCAGAAGCAGGACGTGCTGCTCTTCATCGACAACATCTTCCGCTTCACGCAGGCCGGCTCCGAGGTGTCGACCCTGCTCGGGCGCATGCCGTCCGCGGTGGGCTACCAGCCCAACCTCGCCGACGAGATGGGCCAGCTCCAGGAGCGCATCACGTCCACGCGTGGTCACTCCATCACCTCGCTCCAGGCGATCTACGTCCCTGCGGACGACTACACCGACCCCGCCCCGGCGACGACGTTCGCGCACCTCGACGCGACGACGGAGCTCTCGCGCGAGATCGCTTCGCGTGGTCTCTACCCCGCCGTCGACCCGCTGGCCTCGACGTCGCGGATCCTCGACCCGCGCTACGTGGGTCAGGCGCACTATGACACCGCGACCCGCGTCAAGCAGATCCTCCAGCGCAACAAGGAGCTGCAGGACATCATCGCGATCCTCGGTGTCGACGAGCTGTCGGAGGAGGACAAGACGGTCGTCTCGCGCGCCCGCCGCATCCAGCAGTTCCTCTCGCAGAACACGTACATGGCCGAGCAGTTCACCGGTGTCCCGGGATCGACCGTCCCGATGTCCGAGACGATCGAGGCCTTCTCGAAGATCGCGGACGGCGAGTTCGACCACATGGCCGAGCAGGCGTTCTTCAACATCGGTGGCCTCGAGGACCTCGAGCGCAACTGGGCCCGGATCCAGAAGGAGTACGGCGTCTGACGGACGTCCGTACCCATCCAGGCTCAGCAACTAGTTCCGAGGAGTACACGTGGCACAGCTCGAAGTCGACCTCGTCGCGGCGGACCGTAGGCTCTGGTCCGGCGACGCGAGGCAGGTCAGCGCGCCGGCGGCGGACGGGGAGATCGGCATCCTCGTCGGCCACTCCCCGCTGCTGTCGGTGCTGCGCGCCGGGAAGGTCCGGATCACGGACGCCTCGGGCGGCGTCGTGAGCGCGACGGTGTCCGGCGGGTTCATCTCGGTCGACGCTGACACGGTGACGATCGTCGTCGACAGCGCCGAGCTCGACGGACCCGCGGGCTCCGCGTCGCGCTGACGCACGTGGTGGAGCGCTGAGAGCCGTGGGAATCCTGGGGTGGTCACTCGTCGCGACGATCGTCGTCGTCGTCGCAGTGGCAGTCGCGGGGTACTCACGGCTTCGCGCTCTCACGCACCAGGTGGGCTCCTTCGAGGCGTCCTTGCGGTGCCGGACGACGACCGACCTCTCCGACCCGTGGGTGAGCGGGTTCGCCGTGTACGGGGAGGACCGGCTCGTGTGGTGGCGGACGTGGTCGCTGAGCTGGGCGCCGCGGCACGCATGGCTCCGGGACCGGTTCGAGGTCACGGGGCGCGTGCCGCTCGACCAGGCGGGGATGCCAGACCTCTACCTCGTGCAGTGCAGGTACGACGACACGTCGTTCGACCTGACGATGTCCTCGGGCGCGTACTCCGGGCTCGCATCCTGGCTCGAGGCCGCACCCCCCAGCCAGTGCAACGTCGTCGTCTGACCAGCTGCTGCTCCCGGCGCACCGGACCGTGCGGGTCCGGCTGCGACCGCGTCCTGTACCCGCCATCACCCACGTCACCCATGAGGAGCTCGCGTGCGGATCGTCGTCGCCCAGTGTTCGGCCCACTACACGGGACGGCTGTCGGCGCACCTGCCCCTCGCGACCCGGCTCCTCATCGTCAAGGCTGACGGAAGCGTCCTGCTGCACTCGGACGGCGGGTCGTACAAGCCGCTCAACTGGATGAGCCCACCGTGCACGCTGCGGGTCGGAGTGCCCGACGAGGACGCGGCGGCGCGTGGCGTCACACAGGTGTGGACCGTCCAGCACGCCAAGACGGACGACCGGCTCGTCATCGAGCTGCACACCGTCCACGAGGACGCGTCCCACGACCTCGGGGTCGACCCTGGGCTCATCAAGGACGGCGTCGAGGCGCACCTCCAGGCGATGCTCGCCGCCCAGATCGACCTGCTCGGGCCGGGGCACACCCTCGTCCGGCGGGAGTACCCGACCGCGATCGGTCCGGTCGACCTGCTCGCGCGGGACGCGACCGGGTCGACCGTCGCGATCGAGATCAAACGGCGCGGCGACATCGACGGCGTCGAGCAGCTCACGCGCTACCTCGAGCTGCTCAACCGGGACCCGCACCTGGCGCCCGTACGCGGCGTCTTCGCGGCGCAGGAGATCAGGCCCCAGGCGCGCGTCCTCGCGACCGACCGGGGGATCGCGTGCGTCGTGCTCGACTACGACGCCATGCGCGGCACCGACGATGTGGGGTCACGGCTCTTCTGACCCGGACCGTCCTCGTGCCCTCAGGCCTGCGGGACGAGCCCGCGTCCCAGAGCCGTCGCCAGCGACGGAGCGAGGGGCGCCAGCGGGATGAGGGTCGCCTGGATCGCGTGCTAGAGGTCCGGTTTCCCGGGCCACACCGTGCGTGCCGGCACGTTCGCCGCGTCGAGCTCGTGGTGCCACGAGCCGTGCTCCCGGTCGAGGAAGCTCGTCGCGACGTGGTCCCACCAGCGCGCGTAGTCCGCCGCGAACCGGGGCTCACCGGTCACGCGGTGCAGCGCCGCCGCGGCCCCGATCGCCTCCGCCGCGACCCAGTGCATGCGTGTGGCGACGACCGGGCCAGCGGCCCGCGCAGGGCGTCGAGCGCCGCCTGTGCACGGGGTGCCGATCCCGGCACACCCATGAGGTGCCCGAGCCCGTAGACGTGAGCCATGCGAGCCGTGGCGTAGGTGATGACGGGCTGCGCCGGGTCGACAGCTCCGGAGTCGTCGAGCCATCCGGCTCCCCGTCCGGGAACCTCGAACGCCTCCCCGAACGCCAGCAGCTCGTGGGCGTGCCGCACGAGCCACGCGCGGTGGAGCGCACTGCTCGGCCAGGGCGTAGGGCCCGCCGACGAGCTGCTGGACGTCGTCATGCGGTGGCCGGTGACAGCTCACCCGAGGGTACGTCGGGCTGAGCGGTGCCGAGCCCGGCCCTCGCTCGCAACCAGTGGATCTGCTTCGTCAGCTGGTACCCCTGCCCGCCCTCGTGCTGGTTGAACGGGTAGACCTCGATCGACTTGTCGGTCGGACGATCGCCACCGTAGTGGTTGAAGGCCGCGTACACGGTGGACGGCGGACAGATCGGGTCCATGAGGGCGACGGAGAAGAGCGCGGGCGCCGTCGCCCGCTTCGCGAGGTTCACGCCGTCGACGTACGAGAGGGTCTCGAAGACCTGGGCGGTGTGGTCCCGGTGGACGGACAGGTAGGAGGTGATCTCCCCGTAGGGGAAGGCGTCGGTGATCTCGACGGCTCGGCGGACGTGGCACAGGAACGGGACGTCCACGAGGGCACCGAGCAGATCGGGGACGAGCGCCGTGGTGGCCAGCGCGATGCCACCACCCTGGCTCCCGCCCGCGACAGCGACGCGGTCAGCGTCGACGGTCGGCACCGCGCGCAGCGCCTCGACCGCGCGCACGGCGTCGGCGAAGACCCGGCGGTAGAAGTACTGCGCGGGATCGAGGATGCCGCGGGTCATGTAGCCGCTGGACGCAGGCCCGCTGCCCACGGGGTCCGGGGTGTCGCCCCCGCTGCCCCACCCGCTGCCCTGACCGCGCGTGTCCATGAACAGGTGGGAGAACCCTGCTGCTGCCCACGCGAGGTGCTCGTGCGGGAGCCCGCGGCCCCCGCCGTACCCGTTGAACGACACCACGCCGGGAACCCGGTCCGCGCCCCGGGGCGCGACGAGCCAGGCCTTGATGCGGTGGCCGCCGAAGCCGCTGAACGTGACGTCGTGGACGTCGACGAGATCCAGCCCTGCGTCCACCGGCCGCAGCTCGAGGTCGAGGTCGAAGGCGCGGGTCTCGTCGAGGGTCGCCGCCCAGAAGGCGTCGAGGTCAGCGGGTTCGTGCAGGTCGGGCCGGTACGCGGCGAGAGCCGTCTCGTCGAGGTCGAAGCGTGCCATCTCGAGTCTCCTGGAGGGGTGGGGTCGGGGTGGGTGCAGGCCCACGGCCACCGACTGTCGGGCGCCCGCGTGAGTGCACCGTTGCCCCCGTCGTCGTTGACTGTTGCCGTGCACCGCGTCGGGTGCATGCCGGTCGGCTGTGACCGGCTGGTGGGCACCAACCTTACGGCCTCGCCAAGCGAGCGGCACGACGCGGCCAGGTGGCCGGCAGCTCGCGTGCCGGCCGGTCCACGAGGAGGTGCATCACGAGGTCGACGGCACGGGGCAGGTAGTCTCCTCGGGGACGCCCACCGCGCGGGCGGTCGAGTGCGGGAGCGCTCCCACGGCCATCGTCGCCGGGCTGCAGGAACCACGGACCACGTCACGATCGAGCAGGACCAACACAGAGGGAGTCATCAGCCCATGAGCACTGCGCCTCATGCCCCCGGAGCAGCGACCGGGCGGGAGTTCCCGCCCGGCTTCGTCTGGGGATCCGCCACGGCCGCCTACCAGATCGAAGGTGGAGCCACCGAGGGCGGCCGCGGCCCGTCCATCTGGGACACCTACTCCCACACGCCCGGCAAGACGATGAACGGGGACACCGGCGACGTCGCCGACGACCACTACCACCGCTGGGCCGAGGACATCGAGCACATCAAGAACCTCGGCCTGAGCGCCTACCGGTTCTCGATCTCGTGGCCCCGCGTCCAGCCGGGCGGGTCGGGCGACTTCAACCCCGAAGGGATCGCCTTCTACTCCCGTCTCGTCGACGGTCTCCTCGAAGCGGGCATCAAGCCGGTCGTCACGCTCTACCACTGGGACCTGCCCCAGGAGCTCGAGGACGAGGGCGGCTGGACGAACCGTGCGACGGCGTACAGGTTCGCCGAGTATGCGCGTCGCATGGCCGAGGAGCTCGGCGAGCGGATCGACGTCTGGACGACGCTCAACGAGCCGTGGTGCAGTGCGTACCTCGGGTACGGCTCGGGTGTGCATGCACCCGGTGTGACGGACGCGGAGGGCGCCCTCGCGGCGGTGCACCACCTCAACCTCGCGCACGGCCTCGCAGGACGCGCGATCCGTGAGGTGCTCGGAGACGCGGCGAAGCTCTCCGTGACGCTCAACCTGCACGTCGTGCGACCGGAGGACCCGACGTCGGCCGCCGACCTCGACTCCGTGCGCAAGATCGAGGCGCTCGCCAACGGTGCGTTCCTCGGCCCGATGCTCGACGGCGCCTACCCGGCGGGCCTGCTCAGCGACACGGCGCACGTGAGCGACTGGTCGTTCGTCGAGGACGGTGACCTCGAGATCACGAAGATCCCCCTCGACGTGCTCGGGATCAACTACTACTCCACCGTGAAGGTGCGGCACTTCTCGGGCGAGGGCGAGCGGGCCGAGAACGACGGCCACGGTGCCTCGAAGGCCAGCCCGTGGATCGGCGTCACGGACGTGGAGTTCATCCAGCAGCCCGGCCCGTACACGGCGATGGGCTGGAACATCGAGCCCGCCGGCATGAGCGACCTGCTGCTGTCCGTGCACGCCGCCTACCCCGACCAGCCGATGATGGTCACGGAGAACGGCGCCGCGTTCTCCGACGAGGTGAGCGAGGACGGTCGCGTCCACGACGACCGTCGTGTCGCCTACCTCCACGACCACATCGCTGCGGTGGGCGACGCGATCGACGCGGGTGCCGACGTCCAGGGGTACTTCGCGTGGTCGCTGCTCGACAACTTCGAGTGGGGCTACGGCTACGACCGACGTTTCGGCATCATCCGGGTCGACTTCGACACGCTCGAGCGGATCTGGAAGGACTCGGCGTTCTGGTACCGGTCGCTCGCGACGTCGAACCGCCTGCCGGCCGTCGACGACGTGCGGTACGACGTCTGACGGGCGTCGCGCGACACGCGGGAGCGTGAGGTCCCGCACTTTTCACCCGGTCCCGCGGGACCCGACGGACCGGGTCGACGAGGGGTTGTCCACCGGCTGTGGACGAGAGGTGCACACAGCCGGTGGACAGCCCCTCGTGTCGTACCCGGGCGCCGCGAGGAGTCCGCGGGACGCCGTGCGCTGGCGCGTCGACGGCGTCTGAGCAGGCGCGCAGCGGCAATGTCGGTGGCCCGGTGGAGCATGGGAGAGAGCTCGGCCGCGAGGTCCCGCGGGGGGTGTGGAAGGAGGTCCCGAGAGGCGTCCACAGTTCTCGGACGGTCGTCCACAGGCACGTCGGTGCAGATGTGACGAGCATCCCCGACACACAAGTCCTAGGGGTCGACCTTCCGCCTCACCCCTAGGTATAGTGGTGGGACACCGCAGCCCGGAACGGCGGCGGAAGCGTACGAAGCGAATGACACAGACGTAGTTACACCGGCGTCGTCCCAGGTCACGGCCGCGAGGTCGACGAAGATCCGGCGCGGCAGCCCTCGTGGCGGACGAGGCCGGTCAGGCCAAGAACCAAGGAGACGGACGATGAGCATCACGGTCTACAGCAAGCCCGCATGCGTGCAGTGCGACGCGACCTACCGCGCACTCGACAAGCGCGGCATCGAGTACTCGATCGTGGACATCAGCCAGGACGCCGAGGCCCTCGAGATGGTGCGCGGGCTCGGATACCTCCAGGCCCCGGTCGTCGTCGCCGGCAACGAGCACTGGTCCGGGTTCCGCCCCGACCAGATCAACGCCCTCGCAGCGAAGGTCTCGTCCGCCGTCGCCTGACGCCCCACCCACGGAGGAGGTCGAGGAGCGCATGTCCGCTCTCGTGTACTTCTCGAGCGCCTCGGGCAACACCCACCGGTTCGTCGAGAAGCTCGGTCTCCCCGCCCACCGCATCCCCCTTCGACCGGCCGACGGCTTCTTGTGCGTCGAGCAGCCCTACGTACTCATCGTCCCCACCTACGGCGGGGGCAACGAGGGTGGTGCTGTGCCCCGGCAGGTCGTGAAGTTTCTCAACGACGGGCGCAACCGCTCGTTGATCCGCGGTGTCATCGCCGCAGGCAACTCCAACTTCGGAGCGGCCTACTGCATCGCCGGTGACATCGTCTCCTCGAAGTGCAACGTTCCGTACCTGTACGGCTTCGAGATCCTTGGAACGACCGAGGACGTCCAGCGCGTCCGCGACGGATTGGCTCAATTTTGGCAACGACAGTCACAGGTCCCGGCGTAGAGACCGAGCTCGATTACCACGCGTTGAACGCGATGCTCAACCTCTACGGCCCGGACGGTGAGATCCAGTTCGACAAGGACCGACAGGCCGCCCGTCAGTACTTCCTCCAGCACGTCAACCAGAACACCGTCTTCTTCCACAGCCTCGACGAGAAGCTCGACTACCTCGTCGAGAACAAGTACTACGACCCGGCGGTCCTGGCGAAGTACGACCGCACGTTCATCACGTCGCTCTTCGACTTCGCGTTCTCGAAGAAGTTCCGGTTCGAGACGTTCCTCGGTGCGTTCAAGTACTACACCTCGTACACGCTCAAGACGTTCGACGGGAAGCGGTACCTCGAGCGGTTCGAGGACCGCGTCTGCATGGTCGCCCTCTCGCTCGCCGACGGCGACGAGAAGCAGGCCGTGGACCTCGTCGAGGAGATCATCTCCGGACGTTTCCAGCCGGCGACCCCCACGTTCCTCAACGCCGGCAAGGCCCAGCGCGGCGAGGCAGTCTCCTGCTTCCTCCTGCGCATCGAGGACAACATGGAGTCGATCGCCCGCGGGATCAACTCCGCGCTGCAGCTGTCCAAGCGCGGTGGCGGCGTGGCGCTCCTGCTGAGCAACATCCGTGAGCACGGTGCGCCCATCAAGCACATCGAGAACCAGTCGTCCGGGGTCATCCCCGTGATGAAGCTGCTCGAGGACTCGTTCTCCTACGCCAACCAGCTCGGTGCCCGCCAGGGCGCCGGAGCGGTGTACCTGCACGCCCACCACCCGGACATCATGCGGTTCCTCGACACCAAGCGCGAGAACGCCGACGAGAAGATCCGCATCAAGACGTTGTCCCTCGGCGTCGTCATCCCCGACATCACGTTCGAGCTCGCGCGCAAGAACGAGGACATGTACCTCTTCTCGCCGTACGACGTCGAGCGGATCTACGGCGTGCCGTTCGCCGACGTCTCCGTGAGCGAGAAGTACCACGAGATGGTCGACGACGGGCGCATCCGCAAGACGAAGATCAAGGCCCGCGAGTTCTTCCAGACCCTCGCGGAGCTGCAGTTCGAGTCCGGCTACCCGTACGTGATGTTCGAGGACACCGTCAATGCGGCGAACCCGATCAAGGGCAAGATCACGCACTCGAACCTGTGCTCCGAGATCCTCCAGGTGTCGACGCCGTCGACGTACAACGCAGACCTCTCCTACGAGCACGTGGGACGGGACATCTCCTGCAACCTCGGTTCCATGAACATCGCCAAGGCGATGGACTCCCCGGACTTCGCGAAGACGATCGACACCGCGATCCGTGCCCTGACGTCCGTCTCGGACCAGACGAGCATCGACTCGGTGCCCTCCGTCCGGCACGCCAACGACCTCGGGCACGCGATCGGCCTGGGCCAGATGAACCTGCACGGGTACCTCGCCCGCGAGCGCGTCTTCTACGGCTCCGACGAGGGCATCGACTTCACGAACATGTACTTCTACACCGTGGCGTTCCACGCGATCGCTGCCTCGAACCGGCTCGCGATCGAGCGGGGCCGGGCGTTCGGCGGCTTCGAGGACTCGAAGTATGCGACGGGGGAGTACTTCGACAAGTACACGGAGCAGGTGTGGGCTCCGGCCACGGAGCGGGTCCGCGAGCTGTTCGCACAGTCCGGTGTCGCCATCCCGACGCAGGACGACTGGCGGGCGCTCAAGGCGTCCGTCATGGCGCACGGGATCTACAACCAGAACCTCCAGGCGGTCCCGCCGACCGGATCGATCTCCTACATCAACAACTCCACGTCGTCGATCCACCCGGTGGCCTCGAAGATCGAAATCCGCAAGGAGGGCAAGATCGGGCGCGTCTACTACCCGGCGCCCTACCTGACGAACGACAACCTCGAGTACTACCAGGACGCGTACGAGATCGGCTACGAGAAGATCATCGACACGTACGCCGCGGCGACGCAGCACGTGGACCAGGGCCTGTCCCTCACGCTCTTCTTCAAGGACACCGCGACCACCCGCGACGTCAACCGCGCCCAGATCTACGCGTGGCGCAAGGGCATCAAGACGCTCTACTACATCCGCCTGCGCCAGCTGGCGCTCGAGGGCACCGAGGTCGAGGGCTGCGTCTCCTGCATGCTGTGAGGTGATGTCGCCCGGTTCGCGCCGGGCGGCACCTTCCGCGGACCGGGTCTTGTGATCGCCGGGCCGCTGCGGGGCCTGCCAGGCCCACCACGATCACAGACCCGACCCGCTCCAGGTGCGTGCGTGTCGCTCGAAGTTCCACAGGATCCTGCCTCGTGGCAGGAGAGGGAGTGCAGGAATGTCCACCGGAAAGCTCAAGCTGATCAGCCGCGTGTCGGCGATCAACTGGAACCGCGTCGAGGACGACAAGGACGCCGAGGTGTGGGACCGGCTCGTCGGCAACTTCTGGCTGCCCGAGAAGGTCCCGGTGTCGAACGACATCCAGTCGTGGGCGACGCTCACGCCGGCGGAGAAGGAGCTGACGACCCGGGTGTTCACGGGGCTGACGCTCCTCGACACGATCCAGGGCACGGTGGGCGCCGTGAGCCTCATCCCCGACGCGATCACCCCGCACGAGGAGGCCGTCTACACGAACATCGCGTTCATGGAGTCGGTCCATGCGAAGAGCTACTCGTCGATCTTCTCCACGCTCATCTCGACCCAGGAGATCGACGACGCCTTCCGGTGGTCGGAAGAGAACGTCAACCTCCAGCGCAAGGCGGAGATCGTCCTCAGCTACTACCACGGCGACTCGCCGCTCAAGCGGAAGGTCGCCTCGACGCTGCTCGAGTCCTTCCTCTTCTACTCCGGCTTCTACCTGCCGATGTACTGGTCCAGCCGCGCGAAGCTCACGAACACGGCCGACCTCATCCGCCTCATCATCCGCGACGAGGCCGTGCACGGGTACTACATCGGCTACAAGTACCAGAAGGGCCTCGAGAAGCTCAGCCCAGCCGAGCGCGAGGAGATGAAGGGGTACACCTTCGAGCTGCTCTTCGAGCTCTACGAGAACGAGGTGCAGTACACCGCGGACCTCTACGACGGCGTCGGTCTTACGGAGGACGTGAAGAAGTTCCTGCGCTACAACGCGAACAAGGCGCTCATGAACCTCGGATACGAGGCGCTGTTCCCCAAGGACGAGACGGACGTCAACCCGGCGATCCTCTCCGCCCTGAGCCCCAACGCCGACGAGAACCACGACTTCTTCTCCGGCTCCGGGTCCTCCTACGTCATCGGCAAGGCCGTGAACACCGAGGACGAGGACTGGGAGTTCTGACCGCAGCCGTGGCCCCGCTGTCCTGACGCCGACGTTCCGACCCCTCGGAGCGTCGGCGTCGTTCGTGATGGGTCACTTCGTGGTGGGTCACGGCGTGGTGCGTACCGCGTAACGCACAGCGATCGCACCCGAGCCGAAGCGTCGGTGGTCGAGCAGCTCGAGGTCGAGCCGCATGCCGCGCGGCAGCGCCGGCTTGCCGCCACCCAGGACCACGGGACACAGGACGAGCACGCACTCGTCGACCAACCCGTGCCGGAACGCCTGGGCGCCGATGGTCGCTCCGCCGATGCTCACGTCCGCGGGAGACGCATCCTTGAGCTCGTGCACCTGCGCGGGCTCGAAGCGCCGCTCCAGCCTCGTCCGCGGGGTCGACACCTCGTCGAGGGTCGTGGAGTAGACGACCTTGTCGGCATCGCGCCAGACCTCCGCGTACTCGCGGACGACCGCGGGAGCGTCGGCGAGCCAGTCGTCGTCCTGCCAGACGCGCATCGTCTCGTACATCCGGCGGCCGTAGAGCGACGTGCCGACGTTCCGCTCGTGCTCGTTCCAGAAGGCGTGGACCTCGTCGTCCGGCACCGAGTAGTCGAACGAGCCCGTCTCGTCCTCGAGGTACCCGTCGAGCGAGGTGTTGGCTGCGTAGATGAGCTTGCCCATGAGTGCCTCCGGCCGTGGACCTTCAGGGTCCAACCTGGGCGCTGGCGCCGTCAAGAGCATCGCCCGCTCACCCACCCGCTCGGGGTCGTCGGACACGCACACAGGCCCCGGTCCACCGGGGGAGGTGGGACCGGGGCCTGTGCGGTGCCGGAGCTCTGCGGGGTCGAGAGCCGCGCGGAGGGCTACTCGGCGGCGAGGATCTCGACGACGAATGCGAGGTCCTCGTTCGCCAGCGGGTTGGCCGAGCCGCCGTACGCCAGCTCCTTCGGGATGACGAGGAGCAGCTTCGTCCCGACGGGCTGCCCGACGATGCCCTGGTCCCACCCGGGGATGACGGCGCCGGTGCCGATCGCGGTGGTGAAGGGCTCGCCCTTGTCGTACGACGAGTCGAACTTCTCACCGGTGGACACAGCCCAGCCGGAGTAGTTGAACGTCGCGTTCTGGCCGCTCTCGATGACCGGTCCCGTGCCCTCGGTGAGGACCTGGACGATGAGCTCGTCCGGCCCGCGGAAGCCGGGCTGCAGAGCGATGGAGGGGACGCCCGCGTCGTCGAACGTCACGCTCGGCATTCCTTCCCCGACCGTCATCGGGGGCAGCGGCTCGACGATCTCGAGGGCGGTGACGAGAGTCTCGCCCTCCTCGGGGCCCGGGGCCGCGAGGAGCAGCTGTGCGCCGACCTTCTGCGTAGCGAGCGCCTCCGCGAGCGTGTCACCCGGCATCGCGCCGGAGTAGGCCAGCTCCTGGGGCTGCGCGTCCCACGAGGACCCGGCCGACTCACCGGTCGAGCCGAGGACGGAGGTCCACCTGACCCAGGCCGTCCCGTCGAGCTCGGCGCCGGTGCCCTCGGTGACGACCCGCACGACCTGAGCGCTCACGCTCACCGGAGGCTCCAGCTCGATGGTCGGCTCGGTGCCCGGCTCACCCGTCAGGGTGATGGCCTCCACAGCGGCGATGTCCTCCTCCGTGGGCTCGGCGACCTCCGAGCTCGACTCGCTCGGTGAGGGGGAAGCCTCCTCGTCGGAGCTGCAGCCCGCGAGTGCGAGCGCGGCTCCGATGGTGATCGCGGTCAGTGAGCGAGCAGTGCGGTGCTTCAAGAGGTCTGTCCTTCGATGGATTCCGAGCGGCCGGGCCGCGGGGCCCCGCCACTGTAGCGCCCGAGCCTGGACGAGGGCTGGGCCGCGCACGGTTCGTGCCGGGATGTGCGCCGGGCCGGATCGAGCGGTGACAATGAAGGATGCCCTCGTCCCGCCGGTCCTCGCGCCGTCCCTACTCCCAGGAGCACACGCCCCTGGCTGTGGAGCGGTTGACCGGCGGCCGGCGGACCGAGATCCGCCGGGGTGAGGAATGGACGGTGCAGCCGGTCCGGGCGGGAGAGAAGGCGTACCGCTGCCCGGGCTGCTACGGGGAGATCGCTCCGGGTACCGCGCACGTCGTCGCCTGGGCCAACGACTCGTTGTTCGGGGCGCAGGCAGCACTCGCCGACCGGCGCCACTGGCACACGCACTGCTGGACCACGGCCCGATGACCGGCCACCGACCCGAGGGGACTGCGATGGACACGCTCGCTGTGCACACCTACCGCACCGCAGAGCCGGGTGAGCCGTCGCTCGTCCTGCTGCACGGCTTCCCGCTCGACCACCGGATGTGGGACGAGGTCGCCGCCCACCTCACGTCGGACATGACCGTGGTGGCGCCGGACCTGCCGTTCCTCGGCGCGTCGGTGCCGCTCGCCGGATCGGACGACGCGGCGGCCGGGCCGTCCCTGGACCGCAGCGCCGACGCCGTCGCTGCGGTGATCGCGAACCTCCCACCTGGACCCGTCGTCGTGACCGGACTCTCGATGGGCGGGTACGTGGCGCTCGCCCTCCTCGAGCGCCACCCGGGGCTCGTCCGGGGACTGGTGCTCGTCGACACCAAGGCGACTGCTGATGCTGCGCCGGCGCGCGCCAACCGGCTGCGGATCGCGACGGACGTCGAGACGCTTGACGACGTCGTCCCCGTGCTCGGGATGGCGAGCGCGACCCTCGGTGCGACGACCCGGGCGCAGCGCCCGGAGCTCGTCCAGCTGCTCGAGGGATGGATCGGGTCGCAGCCCGTCGCTGGTGTCGCGTGGTCCCAGCGAGCGATGGCGGCGCGCCCTGACCGCACCTCGGTGCTCGAGGAGTTCTCGGGTCACGCGGCCGTGGTCGTGGGGGAGGAGGACGAGATCACGCCGCTCGTGGACGCCGAGCACATGGCCGCCGCACTCGGTGGCGCCCCCGTGGTGACTGTCCCGGGCGCGGGGCACATGAGCCCGGTCGAGTCGCCGGCGGCGGTCGCGCTCGTCCTGGAACGGGCGGTCCACATGGTCAGCGGCGACGACGGGCGCGACCCGGCACGGTGAGTCAGGCGTCTGAACCCCCGCGCAGCGCGCGGTCGAGAGCCTCCCGGAGGTCGATCGACTCTCCGTCGCGCGCCCCTTGGCCGAGGACGAGCGGGGGATCGGACGGGACGAGCTGCGCGCCGCGGAACCGCGCCGCGAGCGAGGCCGGGACGGTGAGCACGTAGAACTCCCCGTCCGTCCCGATCCCGACGCTGCGGTTACGGCGGAGGTACCAGCCCTCGAGGTGGGTGCGGTACGTCGAGCGGCCGTCGTAGCTGCGCGCGACGAAGCGTTCCGTCGGGACGCCGGCTCTGCGGGCCTCGGTGACGAACCGCGCGATGAGCTTGCGTGCCTCCTGCGTGCTCGCTGCGCGTCGACGCTCGAGCTCGGCCGCCTGGTGGGCGGCGTTGCGGGACCGCTCCTCCCGCCACGCTGCAGCGGATGCTCCAGGTTCGCTCACGCGTGCCCCGTCCGGGTCAGCGGTCCGCCGCGGCGGGACCGGCCGGGGCATCGCCGGACTGAGACGACTCAAGCGCGCCGTCGGTGCGAGAACCCTCGGCCTCGGTGCCCGTCGCCTCGGTGCCCGTCACATCGGTGCTCGCCGTCCCGGTGCTGCCTGTCTCGGTGCTGTCCTTCGCGATGCTGTCGCCAGGGGTGCTGTCCGTATCGGCGGCGGGCGGCGCAGGCACGGGCGTGGGCGGCGCCGGCACCGGGGCGGGCCCGCTCGACGCGCTGGCGTCGTCGCGCTCGGGTGCTGCCACCGCGGTGCCCGGACGCGGGGCGGGCGCGGGGGTCTTCGTGACCGGTCCGGCCTTGCCGGACGCCGCCTTGCGCGCCTGCTGGGCAGGCGTCCCTGCCGCTGCGAGGGGCGCGGGGCGCTTGGACTTCGCCTTCCGCGGGGTCGCCTTGGCCACGGGTTCCTGGTCGGACGTGTCCGCGACCGGCTCGTCCGTCGATGTCGTTGCCGCGACGAACGACTCCTCCGCGGCCGCTGCCTTCTCCAAGGTCTCCGCGCTCGGGATGGCTTCCGCACCGAGCAGTGCCCGGAGCTCGTCGAGGTACGTCGAGATGGACTCACGCTGCCGGTTGAGCTCGTCGACCTGCCGCTGGGCGTTGCTGCGCTCGCGCTCCGCCTCGATGAGAGCGTCGGCCAGCACCTCGTCGGCCTGCTCACGCGCGGCGGACGTCATCGCCGCCGCCGCCCGGCGTGCCGTCTCCGCCGTCTCCTTCGCGTGCGCGTCGGAGTCCTTGCGGATCTGCTCGAACTGGGCGAGGGCGTCGGCCGCGCGCTTCTCGGCCTCCGCCGCGTGCCGCTCGGCGTCGCCGAGCAGCTTGTCGGTCTCGGCGCGCGTGCGCGCGTGCAGCTCGGTGTCGGCCAGCTGGGCCTGCTCGTGCTTCGCGGCGATCTCGAGCTGCGCTGCAGCAAGGGTCTCGCGCGCCTCGTCGAGGAGCCGCGTCGCTTCCGCCCGGGCAGCGGCGACGAGGTCCGTCGCCTCCCGCTGGGCCTGGGAACGCAGGGCGTCGGTCTCGATCGTCGTGCGCTCCCGCAGCTCCGTCGTCTCCCGCTCCGTGGTCGACCGCAGCTCGGCCGTCTCCCGCTGGGCGCTCTCGCGCAGATCGTTCGCCTCACGGGTGGCCGTCTCCACGAGGTGCGTCGCCTCGAGGTTCGCGGAGACGAGCTGCTCGCTCGTCGTGCGCTCGGTGGTCGTGCGCAGCTCGGCGAGGTCGTGCTCCTGCTGGAGACGTCGCGCCTCGAGCTCCTGCTCGACGCCGGTGCGCAGCGCCGCGATCTCGTTCTCCGTGGTCTGGCGGTGGGTCGCGAGCTCCCGGTCGAGCTCGGCCCGGCGCGCGTCCACCTCCTGCTGGACCACCGCGCGCAGCGAGGCCGCGTCGGACTCGGTCTGCTGCCGCAGCTCGTCCGTCTCGCGCACGGTCGTGGTGCGCAGCGTGGCCGCGAACTCCTCGGTCTCGCTCCGCAGTGCGGCCGTCTGCGCCTGCGTGGTGTGCCGGAGCTCGGCAGTCTCGGCCTCGGCCCGCTGGCGGAGGTCGGTCGCGTACCGCTCGGCCTCCTCGCGCTGGGTCGTGGTCGTCGCGAGGGTCGTCGACCGCAGCTCCTCCGCGTCGCGCTCCGTGGTGACGCGAAGCTCGGTGACCTCACGCTCCGTCGTGGCCCGCAGGGTGCCGAGCTCGCGCTCGAGCGCGGTGCGGCGTTCGGTCTCCTCGGTCGCGATGGACGTCCGGATACGGGCCGCCTCACGCTCGGCCGACCCGACGAGCTCCTCAGCACGACGCTCCGCGGACGTGATCGCCGTGTCGGCCTCGTTGGCGGCGGCCGACCGGACCTCCTCGGCCTCGCGGCGCGCCGCGGCGAGCAGCTCAGCCACCTCGTTCTCGGCGCGCGCCTTCATCTGGCCCGCCGTGAGTCGGGCCCGGCCGAGCGTCTCCTCCGCCTGGGCCTCTGCCTGGGCCATGACGTCGGTCGACTGCTCCTCGGCGGACCGCATGAGCTGCTCGATCCGTGAACCGAGCCCGGCGTACGAGGGCCGCTCGGTCTCCCGCAGCTTCTCCTGTGCTTCGGCGAGCGCCGCCGCCGTCTGCGTGGCCTGGCGGTCCAGCGCGTCCGCCCTGGTCCGGGCCTCGGTCAGTGCAGCCTCGAGCGACCGCAGGCGCCCATCGACCTGGGAACGGTCATAGCCGCGCATGACGACAGGGAAGATCGGACGATCGTCGGACACAACAGGCCTCCGTGGTGAGGATCGGGCATGCTCCGCCGAGCACAGGACGAGAGTCAGGTGCGGGAATGAGTCCTGACGGGGTGCCGTCCGGGACGATCGGCCCGCACGACCAGCGTATCCGCTCCGCGCCCACCAGAGCGCCCGATCGCGTGCACGGAGGCCGGGATGGCCGCGTGCTGTGCGCGCACCCGCGTTAGGCTGGATTTTCCACCCTCGAAGGGATTCATCTGTGCTGCACAAGATCGTGCCAGCCGTCCTGGTCGTGCTCGGGCTGCTCGTCGCCGGTCTCGGTGTCGCGTCCGGCACCGTCTGGCGCGCGAGCGACTCCGTCACGCTGCGGACCGGGTCGCAGGAGGACGTGACCCTTCTGCGGACCGAGCCGGGCCTGCTGGGTCTTGTCGACGACGCCGTGAGCATCCGAGCCGTCGCCGGGGACGACGACACCGTCGTCCTGGCGATGGGCCACCCGCTGGACGTCACCGGCTGGATCGGGACGGACGAGGCTCTTGTCGTCACGGGGGCGAGCGACTGGGAGACGTTGGACTCGGAGCTGGCCGAGCCGGAGCCCGCGACCGATGCGACGGCGGACCCGAGCGAGCAACCGCTCCCCGAAGATCCTGCTGCCACCGAGGGCGAGGTGCAGGACGAGGCGGTGCCTGCTCCCGACCCCCAGGGGTCGGACATGTGGGTCGCCGAGACCTCCGGGACCGGATCCGCGACGCTCGAGTGGGACGCGTCGTCCGACGACGAGATCCTGCTCGTGGCGAGCGTCGGGGACTCACCCGAGACTCCCGTGCTGGAGCTCACGTGGTCCCGGACCGTGACGACACCGTGGATGTGGCCCGGTGTCGTCGTCGGGGCGCTCCTCGTCGTCGCTGGGCTCGCGCTCGGTGCGGTGTGGTTCCTGCGCGGGCGTCGTGAGCGTGCAGGCGACGGGACCGGGACGAGGGGCGGTGCGAGCGGAGGCGCGGGCACCATCACTCAACGAGGCGCGACGAAGCCTGGCGCGACGAAGCCTGGCGCGACGACGTCTGGATCGACCCAGCCCGGATCCACCCAGCCTGGATCCACCCAGCCCGGATCCACCGACCGCGGAGCGGCCAAGCCCGGTACGTCGCCGGAGCCGGGCGGGCCCGGCCACGGACCGAGCCCGGCGTCGCCGGCTCAGCGCGCGGTCGCGGCACCTTCACCTAAGAGCGATCCGGTGGCCGGTTCGGACGCGCCCCGCACCCCCGACGGCCCGCTCACCCGGCGCGAGCTGCGCGAGAGGGCCGAGCGCGACCGGATCGAGCGGGAGGAGGCCGAGCGGGCGGCCAAGCGCGCCAAGAGACCGTGGCCACGCACCGGGACGATCCCCGTCGTCCCGGCCCCACAGGTCCCCCGGCTGGCTCCGGAGGCGGTGCCGGCCGAGCCGGAGGTCGACCCGAACCGCCGGATCTGGCTACCCGAGGGCACAGCCTCCACTTCAGGGGGCGGATGGCGCCAGGCATGGGGGGTCCGCCCCGTCGCCGACGAGGACCCGGGACCGACGTCGAAAGGCGCCACGGACGACACCGACCGACGGGAGGGAGGACAGTGATGCGACGCCTTGCACGCCCTGCACGCCCTGCACGCTCTGCCCTGGTCGCCGGGATCGGCCTGCTCCTCGTCACCGGATGCGCACCGGAGCTGCCCACGTTCGTCGTGGGCGAGGTCACCGAGGCACGGCCCGCACTGAGCGTCGAGCAGAGCGCGGACGTCTACGCCGAGATCGGGGAGGTGCTGGCGGCCGCCCAGGAGACGCTCGACCCGGCGGTCCTCGACGCCCGGCTGACCGGCCCCGCCCGCGAGCTGCGCGCCGCCGAGCTGACCGTCGCGGCCGCGCGCGGGTCCGTCGACGCGATCACCGAGCTCCCCCTCAACGTCCAGTCGTACATGGTGCCGACGACCCCCCAGTGGCCGCGGACCGCGTTCGCGGTGAGCGAGCGACCGCAGAACCTGCAGACCGAGCGGCTGCTCGTGACACAGCAGGCGGGACCCCGGGAGAACTACAAGCTGTGGGGATGGTTGCGCCTTTTCCCTGGCGTCACCCTGCCCGAGTTCGCCGCAGCAGACGTCGGGTCCCCGGAGGTGCCCCTCGACGAGGCAGCGACGCTCGTCGTGTCCCCGGCGGAGGTCGTCCAGCAGTACGTGGACGTGCTCAACGCCGGGGACGCGTCTGCGTACGCCGCGTCCTTCGCCGTCGACCCGCTGCGCGAACAGATCACCACGCTGCGGGCAGGTCGTCAGGAGTCCGCCGCCGTCATCGCCGGCACGTACACCCTGACGTTCTCTGCTCCTGCAGGCGAGGCGCGTGCGCTGCGCACCGCCGACGGCGGCGCCCTCGTCGTCGCGAAGGTCACGTCCATCGAGACGCTCGCCGGCGAGGTCGGCGCGACCGTGCCGCCGTCGGCGACGGAGGGTGCCTTCACCGGCGGCGCCGCGGCGGCCAACTCCCTGACGACGGGCCGGACGGGGCTCGTCGGCATCCGCATACCGCCTACCGGATCGGTGGATCCGGTAGCGGTCGTCGGGAGCGAGCTTCTGACGACCTCGGCCTCTGTGCCGTAGCGGTCGACCCTCTCATCCACGGAAAGTAGGAACAATGAGTCTTCCAGGAGCCCCCGGCGGCCAGTTCGACGTGCGCGGCGCGGTGGACCTGTCATCGCTCGGCCGGCCCACCGCTCCGCCGCCCGGGGCTCCCGGTGGCGCGCCGGCAGCGGGCGGGTTCGTCGTCGACGTCACCGACGAGACGTTCCCGTCGCTCGTCCAGCAGTCGGCGAAGGTTCCGGTCGTCGCGCTCCTGTGGTTGCCGACGGACGCCGACAACGCCCGCCTCGCGACGGACCTCGCCGCTCTGGCGGAGGACTTCGCCGGACGGTTCCTCCTCGCACGCATCGACGTGACCGCGTACCCGCAGATCGCCCAGGCCTTCCAGCTCCAGGCGTTCCCGACGGTCGTCGCGATCCTCGCCCAGCAGCCGATGCCGTTGTTCCAGGGCACGGCTGAACGCGACCAGATCCGGGCAGTCCTCGACCAGGTGCTCGAGGCCGCCCAGGCGAACGGCATCACCGGTGTCCTCGCGGCGGGTCCCGGCGAGGCCGACGCCCTGCCCGAAGCGGAGCCCGAGCTCCCGCCGCTCCACCAGGCTGCGTACGACGCGATCGAGGCCGACGACCTCGACACGGCAGCCGCAGCGTACGAGCAGGCACTGAAGGAGGACCCGCGGGACCACCTCGCGACCGCCGGTCTCGCACAGGTGCGGTTGCTCCAGCGCACCCGGGACGCGGACCTCGCGGCCGTGCGCAAGGCCGCCGCCGAGGCCCCGACCGACGTGGAGGCGCAGCTCGCGGTCGCTGACCTCGACCTGCTCGGCGGCAAGGTCGAGGACGCACTGAGCAGACTGATCGAGCTCGTGCCTGATGCCCCCGACCGGGAGGTCCTGCGCCGCAGGCTCGTCGAGTACTTCGACCTGCTCGGCCCACAGGACCCGCGGGTCGGTCCCGCACGCCGGGCGCTGACGAACGCGCTCTACTGAGGGAGGCCGTCGACAGCGACGGTCGCCTGCCTGGACACGACGACGGCGTCCCTCCGAGGAGGGACGCCGTCGTCGTGCTCAGGGGCCCGTCGAGAACGGGCGCGGCTGTCAGTCCGTGCCGGTGAGGTCAGGAGCGGCGCTGGCTCCTGCTGCGGCACGGTCCGCGACACCGACCACGCCACGATCGTTCTCCGGCGTCGTCTCCGGGGTCGTCTCCGTCACCTCGGGTGTGAGGAACACGGCGCCCAGCGGCGGGACCCGCAGCGCGGCGGAGTACGGCCGGCCACAGGCCGGGACCGGCTCGGACACGACGGCACCGAGGTTGCCGACGCCCGAGCCGCCGTACTCGTGCGCGTCCGTGTTGAGCACCTCGCGCCACACCCCGCCCGCCGGGAGGGCGACACGGTAGCCCTCGTGCGGTGAGCCCGCGAAGTTCACGACGACGGCCATGACCCGGCCCTCCGCGTCCTTGCGCAGGAACGACAGGACGTTGTGGTCGGCATCGTTGGCGTCGAGCCACTCGAACCCGGCCGGGTCGTGATCGAGCGCCCAGAGCTCCGGGTGCTCGCGGTAGACCGTGTTGAGGTCGCGCACCATGCGCTGGACGCCGGAGTGCTCAGGGGTGTCCAGCAGGCCCCAGTCGAGGCTGCGCGCCTCGGCCCACTCGGAACGCTGCGCGAACTCGTTGCCCATGAACGACAGCTTCTTGCCCGGGTGCGCCCACTGGTAGGCGAAGAGGACGCGGACGCCTGCTCGCTGCTGCCAGTCGTCTCCCGGCATCTTGCCGATGAGCGAACCCTTGCCGTGGACGACCTCGTCGTGACTGATCGGGAGGACAAACTGTTCGGAGTACGCGTACACCATCGAGAACGTCACCTCGTGGTGGTGGTAGCGACGATTGATCGGCTCAACCGCGAGGTAGCGCAGGGTGTCGTTCATCCACCCCATGTTCCACTTGAGGCCGAACCCGAGACCGCCCGCGTTCGTCGGGCGGGTGACACCCGGCCACGCCGTCGACTCCTCGGCGATGATCATGGCGCCAGGACTGCGGCGGTACGCCGTGGCGTTGGTCTCCTGGAGCAGTGCGATCGCCTCGAGGTTCTCGCGCCCGCCGTGGACGTTGGGCCGCCACTGGCCGGGGTTGCGGGAGTAGTCGAGGTAGAGCATCGACGCGACGGCGTCCACCCGCAGGGCGTCGACGTGGAACTCCTCGAGCCAGTACGTGGCGTTGGCGACGAGGAAGTTCCGGACCTCCGCGCGGCCGAAGTTGAACACGTAGGTGCCCCAGTCCTGCTGCTCGCCCAGCAGGGGGTCGGGGTGCTCGTAGAGGGGCGTCCCGTCGAAGCGTGCGAGCGCCCACTGGTCCTTGGGGAAGTGGGCGGGGACCCAGTCGACGATGACACCGATGCCGGCGCGGTGGAGGGTGTCGATGAGATGACGCAGGTCGTCGGGGTGGCCGAACCGCGAGGTGGGTGCGTAGTAGGACGTGACCTGGTACCCCCACGACCCGCCGAAGGGGTGCTCCGCGACCGGCATGAGCTCGACGTGGGTGAAGCCCATCTCGAGCACGTACGCGGTGAGCTGCTCGGCGAGATCGCGGTAGGACAGCCCCTGCCGCCACGAGCCCAGGTGCACCTCGTAGATGCTCATCGCCTGGTTGTGGGGGTCGGTCGCTGCGCGCCGGGCGATCCACTCGTCGTCCTGCCACGTGTAGTCCGAGCGGACGACGACGGAGGCGGTCGCCGGTGGCACCTCGGTGCCCTTGGCGAGCGGGTCGGCCTTCTGGTGCCACGAACCGTCGGGACCGAGGATCTCGAACTTGTACCGTGTCCCCTCGACGAGGCCGGGCACGAAGAGCTCCCAGACGCCCGTCGAGCCCAGGACGCGCATCGCGTGCGACGCACCGTTCCAGAAGTTGAAGTCGCCGAGCAGCCGCACCGCCCGCGCATTGGGTGCCCACACGGCGAACGCCGTGCCGTGGACCTCGCCCATGGCGCTCGGATACGTCTTGACGTTGGCGCCCAGAACCGTCCAGAGCTCCTCGTGCCGACCCTCGCGGATGAGGTGCTGGTCCATCTCCCCGACGGTCGGCAGGAAGCGGTAGGGGTCGTCCACGACGCTGCTCTCGTCCCCGTACCGGACACCGATGCGGTAGTCGGGGACGCTGCCGTCCGGGGCGGGAAGGACAGCGACCCAGACACCGTCCTGCTCGTGCGTCGCGGGGTACTCGCCGGTGAGCGTGACGATCGACACCTCGTCCGCGAGGGGGCGCAGGGCCCGGACCGTGACCGAGACGCCGTCCTCCCCGAGGTGGGCTCCGAGGATGGCGTGCGGGTCGTAGAAGGTTCCACGCGCGATGGCGGCGAGGTCGTCGCTGGGGACGGGGAGCGGGGACAGCGGCCCCGTCCGGTGAGTTGTCGGTTCGATCATGGCCCTACCCTTCCACGCGCCGCGGGGGCGTGCACGCGCGAACCGCGGTGTCCTGCCTGGTCACGCGGCCACGACCCGGTCGAGGATCCGATCGATCGCTGCAAGCGGGATCGAGATCCAGTCGGGTCGGTTGCGCTCCTCGTACACGACCTCGTAGAGCGCCTTGTCGAGCTCGAAGGCGTCCCGGATGAGCACACGGTCCGCCAGCGACGGGGGCCGGCCGAACCCGAGGGCGCCGGGGACGGAGAGGTACCCGGTGTACCCCTCGAGGAAGGCGCGGCGGGCCGACCGTGCCCATTCCGACGACCCGGCGCCACCGACGGCGGCGGCGTAGTCGAACGACCGGAGCATCCCGGCGACGTCGCGCTCGCCGAGGTCCGGCCGCGTGCGCTCGCCCATCGGTCGCAGGGGCTCGCCCTCGAAGTCGAGGATCCGCCACCCCTTCTGCGGGCTGTACAGCGCCTGCCCGAGGTGCAGGTCACCGTGGATGCGCTGGACGGGAGGGAGCGGGCGTCCCTGGGCGAGCGCCTCGTCGGCGACCTCCCGGAGCCGCTGGAGGAAGGTCTCGATGTCTGCTGCGCGCTCGCGGACGGCGGCGCTCGACGCCGCTGCCGAACGCACCCGCCGGCGGAGGGCGTTGAGGAGCCATTCGGGGTCCGCGGGCTCCACCTCGTCCGGGAACGCCCGGCGCAGCGCACTGTGCATCTGCGCGACCTGCGTCCCGAGCTCCCGGGCAGGGCTGTTGAACGGGCGGTCGTCGGCAGCGAACTCGCAGGCGAGGACGAAGCCGTCCGTCGCCTGCGGGACGAGCTCGGCGAGGACACCGGCGTGCGCGCGCCACGGCGCGGGCCGGGTGCCCCCGTCGGCGTGCTCGGCGGACCCGGGCGCGTCGGGGGCCACGACGACCTCCTGCCACGCGTACGGCTCCGGGACCCCGTGCCATCCCACGCGGGTGAGGGCGAGCGGCACCGTGATGTCCGGGTTGTCGCCCGGCGAGAGCGACCGCAGGACCTTGAGCATCGACCCTCCGGCGATCCGCGGGAGGAGGACCGAGCTGTTGGACTGCTCGACCTTGAGGACGTGGGCGCCGGAGAAGTCGTAGGGACGCTCGACGGGCGCCGTCCCGTCGGCCCACACGGCCGAGTCCAACCATGCTCCCCAGAAGGCGGGGTGCTGCACGCCGTCGAAAAGGTCACCACCAGGGACGGTGGCGATGTACCCGGGCGCCCGCGCGGAGTCGGGACGCTCGAGCACGACGCTCTCCGAGCGTCGCTCGAGCACGACCGGGACCTGCAGGGTCACGTCGATCCCGCCCGCCGGGTCCTGGGCGCGGACGATCTCGACGAACACCTCCACGGTCCCGGCGGACCCCGTCGGAGCGGGCAGCGGGATGCGCGTCGTCGAGGTCACCCGCGCCTGCGCGCCCTTCGCCGGGTACCACCGGCGACCCGGCAACCACTCGCGCAGCGCACCGAGGACACCGTCGTCAGCGCCCTCAGCCGTCGTCACCAGACCTTGTTCACCCTCACGCGCCAACACCGCCACACCCCGTCCATGCGTCGAGCGGGTGCCTGATTGCTCCCGTCACTCGGAATCCGATGGTCCATCGCCCGCGGCCGGTGTGCCGGCCGGGGTGACGCTGAGCCAGTAGAAGTCCCGCGAGCCCAATGTCATCACGAGATCCCCGCTGCCGCTCACCGTGCCGAGGTCGGACCCGCCGAAGACATCCGTGAGCGCCGCGCCCTCGAGTCCTGGCAGGCGCACCCGCACCGAGCGTGCCGTGGCTGCGAGGTTCGTGACACACAGCAGCGTCTCGTCAGCGCTCACCCGGAGGAATGCGAGCACGGCCTCGTTGTCCGCCGCCAGGGGCACGAAGGACCCCGTGCCGAAGGCCGGGTGCTGACGGCGGACCTTGAGCATGCCGTGCACCCAGTGCAGCAAGGAGGTGGGCTGGGCCCACTGAGCCTCGACGTTGACGGTCTGGTAGTTGTGCACGAGCGACTGGATCACCGGCAGGTAGAGCTTGCCGTGGTCCGCGGTGGAGAAGCCGGAGTTGCGGTCCGGGGTCCACTGCATCGGGGTTCGCACGGCATCGCGGTCGGGCAGCCAGATGTTGTCACCCATACCGATCTCGTCCCCGTAGTACAGGCACGGGCTCCCCGGCAGGGACAGCAGCAGAGCGTGCGCGAGCTCGATCTCCTTGCGGGAGTTGTCGAGCAGCGGCGCCAACCGTCGACGGATCCCGATGTTCGCCCGCATGCGCGGATCGGGGGCGTACCACCCGTACATCGAGGCGCGCTCCTCCGTCGAGACCATCTCGAGCGTGAGCTCGTCGTGGTTGCGCAGGAAGGTGCCCCACTGGGCGCCGGCCGGGATGGCCGGGGTGTCCGCGAGGATGTCGACGATCTGCTTGGCGCGCTGGTCCTTGATCGCGTAGAAGATCCGGGGCATCACGGGGAAGTGGAAGCACATGTGGCACTCCGGCTCCTCCTCGGTGCCGTAGTACTGCACGACCTCCTCGGGCCACTGGTTCGCCTCGGCGAGCATGATCCGCCCGGGGAACTCCGTGTCGATCATCTTGCGGAGGTCCCGGAGGAACGTGTGGGTCTCCGGCAGGTTCTCGCAGTTGGTGCCCTCGGACTCGAAGAGGTACGGCACCGCATCGAGCCGGAACCCGTCGACACCGACCTGGCACCAGAACCGCGCGACGTCCATCATCGCCTCGACGACCCGTGGGTTCTCGAAGTTGAGGTCGGGCTGGTGGGAGAAGAACCGGTGCCAGAAGTACTGCCGGCGGACGGGGTCGAACGTCCAGTTCGAGGTCTCCGTGTCGACGAAGATGATGCGGGCGTCGGGGTACCTCGTGTTGTCGTCGCTCCACACGTAGTAGTCGCCGTAGGGGCCCTCAGGGTCCGAGCGGGAGGACTGGAACCACGGGTGCTCGTCGCTCGTGTGGTTCATGACGAGGTCGATGACCACGCGGATCCCTCGGGCGTGGGCCTCCTCGATGAGCTCGGTGAAGTCGCTGATCGCCCCGTACTGGGGGGAGATGGCCGTGTAGTCCGCGACGTCGTACCCCCCGTCGCGCAGCGGTGAGGGGAAGAACGGGGGGAGCCACAGGCAGTCGATGCCCAGCCACTGGAGGTAGTCCAGTCGCTGGATGAGCCCGCGGATGTCACCGGAGCCCGCGCCGGTCGAGTCCGAGAACGCGCGGATGATCACCTCGTAGAAGACGGCGGTCTTGAACCACTCGGGGTCGTCGGAGAGCCCTCGCGCGCGGAGGTGGACCTCGTCGGGGTGATCGCTCGTCCCACCTCCGGGCGCGGTGGGCTGGTGCTTCTGCGGAAGGGCTCCGAGGGGGATCGGTGCGGTGGGCGGGGGGGTGGAGCGGCGGGTCGTCAAAGAGGCCTCACGTGGATGATGTGCGCGCAGTTGGCGTACGGGTCGAGCTGGACGAATGCCTGAGCACCCCAAGCGTAGGTGGCTCCGGTGAGCAGGTCGCGCGCACCGAAGACGGTGTCCTGCGAATCGCTCCGCGCGGGGAGTCCGAGCGCCTCGAGGTCGAAGGAGACGAATCCGGCGCGCGTGGCGTGGGGATCGAGGTTCACCACGGTGATGACGGTGTCCGCCTCGCCTGTGGGCGAGTGCTCGGCGCTCAGGTGCGACGAGAAGGCGAGGATCGAGTCGTCGGTCGTGGGATGCACGGTGAGGTTGCGCAGCTGTCGCAGGCTGGGGTGCTCGCGCCGGATCTCGTTGAGCCGCGTGAGCAGGGTCGAGATGCCGATCTCGGGTGCGAGCGACCAGTCACGCTGCTTGAACTCGTACTTCTCGTTGTCGATCTGCTCCTCGACGCCGGGCCGCGGCACACGCTCCGCGAGCTCGTACCCGGAGTAGATCCCCCACGTGGGTGACCCGGTGGCCGCGAGCACGGCGCGGATCGCGAAGGCAGCGACGCCCCCGTGCTGGAGGTACGGCGGGAGGATGTCGTGGGTGGTCGGCCAGAAGCTCGGGCGCATGTACGACCCGGACGGGCCGGACACCTCGGTGAGGTACTCCTCGAGCTCTTCCTTCGTGTTGCGCCACGTGAAGTACGTGTAGGACTGGTGGAACCCGATCTTGGCGAGGGTGTGCATCATCGCGGGGCGGGTGAACGCCTCGGACAGGAACACGACGTCCGGGTTGGTCGAGCGGATCTCACCCAGGAGCCGCTCCCAGAACCACAAGGGCTTGGTGTGCGGGTTGTCGACCCGGAACGCGGTGACGCCGTGGTCCATCCACACGGTGAGCACCCGCAGGATCTCCTGGTAGATCCCCTCGGGGTCGTTGTCGAAGTTCAGGGGGTAGATGTCCTGGTACTTCTTCGGCGGGTTCTCGGCGTAGGCGATCGTCCCGTCGATCCGGGTGGTGAACCACTCCGGGTGCTCGGTGACCCACGGGTGGTCGGGGGAGCACTGGAGCGCCACGTCGAGCGCGACCTCCATCCCGAGCTCGCGGGACCGGGCCACGAAGCGGTCGAACTCCTCGAACGTGCCCAGCTCCGGGTGGATGGCGTCGTGCCCACCCTCGGCGGAGCCGATCCCGTAGGGCGACCCCGGGTCGCCCTCGACCGTGGTGAGGGTGTTGTTGCGGCCCTTGCGGTTCGTCGTGCCGATGGGGTGGATCGGGGTGAGGTAGACGACGTCGAAGCCCATGGCGGCGATCGCCGGGAGTCGCTCGGCGGCGGTCTCGAAGGTGCCTGAGACCCATCGCTGGGTGAGCTCGTCGTACCGCGCGCCCTCGGAACGGGGGAAGAACTCGTACCAGGCCCCTGCGAGGGCGAGGGGCCGGTCGACGACGAGCGGGTAGGACTCCGACGCGGAGACCATGTCCCGCAGCGGGTTGCGTGCGAGCACCTCGTGGACCTCGGGCGACGTGGCGACGGCGAGGCGTGCCGTGGGCGGGCGGGAGGTGTCCTCGAGCGCCGTGACGACGGACAGCAGGGCCGCGGCGTCAGCAGGCGCGATGTCTGGCCGCGCGGCGGCCCGCGCGAAGAGCGCGGCGCCCTCCGCGAGCATGAGGTCGACGTCGATGCCCGCGAGGATCTTGATCGTCGCGTCGTGCTCCCAGGTCCCGTACGGGTCCGACCAGCCCTCGACGCGCAGGGACCACCGTCCCGGGGCGTCCGGGACGAGCTCGCCGCGGTACCGGTCGAGACCGGGGGCGATGTCGACCATCCGGACGGTGCGCTCGGTGCCGTCCGGCGCGACGAGCACCGCGGTCGCGCCCACGGCGTCGTGGCCCTCGCGGAACACCGTGGCCTCGACGGGCACGACCTCGCCCACGGCGGCCTTGGCCGGCCACCGGCCGGCGTCCACCACGGGAGCGACGTCGAGGACCGGGATGCGCCCGATGAGCTCGACCGGTGCGCTGGCGGTGGAGCGGGTGGGTGCGGTGCGCGAGGCCAGCGTCTTCTTCGCCGCCGCGGTGACCTTCGCTTTTGCTTTTGCCGTCGCGGTCGCGGGCGACGACGACGATGCAGCCGCCGTCGTCGTCCTCGTCTTCGCCCTCGCGGTCGTCGCGCCTGCCGCGGCCGCCGTCGTGGTCCGCGCTCGCCGTGTGCGCGGTGCAGGCGCCGCGGGTTCCACCTGCTCGACAGCGGTCATGGGCTCCGGCGGCGTCCCTGTGCTGCTCGTGGCGGCTGCGGGTCGGCTGGCGGAGACGGGGGCGGGGGCCGGCGTGGCCGGCGTCTTCCCGGAAGTCTTCGGGGAGGGTTGAGTGGTCACATGCCCGAACCTACAGACTCGGCGCGCGCGCGGACACTCGAAGAACGACTTCGTCCGAAAAGGGTGTGCTGACGGTCGATCCTGACTAGTGTCGGTCGAGTGAAAGCCATTCGTAGATTCACCGTCCGCACCGTTCTCCCCGCCGTCCTCCAGGACCTTGACGAGCTCGCGCACAACCTGCGCTGGTCGTGGCACCCGTCCACCAGGGACCTGTTCGAGAGCCTCGACCCCATCCTGTGGCGGGAGGTGAAGGAGGACCCGGTCGCGCTCCTCGGTGCGCTGTCCCCGGACAAGCTCGCCGTCCTCGCGTCGGACGCGAACCTCGTGGAGCGGGTCCGGACCGAGACGGCGGACCTGCGCGAGTACCTCACCGCGCCGCGCTGGTACCAGGGCGAGGGTGAGGACCTCCCGCAGGCGATCGCCTACTTCTCTCCGGAGTTCGGCATCACGAAGGTCCTGCCGCAGTACTCCGGCGGACTCGGCATCCTCGCCGGCGACCACCTCAAGAGCGCCTCGGACCTCGGCGTGCCGATCACCGGCGTCGGTCTGCTCTACGGCGCCGGCTACTTCGTCCAGTCGTTGACCGCCGACGGGTGGCAGGTCGAGGAGTACCCCCTGCTCGACCCGGACGGCCTGCCGATCACGCTCCTGCGTGAGGACGACGGTCTACCCGCGAAGGTGAGCATCGCTCTGCCTGGCGGCCGCACCCTCCACGCGCACGTCTGGGTCGCCGCCGTCGGCCGCGTCCCGCTGCTCCTCCTCGACTCCAACATCCCCGAGAACGACGAGCAGGCGCGCAAGGTCACGGACCGTCTCTACGGTGGCGGTGGCGAGCACCGTCTGCAGCAGGAGCTGCTGCTCGGCGTGGGCGGTGTCCGGGCGCTGCGCCTGTGGTCGCGCCTGACCGGAGCCCCCGAGCCGGAGGTCTACCACACCAACGAGGGGCACGCCGGGTTCCTCGGCGTGGAGCGGATCGCTGAGCTCGTCAACACGCACGGGCTCACCTACGACGAGGCGCTCGAGGCGGTCCGGTCAGCGACCGTCTTCACGACGCACACGCCCGTCCCGGCTGGTATCGACCGGTTCGGCATCGACACCATCAGCCAGTACTTCGGCGGGGCCAACGAGATCCCCGGCGTCCCGCTGGAGCGAATCCTGCGGCTCGGTGCGGAGGACTACGCGGGCGGCGACCCGACGGTCTTCAACATGGCGGTCATGGGGCTGCGCCTGGGTGGCCGTGCGAACGGCGTCTCCATCCTCCACGGCGAGGTCTCCCGGGGGATGTTCAACGGCCTGTGGCACGGGTTCGACCCGACGGAGGTGCCGATCACCTCGGTGACCAACGGCGTCCACGCACCGACGTGGGTGGACCGACGTCTGAGCGAGCTCGCCGCGGCGCGGTTGGACCAGTCCGAGCTGGAGTCGGGTGCAGGGTGGCTGCGGAGCGACGCCATCAGTGACGCCGAGCTGTGGCGGGTGCGTCGTGACCTGCGCTCGCAGACCGTCGACGACGCCCGGGTCCGCCTGCGCAAGTCGTGGCGCAAGCGCGGCGCGAGCCCGGCGGAGCTCGGCTGGATCGACGAGGCGTTGTCGCCCGACGTCCTGACCATCGGGTTCGCACGTCGGGTGCCGACGTACAAGCGGCTCACCCTCATGCTCCGCGACCCCGACCGGCTCCGCGCGCTGCTCCTGCACCCCGAACGGCCGGTCCAGCTGATCATCGCCGGCAAGTCCCACCCCGCGGACGACCAGGGCAAGCGGCTCATCCAACAGCTCGTCCGGTTCACCGACGACCCTGCTGTGCGCCACCGCATCGTCTTCCTCCCGAACTACGACATCGGGATGGCGCAGACGCTCTACCCGGGATGCGACGTGTGGCTCAACAACCCGCTGCGTCCTCTGGAGGCCTGCGGGACGTCGGGCATGAAGGCCGCGCTCAACGGCGGGCTCAACCTCTCCATCCTCGACGGATGGTGGGACGAGTGGTTCGACGGTGAGAACGGGTGGGCCATCCCGACGGCCGACGGGGTCGAGGACGCCGACCGTCGCGACGACCTCGAGGCCGCTGCGCTCTACGACCTCATCGAGTCGCAGGTCGCTGCCCGGTTCTACGACCGCGGAGCGGACGGTGTGCCGCAGCACTGGATGCAGCAGGTGCGGCACACGCTCGCGACACTGGGCCCGAAGGTCCAGGCGACGCGCATGGTCGCGGACTACGTCACCCGCCTGTACGCCCCCGCGGCGTGGGCCGGGCGTGCCCTGCACGGTCAGGGATACGCGGGTGCGAAGGACCTGGCGCGCTGGAAGGAGACGGTACGTGCCGACTGGAGCGGCGTCCGGGTCGACCACGTCGAGTCGGCGGGCCTGGGCGAGGCGCCGCAGGTCGGTGACCGTCTCGCGGTGCGCGCGTACGTCTCCCTGGGCGCGCTGCGCCCCGAGGACGTCGAGGTCCAGGTCGTCCACGGCAAGGTCTCCGAGAGCGACGAGATGTCGTCGTTCGTCACGGAGCCGCTCCACGTCCTCGAGACGTACGAGGACGGGCGGTACGCGTTCGGCGGTGACGTCGTCCTCGACGCGTCGGGTCCCTTCGGCTACACGGTCCGTATCGTGCCCAAGCACGACGGTCTGGCGAACGTCGCCGAGCTGGGTCTCGTCGCCAACGCCTGACCGACAGGCTGCCCTCCGCTGAGCGGGGGACGCGCCCGCAGAGAGCACGACGCCGGGCCGGGGAGCATCGCTCCCGGCCCGGCGTCGTGCTGTGCGGATCGTCACCAGCGGATCGTCACCAGCGGATCGCGCCGGCTGTCAGCCCTCGGCGCGGATCTCGTGGGCGACGTACACGTGCAGGCTCAGCGGTTCGAGCCGCACCTCGGTGCCCGCAGCCAGGGCCGCGTCCGGCTCGTCGCCCGTCCCGGAGCGCTCCGCCGGGTTCTCCCAGCCGCTGTCCCACACGAGCGACCAGTCGCGGTCGCTGTTGCCACGCCCGGCCACGGAGACCGTCACGGGGTCGAGCGTCCCGTTGACGACGAGCAGGACGTGCGGCTCGCTCTCTCCGACGCGCGGCGCGGGCCGGCCCCGGCGGAGCATCTGCACGACCCGCACGTGCGGGTCGTGCCACTGCTCGTGACTCACGGGCTCACCCGCGGCGTCGTACCACGCGAGGTCCGGTTGCGTGGGCTCGTCCTGCGGCCGCGGGTGACCCAGGAAGAAGTCCTCGACGCGCAGCGCCGGGTGCTCGCGCCGCAGCGCGAGGAGGTACCGGGTGGTCTCGAGGAGGTCCTTGCGCCACGGGGAGAGGTCCCAGTTCACCCAGGACAGCTCGTTGTCCTGGCAGTAGGCGTTGTTGTTGCCGCGCTGGGTGCGTCCCATCTCGTCCCCGGCCGTGATCATCGGGGTGCCGGCCGACAGCAGGAGCATGGCCATGAGGTTGCGGACGGACCTGCGTCTGAGCGGAGCGATCTCCATCCCCGCCGTGCCGGTGGCCACCGGTCCCTCGAGCCCGTGGTTCCACGAGCGGTTGTCGTCGCTGCCGTCCCGCCCGTTCTCGCCGTTCGCGAGGTTGTGCTTGTGGTCGTACGCGACGAGGTCCGCCATCGTGAAGCCGTCGTGCGCGGTCACGTAGTTGACGGACGCCACCGGCCCGCGCACGAGGGGCGGGTCGCTGTGCCCGAAGAGGTCGGCGGACCCGGCGAGGCGGGTGGCGAGCTCGCGGATCCCGTGACCCGGGCGGCCGTGGGCTGCCTGGGCAGGGTCGGACAGCCAGAAGGAGCGCACCGCGTTGCGGAACCGGTCGTTCCACTCAGCCATGGGCGCAGGGAAGTGTCCGGTCTGCCAGCCACCGAGGCCGATGTCCCACGGCTCCGCGACGAGCTTGAGCTGGTTGATCACCGGGTCCGTCTGCAGTGCGACGAGGAAGGGGTGGTTCGAGGTGAATCCTGAGCTGTCCCGCCCGAGGGTCACGGCGAGGTCGAACCGGAACCCGTCGACACCGACCTCCTCGGCCCAGTACCGCAGGGAGTCGAGCGCCATCTGCACGACGCGCGGCTTGCGGAAGTCGAGCGAGTTGCCGCAGCCGGTGACGTCGGCGAGGTGCAGCGGGGAGCCGCCGTCGTGCAGGTAGTACGCGGAGTTGTCGAGGCCCCGCCAGCTGAGGTGCTGGCCCGGCTCGCCGCCCTCGCACGTGTGGTTGTAGACGACGTCGAGCAGCACCTCGATGCCGGCCTCGTGGAGGAGGTGCACCATGCCGCGCACCTCGTCGAGCACGGCAGCCGGCCCGGCGTCACGTGACTGCTTCGTGGCGTACGCCTCGTGCGGCGCGAAGAACCCGAGGGTGTTGTACCCCCAGTAGTTGGTCAGGCCCTTCGCGACGAGGTGCGGCTCGTCGACGAACGCGTGGATCGGCAGGAGCTCGAGGGTCGTGATGCCGAGCGTGGTGAGGTGCGCGATCGTCGCGGGATGTGCCATCCCGGCGTACGTCCCGCGCAGGTGCTCGGGCACGGCCTCGAGGGTCCGGGTGAGCCCGCGGACGTGCGCCTCGTAGACGACCGTGTCCCGCCACGGGACGTGGGGGCGCCGCACGGGCGGGTGGTGGTCCCGCGGACCGACGACGACGGAGTGGGGCACGTGTGCGAGCGAGTCGCGATCGTCGGCGGGACCGAACGGGTCCCCGGTGACGGTTCCGGGGAGCGCTCCGGGCTCGGTGACGTGACCGTAGCTCACGGGGCCGAAGTCCAGCTGGCCCGTGATGCCTCGTGCGTAGGGGTCGACGAGCAGCTTCGCGGGGTTGTGCCGCATCCCGGCCGCGGGGTCCCAGGGGCCGTACGTGCGGAACCCGTACCGCTGGCCCTCGCGGACGCCCGGGACGTACCCGTGCCAGACGCCGTAGCTATGCTCGACGAGGGAGACCCTGCGCTCGGTGAAGCGCGGACCGTCGGGGGCGGCGCTCGGCTCGACGGGGTCGATGAGGCACAGGTCGACGCCGGTCGCGTGGGAGGCGAGCACAGCCACGCGCACGCCGGACGCGTCTGGGTGGACGCCGAGGGGCGGGACGGCTCCGTGTGTGGACCGGGGGGCCGGGTGGTGGTGGTTCATGGAGTTTTCTCACGCCGATCGTGGGTCGAAGGTGCAGGCGGGACGCTTCGTCTCGCCGCATCGGCAGCGCTGTAGGCTGCATGCGGATTGTCGCGATGGAAAGAGAGCCGTGGTCATGAGGATCGTCGTCCCAGTCAAGCATGTCCCAGATATCCACTCGGATCGACGGTTCTCCGACGCGGGGACGGTGGTGCGGAGCGCGGAGGACGGGACCCTCAACGAGCTCGACGAGAACGCGCTCGAGGCTGCGCTCCAGCTCGTCGAGGCGCTCGACGAGGACGAGCGGGCCGACAGCGAGGTGATCGCGCTGACGGTCGGCACGGCGCAGTCCGACGCCGCGATCCGCAAGGCCTTCCAGCTCGGTGTGCCCACGGGCATCCGGGTGACGGACCCCGCCATCGAGGGGTCCGACGTGTTCGGGACGGCGCGTGTCATCGCCGCAGCGATCCGGACGATCGGCAGGGAGAAGCCCGTCGACCTCGTCATCACCGGCATGGCTGCCCTCGACGGCCTCGGATCCGTGGTGCCTGCGCTGCTCTCCGCGGAGCTCGGTCTTCCACAGCTCACGCTCGCCGGTCGACTGTCCGTGGAGCACGGCCAGGTCGAGATCTCCCGGGAGCTCGACGGTGTGACGGAGGTCCTCACGGCGCCGCTGCCCGCGGTCGTCAGCGTCACCGATCACGTCAACACCCCGCGGTACCCCAACTTCAAGCTCATCATGGCGGCTCGCACCACTCCCATCACGGAGTGGGACCTTGCAGCCGTCGGGCTCGATGCGGCGTCGGTCGGGACCCCGGCCGCCCGCGCTCGCGTCGTCTCCAGCGTTCCGCGCCCGCCTCGCAATCCTGTCGAGCTGGTGACGGACAAGGGCGAGGGCGGCCTGGCGCTCGCCGAGTACCTCGTCCGCAACGATCTCGTCTGACCCGTGAGGAACGCACCGACCATGACACACCCCACCGGCACCCGACCTGGCGTGCTCGTCCTCCTGGACACCCCCGCGCAGGGGTTGCGCTCACCAGCGCTCGAGCTGCTCACCGCAGCACGTGAGCTCGGCGAGACGACGGCGGTCGCGCTCGTCGAGCCGTCCGACCGGACGCTCGAGGAGCTGGCCGCGTACGGCGTCTCGCGGTTGCTCGTCGCCGACCTCGTGGGAGTCGCCGAGGGCAGCGAGCACCTCACGCCGGTGGCGGCCGAGGCTCTGGTAGCGGCTGTCGGAGCGAGCTCGCCGGCCGTCGTGCTGCTCTCCTCGTCCTTCCAGAACAGGGAGGTCGCGGCTCGTCTCGCCCTGACGACCGGGGCCGGCCTCGTGCTCGACGTGACCTCGGTCGGGCGTGACGAGGGCCGCTACGTGGGCAGCAAGCGTGTCTTCGCCGGCTCGTGGGACGTCGTGTGCGAGGTCGTCACACCGCTCGCGGTCTTCACGGTCCGCGCCAACGCGGTCGTCGCGGCCCCGTCGGACGCCTCCAGCGAGGTCCAGGTCGAGCGCTTCGTCGTGGAGCCGACGCCAGCAGCGACCGCCGCCGTGCTCGTGTCCCGCACCGAGCACGAGCCCGCCGGTGCCGGCCACGGTCGCCCCGCTCTCGCCGAGGCCGCGTACGTCGTCGCCGGCGGACGCGGGACGCTCGGCGACTTCGGGCCCGTGGAGGACCTCGCGGACGCCCTCGGTGCCGCTGTGGGAGCGACCCGCGACGCTGTCGACGAGGGGTGGATCGACCACGACGCGCAGATCGGCCAGACCGGCGTGACGATCGCGCCGCGCGTCTACATCGGTGCGGGCATCTCCGGCGCACCGCACCACCGCGGCGGCATGCAGGCGTCCGGCGTGATCATCGCCGTGAACAACGACCCGGACTCCCCGATCTTCGAGATCGCGGACTTCGGGGTCGTGGGCGACCTCGCCGACGTGCTGCCGCAGGCCGCCGAGGCGATCCGGGAGCACAAGAAGAGCTGAGCGTCCCCGACGGGAGCGGCTCGTAGACTTGTGCACCGTGAGCCCTTCCCGTGACGCCTACCTCGACCACGCCGCGACCACGCCGATGTCTGCGGCGGCCGTCGCCGCGTTGACCGAGCAGCTGCAGTCGACCGGCAACGCGTCGTCGCTGCACGCCGCGGGGCGAGCGGCTCGCCGCGTGGTGGAGGAGTCCCGGGAGCAGGTCGCGGCAGCGCTCGGGGCGCGCCCCAGCGAGGTGATCTTCACCGGTGGGGGGACCGAGGCGGACAACCTCGCGGTCAAGGGGCTGTTCTGGTCACGCCGCGTCGCCCGGCCGGAGCGGCGGCGCATCCTCGTCTCGGCCGTCGAGCACCATGCCGTGCTCGACCCCGCGTTCTGGATGGCCGAGCATGCCGGAGCGGAGATCGTCCTTCTCGACGTGGATGCCGAAGGTCGTCTCGACGTCGCTGCGCTGCGCGCCGAGCTCGCTGAGCACGCCGACGAGACCGCCCTCATCAGCGTCATGTGGGCGAACAACGAGGTCGGGACCGTGCAGCCGGTCGCCGAGGTCGTTGCCGCGGCGCGCGAGCACGGCATCCCCGTGCACAGCGACGCCGTACAGGCGGCGGGGCACCTGCCCGTCGACTTCGGGGCGAGCGGTCTGGACGCGATGACGGTCACCGCGCACAAGCTCGGGGGACCGGTGGGGGTCGGCGCGCTCCTCGCCCGCCGCGCCCTCGACCTCACGCCCGTCCTCCATGGAGGTGGCCAGGAGCGGGCCGTGCGTTCCGGCACCCTGGACGCTGCCGCGATCCGCGCGTTCGCGGTCGCTCTCACCGAGGCGACGAGCACCGTGCAGGCCCGGCAGGAGCGGCTCGCAGCCCTGCGGGACCGGCTCGTCAAGGGTGTGCTGGCGACGGTACCCGGAGCCACGCTCCGCGGCCCGGCCCTCGGCACGGCCGGTCGTCTCCCGAGCAACGCCCACTTCACCTTCGCCGGCTGCGAGGGGGACTCCCTGCTGTACCTGCTCGACTCTGCGGGGGTCCAGGTCTCCACGGGGTCCGCGTGCCAGGCGGGCGTGCCCCAGCCCTCGCACGTCCTGCTCGCGATGGGTGTGCAGGAGGAGGATGCGCGCGGCGCTCTGCGGTTCTCGCTGGGGCACACCTCGACGGACGCGGACGTCGACCTCCTCCTCGAGGTCCTGCCCGACGTCGTCGCTCGCGCGCGGGCAGCCGGCCTTGCGTCCGCGCGGGCCGTCGTCGGCCGTCCCCGCACCTCGGGGAACCGCGCGGAGGCTGGAGCATGAGGGTCCTGGCAGCGATGTCCGGCGGGGTGGACTCCGCGGTGGCCGCCGCGCTCGCGGTCGAGGCCGGGCACGACGTCGTCGGCGTCCACATGGCCCTGTCCCGCAACCGCAACCAGTTCCGGACGGGCTCCCGGGGGTGCTGCTCCATCGAGGACGCCGGCGACGCCCGACGCGCAGCGGACATCCTCGGCATCCCCTACTACGTGTGGGACCTGTCGGAGAGGTTCGAGGACACGGTGGTCGCGGACTTCTTGTCCGAGTACGCAGCCGGGCGCACGCCCAACCCGTGCGTGCGGTGTAACGAGCACATCAAGTTCGATGCCCTGCTCGACAAGGCGCAGGCCCTGGGGTTCGACGCGGTGGCGACCGGCCACTACGCGCGTGCCGTCGATCGACTGCTCCCGGACGGCACGTCCGTCAGGGAGCTCCACCGGTCGCCGAACGTGACGAAGGACCAGTCGTACGTGCTGGCCGTGATGGGGCCCGACCGCCTCTCGCGGGCGATCTTCCCGCTGGGCGGCTTCGCCACGAAGGACGAGGTCCGCGCGGAGGCCGCGGCACGGGGGCTGAGCGTGTCCGCGAAGCCGGACTCCTACGACATCTGCTTCGTCGCGGACGGCGACACGCAGGGGTACCTCCGAGAGCGGCTGGGCTCGCAGCCCGGTCCGATCGTCGATGCTGACGGCGCAGTCCTGGGGGAGCACGACGGCGCGTACGCGTACACCGTGGGACAGCGCAAGGGACTGGCGCTCGGCCGCCCGGCCGCGGACGGCCGGCCGCGCTACGTGCTCGACGTGCAGCCGGCGACGCGGACCGTCGTCGTCGGACCGGCGGAGCTCCTCACGGTGGACCGCATCGTGGGCGACCAGACCGTGTGGCTCGCCGCCGATGTCGTGCCCGGGCCGGGCGGGTGGCTGGACGTCGAGGTCCAGGTGCGGGCCCACGGAGACCCGGTGCCCGCACGTGCGCGCACCGTTGCGGGTGACCCCGGTCAGGCGCCGGGGATGGAGGTCGAGCTCGTCGGGGCCACCCTGCGGGGGGTCGCTGCCGGGCAGTCGCTCGTCGTCTACGCAGGCACCCGGGTGCTCGGTCAGTCGACCGTCGTCTCGGCGACGCGGGCCCGGGTGCGCGCCTCGTGACCGGAGTGAGCGGCCGTGGCCCGTGGCCCGGCACCGACGTCCTCGAAGCCCAGACGAGCGTGCTCGGGACCCTCGCGGACACTCCCTACGGTGTGCAGGGCGTGCCCTTCCTCCCGGTCCTGGCAGCCAGGGGTCCGGGAGCGGACCCGGTGGGTCGGAGCAACGCGCTGCTCGTGGACATGCCGGTCGAGCTCGGCCCGCACGGGTGGCGGCTCAGCGACGCACCCGGCATGGACCTCGATCGCGCGCGAGCGTTCCTCAGGGAGGACCTCGACACCCTCGCGGTCGCCGGGTACGGCTACCGCGGCCCGCTCACCGTCCAGGTCACCGGGCCGTGGACCCTCGCGGCGACCCTCTACCTCGCGCGGGGTGACCGCGTGCTCTCCGACCGCGGGGCGGTCCGTGAGCTCGGGCTGTCGCTCGCGGCGGGGGTCGCGGAACATCTCGCGGCCCTGCGCTCCCAGGTCCCGGGCGCGGAGGTGACCGTGCAGGTGGTCGAGACGCTGCTCGGTCAGGTCGCGGCCGGTGTCCTGCCCACCTTCTCCGGGTACTCGAGGCTCCGTGCGGTCGCGGGACCGGAGCTCGTCGAATGCCTTCGTCCTTTCCTCGACACCCTCCGGGGGGCTGGTGCGGCGAGCGTCGTGCACCTCGGTTCGGCCTGGGTCGGTATCGAGGCAGCCGTCCTCTCGGGCGCTGATGCGGTGGGGATGAGCCTCGCACCCGTGTCGGCCGGGTGGAACGAGCGCGGCTGGGAGAGCGTGGCGCGCGCCGTCGAGGGCGGTACGGGTTTCTGGGCGGGTCTCCCGCGTCCCACCGTGTCGCAGTGTGCCGGGGCTGACATCGGCAGCCTCGTCGACGTCGTCCGCGTCCCGTGGCTGCGGATGGGGCTCCCCGCCTCGGGGCTCGACGGCGTCGTGCTCGTCGGGTCCGACGACGTGGCTGCAGCGGCGGGATCCCTCACCCGGGGACCGGTCGGCGCCGGCAGCGCGCAGGATGCGCGGGGCGAGCTGAGCTCGCTCGTCCGGGCCGGCGCGATGCTCGCGGAGCACGCCGCGAGCTAGCGATGAGGGCAGGGCCAGCTGACGGCGCACGCGGGGCGACGGACGGGGCGCACGCGGCGCGACCGACCGAGCGCTCCGGGTGCCGCCCGACTACCATCCCTGGGTGCCCCGACTGCTCGCTGACACCACACCTCTGCGCGTCTCCCCGCCGTTCCGCCACCTGTGGTGGGGCCTGGGGGTGTCGAACTTCGGCACCCAGCTCACGGTCGTCGCGGTCGGTCTCCAGGTCTACGCGCTCACGGGGTCCACCCTCGCGGTGGGTGTGCTGGGCATCTGTGCTCTCGTCCCGCTCGTCGTGCTCGGCCTCTACGGCGGGGCCCTGGTGGACGCCTACGACCGGCGCCGCGTCGCGCTCGGGGCATCGACGGTGCTCTGGCTCACGACCATCGTGCTCGCGGCCCAGGCATGGGCCGGCGTGGAGTCTGTCGGGGTCCTCTACGGGCTGGTGGCCCTGCAGTCAGCCGGGTTCGCCGTGAACAACCCGGCGCGCTCCGCGATCATCCCGCGGTTGCTGGATGCCCGGCACCTGCCAGCGGCGAACGCACTCATGACGATCACGTGGAACGTGGCTCTCACCGCAGGACCGCTCGCGGCTGCGTTGCTCGTCGCCACCTGGGACTACGCGGTGGTGTACACGATCGACGCCGTCTGCTTCACCGCAGCCCTCTGGGCGATCCTGCGGTTGCCGGACATGCCTCCCGAGCGCGCCCCGGTCCGGGCCGGACGCGGCGCCGGCGGTACCGCGGCGCACGGCGACGACGCCGGGGTGGACGCCGGTGCCGCTCCGTCCGGCGGACGCCGCGTCGGGCTGGAGGCGGTGCTGGAGGGCCTGCGCTACCTGGCGACGCGACCGAACGTCCGGATGACGTTCCTCCTCGACCTCGCGGCGATGATCCTCGCGATGCCACGCGTGCTGTTCCCTGCGGTGGGGGTGGTCATCATCGGTGGTGGTGAGACGACCACGGGGATGCTCACGGCGGCGCTCGCCGTCGGCGGTCTCCTGGCGGGGCTCTTCTCGGGCGGACTCACGCGCGTCCACCGGCAGGGCCTCGTCGTCGTGTGGGCGATCGTGGCGTGGGGACTGGCGGTGGCCGGGTTCGGGGCTGTCCTGGTCCTGGCAGGACGCACCTCCCCCGACTCGGTGCTCGTCGGCGCGCTCGTCGCAGCGGCGGTCATGCTCGCCCTGTGCGGTGCCGCGGACGCAGTCAGTGCCGTCTTCCGTCAGACCATCCTGCAGGCGGCGACCCCGGACGCGATGCGGGGCAGGCTCCAGGGCATCTTCATCGTCGTCGTCGCGGGCGGCCCACGCCTGGGGGACCTCGTCCTCGGGGCGCAGTCCTCGTGGTGGGGTGAGGGCTGGGCCGCCGTCGTGGGTGGGCTGGCCTGCATCGTCGTCGTGGTCGCGCTCGTCCGCCTCCAACCGCGGTTCCTCGCGTACGACGCCCGAGATCCCCAGCCCTGACGGCCTGTCAGGCGAGCCGCTCACGCAGGAAGCGATACGCGAGGGCGGACATGTACGCGGCCTGTGCGTTGTTCGCCGCTCCGCCGTGGCCTCCCTCGATGTTCTCGTAGTACGTGACGTCCTTGCCGGTCGCGAGCAGGTGCGCGGCCATCTTCCTCGCGTGACCGGGGTGCACCCTGTCGTCGCGGGTCGATGTCGTGAGCAGCACCGGCGGGTATGCCCGACGCGCATCGACGAGGTGGTACGGCGAGAACGTGCGGATGAACGCCCACTGGTCAGGGTCGTCCGGATCGCCGTACTCGGCCATCCACGACGCGCCGGCGAGCAGGTGGGAGTAGCGCGCCATGTCGAGGAGCGGGACCTGGATGACGACGGCACCGAAGAGCTCTGGGTACTGGGTGAGCATGTTCCCGGTGAGGAGGCCGCCGTTGGAGCCACCCTGCACGCCGAGGTGGGCGGGCGACGTCACGCCGCGAGCGACGAGGTCGCGTGCGACGGAGGCGAAGTCCTCGTACGCACGGTGCCGGTTCTCCTTGAGCGCGAGCTGGTGCCAGCGCGGCCCGTACTCGCCTCCGCCCCGGATGTTGGCGACGACGTAGACCCCACCGTCCGCGAGCCACGCGCGCCCGAGGGTGCCCGAGTACCCGGGCGTCAACGAGATCTCGAACCCGCCGTACCCGTAGAGCAGCGTCGGGGCGGAGCCGTCGAGCGGGAGGTCCGCCGGGCGCACGACGAAGTACGGGACCCTGGTGCCGTCGTCGGACGTGGCGAAGTGCTGCTCGACGACGAGGCCTGACGCGTCGAAGAAGGCGGGCGAGGTCTTGAGGGGCTCGGGGTCCTCGCCGACCGTCACGAAGGAGAGGGTCGTGGGCGTGAGGTAACCGGTGGAGACGAGCCACAGGTCGTCGCTCTCGTCGCGCTCGACCGCGGACACCGAGACCGCGGCAAGCTCGGGTGCACCGCGCAGGGGTTCGCGCTGCCACTCCCCGGTCGCGCCTCCTGCTGGCGGGGTGAGGACGACCAGCCGGTTCTGCACGTCGTCGAGGATGTTGAGCACGAGGTGGTTCCGGGTCCACGTCGCGCCGGCGAGCGAGGTCGTCGCGGTGGGGACGAAGACCGGTTCCAGCGTGGCGTCCCCCGCGAGGAACGCGTCGAACCGCGCGGCGAGCAGCGACCCGGGTGCATACGCGCGGCCAGCGGTCTCCCACTCCTCACGGAGCTCGATCAGCATCCACTCGCGGTGCACGGTGACCTCTGCGGACCGCGGGACCTCGACGCGCACGAGGTCCTCACCGTCGACGAGGAACAGCTCGGAGTCGTAGAACGCGACAGACCGTTCGACGAAGTCACGGACGAACCCGGGGGTGTGGCTCCGGTAGGCGTGGATGTACATGTCGTCGGGCTCGCCCTCGTAGACGAGCTCGGCCGACTCGAGCGGCGTGCCCCTGCGCCACCGCCGTACGGTCCGCGGATAACCGGACGGGGTGAGCGACCCCGGGCCGACGTCCGTGTAGGCGTACACGGTGTCGTCGTCGATCCACGAGAGACCACCCTTCGACTCCGGCCGGTAGAACCCGCCGCGCTCCGGCGGGACGAGCTCGAGGGTCTCGAGGTCGAGCTCGCGCGTCACGTCGGCGTCCGAGCCGCCGCGCGAGAGGTCGACGAGGGCCCGCCGGCGTTCGGGCGGGAGCACGCTCGCACCGTGCCACACCCAGCTCTCGCCCTCCGCCTCGGCGAGGGCGTCAAGATCGAGCACCGTCTCCCACCGTGGGTCCTCGGACCGGTAGTCCGCGGGCGTCGTACGACGCCACAGCCCGCGAGGGTGGTCCGCGTCCTTCCAGAAGTTGTAGTAGAAGTCACCGATCTTCGAGACTCCGGGAATCTTCTCCGCCGAGTCGAGGACCTCGGCGATCGCGTCGCGGGTGCGTGCGAACGCTGGCGTCGCCGCGAGCGAGCCGTCGGTCTCCGCGTTGCGTGCGCGCACCCAGGCGAGCGCCTCGTCGCCGTCGACGTCCTCGAGCCACAGGTACGGGTCCGCGCCACCGGGTCCGGAAGGTCCGGGAAGGCCCTCGACGGACTGCGGCTGCGCGTTCTGCGGCGCCGTGGCGCCGTGGTGGTCGGAGAGGGGGATGTCGTGCTCGGTGCTCATGGCGCCCACCCTACGAGGTGGGACCGACGCCCGGTCGCTCCGGTCGATGGGGACGGGGCGCGCGGGAGTCGGGCATCCTGCCCAGAGCCGGTACCGGGGCGCGCGATGTGGGCGCCCCACGCGATGATGTACCGGTGAGCGACATGACACAGGACGCCGATCGGATCTCGTCGACCATCCCGCCCGGGGATGCCCCCCAGACCGACTTGGAGGCCTCACCCGGGCTGAGCGACGCCCGCTCGCGGTGGAAGGACCTCGCCGAGCAGATCGAGGCCCACCAGTTCGCGTACTACGTACGGGACGCCCCGACGGTGTCCGACGCCGAGTACGACGCGCTGCTGCAGGCGCTCGCGGCGCTCGAGGCCGAGCACCCGGACCTGCGCGTGCCCGACTCACCGACCCAGCGGGTCGGTGGGACCTTCTCGACGGAGTTCACCGCCGTCGACCACATCGAGCGCATGCTCAGCCTCGACAACGCGTTCAACACCGAGGACCTCGCTGCATGGGCGGAGCGGGTGCACCGGGAGATCGGCACGACGGACGTGCACTACCTCTGCGAGGTGAAGATCGACGGCCTCGCCATCTCGCTCGTCTACGAGGACGGACGTCTCGTGCGCGCGGTCACCCGGGGGGACGGCCGCACGGGGGAGGACGTGACCCTCAACGCCCGCACCATCGAGAGCATCCCGCAGCGGCTCGGGGGAGACCCCGCGACGCACCCCGCGCTCATCGAGATCCGCGGCGAGGTGTTCATGCTCGTCGACCAGTTCGCCGCTCTCAACGAGGCCCAGGTCGCCGCCGGGCGAGCGCCGTTTGCGAACCCCCGCAACGCTGCCGCCGGATCCCTGCGGCAGAAGGACCCACGCGTCACGGCCGCGCGGCCGCTGCGGATGTATGCGCACGGGGTCGGCGCGCTGCGCTGGAGCCAGCCGCAGCCCCCGGCCCTGGTGCGCCAGTCCGACGCCTACGAGCTCTTCGCCTCGTGGGGTATCCCCGTGTCCGGGCACACGAGGGTCGTCGACGGACTCGACGGCGCGCAGGCGATGATCGACCACTACGGCGCGCACCGCCACGAGATCGAGCACGAGCTCGACGGCATCGTGCTCAAGGTCGACGAGATCGCGCTGCAACGGCGCCTCGGCAGCACGAGCCGCGCCCCCAGGTGGGCCATCGCGTACAAGTACCCGCCGGAGGAGGTCAACACCAAGCTCCTCGACATCCAGGTGAACGTCGGCCGCACCGGTCGGGTGACGCCGTTCGGGCTCATGGAGCCGGTGCTCGTCTCAGGCTCCACCGTGGAGATGGCGACGTTGCACAACGCGAGCGAGGTCGCGCGCAAGGGCGTGCTCATCGGGGACACGGTCGTGCTGCGCAAGGCGGGTGACGTCATCCCGGAGATCGTCGGGCCGGTGGTCGAGCTGCGGGACGGGTCGGAGCGCCCCTTCGTCATGCCGACGCACTGCCCCTCCTGCGGCACGCCGCTCGCGCCGGCGAAGGAGGCGGACGTCGACATCCGTTGCCCCAACCAGCGGTCGTGCCCGTCCCAGCTGCGGGAGCGGATCTTCCACCTCGCCGGCAGGGGTGCGTTCGACATCGAGGCTCTCGGTTGGGAAGCGGCGATCGCGCTCGTCGACCCGGAGCACAACCGGCCGGAGACCGCCGAGGAGCCGCGCCAGGTCCCGGTGCTCGAGAACGAGGCGGGGTTCTTCGACCTCACGGCCGACGATCTGGCGGACGTCCACGTGTGGCGTGAGAAGAAGGACAAGGGTGTGCCGACGGGCACGTGGCAGCGTGTCCCGTTCTTCTGGACGCGGGGTACGGCCAAGACGCCGTCCAAGCCGACGGCATCGACCGTGAAGTTCTTCGAGCAGCGGGACAAGTCGAAGACACAGCCGCTGTGGCGCGTCCTCGTCGCGCTGTCGATCCGCCACGTGGGGCCGACAGCGGCCCGGGCGCTCGCAGGCGCCTTCGGGTCGCTGGACAGGATCCGGGGAGCGAGCGAGGAGGAGCTCGCAGCTACCGAAGGTGTCGGCCCGACGATCGCCGGAGCCGTGCGAGAGTGGTTCGCCGAGTCGGGCGACAGCGGGAGGAACTGGCACCTCGATGTCGTCGAGCGGTGGGCGGCTGCAGGCGTCCGGATGCAGGACGAGGTCGACGAGACGGTCGAGCGCACCCTCGAGGGCCTCACGGTCGTCGTCACCGGGTCGCTCGACGGGCTCAGTCGCGACGGCGCGAAGGAGGCGATCATCGCGCGTGGAGGAAAGTCGTCGGGGTCGGTCTCGAAGAAGACGAGCTTCGTCGTCGTCGGTGAGAACGCCGGCACGAAGGAGACGAAAGCCCGCGAGCTCGGGTTGCGGATCCTCGACGAGGCCCAGTTCACCGTGCTGCTGGAGCACGGGCCGCAGGCGCTCGCCGACGAGCCGCCAGCGGACGGCGCCGAGCTCGGCGCCGCCTCTGTCGCGCACCCGTGACGGGGGTCACCGGACCCGGACTTGCTCATCGCGTTCATGTCGACGTAATGTTCTGGACGTCAGCCCGACTGGGAGGAACAGACACCACTGCGAAGCTCGTTACG
>NZ_JCAQIF010000004.1:0-372600 GCF_059621145.1 Sanguibacter sp. Z41_6 | reverse complement strand
CGTGAGCTCGAGGAAGCGGCGCAGATCGACGGTCTGGGCTGGTTCGGGATCTTCGGACGCATCGTGCTCCCGCTGTCGAAGGCGGTCATCGCGACGATGATCCTGTTCTACTCGGTGGCGATCTGGAACGACTGGTTCCCGGCGTTCCTCTACCTGGACAAGCAAGAGCTGTTCCCGGTGACGCTGTTCCTGCGCAACCTCGTCGCCGGCGCGTCGAGCACGGCCTCCGAAGGTGCCGCAGCAGCCGGCAGCACCACCGCGGCCATCTCGGCGAACATCCAGTCCGTGACGATGATCCTCACCATCATCCCGATCCTGTGCGTCTACCCCTTCGTGCAGCGGTACTTCGTCTCGGGCGTCATGCTCGGCTCGGTCAAGGGATGACCTCGCACCACCCCGGTTCCGGGACCGGTCCTGTCGGGACCGGTCCCGACAGGACCGGCCCCACGACAGCCTGACCCGCGCTCAGCCCGTCGTCGCCCCGACCGGCTCCGGCTCCGCGCCGAGCCGGCGGGCGATGACCGCGCACACGATGAGCTGGATCTGGTGGAAGATCATGAGCGGCAGGACCATGTACCCGATGGCGGCCGCCGGGAGCAGCACCGTGGCCATGGGGACGCCGCTCGCGAGGGACTTCTTCGAGCCGCACATGAGCAGGACCACACGGTCCTCGCGGGAGAAGCCGAGGACCCGGCCGATCGACCACGTGAGCCACAGGACGACGGTGAGCACGACCGCGCTGACCACCACGAGCGCGACGATCGACCCGACGGACACGGTCGTCCAGATGCCGTCGACGACGCCGTGGCTGAAGGCCGCGTAGACGACGAGGACGACGGACCCACGGTCCGTGAGCGTCGTGAGCCGCTTGTGCCGCAGCACCCACGGCGCGAGCCACCGGCGGAGCAGCTGACCGGCGACGAACGGCGCGAGGAGCTGCAGGGCGATCTTGCCGATGGAGTCGGCGGAGAACCCGACCGTCCCACCGAGCAGGAGCGCGACGAGCAGCGGGGTGAGGACGACCCCCGCGAGGTTGGAGAACGACGCCGCGACGACGGCTCCCGCGACGTTGCCACGGGCGATCGAGGTGAACGCGATGGACGACTGCACCGTCGAGGGCAGCAGCGACAGGAACAGCAGTCCTCGGGCGAGGTCGGTGGGGATGACCGTGGGCGCGAGGAGCTGGCAGGCGAGCCCCAGCAGCGGGAACACGATGAATGTCACCCCGAGGACGGCGCCGTGCAGGCGCCAGTCCCGCAGGGCCGCGAGGGCCTCCCGGGTGGGCAGCCGCACCCCGTAGAGGAAGAAGAGCCAGCCGACCGCCACGACGACGACGACGTCGAGCACCTCCGCCGCGTCACCGCGGGCGGGCAGGAACGACGCGACGACGACGGCTGCGAGCAGGGCAGCGATGAACAGGTCGACCCGCGCGACGACGCGTCTCGCGCGGTTCACGCGGTGCCCGCCGGGAGGCTGGTGAGGAGGGAGCTGCTGGTCGTGGTGAATCCGAAGCACTGGCGCACGTTGTACAGGGTCGCATCCATGCAGAACTGCGGGGACGTCGTGCCCGCCGCGTCGGTGACCAGCACGACGTCGTAGCCGAGGTTCGCGCCGTCCATGAGCGTCGCCAGGACGCACTGGTCGGCGTTGACGCCGGCGAGCAGGAGGGTGTCGACGCGCAGGTTCCGCAGGACGGAGTCGAGGACGGTGTCGACGAACCCGCTCATCCGGTACTTGTCGACCTGGAGGTCGGCGGAGAAGTCTGGGTCGTCGGCGAGCTCGTCGACGACGTCCGCGCCCCAGGAGTCGAGCTCGAGGACGCGGGAGCCTCCCGGTGGGCGCGCGGTACCGATGCCCCCGCCGGTGCCGTCGGGGTCGTAGACGTGGAGCACGCCGGGCGGGAGGTTGGCGCGGTCGGGACGGTTGCCCCAGCTCACCCAGACGACGGGGACGCCCTGCTCGCGCAGCGCGGGCAGGAGCTCGGCGAGGACGGGGATGGGCGCGCGCGCGGGCGTGACGTCGACGCCGATCCCGGCGAGCCAGCCGTCGGGGTGGCAGAAGTCGTTCTGCATGTCGACGACGAGCACGGCGGTGCGGGCGAGGTCGAGCGTGAGGGCCTGCGGCAGGGCGTCGATGCGGACGGCGTGCTCCGCCGGCGCTGGTCGCCGCAGGTCGACGTGGCCGGGGCTCAGGCCCCACGCGTTCCGGGCGTGCCGTCCGTGCGCGGGCTGCGTCATGGGGTGTCCTTCGTGACGAGGGCGAGCAGGGAGCGGTCCTGGCCCCGGCCGGCGACGAGGCACAGGCCGAGGGGAAGGGCGCCGACGCGCGCCGTGGGGACGGAGAGTGCGGGCAGCCCGCCGACGCCCGCGACGCAGGTGAGTCGCAGGGTGCTCGCGCGGGCGGCGTCGATCTCGGCCGGGCCGGCGTCGCGTGGCAGAGCGGGGGTGGAGGAGCTCGGGAGGGCGAGGACGGACCCTGGCGCGAGGAGCGTGTCGAGGAGGTCGCGGGCGGCGGCGATGGTGTCGCGGGCGGTCGCCTCGTCGTGGGCCGAGACGTCGCCGCCGGCGAGGAAGCGGGACTCGACGGCGGGCTCGAACCGGCCGGGGTGGGCGGTGACGAAGGCGCCGTGCTCGCGCCACGCCTCGGCCTGCTGGACGGTCCGGAACGCGCCGAACCATGCCTCCACGTGGTCCGCGGTGAGGGCGTCGGTGACCTCGACCGGTGCGCCCGTGCGCAGGGACAGGGCGAGGAGCGCCGCATCGTGAGCCGCGCGCACGTCGGGCGTCACGAGGTCGAGGAGCGGGGGAGCGACGACGAGGCGCGTCACCGGGACGGTGTCCTGGGGAGGCAGGAGCGCGTGGGCCGCGCCGACGAGGAGGTGTGGCGTCGCAGCGAGGACACCGACCGTGTCGAACGTCGGCGCGAGCCCGACGAGCCCGGTGCGTGGGACGACGTCGTGCGTGGTGCGCAGGCCGTAGAGCCCGCAGTAGGACGCGGGGACGCGGACGGAGCCGCCGGTGTCCGTGCCGAGGGCCACGTCGGCGAGGCCGGCGGCGACCGCCGCGGCCGGACCGCTCGTCGAACCGCCGCTGATCCGGCCCGGGGCGGCGACGTTGGGCGGGGTGCCGTAGTGGACGTTGGTCCCGGCGAGCGAGAAGGCCAGCTCGTCCGTGTGCGCGATGCCCGCGAGCGTTGCCCCTGCGCCGACGAGGGCGTCGACCGCCCACGCGTCCTCCTGCTCGACCGGGGCGCCCGCGAGCCAGGCCGGGTTCCCCCCGCCGATGCGCTGACCCGCGACGGCGAAGAGGTCCTTCACCGCGACGCGCGCGCCCGCCAACGCGCCCGGTGCGGGCGGGGGTGACGGCAGGGCGCCCGGGGCGACCCGCCAGATCGCGGCGAGGTCCGCATCCTCGAGGGGCACGGGCGCCGGTGGCGCAGGGGCCAGGGACACGTGCGCCGTCGTGACGGTCCACTGCCCGTCCGAGAGCTCCCACACCTGGGTCTGGACGCCGGTCCCACCGCCCTCGCGCACGGACTCCGCGACGACGACGGCCGCCTCCGGGGTGATCGTGCGGACGTGCACGCGGGCGAGGCGGCGCTGCGGGACGGGCCCGCGTGCGGCACGGAAGGCCGCGATGGAGTCGTGGCCGACGAGGGTGGTCCCCGTGTCGCTGCGGATGGTCTCCGGACCTGCGGCGAAGAGGGCGTCGAGCTCCGGCACGTCGTCCGTCATGAGAGCGCGCTCGTACCGCCAGAAGGCATCGAGCAGACCGGGCGGGGCGGGAGTGGGGTACATGGGGTCCTCGCTCTGTGGGGCGGGCAGGGGCCGAACCGCGGGGCGGGACGGGACGCGACCGTGGGACACGGGTCGGTGTGGTCGGGCGAGCGGAGGGCTCGCGTGGCGTCCACGCACGCTATCCGTGCGATGTTTCCGGCGCTTTTCCGAAACAGCGAGATCGGTCAGGGCAGGATCTCGCTGCGGGTCCATCCGCCGTCGGGCTGCTTGTCGAACCGTGTCTTGCGTGCGGCGACGTCGAGCCCGACGCCCTCCCACACGTCGACGCGGTCCGGGACGAACGCGATGGTCGTCCACGAGTCCGGCGCCGGGAGGGTCGCCGGATCGCGGGTGGCGTGCTCCGCGACGCTCCGGTCGATCCGCTCGGCGGAGGTCGCGACGTCCGACGCGACACGGCGCTCCGACGTGCCGGGCCCGGCCTCCCGCAGCACGTCGTCGTACGCCCACGCGACGAGCTGCAGCTGGCGCGGGCGGGTCGGGTACGCGGCGCGTGATGTCGCCTCGTCGAGCTCGTGAGCCGTGCCGTGGAGGATGACCTGCCGGGCGAGCGAGGGCCAGAAGAACACCCCGCTCGCGCGGGGGTTCTCCGCGAGGTCGCGCGTCTTGGCCGTCGGCCGGGAGCTGTGGAAGCGGACGTGCTCGTCGTCGATGAGAGTGCTGAGGACGGTCCGGGCGTGCGGGGTTCCCGTGGCGTCGACGGTCGCGAACGTCAGGGTCCGCGGGCTGGGCAGGCCCGCGGACTCGGCGTCCTCGGCCCACTGCGCGAGAGTGGTGAGCGGGTTGCCGGTGCGGATCTCGTGCATGGGTCTCCTCGGGGGGAAGGCGTCAGTGGGGGTGCGGAGCGTCGGAGTAGTCCTCGGGGCCGGAGTGGACGACGAGGATGACGCACTCCTGCGGACCCACGCGGCGGTGGCGGTGGCGCACCGATCCGGGGTAGCCCATGCTCTCCCGCGGGCCGAGGCGGTGGACCTGGGTGTCCGCCTCGTCGTCGTGCGGTGCCAGCTCGATCTCGAGCTCTCCTGAGACCACGTACACGAGCTCGTGCCGTCCGTGGCAGAAGTAGTGCTCGAACGTCGGGGGGACGTTGACGAACTCGGTGACGTCGGCGCCCTCCTCGACGTGGCTGAGCAGGCGCGCGGTCCCGGAGTCCGGGGCGCCCCGCTGGCCGACATCGATGGCGGAGGAGCCCGTCGCTGACGCCGGTGCGGCCTCCGCGAGGAGGGTCTGCTGCGTGGTGCCGAGCGCCCGGGCGATGAGGAAGAGCGACCGCATGGAGGGCCGCGCACGGCCGCGCTCGAGCTGGCTGAGGAACGAGTGGGAGAGCTCGCTCGCCCGCGCGATCTGCACGAGCGTGCTGCCCTGGGCGTGGCGGCGGGCCCGCACGACGCGGCCGAGCCGGAGGTCCGCCTCGGCCTCAGGGGGTGGCGCGGGCGTGGTCACGGACTCGGCGTCCGGGCGGTCCTGGGTGGTCTGGCTCAACGGTCACACATCCGGTTCGCAAGCGTTACGTGGCGGAAACAGCAGGTCTTTAGCGTTCTCGATGTTAGTCACATCAACATTCGCCCGTCGACCCGCCCAGGGCGTCCGGCGAGCCGCACCAGCCCCGGCCCCGGCAGGGGACCGCTGGAAGGACCATCATGGCGACACCGACGCTCAGCGCCGCAGGCACCTCCTGCGCCCGCGCCGACGAGTGGTTCCACGTCGAGGACCTCGGCGACGGCGTCCACCTCATCGCCGAGCCCGGCCACGTCAACACGTTCCTCGTCCTCGGGTCACGACGTGCGCTGCTCTTCGACTCAGGGACGGGGATCGCACCCATCTCCGAGGTCGTCCGCTCGCTCACGGACCTCCCCCTCGTCGTCGTGAACTCCCACGACCACGTGGACCACCGCGGCGGCAACGCCGACCTCGTGGCGCACGCCGAGGAGCTCGACCTCGTGGGGATCGCCGCGCACATCGCCGGCGCCGAGGGGCACGGAGCCGCGGACCCCGCGTTCCTCGCCTCGTACGGCGCGGCCATGGTCCGGGTCGTCGACCAGTACGACGCCTACGCCGCCCTCGACGAGCAGGCCTTCTACGTGCTGCCCGGGCTCGCCAGGATGCGCCCCATGCCCGACCTCACCGACTGGCACGTCCCGGCGGTCGCACCGACCATCGCGCTCGTCGACGGGGACGTCGTGGACCTCGGCGGCCGCACCTTCCGGGTCCTGCACACCCCGGGTCACAGCGCCGACTCGCTCTGCCTCTTCGAGGACGCCACCGGCATCCTCCTCGCCGGCGACACGATCATCGCCGCCGCGTTCTGGCTGCACAACTGTGGCTCGAGCACCGCGGCGTTCGCGCAGTCGAGCGCCCGCCTCGCCGACCTTCCGCTGCGCCGGATCCTCACCGCCCACAACCTCCTCCCCGAGCGCCCGCCGGCGTACGCCGCGCAGGTCGCGCACGCCGCCGCCGTCGTCCACTCCGGCCACTCCCACGGCACACCCGGCACCGACATGCTCGGGAACCCCGTCGAACGCCACGACGTCGGGGCCGTGACCCTCCTGCTGCCCGCCCCGCACGGGGCATCCATCGCGACCACCGACGAGGACCTCTCATGACCCAGACCATCCTCCCGGCCGCCACGGACGTCGTGAGCGTCGGCGCCCCCGACGCCCCCGCGCACGTGGCCGGGCTCACCGTGTCCGCGCTCCGCGGCGTCCGGCTCCTCGACGGCACGCTCGCCGACGTCCTGCTCGACGCCGGGACCATCTCCGCCGTGCTGCCCGCAGGCACGGCGCACCCGGCGGGCTCCGGACCCGCGACGCCCCCGCCCCCCGGCGCCGTCGAGCTCGACGCGAGCGGGTGGCGCCTCCTGCCCGCCGCGTCCGAGCCGCACGCGCACCTCGACAAGGCCCTCAGCGCCGAGCGGGTGGACACCTTCGCCGGGACCGCGCAGAACGACCTCGCGGGTGCCATCGCGCAGTGGCGCGACCTGCTCCCCTCGATCGACGAGGACGACATCCGCGTGCGGGCCACCCGCGCCGTGGAGCGGTACGTGGCCCGCGGCATCACGAGCATCCGGACCCACGTCGACTTCCCCCTCGTCGGGGACCCCCTGCGCGGGATCCGTGCCCTGCTCGCCGTCCGGGAGGCGCTCGCCGGGGTGCTCACCCTGCAGATCACCGGTCTCGCGAGCAGCGAGACGCCGGACTCCGTCGTCGACGAGGCCGTGGCCCTCGGCCTCGACGTCCTCGGCGGGTGCCCCCACATCTCCCCGGACCCGCACCGGGAGACCAGCCGCGTGCTCGACCTCGCCGAGCGCACCGGCCTGCCCGTCGACCTGCACACCGACGAGCAGGTCCCCGCGCACGAGGTCGACATCCTCGACCTCGCCCGCCAGGTCATCGCGCGCGGGCTCGAGCAGCGCGTCACGGCGAGCCACTGCGTGCGCCTCGGCTCGCTGCCGCCCGACGAGCTCCGCCCGGTGCTCGACGTCGTCGCGCGAGCCGGCGTCGGGATCGTCACCCTGCCCATCACCAACCTCTACCTCCAGGGATGGGACGCCACCCACCTCCCGCCGCGCGGCCTCACCGCGGTGCGGGCCATCCTCGACGCCGGCATCCCGCTCGCCGCCGGTGCCGACAACCTCCGGGACCCCTTCAACCCCGTCGGCCGCGCGGACCCGTTCGAGACGACGTCCCTGCTCATCACCGCGGGGCACCTCACCCCGCGCGAAGCCCTGGACGCCGTGACGAGCGGCGCCCGCACCGTCCTCGGCCTGCCGCCGGCCGGCGTCACGCTCACCAGCGGCGTCGGGAACGCCGCCGACCTCCTGCTCGTCCCCGACGTCGACCTCGGTGACGTCCTCGCCGGCGCCACCGACTCCCGCGTCGTCCTGCACGCCGGTCGCGTCCTCGCCGACACCCGGACCGTCCGCACCCTCGCGCTCCAGCCCAGCGGCGGGTCTCCCGCAGCTGCCCCGTCCGTCCGTCCCGCCACAGCCCCAGCAACCGTGAGGTGAGACCCATGACCGCACCGATCGTCGAGGACTCCCGTCCCGCCGCCGCTCCGCCGAGCGAACGCATCCAGCACGTCTCCAAGACCCGCACCCTCGTCATGGAGAACGTGTCCAAGACCTTCAGCACCGGGACCGTCGCCCTCACCGGGGTGGACCTGCAGGTCAACGCCGGTGACTTCGTGTCCGTCGTCGGACCGTCCGGCTGCGGCAAGTCGACGCTGCTGCGCCTGGCCTCCGGGCTCGACGACGCGACGTCCGGCTCCGTCGAGGTGAACACCGACTCGACGAGCTACGTGTTCCAGGACCCGACCCTGCTCCAGTGGCGTACCGCGCTGCGCAACGTCGAGCTCATCGGGGAGCTGCGCAGCGTCTCCAAGCTCGACCGGCGCCGCGCCGCCATGGAGGCGCTCGAGCTCGTCGGGCTCGGCGGGTTCGAGAAGCAGTACCCCCGCCAGCTGTCGGGCGGCATGCGGATGCGGGTGTCCCTCGCGCGGGCGCTCGTCGCCGAGCCGGACCTCTTCCTCTTCGACGAACCGTTCGGTGCCCTCGACGAGATCACCCGGCTCAACATGCAGACCGAGCTGCAGCGTCTCTTCTCGCTCAAGCAGTTCGCCGGCCTGTTCATCACCCACTCCGTCTCCGAGGCCGTGTACCTCAGCACCCGCGTCATCGTCATGAGCGGTCGCCCCGGCACCGTCGTCGCGGACCTGCCCGTCCCGTTCAGCTACCCCCGTCCCCCCGAGCTCCGGTTCGACGCCGCGTTCGCCGAGCTGGCCGGCCAGGTCTCGGCAGCCCTGGAAGGAGACCACCGATGAGCACCGACACCACCGCCGCAGAGCTGTCCGAGCCGGGCGCACGTCCCGTGACACCCGTGACCCCGGAGCCCCAGGGTCGTCCGGTGGCGCACCCGGCCGACGAGGCAGCGGAACCTGCTGCCTCCACGACGAGTGCGCCCGCGACGCCCGCGACGCCCGCTACCCCGACGCCCACCAGCCCGACGACCCCGACGCCAGGCGCGGCGGCACCCGCCCGGATGACCGCCGTCGTCACGAAGGTCGCGTCGACCGCCTGGCCGATCCTCCTGGCCGCCGTGTCGGCACTCGCCCTGTGGTACTTCGTCTCCTACGTCGTCATCCCCGAGGGGCGCCGCTTCCTGCTGCCGCCGCCGCACCAGGTCCTCACGGAGTCGGTGCTCGAGTGGAGCAAGGTCCAGCCGATGCTCGAGGCGCTCGCACTCACCTCCCGTGTCGCGCTCACCGGGCTCGCGATCGCCGTCGTGCTCGGCATCTCGCAGGCGATCCTCATGAGCCAGGCCGGCTGGATCGAGAAGTCCCTCTACCCCTACGCCGTCGTCATGCAGACGATCCCGATCCTCGCCCTCGTGCCCCTCATCGGGTTGTGGTTCGGCTTCGGCTTCACCTCGAGGGTCATCGTGTGCGTGATCATCGCGTTGTTCCCGATGATCTCCAACACCCTCTTCGGGCTGCACTCCGCCGACGCCGCGGCCCACGACCTGCTCACCCTCAACAAGGCCACCCGTGCCCAACGGCTGTGGAAGCTGCAGCTCCCCGCGGCGGTCCCGTCGATCTTCGCGGGGCTGAAGATCTCCGCCGGCCTGGCCGTCGTCGGCGCGATCGTCGGCGACATGTTCTTCCGCCAGGGCGCACCCGGCATCGGCAGCCTGCTCGACGTCTACCGCGCCCGGGTGGAGTCCGAGAACCTCCTCACCGCCATCGGGATCGCCAGCCTCTTCGGTGTCCTCGTGTTCGCGTTCTTCACCATCGCGGACAAGGTCGTCATGACGAAGTGGTACGGCGTGCGCCGCTAGGCCGCTCCCGCGCTCACCGACGTCCCCCACCCTCCCCACCCCACGCCCGACCGCTCTCACCCCCCAAGGAGCCACCATGAACCGCCCCCACACCCTCCGGACCCTCGGCGCCACCCTCACCCTGTTCTCGCTCGTCACGCTCACCGCGTGCTCGGGCGAGGACGAGGCGAAGTCCGCCGAGCTGGACGTCGAGGCGGCCGAGGCCGGCTCCGACCTCGACCTCTCGGACGTCTGCCCCGCGACGGTCGTCATGCAGCAGGACTGGGAGCCGGAGGCCGAGCACTCGGGCATGTACTCGCTCGTCGGGTCCGACTACTCGATCGACACCGACAAGAAGCGCGTCTCCGGGTCGCTCGTCGCCCAGGGCGTCGACACCGGCGTCGACATCGAGGTGCGCCCCGGCGGGGCCGCGATCAGCTACCAGTCGGTCGCGTCCCAGATGTACGTCGACACCGACATCATGCTCGGTGCCGCCACCACCGACGCCGGGATCGCAGCGTCCAAGGAGCAGCCCCTCACGGCCGTCATCGCACAGCTGAACATGAGCCCGCAGATCGTCATGTGGGACCCCGAGTCCTACCCGGACGCGACGACCATCAAGGAGATCGCCGACGACGGTGCCACCGTCGTCGTCGCGGGCGGGGGCAGCAACCTCGGCGCGATGCTCTCCGGGAACGGAACGGTCCCCGCCGACCAGATCGACCCGAGCTACAACGGGGACCCCTCGCGCTTCGTCGGTGACCCGACCATCGCCCAGCAGGGCTTCGCGACGGCCGAGCCGTACATCTACGAGAACGAGATCTCGGCGTGGAGCAAGCCCGTCGCCTACCAGCTCGCGTCCGAGGTCGGCTACACCGTGTACCCCGAGCCGCTCGCGGTCCGCACCGGCGATCTCGAGGAGCTGCGCCCCTGCCTCACCAAGCTCGTGCCCATCCTCCAGCAGGCGCAGATCGACTACCTCGAGGACCCGGAGAGCACGAACGCCCTCATCGTCGAGCTCGTCGAGAAGTACAACACCGGCTGGGTGTACTCCAAGGACGTCGCCGACTTCTCGCACCAGGCGATGATCGACCTCGGCATCATCCAGACCGACACGTCCGGGATCTTCGGTGGCATGGACGAGACCCGCATCCAGGGCGTCATCGACTCCTTCGGCCCGATCCTCGAGGCGGGCGGCGCGGAGCTCAAGGACGGGCTCGTCCCGGCGGACCTCTTCACCAACGAGTTCCTCGACACGTCCATCACCTTCGAGTGACGCACCGCACCCACCGGACCTCCGAACGACAGGACTGACATGACTCTCACCCCCGAGGGGGCTGCCGCCTTCGTCGAGCTCGCCACGCGCGAGCTCGGCGAGGGCGTGGTCAGCACCGACCCCGCACTCATCCTCAAGTGCTCCTCCGACTGGTCGAGGATGTCCCCGATCCTCCAGGAGAAGCTCCCCCCGGGTCGCTTCCCGGCCGACCTCGTCGTGCGGCCCACGACGTCCGAGCAGGTCCCCGCCTTCCTCAAGCTCGCCTACGAGCACGACATCCCAGTCGTGCCCCGCGGTGCGGGCACCGGCAACTACGGCCAGGCGACACCGTTCACCGGCGGTGCGATCCTCGACCTGCGCGGGCTGGACGCGATCCTCGAGGTGGGCGACGGCTACGTCGTCGCCCAGGCGGGCGCCAAGCTCACCGCGGTCGACGAGGCCGTCCGCGCCTCCGGGCAGGACCTGTGGATGTTCCCGTCGACGAAGGGCTCCACGGTCGGCGGGTTCATCGCCGGGGGGAGCGCGGGCGCCGGCTCCATCGAGTTCGGCACGACGGCCGACGGGTTCGTCGCCGCCATGACCATCGCCCCGTGCGACGGGAGCGGGACGACGTTCCACGTGGAGGGCGCCGACACCATCCCGTACGTGCACACGTACGGGGTGACCGGGGTCGCCACGGAGATCACGCTGCGCACGAGCCCGGCCCGCGAGTGGGTCGCGATGTACGCGTCGTTCGTCGACTACCGGCAGGCGCTCGCGGTGCACCGGGCGCTGCCCGGCCTGTCGGTCCTGCCGCGGCTCGCGTCGCTCGACGAGCCCGGGCTCGTCGCGACGCTCCCGGCGGCGCTCCCGCTCGACGCGACCCGCTCGAGCCTGCGGATCATCCTCGAGGCGTCGACGGTCGAGGAGGCCACGGCACTCGTCGTCGCCGGCGGCGGCGAGGTCGTCGCGACGTACGACGACTACGCCGAGTGCGACCGCCTGTCCTCCATGTCCTACAACCACCCCGTGTACTTCCTCCAGCAGTCCGGGTACCCGTGCTTCCACCTGGAGGTCGGTGGGCTGCCCCTGTGGGACGAGCCCGAGCTCGTCCGGACGGTGTACCCGCGGTCGATGATCCACATGGAGCTGCGGGTCGAGGCGCCCATGGCCATGTACGTGGCGGACTACGAGTCCGAGGAGCAGGTCCTCGCCGGCTACCCCGTGCTCGACGACCTGGGCATCGGCTTCCACAGCCCGCACCAGTGGATGGTCGACAGGCACGTCGCCGAGGCGCTCGTCACCGCACCGAAGACCGACCCCAAGGGCCTGCTCAACCAGGGCAAGCTCGACCGCGACGGTGCCGTGCCCCCGCCGGCCGACACCAGGAACGAGGTGCTCATTGCCCGCACAGCCGTACGCTCCTAGCTTCACCGACCTCACCTATGAGGAGGTCGCCGCACTCCCGGCGGACACGGTGGCGGTCCTGCCGCTCGGGGCCATCGAGCAGCACGGGGCGCACCTGCCCGTCTCGACCGACTACCTCGTCGCGACGAGCGTGGCCCAGGGGGCGGTCGCGACCGTCGCCGAGGCGGGCGCCGCGAGCGTCGTGCTCCTGCCCGGGCTCGCGTACACGAAGTCCGACGAGCACCACTGGGCACCGGGCACCATCTGGTTGTCGTGGGAGACGCTCATGAACACGCTCATCGACATCGGCCGCTCCCTCGCCACGACGCCGGTCAAGCGGCTGATGTTCATCAACGGGCACGGCGGCAACTCCGCGCTCGGGCAGGTGGCGTGCCGCGAGCTGCACCGGCGGTTCGGGCTCATGACGTTCTTCGCGCATCCCTCGATGCCCAAGGACCAGGGCGGGTCGAGCAGCACCGACGTGGAGAACGGGTTCGGGATCCACGGGGGTCACGGCGAGACGTCGATGATCCTCCACCTGCGGCCCGAGCTCGTGCACATGGACCGGGCCACCCGGCAGGTGCCCGACGCCATGGCGGCCTACGAGCACATCGGGTTCGGCAAGGCCGTGAGCTTCGGCTGGACGTCCGACGACTTCGGTCCCGGTGGCGTCATCGGCGACCCGACGGGGGCGACGGCGGACATCGGCAAGGTCCTGTTCGAGGCGGCCGTGCAGCGCTGCGCCGCGGCGATCACGGAAGCCAGCCACTTCCGCATCGGCTGAGCCGGGCGACGGGCGTGCACCAGGGGTGCACGCCCGTCGGCGCGCGGAGGAGGCTCTCCCCGGATGGTGGTCGGCACGGGCGGGCCACCTGCGGCGGCGGTCACCGCCCGGCGGGCACCGGGACGAGCTCGGCCTCGGGCATCCGGGGCGCGGGCTCCGATGAGGCGAGCGCGGGGTCCTCCTGGCGGCTCTCCCGTGCCTGGCGCACCCGGGAGACGAGGCGGTCCGCGGCGATCCCGAGCGTCACGCCCCCGACGACGCCGACGACGACGGCGAGCACCGGTCGTCCGGAGAGCCAGGCCCCCGCCCCGACGCCGATGAGCGTGAAGTACACCGCCCAGGCGACCGTCCCGAGGGCGGACAGGAGGACGAACTGCCGGCGGGGGTACCCGAAGGCGCCTGCGGTGAGGTTCACCGCGACCCTGCCGACCGGCACGAAGCGCGCCCCGACGATGATCGTCGCTCCCCGCGCGGTGAGCTGCGCCTCCGCGCGGTCGAGCGCGCGCTGGGTCCGCGCGCCGCGCAGCACCCGTGTGCCGCGCAGGTCGATGCGCCGCCCGAGGGTGTAGGCGAGCTGGTCGCCCGTGAACGCGCCGGCGGCGGCGACGAGGGTCACGAGCCACAGGGCCGGCTGTCCTGCCGACGTCGTGAGGGCCGCCAGGGCGATGACGAGCGACTCGCTCGGGACGGGCGGCAGGAGGCCGTCGAGTGCAGCGAAGAGATACATCGCGAGATACACGGCGGGCGACGCCGCGAGCGTGAGCACCCAGTCCTCGAGCACCTCCACCACCCCCGCCGCTCGTGTCGCCGCGGGGTTCCTCCCCGCACCGTCGACACTACGAGGCCGCCACCGCCGGACACATCAGGGATCACCCTGGCCGGACCCCGGTCCCGTACCCCACCCAGGGCTGAGGTGCGGGCGGCCCGGGCTCCGTCCTGCTGGGGAGGTGGACGGGGACGTCAGGGCAGCAGCAGCTCCGCGAGGTCCGCCTTACGGATGACCCCGTGGACGCCGCTCACCCGGTCGACGACCTGAGACACCGCGAAGTTGCCGGCCGCTGAGAGGTAGGCGTAGGCGTGCGCCGGGTGCATGCCGGCGTCGACGAGCAGCCCGACGGCCGCCCGGGTCGCACTGCGCATCGCCTCGGCGAGGTCGACGTCGAGGCCGATCGGCACGAGGAGCTCCGGGGTCTCGCCCCACAGCGGACGTGCGGCGGCGAACGACTCCCGCGGGACGACGTCGAACCGGAGGTGGGCCTGGAGGGGGGCCTCGAACGCGGTGAGCGCGACCTCGCCGTCGCCCTGCGCGTAGTGCGGGTCACCGACGTACGCGAGGGCGCCGTCGACCTGGACGGGCAGGTGCAGGGTCGAGCCGACACCGAGGAGCGAGACGTCGAGGTTCCCGCCGTGCGGGCCGGGCGGCACGGAGTGCGCGCGCTCGGACCCGGCGACGGCGACGCCCATGGTGCCGAGGAACGGGTTGAGCGGGAAGCGCACGCGGCGCTGGTCGTCCGGGCCGGCGGACATCGACCCGTAGAGCTGCCCGCCGGGAACCGGCTCGTCGACCGTGCAGAGGATCGAGACGGTGTCCGTCGAGCCGCCGAGCGGGAACTCGGCAGGCAGGGCCCCGCGCCCGTGCCGGTTGGAGACGATCCCGTACCCGGCGCGCAGCCGGAGGTCGAGCACCGTGATGGACAGGACGTCCCCGACGCGTGCGCCGCGCACCCGGATCGGGCCGGTGACGACGTGCGGACCGTCGACCTCCGGGTCGTGGGGCACCTCGGCCGCGACGCGCACGGCGTCCGGCAGCACGTCGGCGCTGCGGATGCCCCGAGCGCCGAAGAACGCGACCGGGTCGCGGCCCTGGTCCTCGAGGATGCCCTCGTGGCTCACGGTGTCGATCCATACGCTGTCCCCGGCGTCGACGGACAGCACCGCCGCGTCGTCGGCGCAGGGCAGCCTGCCCCACAGGACGGAGGCCGGCGTGGCGGGCAGGTACCCGGCGGCGCCCGGCGTGGCGCCGGTCGCCGGGCCGGGCCTGCTCAGGCTCCGCGCCGCGGGGTGCCCGCCGGTGCTCACGCGAGCGAGCTCACGAGGACCCCGAGGTCCTCGCGCGTGAGGGGGGTGGGCGTGCCGTCGGTGACGAGCTTGGCGAACCCTCCGTCGTTCGCCATGACCGTGATCGTGTAGAGACGCTCGGTGGCGGACGTGTTGAGGATCCGGTGCTCGGAACCGGGCTGCAGGATGAGGACGTCGCCGGCGGTCAGCGGCAGCTGGGCGTCGTCGCTGTGGGCCTGCGCCTCGCCCTTGAGGACGATGAAGATCTCGGCGGAGTCCTCGTGGGAGTTGAGGGGCTGGGCGCCGCCGGGCTCCCAGATCTCGAGGAACACGCTCGCGTTCGTCCCGTGCTGGGGTCCGGCGAGCTCGGCGAGCCGGACCGTGTCGTCAGGGGAGATGAGGAACCCGGGGATGTCGGTGAGCTTGCGGACGATGGGTGCGGCGCCGGTCATGGTGGTCCTTCCGGTGGTGGGGTGGCTGCGTGGTGCGTGGTGCGTGGTGCGTGGTGCGTGGTGCGTGGTGGGTGGTGCGTCGTGCAGGTGCGGGGCGTCGTGCGTCAGCGCAGGGGCAGCGGGTGGAACCCGCGGTCGAGGTAGCCGAGGCCGTGCGTCGCGTCGACCGCGGGCAGGTGCACGGCCTCGACGGCCCCGAGGACGATGACGTGGTCCCCGGCAGGGATGACCTCGGTGATGGTGCACTCGACGGCCCGCACGCAGTCGTCGGGCAGCCACGGCAGGCCACGGGGCGTCGTGCCGCGGGCGATGGCCCCGACGGGCGGCGCGAACTTGTCCGCGGTCCTGCTCGCAAAGCTCGCTGCGACGTGGGCTGAGTCGCCGGCCAGGACGTTCGCGACGAAGGCGCCGGTGGCGAGGAGGGCGGGCAGCGTGCGGGAGGTCGTGTCGACGCACACACCGAAGAGTGGTGGGGTCATGGACACGCTGAAGCCGGTGGTGACGGTGAGGCCGGTGGGCGTGGGCCCGTCGGTGGTCGTGATGACGCACACGCCGCCGGCGAGCCGGGCCATGGCGTCGCGGAAGGCGGGGCGGACGTCGGTCTGCTGTGGCTCTGGGAGGGAGGCCGGTGCCATCGGCGCGGTCACGTCGTGCACTGCGGGGGAGTGGGCGAGCGCTGTCACGTGAACCTCCTCGGGGTCGTGATGGCGCGGAACGGATGTTGATGCCATCAACATTCACGGTAGACGCGGAATGTTTCGCCGAGATGACCCGCCCCCGTTTCGAGCACGTAAACCTTTGCGCCTCCCTGTGTAAGACGGCGCTGGACGGACCCCGGGCGACCGTAGGGTCGCAGAGCCGTCACCGCGAGCCCCCTACGCGACACAGCGACCTCAGCGGGGACGGAGCCAGGAGTCACCATGACCACACCACCCGGCACGACAGGTCCCGACGCGGCGACGGCGACCCGGCTCACCGTCGTCAACGCTCTCCTCCTGCCCATGGCCGACCCCGCACCCGGCGAACCCGACTGCTTCCTCGGGTGGCTCACCGTCGGGACCGACGGCCGCATCACCGGCATCGGCCCCGGCGAGCCGCCAGCCCCCGGCCCGGACCGCGCCGACGGCGCAGAGGTGCTCGACGCCGGTGGCGCGATGGTCGGGCCGGGGTTCGTCTCCGCGCACAGCCACCTGTTCACGTCCGGGATGCGCGGACTCTCGCACTCCCAGACCCTCTACCCGTGGGTGCGCTCCAACGCCGAGCTGCTCCTCGGCGGCGGCGCCGAGGACATGTACTGGTTCACGCTGCACGGCAGCATCGACTTCCTCAACAACGGCATCACGTCCGCCTACAACTTCACGCACTCCCGGGTGTCGTGGCTCTACGACGCCGCGGCCGGGCACAACGAGCCCGCACGGATCAACGGCACCGACTACGTGACCCGGCAGTTCGACGGCGCCGTGGACGCCGGGCTCCGCGTCGTCCACAGCTTCCGGCTCGACGACGAGGCGTTCACCGAGACCGAGACGCTCGACACCTTCGCGGAGCTCGTCCGCGCGAGCGAGGACCGCACGCCGGCCGACCAGCTCCTCGGCACGTCCATCATGGGGTCCGTGCAGTGGTCGAGCACGCCCCGCACCGCCCAGCTCGAGGCGCAGATGATGCGTGAGCACGGCGTGTCCAACCAGGCGCACTTCGTGGAGACCGCCGAGGGCATCGCCTTCCAGCAGTCCAAGTTCGGGTGGTACGACGACGCCGGGGCGCTCGGCCCCGACTTCCTCTTCGGCCACTTCGTCCACCCCACCGACGCCATGGTCGAGCGGGCCGTCGCGGCCGGCTGCTCCATGGTGTGGCAACCCACCTCGAACGGGCGCCTGGGGTCGGGCATCGCCGACGTCGTCCGCTTCCGCGACCTCGGCATGCCCATCGGGATGGGGCTCGACGACCAGTCGTGCACCGACATCTCCGACCCGTTCCAGAACATGCGCATCGGCATGTACACGACGCGCGCCGTGCACTCCGACGCGTCGATCATGACGCCCCGGGAGGTGCTGCGGATGCACACGCTCGGGTCCGCGGAGGTCCTCGGCGTCGCCGACCGCATCGGCAGCCTCGAGGTCGGGAAGATGGCGGACTTCCTCGTCGTCGACCACCGGCGCCCCGACACCGGACCGGTGTGGGACGTCGTCGCGACCTACGTCATGGCGTGCGGGCTGCGCAACCTCCAGCACGTGTACGTCGGCGGGGTCCGCGTGAGCACCGACGGCGTCGCGGCGTCGCCCCTGGCCCGCGAGGTCGATGCCGAGCTCCTCGACCGCACCCTCGCCGCGGCCCGCCGTCAGGGCATGGCGCTCGCGGACGTCCGGGCCGCCGCCGCACCGCAGGAGGTGGCACCCGCACCCCGGTGACGACGGCGTGACGACCGCGGTGACGACGGCCGCGTCGTCACCGCGGACGCCCACCTGGCAGGGTTAGAGTTCCTTCACCACGCCTTGCCGAAGGAGCTCCCCGATGTCGATGCCGGCTCCACCCCAGCAGCACGCGTCGCCGCAACCGTTCTCACCGCTCGGGGGGTGCACCCCGGCCGCGCCGGGACGCCGCGCGGGCGCAGCGGCGCTCGACGGGGTCCTGTCCGGGCTCCCGGCCGGTCTCGCGAGCGGCGCCCTCCAGGTGGGCCTCCTCCAGGACTCCACGGCCCTCGTCGTCGTCGGTGCGGTCCTCACGCTCGCCTGGCTCGTCGGCTACCTCCTCGTGGCGGTGCAGTTCGCGCGCACGGGTGTGAGCCCGGGGAAGAAGGCCATGGGCCTGCGTCTGGTCGACGCACGCACCGGCCGGGCACCGGGCATCGGCCCGGCGTGGTCGCGCGCCATCCTCGCGAGCCTCGGTGGCGCGGTCGTCGTCGGGTTCGTCGTCGCCGTCGTCCAGATCCTGCAGAACCGTACCGGGGAGCGGCGGGCGTGGTACGACACGACGACGAACCTCGTGCTGCTCGACGTCGTCGCCGGCCGGGACCCGGTGGCCTCGCAGCAGGCCGCCGCGGCTGCCACGCCGGCGCCGCAGGCAGCGCCGGCCGCGCCGGTGATGGCGGCGACACCGACGCTCGTGACGATGGACGGTGCACCGCTGCACCCGCCGGTGCCCCCACCCCCACCCGCTGCGGCGCCCGCGGACGAGGACCCGGTCGACGACGACGTCGAGTCGACGGTCGTGACGATCGAGGTCGGTGCCGACGCCACGGGGACGCCCGGCATCGTCGTGGCGACGCTCAGCTTCGACTCCGGCGCTGTCGAGGAGGTCAGCGGGCGCGGCGTCGTGGGGCGCAAGCCGCACCTGACGAAGGGTGCGGAGACCGGGACGGCGATCGTCGTCGAGGACGAGACCCGCACCGTGTCCAAGACGCACCTCGAGTTCGAGGTGCAGCGCACCGGCCTGCTCGTCACCGACCTGTGGACGACGAACGGTTCGGCCATCACCGACGTCCACGGGGCACGCAGCGCCCTCGAGCCTGGTCAGCCGACGCTCGCCGCCTACGGCTCCACGGTCACGGTCGGGGACCACTGGTTCACGGTCGACCGGGTGCTGTCGCCGCAGGAGGAGTACGAGGACGCCGGCGACACCGTCCTGCGAGGCCCCCGATGACCCAGCAGCACTCCCCGGTCGTCGCGCGATGGGGTGCGGCGACCGACCGCGGCGCCGTGCGCCGCCACAACGAGGACGCCCTGCTCGCCGCTCCGCCGTTCTTCCTCGTGGCTGACGGGATGGGCGGGCACGACGCCGGGGACGTCGCGTCCGCGATGGTCGTCGACTCGTTCGCCGAGTACGTGGAGCAGACGAGCGTCTCCGAGCTGGACGTACGGACCGCGATCCTGCGGGCCCGCGAGGCCATCGTCGAGTTCTTCCGGCCGTCGGGGATGTCCGGCGGCTCGACGCTCACCGGGGTCGCGGTGAGCACCATCGGCGACGAACCCGCCCTCGTCGTGGTGAACATCGGCGACTCCCGGACGTACCGGTTCAGGGAGGGACGCCTCGAGCAGCTGAGCAAGGACCACTCGACCGTCCAGGAGCTCATCGACGCCGGGCAGATCCTGCCGCAGGACGCCCGCACGCACCCGCAGCGCAACGTCATCACGCGAGCCATCAGCCCGACGGCCGACTCCGAGGCGGACGTGTGGTCCATCCCCGTGGCGGCGGGGGACCGTTTCCTCGCCTGCTCCGACGGGCTCACGGGGGAGCTCGTCGACGACGAGATCCGCGCGATCCTCGCCGAGTGCCCCGACCCCCAGGCGGCAGCGAGCCGGCTCGTCGCCGGTGCGCTCGCCGAGCGGGGCCGGGACAACATCACCGCGGTGGTCGTCGACGTCCTGCGGGTGACGCGGCCGGTGGCAGCCGGTGCCGAGGCCTACCTCCGAGGACCCGGGGGACTCGCAGAACGACTGGGAGCGTCGTCGGACATCGACGACCTCGAGGACACGATCCCCACCCGTCGCTGAACCGCCTCGACCGGCGGGTCGCTCGGGGACACCGGCTCGTCGGGCTGGTCGGGCTCGACGGGGTCGAGCGGGAGGGGCCGTGCCGGCCGGGTGGCCAGGACGATGCACCCGGCGAGGGCGACGACGACGGCCGCGATGCTGGCGAGCTCCCAGCCGTCGCGCACGGCGTCCCCCAGCAGCCAGACGCCGACGGCACCCGGGATGGCGACCTGGACGACGTTGACCATCGCCCGGGCCGGCCCGACGGTACCGCGCTCCACGGCGCGCGAGAACGTGATGCTGCTGAGGATCCCGAACCCGATGGTCAGCCACGCGGTCGGGGTGAGGAAGAAGTCGGCCCAGCTGCCGCCGTGCGCTGCTCGCCCGCACATCGCCAGGCCCGCTGACGCGAGGCCGCTGAGCAGCGCCTGGACGGGGGCGCTCCCGCGCCGGTACGTGAGGGCCGTCGCGGCCACGAGGGCGAGGAGCAGGGCCAGCATCGCCATGCCGAACCAGCTGGGCGGTGCGGAGCGGGACTGGATCCCCGTGCCGAGCGCGAGGACGACGAGCCCACCCATCACCACGGAGGCGGCGACCCGGTCGATGGGGCGCAGGCGCGTGCCGAACACGAACCGGTCGAGCAGCACCGTGATGACGAGCGACGCCGAGAGGACGGTCTGCACGGTCAGCAACGGCAGGTAGCGGAGCGCGACGAGCGAGAAACCCCAGGCCACGAGCGTGATGACGGACCCGACGGCGTAGGTGGGCTGTGCGAGGACACGGAGCCCGGCCGCCTTGTTCGACGCCATCGCCTGCACGACAGAGCCGCCGCCATAGCCTGCGGCGGCAGCGAGGGCTGCAAGCATCGAGATGGACATCGGTCGCATTCTCTCAGGTGGACCTGAGAAGAGGCCTGCGGGTGAGGTTCGCCGCGGGTGAACCTGTCACGCGAGGTCGAGCGTCGCGACCTGGGCGAGGAGGGCGTCGATGACGGCGAGCACCGCGGCGGAGGGCTCGTGCCGGTTGGAGCGGTGCCGCGCGACGATGCGACGCATGCCGAGGCCCCCGATCGTGACGACGTCGACGCCCGTGAGGTCGGTGCCCGCGAGAGCGAGAGCGGGGAGGAGGGCGACGCCCTGTCCCGCGGCGACGAGGGCGATGGCCACCTCGTAGTTGTAGTAGCTGTGGCGTGCGGCCCGCGCGGTGCCGGTGGACCCGACGACGCGTGCGAGGGCGCGGGAGGCGGCCGTGCTCGCGTCGGCTCCGATCCACACGGCGTCCACGAGGTCCTGCAGGCTCGTGGGTGTGGCCATCGTCGTGGGGACCGCGAGTCGCCACGGCTCGTCGACGAGGGGCACCTCGCGGAAGCCCCGGGGGACGGGGCGGTCGGTCGCGACGTCCTGCTCGAGGACGACGAGGTCGAGGTCGCCGCTGCGCAGACGGCGGAGGGCGTCGTCGGACTCGACCTCGTGGAGGGTGACCTCGATGCCCGGGGCCGTCTCGGCGAGCGTGGCGAGCATCGGTGCGGCGACGGCGCGGGTGACGGTCTGGAAGGAGCCGACGGCCACCCGACCGCTGACGTGCGGGCCGAGGGTCGCGATCTGCTTGCGCGCCTCGACGAGCTCGGACTCGATGCGCTCGGCGGCCTCGGCGAGCATCGCCCCGACGGCGGTGAGGGTGACGCCGCGCGGTCCGCGGTGCAGCACGGGGACGCCTTCCTCGGCCTCGAGCTTGGCGATCTGCTGGGAGACGGCTGACGGGGTCAGATGCAGAAGGTCCGCTGCCGCAACCACGCCCCCGGCCCGGTGGACGGCAAGGAGCACGGCAAGCCTTCTCGGGTCCAAGGTCATGTAGCTACGCTACATGCCGCGTGGAGTTTCATTCGATTGTGCTAAACGCAAAAGAGGCCCACCATTGGCGTGTCAGACCCTTCCGGGAGCCCGCCGGTGGCACGGCCTGATCCCACCCACACCCCCTTTCTGGAGCACTGCCATGTCCGATCTCGCCTCGCTCACCCTCACTGCCATCGGCTGGATCGGCGCACTCGCCGCCGTCACCGCGTACGGGCTCGTCACCGCGAAGCGCATCGACTCGGACTCGTGGACCTTCCAGGGCCTCAACATCGTCGGCGCCGGCCTGCTCTCCGTCAGCGCGTCCGTGTACGGCGCCTGGCCGTCCGCGGTCGTCAACGTCGTCTGGGTGGGCATCGGACTCTTCGCGCTCCGTGCCCTGGTCCAGCACCACAAGGGGTGCGTCGCCGCGTAGGTGGAGTGCCCGTGCGTACTGTGACCGCATGAGCATCCAGCGAGTGTCGAGCGGCGAGCTCACGGCGCCGTGGCGCGCCGTCGAGCAGCGTGCCCGTCTCGTCGTCGGAGTCATCGCCCTCGGGATGCTCGTCACGGGCGCGATCGGTGCCAGCGTGCCGGTCTGGTCCTCGGTGGGGTCCTTGCGTCTCGCCGCCAGCTCCTACCGCCGCGGGACCGGGTCGACGCTCCCGTGGGACGTCGCCGCGGACAGCGCCTGGTGCGTCGGGCTCCTCGTCCTCGGTCCTCCGGCGTGTGCCGCCCTCCTGGGCTGGGCGCAGTCCCGGCGCAGGCTCTCCCGGGCGGTCGACGCCCTGGCCGCACCGGCCACGGCCCTGCCGGCCGGGGGCCGTCTCTCGGACGCCCAGCGCAGGGCGCGGGAGCGTGGGCAGCAGGAGGAGCGCGCGAGGCGGCTGCGCCACTACGCCCAGCAGCACCGCCCGAGGGCGAGCGTGTGGACGGTCCTCGGTGGGGCGTTCGCGGTCCTCGGCGGGACGTGGGCAGCCTGTGCCGTCGTGCTCGCCGCGGCGGGAGCCACCACGACCCCCGTCGGTGCGTTCGTCGCCGTGTACTCCTGGCTCCTCGCGGGGGCGGGGTACGTGCTCGGCGCCGCGCTCGTCGCCGCCCTCGGCTCGCTGCGACGGGCGGTCCGCAGGGAGCGAGAGGGTTGAGCCATGTCCGCTGACGGTTCATGCCCCCGCTTGCGCCGGACGCGCCCCCTGCGTCACCGGCGCGTCGTGCCCGCAGAGCTACCAGGTCGTTGTGGCTAGCCTCCACCGACACTGAGCACGACCAAGCCCGGTACCTACAGGCACGCTCGATGACGCGGCTGCAGAACTCGCGGACCTGTTCGACCCGATGAGCGTCCGCGAGGCATGGCGGCGCCTGCGCGACGTCCCCGCGGCCACCGAAGCCGACTGCTGGGTGCACACCGACCTGTCCGCGGAGAACCTCCTCGCTCACCCCGACGGCCGGCTGGCCGGAGTGATCGACTTCGGCGGCGCCGGTGTCGGCGACCGGTCCGTGGACCTGCTCTACGCGTGGAGCATCTTCGACGCCCCAGCGCGCGAGGCGCTCCAGGTCGCATCGGCGGCTGATGACCAAACGTGGACCCGTGCCCGCGCGTGGGCGTTCGTCGGCCCGGGCCTGCTCACCATCGCCCACTATCGGCACACCATGCCCCGGCGAACGGAGCGCCTCACCGCGATGGTCGAGACGATCGCAGCCGAGGTAGACGTCCAGCTCCGCTGGCAGCGGAAAGATTGAGTCTGGTGCGCTCAAGTTTCGGTGCTCCGCTTGCATGCGGGACGTCCCGGGTGCAGACTTGAGTCGAACAGACTCAATGACGCCGGACGGAACACTCGTCCGGCAAGGCCGTCCCCCGCGGCACCCGCGAGACGCCCGCAACGAAAGGCATCACTGACATGGCACGTGCAGTCGGCATCGACCTCGGTACCACCAACTCCGTCGTCTCCGTCCTCGAGGGTGGTGAACCCACCGTCATCGCGAACGCCGAGGGCGCCCGGACCACACCGTCCGTCGTCGCGTTCTCCAAGACCGGTGACGTCCTCGTTGGCGAGATCGCCAAGCGCCAGGCCGTGACGAACGTGGACCGCACCATCAGCTCGGTGAAGCGCCACATCGGCACGGACTGGTCGGTCACGATCGACGACAAGAAGTACACGGCGCAGGAGATCAGCGCCCGCATCCTCGGCAAGCTCAAGCGCGACGCCGAGGAGTACCTGGGCGAGCCCGTCACCGACGCGGTCATCACCGTGCCCGCGTACTTCAACGACGCCGAGCGCCAGGCCACGAAGGACGCCGGCCAGATCGCCGGGCTCAACGTCCTGCGCATCGTCAACGAGCCCACCGCTGCCGCGCTCGCGTACGGCCTCGAGAAGGGCAAGGAGGACGAGCTCATCCTCGTCTTCGACCTCGGTGGCGGGACCTTCGACGTGTCCCTGCTCGAGGTCGGCAAGGACGAGGACGACTTCTCGACGATCCAGGTCCGCGCAACCTCCGGCGACAACCGCCTCGGTGGCGACGACTGGGACAACCGGATCGTCGAGCACCTCATCAAGGAGGTCAAGAACTCCTCCGGTGTCGACCTGTCCAAGGACAAGATCGCGCTCCAGCGTCTGCGCGAGGCTGCTGAGCAGGCCAAGAAGGAGCTCTCCTCCGCGACGAGCACCAACATCTCGATGCAGTACCTGTCGATGAGCGAGAACGGGCCCATCCACCTGGACTCCAAGCTCACCCGCGCCCAGTTCCAGCAGATGACGCAGGACCTCATCGACCGGACGAAGGCGCCGTTCCACTCCGTCATCCGCGACGCAGGCATCTCCCTCGGAGACATCGACCACGTCGTGCTCGTCGGTGGATCGACCCGCATGCCCGCCGTCACCGAGCTCGTCAAGGAGCTCACGGGCGGCAAGGAGCCCAACAAGAGCGTCAACCCCGACGAGGTCGTCGCCATCGGTGCGGCACTCCAGGCCGGTGTCATCAAGGGCGAGCGCAAGGACGTCCTGCTCATCGACGTCACGCCGCTGTCCCTCGGCATCGAGACCAAGGGTGGCGTGATGACCAAGCTCATCGAGCGCAACACGGCCATCCCGACCAAGCGCAGCGAGATCTTCTCCACGGCGGACGACAACCAGCCCTCCGTCCTCATCCAGGTCTTCCAGGGTGAGCGGGAGTTCGCGCGGGACAACAAGCCGCTCGGTACGTTCGAGCTCACGGGGATCGCTCCGGCGCCCCGTGGGGTCCCGCAGATCGAGGTCACGTTCGACATCGACGCGAACGGCATCGTCCACGTCGGCGCCAAGGACCGCGGCACCGGCAAGGAGCAGAAGATGACCATCACCGGTGGCTCCGCGCTGCCGAAGGAGGACATCGACCGCATGGTCCGCGAGGCCGAGGAGCACGCCGCGGAGGACAAGGCGCGCCGCGAGGAGGCCGAGACCCGCAACCAGGCCGAGGGCTTCGCGTACTCCACGGAGAAGCTGCTCAAGGACAACGACGAGAAGCTGCCCGAGGACGTCAAGACCGAGGTCCAGAGCGCGATCGACGAGCTCAAGAGTGCACTCGAGGGCACGGACATCGGTGCCGTCAAGGCCAAGCAGGAGGCGCTGACGACCGTGGCGCAGAAGATCGGCGAGGTGCTCTACGCCCAGCAGGCGGAAGCGCCCGCGGCTGACGCGCCCACCGGCGACGCCCCCGGCGCCTCGGACGAGGACGTCGTCGACGCCGAGATCGTCGACGACGAGGATGACAAGAAGTGACGGCCCCTGAGCACGGCACCCCCGAGAACCCTGAGGGTGCCGGCGAGAACGTCGACCCGCTCGAGGGCCTCGACTTCGAGCCGTCCGAGGAGGCGTTCGACACGAACGCCCCCGCGGAGGCCGCAGCCGAGCCGACCGACCTCGAGAAGGCGCAGGCCGAGTCGGCCGACCGGCTCGCGGACCTCCAGCGGCTCAACGCGGAGTACGCGAACTTCTCGAAGCGCGCCAAGCGTGAGCAGGAGCTTGCGCGGACGCGCGGCGTCGAGGACGTCCTGGTCGGGCTGCTGCCCGTCCTCGACGACATCGCTCGAGCCAAGCAGGCGGGCGAGCTCACCGGCCCGTTCGAGGCGATCTCGGACAAGCTCACGGCGGCGCTCGTGCGGTTCGGCGTCGAGATGTACGGCGAGGCAGGCGAGGAGTTCGACCCGATGAAGCACGAGGCGCTCATGCACTCGACGTCGTCGGACGCCACGACGACCACGGTGCAGAGCGTCATCGAGGTCGGGTACCGGATCGGTGACCGGGTGGTCCGTGCGGCGCGCGTCGCTGTGGTCGGCCCCGAGGCCTGATCCACCTGCGGGGCCGGACCACGAGGTCCGGCCCCGCAGGGGCTCCGGCGCAGGTTGCGCGTCGTCGCCCCACCCTGTGCACCATGACGGAAGGGAGGCGCCTTGACCGGTCAGGACTGGATCGAAAAGGACTTCTATGCTGCTCTCGGCGTCCCGAAGACCGCGGACGACGCCGAGATCAAGAAGGCATACCGCAAGCTCGCTCGTAAGTACCACCCGGACCAGAACTCCGGTGACACCAGCGCTGAGGGGAAGTTCAAGGAGATCGGTGAGGCCTACTCGGTGCTCTCCGACCCCGAGCAGCGCCAGCAGTACGACGCGATCCGGGCGATGGCCGGTGGCGGCCCCCGGTTCGCGGCCGGGCCAGGCGGTCGTGGAGGTGGCGCGGGCGGCTTCGAGGACCTCTTCGGCGGGATGTTCGGTGGCGCGAGCTCCGGCAGCCGCGGAGGCTTCCGACCTGCCGGTGGTGCCTCCAGCAGCATGCCCGACGGCTTCGAGGACATCCTCTCGTCGATGTTCGGCGGCGGCGGGGGCGGGGGCGGACAGACAGGCTTCCGGCCCAACGTGCGGGCGCAGGCAGGGCAGGACGTCGCGGCCAGGACGACGCTGAGCTTCCGCGACGCGGTCCAGGGGACCACCGTGACGCTCGGCGTCGACGGTCGCCCCCTCACCACGCGCATCCCCCCGGGTGTGCGCGACGGCCAGAAGATCCGGCTCCGGGGGAAGGGACGCCCCGGCACCGGTGGTGGACCGGCGGGCGACCTGGTCATCACGGTCACCGTCACCCCGCACCCCGTGTTCACCCTCGACGGGCAGAACCTGCGCGTGACCGTCCCGGTGACGTTCCCCGAGGCGGCGCTCGGAGCCCAGATCCAGGTCCCCACCCTCGACGGGTCGACCGTGCGGCTGAAGATCCCCGAGGGCACCCCCGCCGGCAGGGTGCTGCGCGTCAAGGGCCACGGTGTGAAGTCCGCCAAGGGCACCGGGGACCTCCTGGTCACCGTCCAGGTGGCCGTCCCGCAGAAGCTCGACAAGACCGCGCGCGAGGCGGTGGAGGCGTTCGCTGCGGCGACCGGGGACGGCGACGTCCGGCAGGAGCTCTTCGCACGCGCCAGGGACTGATCGGGGGTGCGCATGAAGGTCGTGTTCGACGACGGGACACCGCGCGAGGACGAACCCGTCTACGTCATCTCCCGTGCTGCCGAGCTCGCGGGGATGCACCCGCAGACGTTGCGCCAGTACGACCGGCTCGGCATCGTGTCGCCGCAGCGGACACCGGGCCGGGGGCGGCGGTACTCCCGCCGCGACGTCGCGCAGCTCATCGAGGTCCAGCGGCTCAGCCAGGACGAGGGGATCAACCTCGCCGGGATCAAGCGGATCCTCGACCTCGAGGCCGAGGTGCGGCGCCTCGAGCACAAGGTCGACCTCCTCGCCGCCGCCGCGGACCCGGGCTCACGCATCTTCGCTGCCGGTGCCTCGGGCGACGTCGTCGCCGTGCGCCGGGGCCAGCGGTTCCACCGGCGCGGCTGGCGACGGCAGGAGCCGCCGCCGACGAGCGACGGCGACGGAGGTTCGGCGCTCGTCCTCTGGCGCCCGCCCCGCTGAGCGGCGCCACGCGAGCAGCGTGCGCAGGTCAGAGCCGGTCGAGCTCTTCCCGCACGAGGTCGCACGCCCGGGGGACGAGGGCCCTCTCCTCCGGGTCGAGCGTGGGTCGGGCTGCACGCAGGGCGGCGGCCGCGTCGAGCTGGGTGCCCAGTCCTGGCCCGACGGCGCGCAGGAAGGCACGCAGCATGTGGTGGGCCGGGACGGCGAAGGGATTGTCGTCCACGGCCACCTCTCCGAAGACGATGGCCGTCGTCGCGAGGTCCAGCTCCGCGGGTCCCCGGCGCGCCGAGTCCCAGTCGATGAGGTAGGGCCCGTCGTCGGTCATGAAGACGTTCGCGGGGTGCAGGTCGAGGTGGACGAGCACGTCGTCCGGACCCGACCCGTCTCCCGGGAGGAGGTCTGCCGGGAGGGGCAGGGCGTGCAGGCGTGCGTGCAGGTCGACGAGGACCTGCACACCCTCGTCCATCGAGAGCTCCCGGGCGTCGAGCGCCTGCAGGAGCGTCGGCCCGTGCAGGCGGACCATGACGAGGTCGGGTCCGACCGCGCGCACGATGCGCGGGGCAGGGAAGCCGACCTCGGTGAGGTACTCGAGGACCGCGACGTTGTGGTGGGTCGCTGAGGGGTCGTGGAGGTGACGGACCGCGTGCGTGTCGTCGAGGAGATAGACGTTCGCGTGCCGGCCTGCCACGAGGAGGTGCGCCTCGTCCTCGATGAGGGACGGGTCGTCCATCGGGGACGCGCGGTCCGCCGGGGAATGGTCGTCGTCCATGTTCCGACGGTAGCCCCGCGCTGTGCGCGTCGCACTGCGGGGCGGCACGGCCGCCGGTGCGCGGGCCGTTCATGCACCAGGAGAGTGCCGAAAAGAATGCGGTTGTGCGCCCGTGTAAGGAAGTCCTGGCTGCCTATACGTGAATTGTCCTCCGGGTCTACCGTGGAATATCAGCACGTCAGCGTGCACCGGAGCCAGCTGGAGGAATCATGAGCGCACTGCTTGATCTGCCCCACGTGAGCACCTGTTCGGTCGAGACCTGCGGGTACAACCACGACGGCTGCCACGCCGGAGCGGTGACGGTCGGTGGCCGCGGCGCGGCCGCTGAGTGCGCCACGTTCATCCCGCTGTCGACCAAGGGCGGTCTCGACAAGGTCATCGCCCAGGTCGGAGCGTGCCAGCGTGGCGAGTGCGTCCACAACGAGCTGCTCGAGTGCCACGCAGATTCCATCCGCGTCGGCGCAGGCTCCGCTCCCGGGGACATGGCGGACTGCCTCACCTACGCCCCTCAGTGACGTGGCGGCCCGGCTCGCACGGCGCGCCGGGCTGCTGAGCTGGTCGTCGGGTTGTGCCGGATGCGTCGATGCCCGGCGCGGACGTCAGGCGCCCGTGCCGGGTTCCACGCCCTGGAGGCGTGCGAGCAGCGCGACCGCGGCGCCCCACGTCGCGGGCATCTCGTACGTCGTGACGCGCGGGGGACACCGGGTGGCGTACCCGATGTCGCGCGCTGCTGTCGCGCGCGAGATCCGCACCCCGAGCTCCGCGAGCCGGGCCGGAAGGTCGGTGTCCACCTCGGCGAGCACGACGAACCGGCCGTGGCCGAGCGCGGCTGCGGGGTGCCCCTCACCGAACGCCGCCATGATGCTCTGGCCGACGACGGCGGACCGTGCGATGCGGACCAGCGACGGGAGCGGCCCGAGCTCGAGGTCGACGCACACGAGCAGGTGCGAGTGGTGCACGGGCACCTGCATGTCGCTCGCGCCGTAGGTCTCCCGGAGGCGCTGCCCGAGGTACGCGACCGTCGCGAGCCCTGACTCCGCATCGACCCAGAGCATCTGGGCAGGCGGCTCGGCCTGCCCCTGGGTCCACCCCGCGCACACCGCCCGGAGCACGTCGGTGGGCGGTGGTCCGCCGCGCAGCGCGTAGAGGCACGCGACGTCGTCGATGGCCTCGCCGATGCCGCACCCGGTGCGTGCTCGGGCGAGGCCCAGTGCCGCGTAGGCACGCAGGAGCGCTGCCGAGCGGGTCTGCGCAGTGCCCGCCCCACGTGAGCGCGCGGTGTCGAGCATGACGAGCTCGTGGACGACGTCGTCGACGGCCGTGTGCGCCCAGTCGTCGGGGTGCGACCACGCGGTGCGCGCGCTCGAGCGGCGCCACTGCTCGCGCAGGGCAGCAGCCGGCGTCGTGACGCCCTCGGCGAGGATCTCCACACAGATAGGGAGCCGCGAGGGTGACGGTCATGACGGCACTTGAGCAGTTTTTTGTGATCTGCGCAGCGGCGCGCGGGGTTCTCGCCGGAGAGTCGGGGGGCAGATCACCTATTCTTGGCGTGTCCGGGGTCACAGCGTCGTGAGCCGGACGTGCGGGGCGGGGTCTGCACCGACGTGGATCGCGGGTAGTGAGGGAGCGGCGTGACGGCAGCAGATACACCTGCGTGGGGAGAGGCGTCCTCGGACGCCGAGCTCATCGCGAGCGTCCGTGGCGGCGAGACCGGTGCGTTCGGCCTGCTCTACGAGAGGCACGCGGGTGCGGCACTGTCGGTCGCCCGGCAGCACGTCACGGATCCGGCCGATGCCGACGACGTCGTGGCCGGTGCCTTCGCGAAGGTTCTCGCGGTGATGTCCCGCGGAGGTGGGCCCGACGTGGCGTTCCGCGCGTACCTGTTCACCGTGGTGCGCCGGACGGCGTTCGACCTCGTCAACGCCTCGCGGCGGACGCGCCCCACCGATGACGACGCGGCGTTCGAGTCGGCCGTCGGGCCGATGGCCTCCACCGAGGAGCCGGTGCTGCGCGGGTTCGAGCGGTCCACGGTCGCCCTCGCCTTCCATTCGTTGCCCGAGCGGTGGCAGTCGATCCTCTGGTACACCGAGGTCGAGAACCAGGCACCGGCAGCGGTCGCCCCGCTCCTCGGGCTCACGGCCAACGGTGCCGCAGCGTTGGCGTACCGGGCCAGGGAAGGGCTTCGGCAGGCCTATCTCCAGCAGCACCTCGGCGGAGCTCCGGACGAGTCGTGCCGGACGGCCAACGCCTTGCTCGGCGCCTATGCGCGCGGTGGCCTGGGGGCACGGGAGACCGCGACCGTCGACGCGCACCTCGAGGAGTGCGGCGAGTGCCGTGAACTCTTGCTCGAGCTCGCCGACGTGTCCCACGGCATGCGGGCCGTCGTGGCTCCGCTCGTGCTCGGCCTCGCTGCGGTGGGCGTCGCCGGCACCGGTCTGCCCCTGTGGGGGACGACGGCGCTCGCGGCGGGTGGCGTGGCCGTGGGCGGGGGTGCGGCGAGCGGCGCGGGCGCGGCTGGCGACGGGACCACAGGCGGCAGCGGCGCGAACGGAGGAAGCAGCGCCGACGGAGGAAGCAGCGCCGACGGTGGGAGCAGCGCCGACGGTGGGAGCAGCGCCGACGGTGGGAGCAGCGCGAGCGGTGCCGGGAGCGGGACGGCCGGCACCGCCGGGGCGGCGGGTGGCGCAGCGGGCGTCGGCACGGGGGCCGCGAGCTCCGGTGGCGTGCTCGCGGCGATCAGCGGTCTGCCGACGCTGCTCGTCGCCGTCGTGGGGATCGCGATCGTCGGCTCGCTCGTTGCCGCCGCGGTCCTGCTCGGGGTGCTCGGCGAAGACCGTGAGCCGCCGACGGCGTCGGGTCCGAGCGCGGGCCAGCGTGACGCCTCGCCCGACACGGCCGGTCCGGGTGCCGACGGTCTCGGTCGTGACAGTGCTGGTCCCGACAGTGCTGGTTCCGACAGTGCTGGTGCCGACGGTGCCGATCCTCACGGTTCGGGTCCCGACGGGCCCGGCGGGGAGCCCGATGGTGGCGTCTCCCTGCCCGCTCCGGGAGGAGGCTCGGGCGCGGCCGAGGACGCGGGGTCCGGCCAGGTGCCACCCACCCTCCCCGCAGACTCCCGGACCACACCCGTCGGCGCTGCACCGCAGACGCCGTCGCGTCCGTCCGACCAAGCGACGCCGGGAAGCCCGGCAGCCCCGCCCGGCGCCGCGAACCCGCCTGGCCCGACGAACCCACCTGGCACCACCACCCCCGCGAACCCGACCACCCCCACCACGCCGACCACCCCGTCCGATCCCTCCCCACCGCCGTCGGCCGTCGCGGCGCTCGCGGTCGACCTCTCGGCCCCGGGAGGACTCGTGGCACGGCAGGCCACGTCGCTCGAGATCGCGCTCACGAACGACGGCGACGCCCTCGCCTCCGACGTCGCGCTCGAGCTCGAGGTCCCGGACGTCCTGGAGCTCCTGCCTGCGGTGCTCGGCGGAGGTGGGACCGCGGTCCCCGTCCCGCTCATCACGAGCCTCGGCGCCACGTGCGCCGCAGCGTCTGCGGACGGGGCGCTGTCTCCGGGCGAGGTGCCGTCCTCGACCGTGGTGCGGTGCGCCGTGGACGAGATCGAGGCCGGTGAGTCGGCGGTCGTCGTCGTCGATCTCTATCCGCGGCACAGCGCGACGGTCGAGATCGCCGCACAGATGTACCTGGGCAGCGCTCCGCACGGCGACCGCATGACGTTCACGCGGACGGTCGACCCGGCGCCCGCGGCGGTGTCGGTCGAGGTGATCCCGGTCGCCGAGCTTGTCGCCGGGGTCGACGGGCACGTCGCGGTGGTGGCGTCGAACACGGGCGACGTCGGGGCGGACGACGTCGTCGTGGAGCTCCCGCTGCCCGCCGGGATCGGGTGGCCCGGTGGGAGCAGCGTGGAGACGGCGCCGGGGAGCGACCCCGGGTGGGCGTGCGCCGTCACGCCCGTCGACACCGCCAGCTGCACGCACGCGCGGATCGACCCGGGCGCGACGAGAGAGCTCGTGCTCCCCGTGCAGGTGGCCGCCGGGACGCTGACCGGGGCGGTGGTGCAGCCCCTCGCATCGGTCGCGGGGGAGTCGCCCGTGGCGTCGCCGGCGACGACGTTGCCGGTCGTGGCCCGGGGACTGTCGGCGTCCACGATGCTCGAGGGATCGCTCCGCAGCGCGCAGGTCTCGGGCCTCGTCGGGGAGGACCGGTTGCTGTCGGTGCCGACAGGCTCGAGCGTGCGGTTCGCGGAGCTCACCTGGGCCGGGCCGCTCGCGAGCAGCACCTCCGATCTCACGCTCGACGAGCTCACCGCTCTGGACCTCACGACCGACGCGGGCGGTGCGGGCTCCTGGTCGCTCGCCGGGACCCCCGCACTGCTCGACCCCGTGGGGACCCCGGACCGGTCGTTCTGGGCTTCGGTGGACGTCACGCACCTCGTCGCTGCCCACCCCACCCAGGGGCGTTGGGCGGTCGTCGCGGGGTCGGGGCAACGCGTGCCGGCCGATCTCGCATGGTCGTTGACCGTCGTCTATGACGTCGCGGACCAGCCGGACGCGACGGTGACGCTGCTCTCGGGTCCCACGGCGGGGGCCGCGGCATCAAGCCATGCGCTTCCTGCCTCGGGCGCCCGGCACGTCTCCGTGAGCGCCGCGACCGGTGCGGCGGGGTCGGTCGCGATCAACGGGCGCACGGTGGCGGGTGCTGCGTCTGCCGTTCCGGGTCGGAGCGTCTCGACGTTCCGGACCGACGGCCTGGCCGACCCGGAGGCGGACGCCGCCGCGCCCCTCCTGCTCACGGTTGGTCCGTTCGCGGGCACGTCGGGTGCACCGCTCGCGGCTGTCGTCCATGCGTCGTCGGACGCCCGCGCCGCGGGGGTGCTCGACCAGCCGCAGGATGCCGTGCCGGGGCGGGGTCTCGTCGTCCTCGAGCCGGTGCCGCTCGCTGCGGACCGGGACGGCGTCCCGCTGACGCTCCGGAACACCGGGTCCACAGCAGCGCGGGATGTGCTCGCGGTGTTCAGCATCCCGCCGGGGCAGTACGTTCTGGGCGACCTGGCGGACGGCGCGCACTGCGCGGCGGTGGGGAGGACGATCGCCTGCGGTGTCCACAGCATCGCTGCGGGGGCCGTGGTCGAGCTGCCCGTGCACGTCACCACACCGGACGGACTCATCCGGGCCGGGGAACTCGGGTACCTGCTCACCGGCTGGTACCCGGAGAGTGGGACCCTGTTCGCTCGGGTGGGCGCGCTCGTCCTCGCTGACGTCTGACGACTGCCTGACGTCAGGCGCTGACGCGGGCAGGGGTCGGGCTCCCGGTCACGGCCACGTCGTCGGAGTGGTGGAAGAGGTACCCGGCGCCGCGGATGGTGACGATCTGTTCCGCGAGGCCGAGCTTGTCCCGCAGGCGCCGCACGTGGACGTCGATCGTGCGGGACGTCCCGTCCCCGTCGCGCGCTCCCCAGACGGACCGGGTGAGCTCGGCCCGGGACACCGTCCGGCCGGTGGCGCCGATGAGGTAGGCGAGGAGCCCGAACTCCTTGGAGGTGAGGTGACGCTCGGTTCCTCCGACGCTCACGCGCCGGGCACCGAGGTCGATCTGCACCCGGGGTGGGACGTCGTCGAACTGCGGGAGGGCCCGGGGTGCGGGAACGTGCTCGACGACGTCGAGGTGTGCGAGCCGGTCCTGGAGCGAGGCGAGGTCGAGGTGCGGCGCACCGCGCCGTCGGGCCTGGGCGAGGGACAGCGCGATGAACGTCTCGGCGGTCGGGAGGAGCTCGCGGGCGAGCTCGCCGAGTGTCTCAGCGAGTTCGACGAGCTCTTGCCCGTGGTGCCGCCGCTGTGGGTCGACGCCGACCCACAGGAGGAATCCGGGCTGGGACGTGGGGACGGGAAGGGCAGGGGTGGGGGCCGTCATGGCACTCTCCGGGTATGCGTGGGGTCCCCAGCAGAGGGGGGACGTGTCGGGTGGTCTGAGGGAGGGTCAGAGCCGACAACACGCACAGCTGCACGCGGGCATGACGAGGCGCACCGGGGCGGTGGCGTCGGTCAGGCGCGTGCAGGTCATTCCAGAACTGTCGCAGCGGTGGGGTCAGATCTCAATGACAAGACCTGAATGTCTCATTCCCTGGTCAGTCGACGACGCCGTAGAGCCGGTCGCCCGCGTCGCCGAGGCCCGGCACGATGTAGGAGTTCTCGTCGAGGCGCTCGTCGATCGCCGCGACGACGATCATCACGTCGGCCCGGTCGCCGATCGCGCTCTCGAGGACCTTGAGCCCTTCGGGTGCGGCGAGCAGGCACACCGCGGTGACGTCCCGCGCGCCGCGCTCGAGGAGGAAGTCGATGGCGGCGACGAGCGTCCCGCCGGTCGCGAGCATCGGGTCGAGGAGGAAGCACTGACGGCCGGTGAGGTCGTCGGGCAGCCGGTTGGCGTACGTGATGGCCTCGAGCGTCTCCTCGTTGCGCTGCATGCCGAGGAAGCCGACCTCGGCCGTGGGCAGCAGGCGGGTCATGCCATCGAGCATGCCGAGCCCGGCGCGCAGGATCGGCACGACGAGGGGGCGCGGGTCCGCGATGGCCGTCCCGACCGTCTCGGCCACCGGCGTGCGGATGGTGCGCGGCACGGTGCGCACGTCACGGGTCGCCTCGTAGGCGAGCAGCGTGACGAGCTCGTCGACGAGGAGCCGGAACGTCGGTGACGACGTCTCCTCGTTGCGGAGGACGGTGAGCTTGTGGGCGACGAGCGGGTGGTCCGCGACATGCAGGCGCATGGGCCAACCGTACCGTGCGGTAACCCGCGTCAGGCCGCGACCTGCAGTGATAATGGCGACCATGCACGACGACGGGCGGTACCGCAGCGCGATGGGTCTTGCCCTCGACGAGGCCCGGCTCGCGCCGGGCACGGGCGACGTGCCGGTCGGGGCCGTCGTGCTCGGTCCGGACGGGTCCGTCGTCGGGCGCGGGCACAACGCGCGCGAGGCCACGGGGGACCCGACGGCGCACGCCGAGGTGCTCGCGCTGCGCGAGGCGGCGGCGGCCGTGGGGGAGTGGCGGCTCGAGGGCTGCACGCTCGTCGTGACGCTCGAGCCGTGCGCGATGTGCGCGGGCGCGATCCTGCTCGCCCGCGTGCCGCGGCTCGTCCTCGGCGCGTGGGATGACAAGGCGGGCGCGACCGGGTCGGTGTGGGACATCGTGCGGGACCGCCGGATGAACCACCGCGTCGAGGTGCTCGGGGGAGTCCGGGAGGACGAGTGCGCGGCGTTGCTCAGGGAGTTCTTCGGAGCGCACCGCGCAGGTACGTGAGGACCTCGGTGGTGCCGGCGTCGAGCTTCAAGGTGGCGAGCGGGTCGCCGCGGGTGGTGCCGCGGTTGACGATCGCCACCGGCATCCCGGCCTTCGCGGCGTGCTTGACGAACCGCAGGCCCGAGTGGACGGTGAGCGACGAGCCCGCCACGAGCAGCGCGTCCGCGGCGTCGACCATCGCGAACGCCCGCGCGACCCGCTCCTTGGGCACGCTCTCCCCGAAGTAGACGATGTCCGGCTTGAGGATCCCACCGCACACCTCGCAGTCCACGGGGCGGAAGTGGGCGGTGGACTCGATGACGGCATCGGCGTCAGGCGCGATCTCGATGTCCGCGACGTTACCCACGGACTCGACGAACCCCGGGTTGGCCTCCTCGAGGCGGACCGCGAGGGACGCCCGGGACACGATCCGGTGGCAGGACAGGCAGATGACACGGTCGTAGGTGCCGTGCAGGTCGACGAGGTTGCGGCTGCCCGCGTCCTGGTGGAGCCCGTCGACGTTCTGCGTGATGAGGCCGGTGAGGACACCGTCGCGCTCGAGGTCGGCGAGGGCGCGGTGCCCGTCGTTCGGTGAGGCGCGCCGCACGTGCTGCCAGCCGACGTGGTTGCGCGCCCAGTAGTGCCGGCGGAACGCGGGGTCGCCGATGAACTGCTGGTACGTCATGGGGGTGCGCGGCGGCGAGTCGGGGCCGCGGTAGTCGGGGATGCCGGAGTCGGTCGAGACGCCCGCGCCGGTGAGCGCGGCGATCGTCCGGCCGTCGAGGAGGTCGACGAGTCGCTCGAGGTCTGCGGTGAGACCGGGAGCCAGGTCGGGGGCAGTACGGAGGCTGACGGTATCCACGTCATTCAGGCTACGACTCCCACCTGCGAGGCGCTCAGGCGTGCCGGGCGGCGCCCCGCGAGCCGCACAGCCCCGCCGATTGGGAGCTTGGGGTCACCGGCAGGTACTGTTCTCGGCGAGGTAGCGTGTCCGAGTGGCCTAAGGAGCACGCCTCGAAAGCGTGTGTGGGTGAAAGTCCACCGTGAGTTCGAATCTCACCGCTACCGCCAGTGGGTCCCGACGACGTTCAGGACCGCGCAGTGACAGAACCCCCCGCGGGTGCCCGGAAGGGCTCCGAGCGGGGGGTTCTGTCGTTGCCGGAGTGCACAGTGTGAGCCGAGTGCCTGTTCCCTTCCGGCGTCGGATGATCCGCCGAGCGCGATGCGCAAGAGCAAGGTCGCGACGAGGGGGCGGGCGGCTCATCCGCCTGCTCGACGCGCTGGACGCCAGCCTCGCGATCCGCGACGAGGAGAAGCAGTGAGCGCCCCGCGGCTGCTCGCGGTCACGCTCGCGGGGGCTGCTGCCAGAGAACGCCGCGGCGATGGATGCGCTCCGGCGGACGCGCGGCGTCGACCCTCATGGTCTGCTCGACCGCGTGGCCGAGATGCGGCGCCGGGTGTCAGAGGAGCTCATGGCCTCGCTCGACGAGGTCGCCGACGACTGGGACGGCCAGGTCGCGGATGTACGCACCCGGCTCGGAGCCGGTCTGGCCGCGCACCTCGCCGCCGGCTGACCGCTCCGGTCACGATGGCGTCGTGCGCCACCAACTCGATCGGACCATGAACCCGCGCCCCGATATGTGACACTCGTGTGATGCACGATGTCTCCGTCGACACCGACCAGCTCGAGCTCGTCCCCGTCTACGTCAGCGTCGAACCGCGGGACCCGCGGGGGGAGGGCGCTCTCTCGGAGGACGCGATCGAGCACGTGCCTGCCGCGACACCCGGCGAGGTCGCCGACGTCCTCACACAACTGGGTATCCCCGCGGAGGTCCTCGACGGCACTCTCCTCGGCGCCCCCGGGTGGATCGTCGCGCGGACCCTGGGGTGGAGCGACGGCCGGGTGCTGCGCTGGGCGCCGGACGAGAACCCCGTCAGCGGCCCGTACCCCTCCCTCACGCGCGACGACGTCGTGACGTACCTCGGGCGGGCGCTCGACGTCGCGTGCTCGATCGGGGACGAGCTCGAGCTCCCCGACGAGCCCACCCACGACGACGCCGTCGGTCTCGTCATCCATCAGCGGTCGGGCGCGGTCGTCGGACGGTGGCGCTCCACCGAGGCCCCGCACGTCGCGCGCGTCGCGGACTCCGCCCTGTGGTTCGCGACGATCGACGGAGCTGCCGTCGTGGCCGGCGTCGAGCCCGGCGCGGACCTCGGGGCCGTGGCGACCTACCCGTCGCGCAGCGCGCACGTCGGCCTCGAGCGCAACGGCGCGTGGCGCCGCCTCGGCGTCATGCGGGACGGCACGATCCTCGCCGCCCACGAGTGGGGTCCGCGCTGGATGCGCGTCGAGCCGTCGGAGGGCGTCGAGCCCGAGGCGGACGTGACGACGCTCGTGTTCGACTTCTACGACCCACCCCGGGCCGACCCCGTGCCGCTCGCGCGCGAGTTCGGGCTCGGACCCGTCGCGGCGGCGCAGCTGCGCGACGTCCTCGACGACCCGGACCGCGACGACCCGTTCACCGACGTGCTGCGCCTCCTCGGCCTGCCCGAGCAGGCGGCCGAGGTCGCCGAGGGCTGGCTCGACCCGTCGGACCTGCCCGGCGTGCGTCGGGTGGAGCCCCAGACGTTCGTGCGCAGCGTGTGGTCGTCCCTCACGACCGAGCCGGCCGAGCGGAGCGTGCTCGACGACCTGCAGCGGATGTGGATCCACCGGCCCGCCGCCTACTGGGTGCTGTCCGGCGTGGAGCTCGTCGCGCTCGTTGCCGGCGCGGCTGCGCTGCTCCGACGAGGTGCGTCGGAGGGTCGCAGCGGACGGTCCCGGCGCGTCATCGGGTGGACGCTCGCGGCACACGCTGTGATGACGGTGGCCGACATGGCCGTGCCCCGCAGGTGGCGTGGGCTCGACCGGCGTCCGGCGGAGCGCGCCTAGGCTGGTCCGATGGACCTGAGAATCTTCACCGAACCCCAGCAGGGCGCCTCGCACGCCGACCTCCTCGCCGTCGCCCGCGCGACGGAGGAGCTCGGCTACGACGCCTTCTTCCGCTCCGACCACGTGCTCACCATGAGCGGGGACGGGCTCCCCGGCCCGTCCGACGCCTGGCTCACCCTCGCAGCCCTCGCCCGCGAGACCTCCCGCATCCGCCTCGGCACCCTCGTCACGCCCGTGACGTTCCGGCACCCCGGTCTGCTCGCCATCCAGGTCGCGCAGGTCGACGACATGAGCGGCGGGCGCGTCGAGCTCGGGCTCGGCACGGGGTGGTTCCAGCGTGAGCACGAGGCGTACGGGGTGCCGTTCCCCGCGAAGCGCTTCGGCATCCTCGAGGAGCAGCTCGAGATCATCACAGGGCTGTGGGAGACGCCTGTCGCGGAGACGTACTCCTTCAGCGGGGACCACTACACGCTCACCGACGCCCCGGCATTGCCCAAGCCCGTCCAGGAGCGCGTCCCCGTGATCGTCGGCGGCGGCGGGCCCAGGCGGACGCCGGCGATCGCCGCGCGGTTCGCGACGGAGTTCAACGCCGCGTTCCCGGAGATCGACGCGATCGCCGGGCAGTTCGCGCGCGTCCGGTCGGCGTGCGAGGAGATCGGCCGCGCCCCCGACGACCTCACGTACTCTGCTGCGCTCGTGCTGTGCGTCGGCAAGGACGAGGCGGAGTTCGTCCGGCGCGCCGAGGCGATCGGCCGTGAGCCCGCAGAGCTGCGGGAGCACGGGATCGCCGGCACCGTCGACGAGGCCGTCGAGCGCCTCGCCCACGTCGCCGGCCTGGGCGCGACACGCGTCTACCTCCAGGTGCTCGACCTGCACGACCTCGACCACCTCGAGCTCGTCGCCCGCGAGGTCGCTCCCCAGCTGTGACCCACGCCGCTGCCGACCCCCCGCGTGGTGCCTCGTGGGGGTCGGCAGCCCGTGCCGTGAGCCCCGACGCGTCCACATGATGGACGCGCTTCCACGCGCATCCGCGGCGCCACGTGCGCGTCCGGAGCACTCACGCACCGGACATACGTCGCGCGCCGGACGACGCCCGTGGGCCGTACCCCGTTCCAGGCCGTTCCCGAGCGTTCCTCAACAGTGCTGGTCAGCGTCCGAGTAAACGCTCTCATGAGGGGTTGTTGAAGAAGCCCTTATATCGCGACGCGCGGAAGGATACTGCCAGATCACGGGTGGAATCTCTGTGACGTTTGTCACGTCCTAAAACCCTCATGGCCAACGTTATCGAGTTACGTTTCCTGCTTAGCGACGAGCCGGAGGCTCATCGCACACAACTCAACCTCCACCGTCGAGGGTCCCGACAGGAACCGCCACCACGCACCTGTCGCCCGTCGCAACCGACGTCGCCAGAGCTGCCGCCGTCCCCCAGTCGCTGACTCGCTCAGAACGAGCCCGGACCAGTTAGGGGGCCACAGTGGCCGTCTCCGAATTCGAACGACTCGTCGTCACCCCACGCCGTACCGAGAACATCTCGGGCGACGTGCTCGCCCAGAAGCGCCTGCACAGTGCGCTCGGCGTCGCGGACGACGAGTCCGCCCTCCCCGACTCCGACGACTCCGGCGCCACCCACGTCGGGCACTCCCCGTCGCTCATGATGGTTGTGCTCCTCGCGACCCTCGGCGTCCTCGCCTACTCGATCTTCCTGCTCAACCCTGCCAACGTCGGTGACGCCCTGCCCTACGCGCTCGTCATCACGGCCGAGACGATCCTCGTCCTCCAGGCGCTCCTCGCCATGTGGACGATCCTCTCCAGCGGCTACAACCCCCGGGACTTCGCGTTCTACGACGCGCAGGACCGGCTCCACGACGTCGCGGAGATCATCCGCGACAAGGCCGAGACGCGCCCCTGGGACTGGACCCTCTACCTCCACGACAAGCCGATCGTCGTCGACGTGTTCATCACGACGTACGGCGAACCCCTCGACGTCATCCGCAAGACCGTCACGGCGGCCCTGCAGATCCGCGGCCGCCACACCGTGTGGATCCTCGACGACGGCAAGTCCGACGCCGTCCGCGACCTCGCCGGGGACCTCGGGGCGCGGTACGTGCGCCGGTTGTCGAACAACGGCGCCAAGGCGGGCAACGTCAACCACGCCCTCGCCCTGAGCAAGGGCGACTTCTTCGCGATCTTCGACGCCGACTTCGTGCCCAGGCCGAACTTCCTCGTCGAGACGGTGCCGTTCTTCATCAACGACCACGTCGCGTTCGTCCAGACGCCGCAGACCTACGGCAACCTCAACAACCTCATCTCCCGCGGCGCGGGGTACATGCAGGCCGTGTTCTACAAGTTCATCCAGCCCGGTCGCAACCGCTTCAACGCGGCCTTCTGCGTGGGCACGAACGTCATCTTCCGGCGCGCCGCGATCAACGACATCGGCGGCATGCACACCGACTCCAAGTCGGAGGACGTGTGGACCTCGCTCATGCTCCACGAGCGGGGATGGCGCTCCGTCTACATCCCCATGACCCTCGCCGTCGGTGACACCCCGGAGACGATCGAGGCGTACACCAAGCAGCAGCTGCGGTGGGCGACCGGCGGGTTCGAGATCATGCTCCAGCAGAACCCGCTCGGCCTGCGCCGCAAGCTCACCATGGACCAGCGGCTGCAGTACACGGTGACCGCGACGCACTACCTGGCCGGGATCACGCCCCTGCTCCTGCTCATCGTCCCGCCGCTGCAGATCTTCTTCGACCTCACACCGATGAACCTCACCATCGGAACCGGGACCTGGTTGCTCTACTACGCCGGCTTCTACGTCATGCAGATCGCCATCGCGTTCCTCACCCTCGGGTCCTTCCGCTGGGAGGTCCTCATGCTCGCGAGCGTCTCGTTCCCCATCTACACCAAGGCCCTGTGGAACGCGATCTGCCGCAAGGAGCAGAAGTGGCACGTCACCGGCGCCGCCGGCCGCGCCAAGTCCCCGTTCAACTTCATGGTCCCGCAGGTGCTGTTCTTCTGGTTCCTCCTCCTCACGACGATCGTCGGGGCATGGAAGGACTGGAACGACGGGTCCCTCAGTCTCGCCCTCGCATGGAACGCGACCAACGCCCTCATCCTCGGTGCGTTCGTCGTCACCGCGATGAAGGAGGCGCACTCCCTCGCTGCGGCCAACCGCGCCGAGAAGCGTGCCGCGAAGCCCGGCCGGGCCTCGTCGGCCGGCCGCCGCGTCGCCGCCCCCGCACAGACCGTGACCGCCCCTACCGGAGGTGCCCGATGACCTGGTCCAACCGTTTCCGTGTCCTGCTCGGCCTCGTCCTCATCCTCGCCGTCGTCGCCGCCTTCACGATCATCCTCAACCGCCGTATCACCCAGGTGAGCAGCGGCAGCGCGTCCATCGGAGCTGCGGAGGTGGAGCTCGGCACCGACTACGCGGGCACCGTCGTCGAGCGGTTCGTGGAGCCGGGCGACACGGTCGCCGCAGGTGACCCCGTCGTCTCCGTCCAGAGCCAGGCCCTCGCCCACGACCTCGCGATCGGGCTCGTGCGTGCCGACGCGGCGCCCTTCCAGGTGACACCGGACGGGACGATGACCTTCGTCGCTCCCGAGGACGGCATCGTCAAGACCATCGACGTCGCCCCCGGGGCGTTCGTCCAGGCCGGCCGTGTCCTCGCCGGGATCGAGCGCGCCGAGTCGCTGTTCGTCCGCGCCGAGTTCTCGCTCGACCCGACGGACTACGAGCGTCTCGAGCCCGGCGCCCACGTCACGCTCGTCCTGCCCAACCAGACCGAGATCGAGGGGAGCGTCGACACCATCGAGGTCGTGACGAACGCCAACCGTGCCGAGGCCGTCATCCAGATCGTCAGCCCCGCGCTCGAGCGCGGCGCAGAGAACGGCCTCATCACGCCGGGCGTCCCCGTCACGGCGAGCGTCCAGCTGCGGGACGACGGCGTCATGGCCGACGTGCAGCACAGCGCCGAGTCCTTCCTGCGAAAGATCGGCATCTGATGCGGGCCCTCGCGACAGCCCTCCCTGCCACCGTTCTGGCCGGAGTGCTGCTGACGATGACCGCCTGCGGCTCGGACGATGCGGAGAGCGCACCCAAGCCGCCGGACGGGCCCGTGGCTGAAGCATCGATCGACGACGTGGACGCCCTCGTCGCGGCCCTCCCGGTGCGGCAGTGGGAGGAGGAGGAGAAGGAACCACCGACGATGCGGCTCGACGACGGGCTCCTGCCGCCGACGAACAGATGGTTCTCCGGACTCGTGTTCGGCGACAAGCCGATGCCCGTGTTCCCCATGCCGCTCGCCTACACCCCCACCGCCTCCGGGTTCGCAGTGGGTCTCCCGATGCCCCTGACGAGCGAGAAGGGGATCATCGCTCCTGCTCTGGAAGACGTCGGCCTCGACGTGGGGGCGGCGTCGTTCGCGGTCACCGCGTACGACACGGCGAGCGTGACGATGACCCTGCGCGACGACGCCGGCGCCGACCTCGGCAGCGTGATCGTCGTCGAGGGGTCGCCGTTCGTCAGCTACACCGCGGCCGTCGACCAGGACGTCTCGCTATCCGTCCCGTTCTCGGACGGGGACGTCCCGAGCGCGACCGTCGGGGAGCAGACCTACGGGCTCTCCACGACAGGCACGCTGAAGGGTTCTACCCTGGCGCTCACCGCCGGTCAGGTCGCGACGGTCGTCGTCGCGCCCGACGCCGCCGACGGAGCGTCGGACGACGAGGCGCTCGCGGCTCTCGTCGAGCTGGCGGCGAGCCCCGTCACGGGCACAGGCTCCAGCTACGGCATCGATGACGGTGCGTCGACCACGACCGTCACGTACACCACGGCGTCCGGCGACCCCACGGCGATCGTCCGGATGCCCCACCAGGAGCAGTCGGCCGGCGAGGGGGACGACTGCGACCTCGGCACCTACGACACCGTCTACGGCACCGTGCAGCTGTGCTCCGGCACGGAGCTGTCGTGGGGCGTGCCCGTCGTGGAGCCGCAAGGGGCCCTCGACCTCGAGGGCCTGAGCGACGAGCACCGCGCCGAGCTCGCCGAGCAGGTTCGTGCGGACATCGCCGCGATCCCGGCAGCCCCCTCCGACACCTACTTCGGCGGCAAGGCGCTGTACCGCGATACGAACCTCCTCGTCCTCGCCGAGGAGCTCGGTCTCGACGACGTCGCGGCGCCCCTGCGGGAGGACCTCGAGGCCCGGATCTCCGAGTGGGCCGAGCCCGACGGGTGCGACACACGCGAGGCGCGGTGCTTCGTCTACGACGACGTGATGCGGGGCGTCGTGGGACTCACGGCGTCGTTCGGGTCCGAGGAGTTCAACGACCACCACTTCCACTACGGGTACTTCCTCTACTCCGCGGGCGTCCTCGCCGCGGACGACCCTGCGCTCGCGGAGCAGCTGCGACCGGTGATGGACGTCCTCGCGGCGGACATCGCGTCGCCCGCGACCTCCGAGGAGGTGCCGGCGCTGCGTGCCTTCGACGTCTACAAGGGCCACTCGTGGGCGTCCGGCATGTCCCCGTTCGCCGATGGCAACAACCAGGAGTCGAGCTCCGAGGCCGTCACGGCATGGAACGGGCTCGGGCTCTGGGCAGCGGCGAGCGGCAACGACGGCCTGGCGGAGCAGGCCCGGTGGATGCTCTCGGCCGAGGCTGCGTCGTCGTCGGCCTACTGGACGAACTTCCCGCTCGACGAACCCGTCTACGACGGTTTCGACTACACCGTCACGAGCCTCGTGTGGGGCGGCAAGCGTGACTACGCGACGTGGTTCAGCGCCGAGCCGGGCGCCATGCTCGGCATCGTCGTGCTCCCCATGAGCCCCGTGAGCGCGTACCTGGCGAGCGACCCGGAGCGCATCGCGGTGAACCTCGAGTCCGAGCTCGGCGGATCGGACAGCTACGAGGTCATGTTCGGCGACTTCCTCCTCATGTACTCCGCCCTCGCCGGGCCGGAGGCTGCCGAGGAGGCCCTCGTCGCCGCGCGCGAGCTGTCCGACGACACCATCGACGACGGCAACACGCGCAGCTACATGCTCGCGTCGATCATGGCCCAGCTCGACTGACGGCGCAGCACATGACACGGCACGGGCCGGACCGCTGAGAAGCGGTCCGGCCCGTGCCGTGTCGTGCAGGTGCCCGGTCGCGCTACCTGAACCCGAAGCTCAGCCCGAGGATCACCATGCCGAGCAGGAACACGAGCCCGACGACGAGGAACAGGCTCACGTAGCTGATCACCAGTCCGGCCACCGCGAAGCCCGCGCCCTGCTCGCCGCTCGTGCGCAGCTGGGAGCGCGCGATGTGCCCGAGGACGATGCCGACGATCCAGCCCAGGACAGGGACGATCGTCCAGCCGGCGATGGACGCGACGAGCGACCCGATGGCCATGGCGTTCGTCGGCCTGCCCACGTAGCCCGGACCGCCAGCGGGGGACTGGTAGGTGGTCGGGTCGTAGCTCGGCGCCTCGTACGTCGGGACCTGGGGAGCGGTCGGCTCGTCCCACGCTGACGGGCCCTGACGGTAGGGGCTGAACGCACCGCCGGTCGGGTCGGGGTACGACCCGGACGCGCCCGCACCGGGGCGGGGATCCTTGCTCAGGTTCGGCTCGGACATTGCACTCCTCGGGTCATGGGGACGGTCATGCGGCGGGCTCGCCCTCAGCTGGTGCCTCTTCTGTGGTGGGCTCCGGGGTGGGTAGCTGCTCGGGCGCGATCTGGTCGAGCGGGAGGCAGCCTTCGCGGGAGATCATCGCGATCGCGGGATCCAGCGCGACCTCCTCGCTGAGCGACTCGAACTCGTCGCCCAGCGTGACGTCGATCGTCGCGTCCGCGCGTGCGTCGTAGTAGAGGTCGCTCTCGCTGAAGTGGGCCGCGACCGTGTACGCCTGGGCGAGCCCGGCCGCCCCGAAGGAGATGCGGACGCTCGCGAGGTCGACCGAGGCGTTCCCGGTGGTCGCGACAGCGAACCCGCGCTCGGCGAGGGTCTCGGCGGCGACGGTGGCGAGGCCCGCACGGTCGGTGGCGTTCAGGACGTTGAGAGTGATGTCGCCGCTGGGAACCGGCATGGTGCCGTCGGGCAGGCACGCCTGCGGGTACTGCTCGTCGGTCTGCTTCGTGGCGTAGGTGAAGTCACGCTCGAACGGTGGGTCGACGGTGCCGGTGTACACGGCGAGCGCCCCGAGGCCGGTGACGGCAAGGAAGGCGATGAGGACGCCGAAGATCACAGCCTGGCGTTCTTGCTTGTGGCGTCTGCGCAGCGTGCGCGCACGCTTGACGTCGTCCGGCGTGGTCATCTGAGAAATTTACCGCCCGTCGGGATCAATCGAGCACGAGGACGCGCGCGTGCAGGAGGCCACGTTGCTGCAGCGCTGCGCGGACGGCGCGGTGCAGGCCGTCCTCGAGGTACATGACGCCCTCGTACTGCACGACGTGCGCGAAGAGGTCCCCGTAGAACGTCGAGTCCTCCGCGAGGAGGTTGTCGAGGTTGAGGGTGCGCTTGGTCGTGACGAGCTCGTCGAGGCGGACCTGCCGTGGTGCCACGGACGACCAGTCCTTCGCCGTGACGAGTCCGTGGTCGGGGTAGGGCCGGCCGTCCCCGACGCGCTTGAAGATCATGGCCGCAAGTCTAGACGGGGTGGTCGGTCGGACGTGTGGAGATCTGGTGGTCAAGACATGACCTCGGGAGACCGACATAGGGGTATGGACCAGACAGGCACGGGTGGGGGTGGGGCGATGACGGGCGGCACGCCGCGCGCGGGGAGCGCCTTTCCCGCGGGAGGTGGCCCGGCCACGGACGCGGTCGACCTCGACGCGCAGTGGGAGACGTGGTTCGGCTGGGCGGTGTCGTGCGACGACTTCGCGCTGGCCGAGCGGCTCTACGTGTCGGGCTCGTGGTCGCCGGGCGCGGCCGCGACCGTGGCGCAGGCGCACGTCCTCGTCGTCACGCACCGGTCGGCGGAGGCGCTCGCGCTCCTCGGGCGAGAGCCCGGTGCTGACAGCGACGCAACAGCCCGGTGGCGTGACGACATCGTGCTCGCGGCCGGCGCGGCGCTGGGCGACCGGGGGATGTTCGGCAGACTCCTGCAGTCTGCCCTCGAGACCTCAGGGTCGCCCGTGGCGTGGCGTGCCGCCTACCTCGTGGGTGCTGCCGCCGAGCAGATCGGCGAGTGGGTCATGGCGGACGAGGCGTGGCGCACCGTCGTGGGCCGCTACGGCATCGTCACGCCGCACGTGCTCGGCAGGCTCGCGGTCTCCGAGACGACGCGTCGGGCCGACCTGGCCGATCCCGCACGCGCGGTCCTCGAGATCGTCCAGCCGCTCGTCCATGACGACCCACCGGTCGTCGACGACCCGGGCCGGCTGCTCGAGGTGGTGGCGCAGCTCGAGAGGCGTGCGGACGAGGCGGGGGCACGGCTCGTGCTCGAGGCCGCCCGCCGGACGTCTCCCGTGCCGCCGGTCGTCGACGAGGCGGCGGACCGTCTCGGCCGGGCGCATCCCATGGTCGGTTACCGCACGGCCATCACCGCCCTGTCCGTCCTGGCTCTCGCGCTCATCCCGTTCGGTCTCATCGGTGTCCTCGTCGTCATCGGGGTGCGGCAGACGTGGTGCCGCACGGTGCGGGTCCCGGGGTTCTCGCGGCCTGACTCCCAGGTGTGGCGGGCGCTGCGGACCCTGCGGTACGACGCTGCGTCGGGGGAGACCCAGGGGGAGCACGAGCGACCCACGGGGTGGTACGGGCTCGCCGGGATCGGCGGGGTCTGCCTCGGTATCCCGGTCGCGCTGGTGCTCCAGGAGCTCGTGCCCTCCGGCGACGTGTTCGTCATCGGTGTGTGGAGCCTCGGGCTCGTCGGTCTGCCGGTGCTCGCGGTCCTGCTCGCCGTGCGGCTGCACCAGCGGTACCTCGTTGCCCGCAGGAAGCGACGGGCGGCGGCGGCCGAGCGGCTGCGGCTGGCTGAGGCGCGCAGCTGCCGGTGCTGGCAGGCGCACGGGCTGCGCGGGAGGGTCGCCCTGGCGTACGAGGAGGGCCACCTCGCGACGGTGACGGACGCGGGGGTCGTCGCCGCGGTGCGGACGAGCCTCGGGGACGGGACGGTCGTCGCGCGGTGCGGAGCCACGGGTGTTCCTTGGCTCGTGACGACCTCCGCAGGCGGCGTGGAGCGGGTCGCCATCCGAGGGCGGCTGGCCGATCCGGTGGCAGACGGCGGGGCGCCGGATTCGGCGACCGGGTTCTACCTCTGACGAGGCGGGTATGACGAAAGGCCTGCCTCCGTGGGGAGACAGGCCGTTCGTCGCGGCGGAGGATGGGGGATTCGAACCCCCGAGGGCGTGAACCCAACCGCCTTTCCAAGACGGCGCCATAGGCCACTAGGCGAATCCTCCGTGACGCACCGGGCGGACCCAGCCTGACGAGGATACCCAAGAACCGGGCGGACACCGAATCGCCCCTGCGCGGCCGCACGTTTGGGCGGGGCGCGCGCTCCGGGTTAGTGTTTCCCCAGACCCCTCGTGCGGCGTCATCTCGCTGAACTCCCCCAGGGCCGGAAGGCAGCAAGGGCAGGTGAGCTCTGACGGGTGTGCGGGGGGTCCTTTTCATGCCCGGGGCCATCCGGGGCACCCGCCATCGCGGTGCCCACCATGTGGCCCGCGTCACGTCCGCATGCTGGAACCTGGTGTCCGCGGAGTGGAAATGGCGGTCGAACGCCGCGCATGATGTGACTCATGGTCACCACCAGCACCCGCACGCGACGAGCCAGCACCCTGTGCCGCTCGCCGCAGGCGTGCTGCCGCCCGGGCATGATGCCCGGCGGGTGTTGTCGCTGACCCGAGCGTCACACCCGGATCGGGGGAGGACCCCGACACGCGCCGCGCAGCGGCGCCCCACTGCGACGACACCGGCCGGGCCCCGGGCCTGCCGGACAGGGCCGCAGCCCTGAGTCGTCCGACGTCGTCCGCCGACAACCGCCCCGGCCCGGCCGTCGGCCACCCACCTCCGCGACCTTTGCACCCGCGCGCACCTGCGCACACCGGAAGGAACACCATGTCCCGCACCGCCCGCACCGCCCGCTCGAAGACGTTCGCCGCCCTTGCTGCCTCCGCTCTCGTGCTCGGTCTCGCCGCCTGCGGCACCGACGAGGACGAGTCGGAGCCCATCCGCATCGGCGTCGTCAACGACTCCGACGAGCAGTGGCCGATCTTCATCGAGAAGGCGCAGGCCGAGGGCATCGAGGTCGAGCTCGTGAACTTCACGGAGTACACGCAGCCGAACCCCGCGCTCGCACAGGAGGAGCTGGACCTCAACCAGTTCCAGCACCTGCTCTACCTCGCGGACTACAACGCCACGTCGGGGGAGGACCTCACGCCCATCGGCGCCACCGCGGTCTACCCCCTCGCCCTGTACTCCACCCAGTACAGCAGCGTGGAAGACATCCCCGAGGGCGGCGAGATCGCCATCCCGAACGATCCCACCAACCTCTCCCGGGCGCTGCTCGTCCTCCAGGACGCGGGCCTCATCGAGCTCGAGGACGGCGGGTCACCCTTCTCCGACGAGACCGAGGTCCTCGAGTCCTCACGCGTGAGCGTCATCCCCGTCGACGCCGCGCAGACCGCGATCAGCCTGTCGTCGGTCGCCGGGTCGATCATCAACAACGACTTCGTGCTCGACGCCGGGCTCACGCCCGAGAACGCCCTCTACCAGGACGAGGCGGACTCCGAGGGCGCGCGCCCCTACATCAACATCTTCGTGGCGCGGGCCGAGGACAAGGACAACGAGACGTACCTCAAGCTCGTCGAGATCTTCCACGACTCCGAGGTCGAGGCCGCTCTCCTCGAGGCCTCGGGCGGCTCCGCCGTCATCGCGAACCAGAGCGCGGAGGAGCTCCAGGGCTACCTCGCGGAGATCACCGCCGACATCGAGTCCCAGGGCTGACGTCGCCGCACGGCGCAACGCACGGTCGGGGGTGGCCCGGCGGTACCGGACAGGATCCGGACCGTCCGGGCCGCCGTCGTGCACGGCTGGCAGGATGACTGGCGACGGACGAGGGATGGAGCACCGATGAGCGGCACCGCGCCCGCGATGGTGAGTTTCAAGGACGCGACGAAGATCTTCCGGACCTCGTCGGGCGAGGTGCGTGCCGTGGACGGCGTGACCCTCGACGTCGCCGCGGGGGAGATCTTCGGCGTCATCGGGTACTCCGGCGCCGGCAAGTCGACCCTCGTGCGGCTCATCAACGCCCTCGAGCCCGTGACGTCCGGCCAGGTCCACGTCGACGGCCAGGACGTGAGCCGGTTGCCCGAGAAGGAGCTGCGGTCCGTCCGCGCGGGCATCGGCATGATCTTCCAGCAGTTCAACCTCCTGTCCTCGCGGACGGTCGCCGGGAACGTCGCCTACCCGCTCGAGGTCGCCGGGTGGCCGAGGGCCAGGCGCAAGGAACGCGTCGCGCAGCTGCTCGAGTTCGTCGGCATCTCCGACAAGGCCCGGCAGTACCCGGGGCAGCTCTCGGGTGGACAGAAGCAGCGCGTCGGCATCGCGCGCGCCCTGGCGACCGACCCCAAGATCCTCCTCGCGGACGAGTCGACGAGCGCCCTCGACCCCGAGACGACGCAGGACGTCCTCAACCTCTTGCGTCGCGTCAACCAGGAGCTGGGCGTCACGGTCGTCGTCATCACGCACGAGATGGACGTCGTGAAGTACATGTGCGACCGCGTCGCGGTCATGGAGAACGGCAAGGTCGTGGAGTCCGGCGAGGTGTACCGGGTGTTCGCCAGCCCGGAACACCCGGCGACGAAGCGCTTCGTCGGCACCTCCCTCAAGGACCGGCCCAGCCCCGCGGCGCTCGAGCGCCTGCGGCGACGCCATCCCGGGCGGATGGTCACCATCGGGGTCCGGGAGGACGGTGCGTCCAGCACCGACCTCACCCGGGCGCTGCGTGAGCACGCCGTCGACGGAACCATCGTCTACGGCGGGATCACCGAGATCTCCGAGCGGCCCTTCGGCAGTCTCACCGTCGCGCTCGAGGGGGACGACGCGCAGATCCGCGCCTTCCTCGCGGACCTGCGCCGTTCGACGACGGTCATCGACCTCGGGACAGCGGCCGCGCCGCTCACCGACCCGGACGCCACAGGCCCCCGGAGCTCCGCGGCATCGACCGGGTCGACCGTCGGGAAGGCGTCATGAACCTCGCCGCGCGGGAGACCGACTGGGACCGGCTGGGCCCGCAGCTGCTCGAATCGGTGGGCGAGACCGCCTTCATGGTCTCCGTCAGCCTGCTCGCCGGCGGGTTCTTCGGGCTCCTGCTCGGGCTCGCGCTCTACGGGACCCGCAAGGGCAACCTCTTCAGCAACGCCCCGGTGTTCGCGGTGCTCAACATCATCGTGAACATCGTCCGACCGATCCCGTTCGTCATCTTCCTCGCGCTCGTGGGCCCGCTCACGCTCGAGGTGGTGGGGACGGCGCTCGGTACGGGCGCGGCGACGTTCCCGATGTCGATCATGACGACGTTCGCGGTCTCCCGGATCGTCGAGCAGAACCTCGTCTCGCTCGACCCGGGCGTCATCGAGGCCGCGCGCGCGATGGGCGCCTCGCGCCTGCGCATCGTGTGGTCGGTGCTCATCCCCGAGGCGCTCGCCCCGCTCATCCTCGGGTACACCTTCATCTTCGTCGCCATCGTCGACATGTCCGCCATGGCCGGCATCATCGGCGGAGGAGGGCTCGGCGACTTCGCCATCCGGTTCGGGTACCAGCGCCTCAACTGGGAGGTCGTGCTCGTCGTCGTCGTCGTCATCGTGCTCATCGTCCAGCTCGCCCAGCTGCTCGGGAACTGGTTGGCGCGCAAGGCCCTGCACCGCTGACTGGCCGAGGCTGCGGCGCAGCCTCGTCCACACCGTGCTGTTCGTCGGTCTCCTCGCCGCTACCTTGTCGCCCTGGCGCTCCCTGATCGACGTCTCCGCCCCGCTGACGGTCGCAGCCGTCGTGGCCGCGGTGGTGGTCGGGATCATGGACCTCGCGACCGTGCGGACGTGGCCCATGTACGTGATCGAGAGGGCGCCCGGGGCGCGGTGATGCTGCTTCAGCGCTGGACGATCGTGCGGACGGCACCCACGACCGCGCTGGCGCCGCCGCCGTCGGGCCGCCCGGACCTGGAGGGCTCGGCGGCCCTCTCGGCCCGGTGCCCTGTCAGCGCCGGCGTCTAGAGTGGCGTCCGTGAGCACAGCCCTGTACCGCCGCTACCGTCCCGAGAACTTCGCCGAGGTGATCGGGCAGGAGCACGTCACCGTGCCGCTCATGCAGGCGCTGCGCTCCGACCGCGTCAACCATGCCTACCTCTTCTCGGGTCCGCGCGGGTGCGGCAAGACGACCTCGGCCCGGATCCTTGCACGCATCCTCAACTGCGCCCGCAACACGCCTGAGTCGCCGTCGGACACCCCGTGCGGGGAGTGCGAGTCGTGCGTCGAGCTCTCCCGCGGGGGCCCGGGCAGCCTCGACGTCGTCGAGATCGACGCAGCCAGCCACGGCGGGGTCGACGACGCCCGGGAGCTGCGCGAGCGTGCCACGTTCTCCCCGTCCCGGGACCGCTTCAAGATCTTCATCCTCGACGAGGCCCACATGGTCACGGCGCAGGGCTTCAACGCGCTGCTGAAGATCGTCGAGGAGCCGCCGGAGTACCTCAAGTTCATCTTCGCGACGACCGAGCCCGAGAAGGTCATCGGGACGATCCGCTCACGCACCCACCACTACCCGTTCCGGCTCGTGTCGCCGACCACGCTCCAGGAGTACCTCGGCGAGCTGTGCGAGAGCGAGGGAATCAGCGTCGGCGCAGGCGTGCTGCCCCTCGTCGTGCGCGCCGGAGGTGGCTCCGTCCGTGACTCCCTGTCCGTCCTCGACCAGCTCATGGCCGGGGCGCAGGACAGCGCGCTCGACTACGAACGCGCCGTCTCCTTGCTGGGATACACGCATGTCACGCTGCTCGACGACGTCGTGGAGGCGCTCGCGGCACGGGACGGCGCGAGCATGTTCCGTGTCGTCGACCACGTCATCGCCACCGGTCATGAGCCGCGGAGGTTCGTCGAGGACCTGCTCGAGCGGTTGCGCGACCTCATCGTCCTGTCCGTCTCGGGGGACGCCGCGCAGGCGGTGCTCCGCAACGTGCCCGCAGACCAGATGGCGCGCATGCAGGCGCAGGCGTCGAACCTCGGCGCGGGCGAGCTCTCCCGCTCGGCGGACACCGTGAACGCTGCGCTGTCCGAGATGAGCGGAGCGACCTCGCCCCGGCTGCACCTCGAGCTGTTGTGCGCCCGGCTCCTCCTGCCCGCCGTCGACGACACGACCGCGGGTCTGGCCGCCCGCCTCGACCGGCTCGAACGGGGCGCGGCAGTCCGCCAGGCCCCTGTCCCGGCCAGCACCGCGCCCGTCCCCGCCAGCGCCGCGCCCGTCCCGACCAGAACTGCACCCGCTCCGGTGACCGCGACGACCGCGGAGGTGGGCTCCACGTCCCCCGCGCCCGCGTCTCCCGCGCCCGCCTCCTCGGCCCCCACGCCCGTCACGTCCCACGACGACCCGCCATGGGAGACTGCTCCGGCGGTCCAGGCGCACGCCGAGCCGCCGAAACAGGGGCAGGCCTCGCCGCACGCAGGCTCGCAGCCGGACGCGCAGCGGCAGCCGGACGCGCAGCCGGAGCCGGTCCCGCAGCCGCGGCAGGACGCGCGGGAGCGGGCAGTGTCGGAGGGTCAGTCCGCCGCGCGCCCTGGCGCCGGCTCCCCGGCTGCTCCAGCGCCCCAGGCTGCCCCGGCATCGTCGGCGCCCGCAGCGGGCGCGCCTGCCTCCGCTGCCATGCCTGCCTCCGCTGCCACGCAGGCCACGAACACCGAGATGCTGCGGCGGAGGTGGCCTGAGGTGCTCGACACGCTGAGCAGGCTCCGCAAGGCGACCTGGGCCCTGGTGAGTCAGAACGCCCAGGTTGCGGAGCTCACCGACACGACCCTGTCCCTGACCTTCTCCTCCGCCGGGCTCGCCACGACGTTCCGTAACAGCCCCGGTGCGGAGCTGGTGCAACGTGCCGTGCGCGAGACCCTCGGCTTCGACGTGCGGGTCGAGGGTGGCGTCGACGACGGCGCCCGCCCGGCGGCGCGCGCGACGAACGACCGGGCGTCGTCCGCGACCGGCGGGGGCGGGGCAGGCCCACGGATCGCGGGCGTCGACCCTGCGGCGGCCGCCGCCTCCTGGGACGCGCCAGCGGCACCGGTGGCGCGCGTCGCTCTTCCGACGCCGCAGGACCCCCAGGCGCACCGCGGGCCGGTCGCGGCGCCCGCACGGGTGGTGGACGAGGACGCCCCCGAGCCACCGGCCGACTACGACGCCGGCCCCGAGTACGCGCCCGGTGGGGGCGAGACCCCGCGCCAGGCGGCGGAGCGGCGTGCGGCGGAGTCGCGGCAGGCGCTCGACGCGCGCTCTCGTGTCGTCGACGACCCCCAGCCCGACGACGAGGACCTCGCGTCGTCGGGTCTCGTCGGTGTGCCGCTCGTGACCCAGATGCTCGGTGGACGGGTCATCGACGAGATCATCGACGGGCAATAAAAAACAATCACCTTCACATACCGCTGTTCATACTTGCGGTCAGCGGATGTGTTAGCCTGAAACGGCACGAGGGCGCGGCAACGAGCATGTTGCGAATACCCATTCGTCGGCATTTATGCCCCTTTGTCAGGACATGTACCCACCCATCGCGAAGAACGATGATCAATCATGATGAATGACGATTGATCGCGATGCATCGCGACGTTTCCCGCCACGGCGGCGGATGTCGTCGTTTCCCGCGCTATGCGCCCCCGTGTCAGGATCCGCCCGTCCCGTCCCGTGCCGCTCGTGTCCGGCCCTCTCGGAGCGCCCGCGTAGGCTGGGGGTGTGTATGAAGGAGTGGTCCAGGACCTCATCGACGAGCTCGGCCGGCTGCCCGGCATCGGGCCCAAGAGCGCGCAGCGGATCGCCTTCCACCTGCTCGCGGCGGAGGCGTCCGACGTCCGTCGCCTCGCGGAGGTGCTCACCGAGGTCAAGGCGCGGGTGCGGTTCTGCGACATCTGCGGCAACGTCGCGGAGGACGAGCTCTGTCGCGTGTGCCGGGACCCCCGGCGCTCCCTGACGGCCATCTGCGTCGTCGAGGAGGCCAAGGACGTCGTCGCGATCGAACGGACCCGCGAGTTCCGGGGTCGGTACCACGTGCTCGGCGGCGCCATCAACCCGATCGACAACGTCGGACCCGACGACCTGCGCATCAAGGAGCTGCTCACGCGGCTCGCGGACGGCACCGTCCAGGAGGTCATCCTCGCGATGGACCCGAACGTCGAGGGAGAGGCGACAGCCACCTACCTCGCACGGATGCTCGGTCCGATGGGCCTGCGCATCACGCGCCTGGCGTCCGGTCTGCCCGTCGGGGGAGACTTGGAGTACGCCGACGAGGTCACGCTCGGCCGAGCTTTCGAGGGCCGTAGGCTGGTCGGAGGATGACACACACCACGGGGGACGCAGTGAGCGCAACGAGCATGACGGACGAAGGCCCGACGAACCCGCGCACCCCGACCGAGTCCGACCCGGCGGACGTCGCCTCGGTCGCGCGAGCGGTAGCGCCCCAGGCGGCCCGGTTCGTGCAGACCTGCGCGGAGGTCGCCTCCGGCGGCGCCCCCGAGGCGGCGATCTCCCTGCTGCTCCTCGCGACGTCGGACATCCTCGGAGCGGGCGCCCGCCTGGGCGCCATGGTCGACGTCGTCCCGGCCCACCGGTTCGAGCCCGACGACGGCGAGGACGTCGACCTCGACCCGCTGCGGGTGGGACTCGCTCGGGTCCTCGACGGGCTCGACGAGTACGTCGAGGTGATCGACCCCGTGCTCGGGGTCGAGGTGGGCGGGGCCAGCCTCTCCGCGGACCTCGCGACGGTGGCGTCCGCGCTGACCCAGGGGCTCCAGCACTACGACGCCGGCCACGAGGTCGAGGCCCTGTGGTGGTGGCAGTTCTCCTACCTGTCCTCCTGGGGCGAGCGCGCTGCCAGCGCGCTGCGCGTGCTCCAGCTCATCCTCGCCCACCTGCGCCTCGACGTCGACGACGACGTCGCCGCCGAGGCGGAGTACGACGCGCTCCAGTCCTGACCGTCAGGCGACGCGGGTCCCACGTGCCAGCTTGTGCTGCGGGATCCGGATGCGCCGGACGGTGACGAACAGTGCGCCCGCCCCGAGCAGCAGGTAGAACGCCAGCCCCCACGGCCACACGGGACTCATGCTGGACAGCTCGGTCTCGCGGTCTCCCGCGCCGGCCACGTCGACGAACTCCTCGCACTCGTTCCCGGTGTCCGCCCCCGCACGGGCGAGGCGCACGCCGTCGCGGATCCCGGCGAGCGGGTCGGGTCCCCCACGGCCGAACGCCTCACCGCCGGGTGCGGCGTCCGCGACGAGGACGAACGGGTTCACCGCGAGCAGCCACCAGGTCCACTCCGTGTGGATGAGCGTCGTGCGGTACGTCTGCAGCTCGCACTCCGTGACCCTGCCGGTGCTCTGGTCCCACTCCGTCGGTCGGTAGGTCGTGACCTCGACGTTCTCCTCGGTGACGATCAAGATCGTGAGGAAGAAGACGGCGACCGTGACGAAGCTCAGGGTCGCCACGGACAGGTAGGACAGCAGGGCGGACCCGCTCGTCTTGCTCACGAGCGACGAGAACGCCAGGCTGACCGCGCAGACGACGAGCAGCAGCAGCGCGAGGATGACGAGCGTGGTGAGGAGCGCCAGGAAACGCACCCCTCCCGCCAGGAACGCCCAGACCATGAACGGGACGCTGACGGCGAGGAACGCCATCGACGCGAGCCAGCCGGCGGCGATCTTGCCGAGCGCGATCTCCACGGGCGTGAGCATGGAGACCTGGAGGATCGCCAGCGTCCCGGCGTTGCGGTCGCCGTTGATCGCCCCCGAGCTCAACGTCGGGGTGACGAGGAGGCCGAGGAAGAGGATGAAGATGACGTTGAGACCGAAGATCAGCGGACCGGTCTTCATGTCGCCGTAGGAGGCACCGGCGGACGACGCAGCGCTGATGAGGATGCAGGTGCCACCCACCACGACGAACCACACGCCGAGAGCGACCTTCCACTTCGTGGACCGCAGCCGCTGGGTGAGCTCCAGGCGGGCGACCGTCGTCACACCATGCCAGGACAACGACCAGTCGCCGCGGTTCTCGGGACCCTGGGGTGGCGCCCCGTACACCTGCGGTGCAGCCGGCGGGGGTGGGGCAGGATAGGTGCTCACCGGCGCTCCTCGTTGAGTGACAGGTACGTCTGTTCCAGCGCGCCGCCCGACGGAGCGAGCGAGACGAGCGGGACGCCGGCGGTGACGGCGTCCCGCAGGAGCCGCGACGCGGCCTCCTCGCCGCCGAGCTGAAGGATGAGGGTGCTGTCGGGCTGCTGCACGAACGGCATGCCCACCGAGCGCAGCCACTCGACGAGGGGCGCGACCTGCAGGGCCTTCACCCGCCACGTGCGGTGTGCGGTGCGCGCCTCGGCGACCGACTCTTGGGCCACCGTGCGACCAGCGGAGATGAACACGGCGTCGTCGACCATCTCGTCCAGCTCGGCGAGGATGTGGCTGGAGATGAGGACCGTCGTGCCTGCCGCGGCGATGGAACGCACGAGCGTCCGCAGCTCGATCCTCGACCGTGGGTCGAGCCCGTTGGCCGGCTCGTCGAGGACGAGCACGGCCGGGCGGTGGACGAGCGCCCGGGCGAGCCCGAGGCGCTGCTTCTGCCCGCGGGAGAGCACGTGTGCCGGCTGGTCCGCGAGGGCCGTGAGGTGCACCGTGTCGAGGAGCTCGATCGCGCGTTGGCGGCTGTGCTCCGCGGACATCCGGTACGTCGCGCCGGTGGTCAGCAGGACCTCGCGGGCGGTGAGCGACTCCCAGGTGCCGAACTGGTCGGGCATCCAGCCGACGCGGGACCGTGCCGCGTAGTTCTGGGTGACCGGGTCGAGGCCGTCGATGAAGATGTGCCCGGCGTCGGGCACGAGGAGACCGGCGAGCATGAGCATGAGCGTCGTCTTGCCCGAGCCGTTGGGGCCGATGAGCGCGGTGACGGCGCCCCGTCGAGCGAGGACGTCGACGCTGTCCACGGCCCGCACGGCGCCGAAGCTCCGCGCGACCCCCTGGGCGATGACGCCGAACTGGCCCTGCGGAGGTGCGCCGTACGCAGCCTGCGGATGGGCGCCGTACGCGCCGTGCGGAGGTGCGCCGTACGCAGCCTGCGGATCTGCGCCGTACGCGTCGCGCGGATGCGCGCCGTACGCGTCGCGCCCCACCGCGCCCACCTGGTCCCCAGGACCCGGTGCGGCGCCCGGTATCGGCGGCTTCGGCGGCTCTGCGCTCGTCATGGGCCGACTGTAGCGGCTGCGGAGCCGCGTCAGTGGGGACGGCAGGGTGAGTGATGGTAGGGATGTCGTGTGGATCTCAGCGCGCTCACCGCAGCAACCCTCACGGTCGGCCACCTCGAGATCGGCGTCCTGACGATGGTCGCCCTCGTCCTCGCCGGTCTGGTGGCCGGCTGGGTGGACGCCGTGGTCGGTGGCGGAGGGCTCGTCCAGCTCCCCGCGCTCCTGCTCGTCCCGGGCATGACGCCGGTGCAGGCGCTCGCCACCAACAAGCTCGCCGGGATCATGGGCACGTCGGTCAGTGCCGTCACGTACTACCGGCGCGTCGGCCCGGACCTGCGGACGGCGGGGCCGATGGCGCTCGCCGCGCTCGCTGGTGCGGTCGGCGGTGCGGCGCTCGCGTCGCGCATCCCCGAGGACCTGTTCACACCGATCATCCTCGTGGTCCTCGTCGGCGTGGCCGCCTACACGCTGCGGACACCCCACCTGGGCCAGGACACGGTGCTGCGGTGGGAGGGCAGCGGCCACCGCTGGACCGCGGCCGGGATCGGCCTCGTCATCGGCGCCTACGACGGGCTGCTCGGGCCCGGCACCGGCACCTTCCTCGTCATCGCCCTCGTGAGCGTGCTGGGCTACGCGTTCCTGCCGGCCTCCGCCCTGGCCAAGATCGTCAACTTCGCGACGAATGCCGGCGCCCTCATGTTCTTCGTCCCCAGCGGTCACGTGGTCTGGGCGCTGGGGCTCTGCGTCGGCGCCGCCAACCTCTGCGGCGGCTACCTCGGAGCGCGCACGGCCGTCGCGCGCGGGAACCGCTTCGTCCGTGCCGTGTTCGTCGTCGTCGTCGCCGCACTGGTGTGCACGCTGGGCTACGACCTCGTCGTCAGCTGAACCGGTCGTGCCCTACCATCGAGTGTTCGTAACCATGCTGGTGGACGTTTAGATCGACGGGACCAGCTGAGCAACGGAGTACCACTCGTGGCACTGATCGTCCAGAAATATGGCGGTTCGTCCGTCTCCGACGCGGAGAGCATCAAGCGCGTCGCCAAGCGGATCGCAGAGTCCAAGAGGGCAGGGAACGACCTCGTCGTCGTCGTCTCGGCCATGGGGGACACCACCGACGAGCTCATCGACCTCGCCCAGCAGATCACCCCGCTGCCCCCGTCCCGGGAGATGGACATCCTCCTCACCGCCGGCGAGCGCATCTCGATGTCGCTGCTGGCGATGGCCATCAACAGCCTGGGCGTGAAGGCGAAGTCCTTCACCGGGCAGCAGGCGGGCGTCATCACCGACGCCGTGCACGGCAAGGCGCGGATCGTCGACGTCGTCCCGGAGCGCATCCGGGAGACCGTCGAGAAGGGATCTGTCGCGATCGTCGCGGGCTTCCAGGGGGTGACACAGTCGACGAACGACGTCACCACGCTCGGCCGCGGTGGCTCCGACACGACCGCGGTCGCGCTCGCTGCCGGCCTCGGCGCAGACGTCTGCGAGATCTACACGGACGTCGACGGCGTCTTCACCGCTGACCCGCGCATCGTCCCCAGCGCCCGCAAGATCGACCGCATCACCTACGAGGAGATGCTCGAGATGGCGGCGTCGGGCGCCAAGGTCCTCGTGCTGCGCTGCGTCGAGTACGCGCGTCGCTACAACGTTCCCATCCACGTCCGGTCGTCGTTCTCCGGCAAGGAAGGAACCCTGGTCACCAACGTCCCCGCGCACGTCGCGGCAGGTCCGAGCGAGGTAGAGGTAACGATGGAAGCCCCGATCATCTCCGGTGTGGCGCACGACCGCAGCGAGGCCAAGGTCACGGTCGTCGGTGTCCCCGACGTGCCGGGCACCGCCGCGCGCATCTTCGAGGTCGTCGCGAGCGCGGGCGCCAACATCGACATGATCGTCCAGAACGTGTCGGCCGCCTCCACGGGCCTCACCGACATCTCGTTCACCCTCCCCGAGGGCGACGGGCAGCTCGCGATGACGGCGCTCGACGCCGTCCGGACCGAGATCGGGTTCGCGTCGCTGCAGTACGACGACCAGATCGGGAAGGTGTCCCTCGTCGGGGCGGGCATGAAGTCCCACCCGGGCGTCTCGGCCAAGCTCTTCGGGGCGCTGCGTGACGCCGGGATCAACATCGAGATGATCACCACCTCGGAGATCCGCATCTCCGTGGTCACGCGTGAGGACAGCCTCGACGACGCCGTGCGTGCGGTGCACACGGCGTTCGAGCTCGACGGCGAGGGCGAGGCCGTGGTCTACGGCGGGACCGGACGATGAGCGCGGCGGAGAGCGTCGTCCAGGGCGCCGGGAGCCGCACGGGCGGGCTCGTGGTCGCCGTCGTCGGGGCGACCGGGCAGGTCGGTGCCGTCATGCGCCGTCTGCTCGCCGAGCGGGAGTTCCCGGTCGGGCGGATCCGGTACTTCGCGTCTGCCCGCTCCGCGGGAACGACCCTGCCCTGGCAGGGGGAGGACGTCGTCGTCGAGGACGCGGAGACCGCCGACCTCACGGGCATCGACATCGCGCTGTTCTCCGCAGGCGGGTCGACGTCGAAGGCCCAGGCCCCGCGGTTCGCCGCGGCGGGTGCCGTCGTCATCGACAACTCGTCGGCGTGGCGCCTGGACCCTGACGTCCCGCTCGTCGTCTCCGAGGTCAACCCGGAGGCGATCGCCGACGCGCGCAAGGGGATCATCGCGAACCCGAACTGCACGACGATGGCCGCGATGCCTGTGCTCAAGCCGCTCGCCGACGAGGCCGGGCTCGAGCGCCTCATCGTCTCGACGTACCAGGCGGTCTCCGGATCGGGTCTCGCTGGCGCCCAGGAGCTCGACTCGCAGGCGCGTGCGGCCGTCGAGCAGGACCTCGTCGGGTTGGTGCACGACGGCGGAGCGGTGACGTTCCCGGAGCCGGTGAAGTACGTGAAGAACATCGCGTTCAACGTCGTCCCGCTCGCCGGGTCGATCGTCGACGACGGCTCGCTCGAGACGGACGAGGAGCAGAAGCTGCGCAACGAGTCGCGCAAGATCCTCGGTCTGCCGGAGCTCGCGGTCTCCGGGACGTGCGTCCGGGTGCCCGTGTTCAGCGGGCACTCCCTGGCGATCAACGCGGAGTTCGCGCGTGCGCTGTCGCCCGAGCGGGCGCGCGAGCTGCTCGCGGCCGCGCCGGGCGTCGAGCTCGCCGACGTGCCGAACCCGCTCGAGGCAGCGGGCGCGGACCCGAGCTTCGTGGGGCGCATCCGGACGGACCAGTCGGTCCCCGGCGGACGTGGTCTCGCGCTGTTCGTGAGCAACGACAACCTCCGCAAGGGTGCGGCGCTCAACGCCGTCCAGGTCGCGGAGCTCGTCGCGCAGCGGCTGTCCGCGGCTGGCTGAGCCCAGCCTGGTCGGTGGCGTCGCCACGGACCGCACGGCCTCACCACAGGCCCCCACCGCACGCGGTGGGGGCCTGTCGCACGTGTGCTCACGGCGCTGCCCGGCTCCGGGACCGCGGCCGCCAGGACTCCAGCGCCAACCTTCTCGTGGAGACACTTGCGCTCCGGCCGGTTCCATGGTTCATTACTTGTGTAATGAACCACCGAACAACAACCGGGGGAGGGGCGATGTTCGACGGGCGAGATCCCATCTACCTGCAGATCGCCGACCAGATCCGTCGCGACGTGCTCGCGGGGACCCTCGAGGAGGGGGAGCAGGTGATGTCCACGACGCAGTACGCCACGACCTACCGGATCAACCCCGCGACGGCCGCCAAGGCGTTCGCCGAGCTCGTCGACGAGGGCGTGCTCTACAAGCAGCGCGGCGTCGGCATGTTCGTCGCCGACGGCGCCGCCGAGCGGCTGCGGGCCGCGCACCGGTCCCGCTTCTACTCCCAGACCCTCGCGCCGGTCCTCGACCAGGCCCGGGTGCTCGGGATCTCCGACGACGAGCTCGTCGCCTACATCCGGGACGCGGGGGCCCGGCCATGACGCCAGCACCGACCGCCCCCGGGTACGCGGTCCGGTTCGAGGACGTCCGGGTCCCCTTCGGTCCGCCGGCACTCGACGGGCTCACCCTGGACCTCGCCGCGGGCGTCGTGCACGGTCTGCTCGGCCGCAACGGCTCCGGCAAGACGACCGCACTGTCCCTGGCAGCGGGCTTCCGCCGACCCCGCTCGGGTCGGGTGCTCGTCGACGGCGAGGACCCCTTCGAGAACGCCCGGATCGCAGAGGGCGTGTGCTTCGTCCGGGAGAGCGGCGACGTGCTGGCCGACGAGAAGGTCGGCGACAACCTCGGGTTCTTCGAGGCGATGCGCCCCTCGTTCGACCGCGGCTACGCCGACGAGCTCGTCGACCTCTTCCAGATCGACGCGACGTCGAAGGTCAACGCGCTCTCGCGGGGACAGCGCTCCGCGTTCGGGGTCGTCGTCGGGCTCGCCGCTCGTGCGCCGCTGACCATCTTCGACGAGGTGCACCTGGGCATGGACGCGCCCTCCCGCTACGCCTTCTACGACGCCCTCCTGGCGGACTACATCGCTCATCCCCGGACGTTCGTCGTCTCGAGCCACCTCATCGGTGAGCTCGAGCGGCTGCTGGAGAACGTGGCGATCCTCCACCGCGGTCGGCTCCTCGTCGCGGACGAGGCGCAGGCGCTCCGAAGCCGTGGCGCCACGCTCACCGGTCCTGCCGCTGCCGTGGACGCGGTGGTGGCCGCGGCGGGCCTCGATGTCGTCGGACGTCGGGCGCTCGGCGGCACCAGCGAGGTGACCGTGTACGGGGAGGTGACCGCGCACGTCGTCGAGCACGCACGGCGGACGCAGGTCGAGGTGGGGCGAGTCGGGCTCCAGGACCTCGTCGTCCATCTCACCGAGCACCCGGAGCATCGCACGGACACATCTCAGCACGGCGAGAAGGAGGCATGACCATGCAGGCACTGGAACGTTCGCAGGCGCGACGGTCGCTGCGGATGCTCATGGAGGTCAACCTCTTCGTGGCCGCGTGGTTCTGGGGCGTGGCCCTCGTCGTCGCTGTCGTGATCGGCGTCCTGCGGGACCGGTACGGCACTGTCGACAGCTCTGTCCTCGCGATCGCGGCCCAGGTCGGCATGTGGTTCACCTTCGCCATCGCGACCTACGTGACGACCCAGCACCTGCCCGTGCACGTCGCCGCGGGGGTCACCCGCCGGGCGTTCGTCCGGGCGTCGATCCTCGGGGTGCTGCTCACGGCAGGCGTGTATGCCGTCGTCCTGACGGTCCTCCTGCAGGTGGAGCGACTCGTGTACGGCGCAGCCGGGTGGACGCACGCCTTCTCGGGCGCGGGCCTGTTCACCTCCACGGACCAGGTGCTGCCCGTCCTTGCCCAGCACCTCATCGTCTTCGCAGCAGGGGGACTCCCCGGGCTCCTCGTCGGGATCGTCTACTACCGGTTCGGAGCGGGGACCGGCACGGTGGCCCTGGTCGTCACCGCGACGCCCGTGCTCGTCGCCAGCGGCATGGTCCGCACACGAGGCGACTGGCTGATCGTCACGCCCCCCGACGCCGTGGGCGTGCGGGTCGCACTCGCGGTGATCGTCCTCGCCGCGGTGACGCTGGCATACTGGCTTGTCGCGCGACGGGTGCCGATCGCGCCCGCCATGGGCTGACCGGGCGGCTGCCGTCCCCGCCGCGGAGACCGGTGGCGCCGGGCTCAGCGCGCGAAGCGCGGCCCCGCGGACGGGTCGGCGAGGAACGCCAGGCTCCACCGGATGCGGTCGCGCGAGGACTCCGTGAGGCCGGTGGGCAGGTCGTCCGGGGAGAACCACCCGACGGCGACAGCCTCGTCGTCCCCGACGTGCGCCGCCGCCGCGCTCGCGGGGCTCGTCGGACGGCACACGAAGCACATGTCGACGTACTGGCCGCGGTCGCCGTTCTCGTACACGATCTCCTCGGTGACGCTCAGGGCGGAGAACGCCTCGACGCGCGCGTCCACGCCGGTCTCCTCGAGGATCTCCCGCACCAGCGCGCGTGCGGGTTCCTCGCCCGGTTCGACGATGCCGCTGATGACCGTCCACGCGTGGGTGTCGGAGCGCTGCGCGAGCAGGACGCGACCGGCGTCGTCGAGCACGACCCCGCTCACTCCCGGCAACCACAAGGGGGACGTACCGACGTGGGCGCGCAGGGCAGTGACGAACGGGGGGATCGGCATGTCTCGAGCCTATCCGCCCCCGTGCTGTGTGCTAGCGTGCTGCGCGTGACCGGACAACGTTGGTATTGGCGCTTTACGCTGGCTCCTGGTGGGGCTGAGCGGGCGAACGCCTGACCGACCGACCCACCGGAGCCAGCACAGGGCTGAGACGCAGACGCGTCTCGGCCCTTCGTCATTCAGACGAGAGCCGACTCCGTCCCCTCCGGTCGGCCTGCGCGCGGCTCCGTCTGAGCACCCAGACCAGGATCGGAGCCCCACCCCATGCCCATCGACGCACTCGACCCCACCACGCCGTCCGACGCCGATGCCTCCATGCTGACGAGCGACCTGCGCATCCGTGCCCTCGAGCCCCTGCCGGCCCCGGACCAGGTGCGTGCGGAGCAGCCGCTGCCCACCGAGGCCGCGGAGCTCGTCGAGCGCAGCCGCACCGAGGTGCGCAGCGTCCTCGCCGGCACGGACGACCGGCTGCTCGTCATCGTCGGCCCCTGCTCCGTGCACGACCCCGAGGCCGCGCTCGACTACGCCCGCCGCCTCGCGACGGTCGCCAGCGAGCTGTCCGACGACCTGTGCATCGTCATGCGCGTCTACTTCGAGAAGCCGCGCACGACGGTCGGGTGGAAAGGGCTCATCAACGACCCCGGCATGGACGAGTCGTTCGACGTGCACCTCGGGCTCGCGCTCGCCCGGGAGGTGCTCCTGGGCGTCCTCGCCGAACGTGTTCCTGCCGCGTGCGAGTTCCTCGAGCCGACGAGCCCGCAGTACATCGCCGATGCCGTCTCGTGGGGCGCGATCGGTGCCCGCAACCCGGAGAGCCAGGTGCACCGCCAGCTCGCATCCGGGCTCTCCATGCCGATCGGCTTCAAGAACGCCACCGACGGCGACGTGCAGGCAGCCGTGGACGGGTGCGTCACGGCCGCGGCCGAGCACACGTTCTTCGGCATCGACGGACAGGGACGCGCGGCTGCGGTCGCGACGAGCGGTAACCCCGACTGCCACGTCATCCTGCGCGGCGGGCGCGGCGGACCGAACTACGACGACACGTCCGTGGCCGCGGCGCTCGACGTCGTGCGGGGCGCCGGCCTCGAGCCGCGTCTCGTCATCGATGCGAGCCACGGCAACTCCGGCAAGTCTCACGTGCGCCAGGCCGAGGTCGTGCGAGAGATCGCCTCGTCCGTCGGCGCGGGGAACGGGGGCGTCGCCGGAGTGATGATGGAGAGCTTCCTCGTCGCCGGCCGACAGGACCCGGCACCGTCGGGGCTCACCTACGGCCAGTCGGTCACCGACGCCTGCATCGACTGGGACACGACCGCTGGGCTGCTCGGGGAGCTGGCGGCGGCGGTGCGCGCGCGTCGGGCAGGGGCCTGACACCGCAGCGGTGCTGGCCGGAGGCCCAGCAGCTGCGGCATCGGGCGCGGGCCCAGAAACACCAGAGGGCATCTCCCGGGGGAGATGCCCTCTGTGCTGTGCTGGTCGGGGTGACAGGATTTGAACCTGCGACCTCGTCGTCCCGAACGACGCGCGCTACCAAGCTGCGCCACACCCCGGTGTGCTCGCGCACACGCCCCACCACCAGTGATGCGCGGTTGGGGCCTGCCTAGGATAGCGGACAACAGCCCGTGCGACGAAACCGAGCAGCCGTCAGGCAGCCGTCAGGGTGAGGAGCGTGGCCTCGGGTCGGCACGCGAACCGCACGGGCGCGTACGGCGAGGTGCCGAGGCCCGCGCTGACGTGCAACCAGGCCGAGTCCGTGCCCCCCGGTGCGTCCGGCCGCGGCCCCGGCCATCCGTGCAGACCCTTGGCGCGGCGTCGGTCGAGGTCGCAGTTCGTGACCAGCGCACCGAAGAACGGGAGGCACAGCTGACCCCCGTGCGTGTGCCCCGCGATGATGACGTCCGACGCGTCCGCGTGCATCTGGTCCAGCACGCGCCGGTACGGGGCGTGGCTCACTCCCAGGCGCAGGTCGACCGCGGGCGGGGCCCCCGCGCCAGGTTCTGTGGCGCCGGGGAACACGTCGCGATCGAGGTGCGGGTCGTCGACACCGACGAGGGCGATGCGGCGTCCGTCCGCGACGGCGACGTCGCGCCGGTTCGTGAGGTCCTTCCACCCCGCCGCGCGCATCCGTGCTCCCAGCTCGTCGGCAGGCAGGTCGAGGGCCTCCCGCGGACGCGGCATGCGTGCATCCGGGAGCAGGTAGCGCAACGGGCTCTTGAACACGGGCGCGTAGTAGTCGTTCGAGCCCATGACGAACGCGCCAGGCAGCTCGAGCAACGGCTGCAGCGCGAACAGCAGGGGCTCCAGCGCATGGACGTGCGCCATGTTGTCACCGGTGTCGACGACGAGGTCGGGGCGCAGGTCGGCCAAGGAGCGGACCCAGGCGATCTTCGACTCCTGCGTCGGCGTGAGGTGCAGGTCGGAGATGTGCAGGACGCGCAGGTCGCGCTGACCCGCCGGGAGCACCGGGAGCGTCACCTCCCGCAGCGTGTAGAGGCTCGACTCGTGGTGCGCCCAGGTGAGAGCCCCGACACCCGCCGCGACGAGTCCGGCCGTGACGCGCGCCACGGTCCGTCGTGTCTCGGTCACGCCGTCAGCCCGTGGGCTGCCCGGCACCGTCGCCCGGCTGGACGGCGACGGGCGGCGGCACCGCGGGAGTGGACGGTGGCTTGGGGGCGCGACGGGGCGTCTTGGGAGCGGCGGGCTGGCCGCCGAGCTGCGCCTGGCCGACGGCGGCGAAGGGGATGTCGGGGGTCCCGGCGAGCACGCGGTCCATGTACCGCTTCCACGTCGGGGCCGCGATGGTGGAGCCGTAGACCATCCGATGCTGGACCCCGTTGATCCGCACGTTCTGGAGCGTGATCGACTTGTCGTCCGGGTGGCCCATCCAGAACGCCGTGGACATCGCGGGCGTGTAGCCGACGAACCAGTTGTCTGCGTTGTTGTTGGTCGTGCCTGTCTTCCCGGCTGCCGAGTGAGCGGCGAGACGGGCCTTCGCAGCACCGCCGCCCGGACCGAGGACGGCCTGCAGGCCGTGGTTCACGCCGTTGACCACGGCGGGGTCCAGGCCCTCCACCTTCGCGCACCCCGCCTGCGGGATCGGGAGCTGGTTCCCGTCGCGGTCGGTGACGGAGGTGATGGCGATCGGGTTGCAGTGGATCCCGCCCGCCGCGAAGGTCGCGTAGGCGTTCGCCATCGAGAGCGGCGACGTCTCCTGGGTCCCGAGCGTCATGCCCATGCGCACCGCGACGGCGTCGCCCACCTCGGTCTCCAGGTTCGCGGGCCGGAAGCCGACGTCGTGCGCGAGCTGTGCGACGCCGCAGAGGTTGACCTGGCTGGACATCGAGGCGTACGCCGTGTTGATCGACAGGGCGGTCGCCTGAAGCACTGTGTTGTTGCCGCTGCCCTGGCCGTCCCAGTTCTTCGGGTTCCACGTGGAACCCGCGAAGTTCGTGCAGGTGGTGGCCTTGAAGTCGGTGCCCTTCCACTCCCTGGAGGCGGCGCTCACCGATTCGTTCAGCGTCCGGCCCTCCTTGAGCCACTGGGCGAGGACGAAGGTCTTGAACGTCGAGCCCGGCTGGAAGCCGCGCGACCCACCGTGGTCCCGGTCCGTGCTGTAGTTGACGGAGGTGGAGCCGGGCGGCGGGGCCTTGTCCGTGCTGAAGGTGCGGTTCTGCGCCATCGTGAGGATCTTGCCCGTGCCGGGCTGGACCGAGACGAGCGACGAGGCGAACCCCTGGGGGTCGTCGACGGAGACCGCGTTGCGCACCTCTTCGTCAGCGATCGCCTGGGCGTTGAGGTCGATCGTCGTGATGATGGTGAGACCGCCGCGGTAGAGGAGGTCCTGGCGCTCCTTCAAGGTCTCCCCGAAGACGGGGTCCTTCGTCATCACCTGGGTGACGTAGTCGCAGAAGTAGGCCGCGCCCCCGGCACCCGCGCACCCCTGGGTGATCGGTTGCACGTTGAGGTTCTCGGCGAGGGGGGTCGCACGCGCGGCGTCGTGCTCCTCCTTCGTGATCTTGCCCTGCTTGAACATCTCGCTGAGGACGACGTTGCGCCGTTCCTGCGCCTTGTCGGTGTTCTGGATCGGGTCGTAGGTACCGGGCGCCTTCGTCGTCCCCACGATCGTCGCGGCCTCCGCGATCGTCACGTCCGCGGCGGTCTTGCCGAAGTACCGCTGTGCCGCCGCCTCGACCCCGTTCACCGAGACACCGAACTGCGCGATGTTGAGATAGTTGGTGAGGATCTCGTCCTTCGTCATGCGGTCCTCGATGGCGATGGCGAGCTTGGCCTCACGGAGCTTGCGTGCTTCCGTCTTGGCCTGTGCGGCGTTCACACCGGCGGTGTCACCCTCCGCGTACGCCTTCTCGATGAGCACGTTCTTCACGTACTGCTGGGTGAGCGTCGATCCTCCCTGCTCCGTCTTGCCGGAGGCGAGGTTCGCCATCACGGCGCGGAGCATCCCCTCGGCGTCGATGCCGCTGTGCTGGTAGAAGCGCTTGTCCTCGATGGCCACGACCGCGTCACGGAGGTACTGCGACATCTTCTCGGCGGGCACGACGACCCGGTTCTGGGAGTAGTACGTGGCAAGGAGCGTCTGACCATCGCTCGCGTAGACGTAGGAGGCCTCGGCCAGGGTGCCGGGCTCGAGCTCGGTCGGCAGGTCGTCGAACGCCCCGACCGTCCCGCGCGTCACGGCGCTCGCGCCGGCAGCGACCGGCACGATGATCCCGGCTGCGAGCACCCCACCCACGACCGAGAGCAGCAGGAACGCGAGCAGGAGGGCGAGAACCTGGAACAGGTTCAGGGAGACGGTGGGCCGAGACGCGGCGGAGGAAGACGCAGCAGTCCCCTCGTGACCAGAGTTTGCCATGGTCTCAGGGTACGGGAGGGGCCCTCGGCGATCGAGGCCTCTCGTGGCGTCCGGTGTGCGGGTTGTGTGTGCATGCACACTACGCTCGGTACATGGCACAGACATGGGAGTACGCGACAGTTCCGCTCATCATCCACGCGACGAAGCAGATCCTCGACAACTGGGGTTCTGACGGCTGGGAGCTCGTCCAGGTCGTCACCGGGCCCGACGGCAACGGTCTGGTCGCCTACCTCAAGCGGCCCACGGGTACGTCAGCGTGACGCGCGGGAGCGAGACGGGGACCGTGGCGGCGCGCCTCGCAGAGCTCGGCATCGAGCTCCCCGAGGTCGCCGCTCCGGTCGCCGCGTACGTCCCGGCCGTGTGCTCGCGCGGCCAGGTCTGGACGTCGGGCCAGCTGCCCTTCGTGGACGGCGTGCTGCCCGTGACAGGCAAGGTCGGCGACGGACCCGGGTTCGTCGAGCCGGCGGTCGCCACGGCTCTGGCGCGCACCGCGGTGCTCAACGCCCTGGCAGCCGTCCGGGCGCAGATCGGCTCGTTGGACCGCGTCACGCGCGTCGTCAAGCTCGTCGGATTCGTGGCGAGCGACCCGTCGTTCACGGGACAGCCCGCGGTCGTGGACGGAGCGAGCGCGCTGCTGCACGAGGTCCTGGGCGAGGCCGGGGTCCACGCGCGCAGCGCCGTCGGAGTCGCGGTCCTGCCCCTCGACTCCCCGGTGGAGGTCGAGATCGTCGTGGAGTTCGACGAGGCCTGACGCTCGTCGCCGCGGTCAGCGAGCGCGACGCTCCAGGCGGTCGAGATCGAGGAGCACGACGGCGCGGCCCTCACGGCGCACCCACCCGCGGCTCGAGAAGTCGGCGAGGGCCTTGTTCACCGTCTCGCGGGATGCGCCGACGAGCTGTGCCAGCTCCTCCTGCGTGAGGTCGTGCGCCACGCGGATACCCTCGTCCACCGGCTCGCCGAACCGCTTCGACAGGTCGAGCAGCGCCTTCGCGACGCGACCGGGGACGTCGGAGAAGACGAGGTCCGCGAGGGCCTCGTTCGTCCGGCGCAGGCGGCGCGCGAGTGCGGTCAGCAGGTGCTTCGCGACGCCGGGGTTCTCCTCGAGCGCTGTGACGAGCGCCGCGTGGCCGAGCTCGTGGAGGACGGAGTCGGACACCGCGCTGGCGGTGAGCGAGCGCGGGCCCGGGTCGAACAGGGAGAGCTCGCCGAACATCTCGCCGGGGCCGAGCACCGCGAGCAGGTTCTCGCGGCCGTCACCGGAGCTGCGGCCGAGCTTGATCTTGCCCTCGCTGATGACGTAGAGCCGGTCGCCCGGCTCGCCCTCGCTGAACAGGACGTCGCCGCGCGCCAGGTCTATCCGTGTCATCGACGCCAGGAGGGCTCGTGTCTCGTCGTCAGCCATCGTGGCGAACAGCGGGGCGGTGAGCACAACATCTTCGTTATCCACGCGGACGTCCTTCACGCGAGTAGCGGGCGAGCTTGTCCCCACAGTCTGCCTCATGGGCGCCGCTGCCGTGCCGCGAGCGCGCCGGGACGCGGTGGTGGGTCGCCGCAGGACGTCAGGTGGCGAGCGCGACCGCGGGGGACGCGGGGTCCTGGCTGAGGTGCGCGACGAGCAGATCCGTGGCGACCATGAGCGCAGCCCGCACCTGCCCCTCGTAGATCGACAGCGAGGCGTCCGCGCTGCGCAGGCGGGGGAGATCGTCCACGGGGAACGCTTCACCCGTGCCGCGAGTGAGGTCCACGAGGTGGCTGTAGGGCACGACCGGCGCGGTGACGTCCGCCTCGAGGTGCGCCGCGGCGTCGTCACCCAGCCGGTCCGGCAGGACCGCTCGGGCGACCGTGAGGTCGAGGCGTGCGCGCAGAAGGCGGCGCCAGTGGGCGATCTGGGTGACCTCGTGCCGCAGGATGCGGTGCGTCCGGCGGATCTCCGCCAGCTCGGTGTCGGCTCGCCAGCCGTCGGGCAGCAGCACTGGTGACCTCCTGACGTCGACGTGTGATGCGTGTACTAGATTTTCGGCAGGGACGGACCGGTTCTTGAGCGTCGAGACCCTGAGACCGTCATCACGCGCGCGACCAGACGGAGGCCCCGATGCCGAGCACAGGCGGCGCTGAGCGTCCCGGCCCGCCGCTGGCTCTCGTGCGCCGGGCCCGACGGATGAACCGCGAGCTCGCCGCCGTGCACCCCGACGCCCGCTGCGAGCTCGACTTCACGTCCCCCCTGCAGCTGCTCGTCGCCACGGTCCTGTCGGCCCAGTGCACGGACAAGCGCGTCAACCAGGTCACCCCCGCACTCTTCGCGCGGTTCCCCGACGCCGCGGCGTACGCCGCGGCGGACCCGGCGGAGATCGAGGAGCTCATCCGCTCGACGGGGTTCTACCGGCCCAAAGCCCGAGCGCTGTCGGGGATCGGGGTCGCGCTCGTCGAGCGGTTCGGCGGGGAGGTCCCGGCACGTCTCGACGACCTCGTCTCGCTCCCGGGCGTCGGACGCAAGACCGCGAACGTCGTGCTCGGGGACGCGTTCGGCGTCCCGGGCATCACCGTCGACACCCACGTCGGTCGCCTCGTGAGGCGGTGGGGGTGGACGACGAGCGAGGACCCCGTGCGGGTGGAGCACGAGATCGCCGCGCTCATCGCGAAGAGGGACTGGACCGTCTTCTCGCACCGGGTCATCTTCCACGGGCGGCGGGTGTGCTTCGCGCGGCGCCCGGCGTGCGGGGCGTGCCCCGTCGCCGCGCTGTGCCCGTCCTACGGCGTCGGCGAGACGGACCCGGAGATCGCCAGCGGCCTGCTCAGGTCCAGCTGACCGCGCGGTCCGGGATGCTCCCGAGCCAGTCGAGGAGGAGCTCGGAGACGGCGTCGGGCGCCTCCTCGGGGAGGAAGTGCCCTGCCCCCGGCACGACCTCGAACCGCAGGTCCCGGCACAACGCCGAGCTCTCGAGGTCGGCCACCTCGAGCCGCGCGAGCGGATCGGCCTCGCCGTGCAGCTGCAGCACCGGGACGTCGATCGGCGCCCGCACGGCAGCGAGGAACCGGCGGCCGCTGGCCGTCGAGGACGTGCGTGCGAACCAGCGCACCGCGTCGAGGCAGCTGTGCGCCGCGAACGGGACACGCATCGCGGTCTGGTAGGTCTCCATCGCCTCGTCGGACCACGGGGCGACGCTCCACTCACGCAGGAGGGTGGCGAGGAGGTCCCCGCGAGCCAGTGCGCGTTCGGGGACGACCGGGAGCTGCAGGTAGGCGAACCGGGCCGCCCCCCGGCGCGTGAGCACGCTCCGCAGCGGCAGGTGGAGCACGCCGGGGTGGGGCGCACTGACCGCACCGACGGCGGACGTCACGACGGGTTGGAGGGCGGCCATCGCCCACGCGACGGTCCCGCCGAGACCGTGCCCGACGATCGTGGCGCGCTCCGCACCGAGCGAACGGATGACGCCGGCGACGTCGCGGGTGCGACTGGGCACGTCGTAGCCGAGCGGGGGCTTGTCGGAGGCTCCGGTGCCGCGCAGGTCCAGCGCGGCCACCCGGTATCCCGCCTCGCCGAGGGCGACGAGCTGCGCGCGCCAGGCCCACCAGAACTGCGGGAAGGTGTGGAGCAGCACGACGAGCGGCGCCCTCGGGTCTGTCGGCCCCGCCAGTGCCACGTGGAAGCGCGCCCCGTTCGCGGGGACGAACTCGTGCCGCCAGTCGCCGGGAATGAGGACGTCGCTGTAGTCCGAGGTCACCGGACGGGTTCCGTGGCCGACGGCCCCGGGTCGGGGACGTCCGAGACCTCACGCTCCCTCGCTGCCAGCTCCGCGGCGTCGAGCGCGAGGGTGTCAGCCACCTGCGCGGCTCGACGGTCCTTGGGTGCGTCGAAGCGGTAGCCGACGTTGCGCACCGTGCCGATGAGCTGCTCGAACTCGGGGCCGAGCTTGGCCCGCAGGCGACGCACGTGGACGTCGACGGTCCGGGTGCCCCCGTAGTAGTCGTAGCCCCAGACCTCCTGGAGCAGCTGGGCGCGCGTGAAGACACGACCCGGGTGCTGGACGAGGTACTTGAGGAGCTCGAACTCCTTGTACGTGAGGTCGAGCGGGGTGCCGCGCAGACGGGCGGTGTACCCGCTCGCGTCGATCATGAGCTCGCCGGAGGAGATCTCCTCGGGCTGGTCCTGCGCGCCACCGTGCGTGCTGCGCTCGCGGGCGAGCCGCAGCCGGGCGTCGACCTCCGCGGGGGTGGCGCTGTCGAGCAGCATGTCGTCCGCGCCCCACTCGGCGGTGACGACCATGAGCCCGCCCTCGGTGAGGATGAGGACGATCGGGATGCTCAGGCCGGTGGCACGCAGCAGCCGGCAGGTGGTCCGGGCACCCGCAAGGTCCCGACGCGCGTCGATGAGCACGACGTCCGAGTCCGGGGCGTCCACGAGGGCCGACGGCTCCATGGGCAGCACGCGGATCCGGTGGGTGAGGAGCCCCAGCGCGGGAAGGACCTGCGCGGACCCACCCGCGGTGGGTGTGAGGAGCAGCAACGTGGCCATGAGATTCACCTCTTCTCCGACGGGCGACCACCGGAATGCGATGGACGCCGGAGCTCGGGGTGTCGCTCGCGCGGACCCTGCTCGGCCCCGATTGTTCCATGCTCACTGCCGCGGGTGGGGCGGGACCCGTCGAATCTGGGAGACTCGGGCCTGTGAATCTCTCGTCGCGCGCAGTCGCCACGGCCTGTGCGGCCGCCGCCATCGCCTGCGGTGCGTACCTCGGAGGCGTCGCGCTCCTGGTCGTCCTGGCGGTCCTCGTCGTCCTCTTCGCGCTCGGGTGGGCGTCGCTCCTGGGTCTGCCCGCCCCGGGCGGATCCTTCCTCGTCGTCGTCCTCCCGGGCCTCGGTGCGCTCGCCGCGGTGCAGGTGACGTACACGGACCCGTGGTTGCGGTACCTGCCGCTCGTCATCGCGATGGGCGTGCTGCTGGCGTTCATCAACGAGCTGTTGCGGGCGGACGGGCGCGAACGCCTCGTCGAGTCGTTGTGCGGCGGCGTGAGCGGGCTCGTGGTCGCCGCGTGCACGGCGGGGTGGATCGCGTCGGACAAGTCCGACGACGGGACGTCGCTCGTCGTGTGCTGTGCGGTGTCGATCGCCGCGGCGTCCGCAGTCTCCGCGGTCCGGCTGGCGCTGCCGCTCGTCCTCACCGCGACCGTCGCGGTCGCCGTCGCGGCCGGGGTGGCGGTCGGCTACGTCATGCCGGGAACCACGTGGCTGAGCGGCATCTGGACGGGGCTCGTCACGGGCGGGCTCGTCGTTGCGCTGCACCTGCTCTTCGACCGCCTGCCGGAGCTGCGCAGCCCTCGTGCGGCGCTCGCCGCGATCGTGCTGCCGGTGGCGGTGGGCGGGATCCTCGTCTACGTCGTCGGCCGGCTGCTCATCGCCTAGTAGACGAGTGCCTGCGTGCCGGGCGCCATGATCTCCTCGACGAAGCGGGGCGCTCCCGCGATCCGCACGCCCGGGAGCACGTCGTCCGGCCCGATGCCGCGGCGGGCCGCGCACTGGGTGCAGAGCGTGACGGTCCCGGCCTCGAGGAGCGTCTCGAGGAGGTCGGGCAGGGGAGCGGCGTGCTCGAGCACGAGCTCGGCGGCGCGTCCGGGGAGGGCGAACCATGCTGACTCGCCCGTGAGCCACAGGCTCACCTCGACGCCCGCGGCGATCGCGGCGGCAGCGACGGTGAAGGCCTGGTTCGTCGCCTCCGGACGCTCCGTGCCTGCCGTGGTCTTGATGACGAGTCGCTGTGACGCACGCGGTGCGGGGTCGCTCATGCGGTCAGGGTAGCGCGACGTAGGATGAGCGCATGGACCTTCACGCACTGGAGCTGACGTACCTCGGGCTGTTGATCGCGGCGACGCTCGTCATCACATGGTTCGCGTTCTACGTCGTCTACAAGCTCTTCAAGGGACAGCGCTGACCGTGGCCTTCGCGCTGCCAGACGGCCTCGCCCCTGAGGTCTACCCGCTGGCCTGGCTCGTGGGGTCCTGGCGGGGCGAAGGCGTCGTCGCCTACCCCGGGATCGACGAGGCGGCGTTCGTCCAGGACGTCGTGTTCGACCACGACGGTGGACCGTACCTGCGCTACGAGTCGACGATCCGGCTGCTCGAGCCCTCCGTCCCGGAGACGGTGCCGGACGACTGGCCCGCCGCCGACCGCCCGACCGAGAGTGCCGCCGCGCTGACGGTGTGGTCGACGGAGACCGGGTACTGGCGCGTGCCGCCGGAGCGGCCGGAGGACTTCCCGGCCGACAAGACGCCCCTCGAGGTCATGCTCGCCGACCCGGCCGGTCGACTGACGCTGTACGCGGGTGCGATCGGCAACGGCCGCATCGACCTCGTCGACGACCTCATCGCCAGGACGGCCACCGCCGCCGAGGTCACCGCGTCCAAGCGGCTGTACGGCCTCGTCGAGGGCAACCTCATGTGGGTGTGGGAGCTCGCGGCGTTCGGGAACCCGCTGCAGTCCTACGCCTCCGCGAACCTCTCCCGAGTGGACGCCTGAGATGACGTCGGCGTCCGGGACGACGTGGACGAGCCCGCTCCTGTCCCGCCGGGGCGCCGTCGCGGCCGCCGGTCCTGACACCGGGGTCGCGTGGCACTACGGGGACCCCACGGCGGAGCAGCGCGCGCTCGTCGCCGGCGGCGCGGTCGTCGACCTCTCCCACGCGGGCGTCGTCACGGTGAGCGGCCCCGACCGTCTCAGCTGGTTGCACTCCATCACGTCCCAGGAGCTCACCGGGCTGGCGCCGCGGCACTCCACCGAGACCCTCGTGCTCTCCCCGCACGGTCACGTCGAGCACGCGCTGTCCGTCGTCGACGACGGCGCCACGACGTGGTTGATCACCGAGGGCAGCCACGCCCCGGCGCTCACGGCCTGGCTCACGCGGATGAAGTTCGCGCTGCGCGTCGAGGTCGAGGACGTCAGCGCGCAGTGGGCCGTGCTCGGCGAGCCGGTCGACGCCGAGGCGGGCGAGGGCGAACCCGTCACGTGGCGCGACTCCTGGCCGCGCACCGCTCCCGGCGGCACCCGCTACGGCCCGCCGGACGACGAGCACCCGGGCGCCGAGCGGCCGTGGCGCCTCGTCCTCGTGCCCCGGGACGAGATCGTCGACGCGGTCGCCGCGCGTGAGGCCGCCGGGTGGCGGCTCGCCGGGACGTGGGCGAGCGAGGCCCTGCGCGTCGCCGCCTGGCGCCCGCGCCTCGCGACCGAGGTGGACCACAAGACGATCCCGCACGAGCTCGACTGGCTGCGCACCGCGGTCCACCTGCGCAAGGGGTGCTACCGGGGACAGGAGACCGTCGCTCGGGTGCACAACCTGGGGCGCCCGCCGCGGCGCCTCGTCATGGCGCACCTCGACGGCTCCGGTCACCTGCTCCCCGAGCGGGGCGCGGAGGTCGAGGCCGGGGACCGCGTCGTCGGGACGGTGACGAGCGTGGCGCGGCACCACGAGGTGGGGCCCATCGCGCTCGCCGTCATCAAGCGCAGCGCGCCCGTCGACACGGACCTGCTCGTCGCGTGCGACGGTGGGGCCGTCGCCGCCGGCCAGGAGGTCATCGTCCCGGGCGAAGGGGTCTCCACGGACCGCCCGGCGCCGCGCGGTCCCGTCGCCCGAGGCCTCACGCCCCGGTGAGACTCCTCCTCGCGAGCAAGGTCCGGCAGGGCCGCTCGAGAGTCCGCAGCGCAGCGCTGCCCGTCCTCGTGGCGTCCATCGCCGTGACCGTGTCGTTCTGGCTCGCGGGGCTGCTGTTCGGGCACCAGTACCCCTTCTTCGCGCCGGTGTGCGCGTGGATCTGTCTGGGATTCACCGCCGACCGCAGCATCCGCCGGGTGCTCGAGCTCGGCATCGGGGTGACGCTCGGCGTCGGCCTCGGGGAGATCCTGCTCCACCTCATGGGGACCGGTGCCTGGCAGATCGGCCTCGTCCTGGGGCTCTCCGCCCTGCTCGCCCGGTTCGTCGACCGCGGCCCGCTCATGGCCACGCAGGCGGGGGTGCAGGCCATCGTCATCATCGGTCTGCCGCTCGCCTCGACGGGCGGCGGGCTGGGGCGGTGGACGGACGCGCTCGTCGGTGCGGCCGTCGCGCTGCTCGCGACCGCACTCACCCCGGGCGACCCGCGCCGTGCGCCCAGGCGCGTCGGCGGGGAGGGCCTCGGGGAGGTCGCGGACACCCTCCAGGCGATCGCCACGGGCCTGCGGACCGGGGACGACACGGACAAGGAGCACGCCCTCGTCCGCGGCCGCGCGTCGGAGCCGGCGCTCGACGAGTGGCAGACGTCGGCGCGCGACGCGCTCGCCACGGCCCGGGTCACGGCAGCCGGGCGGCGGTACCGCAAGGAGCTCGCCGAGCTCGAGCGCACGGCCGTGCTCGCCGACCGGGCGATGCGCACCGTCCGCGTCATCGCCCGGCGGGCGCTGTCGTTGCCGGCCGGTGGTGACGACGTCGAGCGCCTCGCGGCACTGCTCGACGACCTGGGCAAGGCCACGCGGGAGCTTGCGGAGGACGTCGCCGCCGGGCGCTACCCTCGCCCGTCGCTGTCGCTCGTCCTCGAGGTCGCCGGGCGCGCCGCGCCCGGGCTGCTCGGCGACGGGCAGTGGCAGGTGCAGTCGCTCATGCTCATCCTCAGGTCCGCGGTCGTCGACCTCGCCGAGGCGGCCGGGGCGGACCCGCGGGAGGCGCGGGACGCCCTCGCCCCGTTATGACCCTAGGCTGGTGACCATGTTCGACGACCTCCAGCTGTACCTCCTCGCTCTCATCTCAGCCGTGCTGTTCGCCGCCGAGGTGTTCGCGCTCGTCGACGCCGCGCGCCGTCGCCCCGCCGCCTTCGTCAGCGCCGGCAAGCGCACCAAGGGCTTCTGGGTGGGACTGCTCGCGGTGTTCGCCGTGCTCGGCTTCATCGGCCTCTTCCCGCCGATCGGCGGCGGCTACCTCGGCCTGTGGGCGCTGTTCGTCGTCGTCCCGGCCGCGATCTACCTCACGGACGTGCGGCCGTCGATCAGCGGCTACCGGGATCGCGGCTCCTCCGGTCGGTGGTGACCCGTGCGCGCAGTCGTGCAGCGGGTCGCGCGCGCCCGGGTGACCACGGGTGACGAGGTCCTCGCGGCGTTCGACGGTCCTGGTCTCGTCGCGCTCGTCGGCGTGACGCACGACGACGGGCCGGGCGACGCCGCGACGATCGCGCGGAAGGTCGCCGAGCTGCGGATCTTCCCCGGTGCGTCCGGCGAGGTGGGGGCGGTCGATCTCGGCGCGCCCGCCATCGTCGTCAGCCAGTTCACGCTCTACGCCGACACCCGCAAGGGGCGGCGGCCGTCGTGGAACGCCGCCGCGCCCGGCGCCGTCGCGGAGCCCCTCGTCGCGGCGGTCGTCGACGATCTGCGCGCGCGGGGCCTGACCGTCGGCACCGGGCGGTTCGGCGCGGACATGCAGGTGGAGCTCGTCAACGACGGCCCGGTGACGATCATCCTCGACTCATGAGCGAGCGTCCGCTGCGGGTCGGGCTCGTCATCGACGACTCCCTCGACCGACCGGACGGCGTGCAGCAGCACGTCCTCACCCTCGGTGCGTGGCTCACGCGTCAGGGCCACGACGTCCACTACCTCACGAGCACGACCGGACGGACCGACCTGCCCGGTCTGCACTCACTCGCGCGGAACCTGCGCCTGCGGTTCAACGGCAACCGGCTGGGCATCCCGCTGCCCGCGTCCGCGCGGGCTGTCGACGAGGTGCTCGCGGACGTGGGGTTCGACGTCCTGCACGTGAACATGCCGTACAGCCCGCTGCTGGCGGGGCGTCTCGTCGCGCGAGCCGCGCCCTCGACGCGGGTCGTCGGGACGTTCCACATCCTTCCCTGGACGGCGCTCACGCGGTGGGGCACGCGCCTGCTCGGGCTCGTCCAGCGACGCCAGCTACGGCGCTTCTCCCACGTCGTCGCGGTGTCGGCACCCGCCGCGGCCTTCGCCGCCGAGGCCCTGCACGTGTCGCCCGTGGTCATCGGCAACCCCGTCGAGGTGGAGCGGTTCACGCGCGCCCGCGACGCGGAGGTGGCGCGCCGCGCACACCCGACCGGGCCGCCGGGTACCCAGGGGACCTCGGGTGCCCAGGGGACCTCGGGTGGGCAGGAGCCGTCGGGTGGGCAGGAGTCGTCGGCCGACGAGCCCGTGCGGATCGTCTTCCTCGGCCGGCTCGTGGAGCGCAAGGGCGCGGGGGAGCTGCTGCGGGCCGTCGTCGCCCTGCGCGCGCTCACCGACGTCCCGGTGCGCGTCGTCGTCGGTGGCACCGGGCCGCTCCGCGAGACCCTCGGCGGGTACGTCCGGGCGAACGGGCTGTCCGACGTCGTGGAGTTCGCGGGCTTCGTGGCGGAGGAGGACAAGGCGGCGCTCCTTGCGGGCGCCGACGTCGTCGCACTGCCCTCGACCGGCGGGGAGAGCTTCGGCATCAGCGTCGTCGAGGCGCTCGCGGCGAGCCGCGGGGTGGTGCTCGCCGGCGACAACCCGGGCTACCGGACGGTCATGGACGGGCTCGAGGAGCAGCTCGTCGACGCGTCGGACACGACCGCCTTCGCGGCGCTCCTCGCGCGGTTCGTCACCGACCGCGCCGCCCGCGACCGCGCGAGCGAGCGGCAGGTGCGGCAGGCAGCGCGGTTCGACGTCGACGTCATCGGTGCGCAGGTCCTCGCGCTCTACCGCGACTGAGGTCGTCGTCCGCTCACGTCCCTCCGGGCCGGACGGGTGCTGCGCTCAGGCGCCGACGTGCTCCAGGCAGCGGCCCGTGTCCCAGGCGGCCCACGCGTCGGCGGGCACGACGACGTCGCCCGTCGGGGTGGTGCTCGTGACGTCGGGCGTGAGGATCTGCGCTCCGCACACCGTGCCCGTCGGGAGGCGGAAGGTGCAGCGCGCCCTGCCGACGGTCGCCGCGAAGGACGCCGTGAGGAGGGTGCCGTCCGTGAGCGTCGCGACGGGCGGGACCGGCACCTCCGACGGGCCGTACGGCGCCTGGGTGAAGGTCTCGTCAGTGAGACCTCCGGCGTCCAGGAGCGTGCGGACGGCGTAACGACCGGGCTCCGCGGGGTGCTGCTCGGTGATCTCCTCCAGGGCGGCGTCGGCGTCCTCCCACACCCCCAGGGATTCGACGACCTCCCCGGTGAGGCGATCGAGGACCACGTGCAAGGCTAGCTCCGTCATGCCGTCCATCTTCCCACCCGGAGCACGGGCGGCTCCGACCGGGCCCATGGCGAGAGACAGGCGGCGCACGCGGCGCGGCCAGCGGAGGCGTGGTCGCGGGAGGCGCGGGTCGGTAGGGTCGTTCGTGGAACAGTCGGTGCCAGTGACACCGCCGTCGCCCACGTCCGCCCACCTCTCGAAGGGGAACCCCGTGACCTCGTACGACTTCACCGGCAGCACCGCATGGCAGGCGCTCGCCGCCGAGCACTCGGACCTGTCCGGCATCTCCCTCCGTGACCTGTTCGACGCCGACCCCGAGCGCGCGACCCGGCTCACGGCCGACGCGGCGGACCTCCACCTCGACTACTCCAAGAACCTCGTCGCACGCACGACCGTCGAGGCGCTCGTCGCGCTCGCGGAGGAGGCGGGCCTCGCGGAGAAGATCGAGGCGATGTTCACCGGCCAGCACATCAACACCACGGAGGACCGGGCCGTGCTGCACACCGCGCTGCGGCTCCCGCGCGACGCGACGCTCGTCGTCGACGGGCAGGACGTCGTCGCCGACGTGCACGCCGTGCTCGACCGCATGGGCGTGTTCGCGGACTCCGTCCGCTCGGGGGAGTGGACCGGGCACAGCGGCAAGCGCATCACGACGGTCGTCAACATCGGTATCGGCGGCTCGGACCTCGGTCCCGTCATGGCGTACGAGGCGCTGCGTGCCTACGCGGACCGCGGCATCGAGTGCCGGTTCGTCTCCAACATCGACCCCACGGACGTCTACGAGAAGGTCCACGGCCTCGACCTCGAGTCGACCCTGTTCATCGTCGCGTCCAAGACGTTCGGCACGCAGGAGACGCTCACCAACGCGCGCACCGCACGGCAGTGGCTCGTCGAGGCCTACGGGGGCGACGAGTCCGCGGTCGCGAAGCACTTCGTCGCCGTGTCCACCAACGCGGAGCGGGTCGCCGAGTTCGGCATCGACACCGCCAACATGTTCGGGTTCTGGGACTGGGTGGGTGGACGCTACTCGTTCGACTCCGCCGTGGGGCTCGCGCTCATGCTCTCCATCGGCCCGGACGGGTTCCGGCAGATGCTCGACGGTTTCCACGCCATGGACGTGCACTTCCGCACGACGCCGTTCGCCGAGAACGTCCCCGTCCTCATGGGCCTGCTCAACGTCTGGTACAACAACTTCTACGGCACCGGCAGCCACGCCGTGCTGCCCTACAGCCAGTACCTGCACCGGTTCCCCGCCTACCTCCAGCAGCTGACCATGGAGTCGAACGGCAAGTCCGTGCACCTCGACGGCACCCCTGTCTCCGACAACGTCGCCGAGGGCTTCGCGACGCAGACCGGCGAGATCTTCTGGGGCGAGCCCGGCACCAACGGGCAGCACGCCTTCTACCAGCTGCTCCACCAGGGCACGAAGGTGACGCCCGCCGACTTCATCGGTTTCGCGGTGCCCAACCACGACCTCGGTGAGATGCACGACCTCTTCATGTCGAACTTCTTCGCGCAGACCGCCGCGCTCGCGTTCGGCAAGACCGCCGAGGAGGTCGCCGCCGACGGCAGCCCCGAGGCGGTCGTCCCGCACCGGGTCATGCCCGGCAACCGGCCGACGAACACGATCCTCGCGGAGAAGCTCACGCCGTCGGTGCTCGGCCAGCTCGTCGCGCTCTACGAGCACATCACCTTCGTCCAGTCGGTGATCTGGGGCATCAACGCGTTCGACCAGTGGGGCGTCGAGCTCGGGAAGGTCATGGCCAACCAGCTCGCCCCGAAGCTCACGTCCGCAGAGGCGCCCGCCGCCGACGCCGACGGCTCGACGAACGCCCTCGTCGCGCGCTACCGGGAGCTGCGGGGGCGCTGAGCCGGCCCAGGTGCTGGTCGCGGCCCGCAGCGACCAGCACCGCCGCTCAGACCTCGACCCCGCTCCGACCTCGGGCGGCGAGGATCGCCTCGAGGTGCCCCGCGACGAGCTCGTCGCTGTCCTTGGTCAGCCGGTCGCCCGACCAGCTGGCCTTGAGGCGCATCGTGGTCCCGTCACGCAGGGAGATCTCGGCCCGCAACGGGATCGCCTTGTCCACCCGCCCACCGGCGATCTCCTCGAACGGCACGAAGGTGTGCGCCTGGGCCAGCGCGAGCACCGTGGTGGACGCGAGGACGGCGAGCATGCGGTCCTTGCCGCGGTCCGTCGACTTCGGCGCCGGGACGAGGACGAAGCCGAGGTCGAGCAGGTACAGGTCGTGCGGAGCGTCGTCCACGTGGACCGTCGCGAGACCTCCGAGCAGCTCCGACCCGTGCGCCGTCTCGCGGTCGGCGACGGGGCGCAGTGCGTCGAGGTCGACGCCGAGCGACTCGAGGCGGGAGCGCGCCGCGGATGTCGTCGTGGGGTCGATCGCGAGTGCGGCGATCCCGGCGAGGTCGAGCGGCCCGTCCGGCCCCACCAGCTGAGCGGAGTCCGCCCAGGAGTGCTGCACCCGGGCCGCCCCTGCGTGCAGCACGGCCGCCTGGAGAAGGGCGGTGATGCAGTCGTGCAGCGAGACCTCCTCGCGCGTCTCGTGCCCGTCCTCGGCGGAGGCAGCGGCAGCTCCGACCCCCAGCTCATGTGCCAGGAGGGCCCCACGCCCGGTCTCGAGCAGGTCGAGCACCGTTGCGGCGGTGGGGGTGGACGTGGACGCTGCGTCGATGTGCGCGGACGAGCGGAGCACGCTGTCCGCGATCCGCTGGATGTCGGCCCCGACTGCCCGCGCCGTGAGCTCGTCCCACGGCAGGAGCGTGCGGTCGTCGAAGTCCACGACGTGCTCGGCGAGGGCAGCGGTCACTCCCTCGAAGTCCGGGATGAGCACCCAGGCGGGGCGGGCGTCCGAGGGCACCTCGGGATCCGGCATGGTTGCCATCGCTGCGACGCGGACGGGTGTCGGGGGGTGGCTGTCCCACGCGGAACCTGCGTCCTGCTGCTCCGCCGCGCGCAGCTCGGCGAGGAGTCCTGGGCGTGCGGTGAGCATCGCGGGGAAACCGTTGAAGAAGTCGGCGGCCCGCGGAGCGGACCCGTCCTCCCAGGCGGACTCGACGTAGGCCCGCAGGTAGAAGGCCCACGCCCCGGCGAGGGCTCCGGCCTCGACGAGAGCGCTCTGCGCCGCGGCACGGCTGGTGACGCGGACGGAGAGCTCGTCGGCCTCCAGCTCCTGCCGCCTGCTCGACGCCGCGGACACGAGCACGTAGAGGAAGGCGTACGGGCGCAGGACCCAGCCCACGAGGTGGTCCGAGAGCGCCTCCACGGTGGTGAGGATCGCTGTCCGCCCTCGGTAGGTGATGGCACCGAGGCGGGTGTGGTTGCGTGAGTAGTGGCCGAGCTCGTGGGCGAGCACGGCCCGCAGCTGCAGCACGTCGAGTCCCTGCACGAGCGGCGCGCCGAGGTACAGGCGCCGGAACCCCGGCAGGAGGCCCATGAACCGCCCGTCCTCCGTGACGGCGGCCTCGACGTCGCCGACCAGCCGGATCTCGTCGGGCACGCGGGTGCCCGCGATCCCGGCGATCTCGACGACGACGGCCCACAGCTCCGGTGCCGTCTCCCGGGCCAGGACCAGCCCTGGCTCGGGTTCGTCCCGCACGGCGCGGATCGTGCGCAGCGCGGTCACGACACCAGCTGCGGCCCCGATCGTGCCGACGACGAGCGCGGTGCCGGCCGACGTCCAGCCAGCCCGGTACGCCAGGATGCTGAGCATGCCGAGCGCCACGACGAGGCCGACGACGAGGACGTAGAAGAGGGCGAGCAGACCGAGTGCCAGACCGGCTCTGAGGGTGGTCATCACGCGGACCTCTTTCACGGTCCCGACGGGAACCGGGTGCGATGAGCTGCGAGCTCAGGGGGGTGAGCGTCGGATGCTCACTGCCCTCTCATCGGAGGGACCGGTCGTGATCTTGAGCACCCGGTCGTGCGGACGCGGGGTCGGTGCCCGTGCCTGACCGGACGACGCGGGCGGAGGGCCCGGGCGTGCGCATCGTCACGCCGCTGGCGAACAAGGGCATATCGAGCCGCTCCCACCCGTTGTCGCCCACTAGAGTCGGTGCGGTCAGGCCTGGACCCTCCAGTTCCGGCCCGCACCCGTGAGGAGCGAACATGTTCGAGAGATTTACTGACCGAGCCCGTCGGGTGGTCGTCCTTGCCCAAGAAGAGGCGCGGATGCTCAACCACAACTACATCGGGACCGAACACATCCTGCTCGGTCTCATCCACGAGGGGGAGGGCGTCGCAGCCAAGGCCCTCGAGTCCTTGGGCATCTCGCTCGACGCGGTCCGCTCACAGGTGACCGAGATCATCGGTGAGGGTCAGCAGGCGCCGTCGGGGCACATCCCGTTCACCCCGCGCGCCAAGAAGGTCCTGGAGCTGTCGCTGCGCGAGGCGCTGCAGCTCGGACACAACTACATCGGCACCGAGCACATCCTGCTCGGCCTCATCCGCGAGGGCGAGGGCGTCGCCGCCCAGGTGCTGACGAAGCTCGGCGCGGACCTCAACCGGGTCCGCCAGCAGGTCATCCAGCTCCTGTCCGGCTACCAGGGCAAGGAGCCCGTCGCCGCCGGCAGCCCGAGCGAGGGTACGCCCGCCGGTTCGGCCGTGCTCGACCAGTTCGGCCGCAACCTCACGCAGGCCGCCCGCGAGGGCAAGCTCGACCCCGTCATCGGGCGCTCGAAGGAGATCGAGCGCGTCATGCAGGTGCTCAGCCGCCGCACCAAGAACAACCCGGTCCTCATCGGTGAGCCCGGCGTCGGCAAGACGGCCGTCGTCGAGGGCCTCGCCCAGGACATCGTCGCCGGGGACGTCCCCGAGACGCTCAAGGACAAGCAGCTGTACACCCTCGACCTCGGTGCGCTCGTCGCCGGGTCCCGCTACCGCGGTGACTTCGAGGAGCGCCTGAAGAAGGTCCTCAAGGAGATCCGCACCCGCGGCGACATCATCCTGTTCATCGACGAGATCCACACCCTCGTCGGTGCGGGTGCGGCCGAGGGCGCCATCGACGCCGCGTCGATCCTCAAGCCGATGCTCGCCCGCGGTGAGCTGCAGACGATCGGTGCGACGACGCTCGAGGAGTACCGCAAGCACGTCGAGAAGGACGCGGCGCTCGAGCGTCGGTTCCAGCCCATCCAGGTGGCCGAGCCGTCCCTCCCGCACGCCATCGAGATCCTCAAGGGTCTGCGTGACCGCTACGAGGCGCACCACCGAGTGTCCATCACGGACGGTGCCCTCGTCGCTGCAGCGACCCTCGCGGACCGCTACGTCAACGACCGGTTCCTGCCGGACAAGGCCATCGACCTCGTCGACGAGGCGGGAGCGCGCCTGCGCATCCGCCGGATGACCGCTCCGCCGGAGCTGCGCGAGCTCGACGACAAGATCGCCGAGGCGCGCCGCGACAAGGAGTCGGCGATCGACGAGCAGGACTTCGAGAAGGCCGCACGCCTGCGTGACAGCGAGAAGCAGCTCACGCAGCAGCGCGCCGACAAGGAGAAGGCCTGGAAGGCCGGGGACATGGACACCGTCTCCGAGGTGGACGAGGACCTGATCGCCGAGGTGCTCGCCCTGTCCACCGGTATCCCGGTGTTCAAGCTCACCGAGGCGGAGTCCACCCGCCTGCTCAACATGGAGAAGGAGCTCCACAAGCGCATCGTCGGCCAGGACGCCGCCATCAAGGCGCTGTCCCAGGCGATCCGGCGCACCCGCGCCGGGCTCAAGGACCCCAAGCGTCCCGGTGGGTCGTTCATCTTCGCCGGCCCCACGGGTGTCGGTAAGACGGAGCTCGCCAAGGCGCTCGCCGAGTTCCTCTTCGGTGACGAGGACGCGCTCATCCAGCTCGACATGTCCGAGTTCTCGGAGAAGCACACCGTCTCGCGCCTGTTCGGCTCGCCCCCCGGCTACGTCGGGTACGACGAAGGTGGACAGCTCACCGAGAAGGTGCGGCGCAAGCCGTTCTCCGTGGTCCTGTTCGACGAGGTGGAGAAGGCGCACGCCGACATCTTCAACTCGCTCCTGCAGATCCTCGAGGACGGGCGCCTCACGGACTCCCAGGGTCGCGTCGTCGACTTCAAGAACACCGTGATCATCATGACGACCAACCTCGGCACCCGGGACATCGCCAAGGGCGTCCAGACCGGGTTCAACGCCGGCGGGAACCTCGGCACGAACTACGAGCGCATGAAGACGAAGGTCAACGAAGAGCTCAAGCAGCACTTCCGGCCCGAGTTCCTCAACCGTGTCGACGACGTCGTCGTCTTCCCGCAGCTCTCGCAGGACGAGATCGTCGCGATCGTCGACCTCATGATCGCGCGGCTCGACTCGCGTCTGCAGGACAAGGACATGGCGATCGAGCTCACCGACGCCGCGAAGGTCCTCCTGTCCGAGAAGGGCTACGACCCGGTGCTCGGTGCCCGTCCGCTGCGCCGTGCCATCCAGCGCGACATCGAGGACGTGCTCTCGGAGAAGATCCTCTTCGGTGAGATCAAGGCCGGCGAGGTCGTCCTCGTCGACGCCGAGGGCGAGGGCATCCTCGGAGAGTTCAGCTTCCGTGGCGTGCCGAAGTCCCTGCACAAGCGCCAGCCGGTGGCGGTCCCCGCCGGGTCTCTCCCCGTGAACGACGGACCGGTGAACATCACCGACCTGCCGCCCGCACCGGGTGGCGGAGCAGCCGCCGCGACGGCCGACTGACCGCCGCGCCGACCCGCTGCAGCACACGAACGGCCCCGCACCTGCTCTGGTGCGGGGCCGTTCTGTGTCGTGCGGGGCCATTGTGTCGCGCGTCCTGCGGGCGGCCGTGCTGCACCTGCGTGCCAGGCCCACCCGGCCGCTGGGCGTCAGGCGGTGGTGGCCGCGACCGCCCCGGGGCGTGCCGTCCTGCGACCGCGCACGAGCCGGACGACGACCGCAGACACGAGCGTCACCGCCGCGGCGATCCCCGCCGCCACCGCCACCGGGGTGTTCTCCAGATCGCCCGTGGCGCGAGCGATCGCGACCCACGTCAAGCCCCACGCCAGCGCGACGGCGATGGACAGGCGCCCGTGCGTCGCCACGGCGTACGCCACCCCGATGACCGCGGCAGCCCCGAGCAGCACGACGGACCATCCGGTCGCGCCCAGGAGCAGGTCGCCCACGTCCGCCGCCTTGAGCGTCGCCGCGACGTTCGCGATCGTCGCGATCGTCACCCACCCCAGGTACAGCCCGAACGTCCCGTCGACGAGCACCACCTCGACCTTCGACGACGCCCGCGTGCGCAGGCACACGAGGAGGATGAGGACGAGGACGACGAGCAGGGAGAGGATCGTCAGGACGCTCAACCACAGGATCTCCGCCTGGACCGTGAGGATCCACGCCGCGTTGAGGATGAGCGACGCGACCGCCAACCACCCCAGCTCCCGCTGCCGCGCGTTCGTCCGCTGCGCGGGGAGGGCCTGCCACACGGCGTACCCAAGGAGCCCCGCATAGATGACGGACCAGATCGAGAACGCCGTCGATCCCGGTGCGACCGGGGTGGCCGTCGCAGACAGAGCGCCGTCAGCGGCCTCGGCGATCGGTGTGCCGCCGAAGGCGCCGGAGCCGATCGTGGCGCCCACGATGGCGAGCACCGCGAGGACGAGAACACCGATCTGACGGGTGAGGTCTGAGGATTGCTTCATTTCCCGAGCCTCCCACGGACCGATCTGCCCGGCACGTCGCACGTCGGCCCTCGTCGTGGGAGCACCTGATGGCGCTGGCGCGCGGGTCGTCAGATCGTGCTGGCGGGCGCCGTGGAGTCACGGACGACGAGGCGGGCGGGAACCTGGCGCACCTGCGCGGACGCGTCCGGCTCCGCCATCCGTCGCATGAGCAGGTCCACGGCGTCCTGCCCCAGCTCGTCGGAGCGGGCGCGGATGGTCGTCAGCGCCGGCCGGGCGAACCCGGCGGGCAGGGAGTCGTCGCATCCCACGACGCTCAGCCGGGTCGGCACTGCGACGCCCAGGTCGATGCTCCCGGTCATCACGCCCAGGGCCATGAGGTCGTCGTAGCAGATGACGGCTCGGAACCCCTGGGCGAGGACGTCCGCGGCGAGGTCCCGCCCGACGCTGAACGAGGGCTGGTGCGGGCCCCAGACGGCGAGGGTGGTGCCGCTCCGCGCGGCGGCAGCCCGGGCAGCGGTCTCCTTCGCGCGCCCCGACCAGGACGTCTCCGGGCCGCCGAGGTAGAGGATGCGGTCGTGGCCGAGCGCGACGAGGTGGTGCACTGCGTCGGCGAATGCGGGGGCGATGTCGATGAGCGCGCAGTCCATGCCCGTGACGAGGCGGTTCGCGAGAACCACCGGTACCCGGGCGCTCAACGCCAGCAGCACGTCGTCCGGCATGCGGCTCGAGACGAGGACCAGACCGTCGGTCTGGCTCGTCATCCGGCGTGTGATGCGCTCCTCGGCGTCCGGGTCCTGTCGGCTGTCCCCGATGAGCACGCTGTTGTCCCGCTGCTGCGCGGCCGACTCGATCGAGGCGAGAAGAGGCGTGTAGAAGGGGTTGGTCACGTCCGGGAGGATGATGCCGAGGTTGGAGGTCCGGCCTGTGACGAGCCCACGAGCCGTGCGGGACGGGCTGTACCCGAGGGTCCGTGCTGCCTCGTGGACGCGCACGAGCGTCTCGGCGAGGACACGCTCGCCCCCGTTGAAGCACCGGGAGACGGTCGCGATGGAGACGCCTGACGCGGCTGCCACGTCCCTGATGGTCACGGTCGCGCGTTCCCGGCGGCGCCCGCGGGAGATGCTGTCGGTCGTCACCATGAGATCCACCTCCTGTCGCCGTGCACTCACGGGGCTCGCGAGGTTTGTCGAACTTGCCCCAGTTCAGAGTGTGAGGCCAGGGCAGGCGTCACCGCTAGAGGCCACGGCCCACGAAGATGTGAGCGTGTCGGTCCTCTCGCGCGGCGCCGAGGAGGGGTCAGCGTCGGGCGAGCGACCGGATGTGCGCTTCCGCCTGTGCGACGGGCAGCGGACGGCACCCTTGCTCGACCCAGTGCGCGATGGACCGCGGCTCGTCGCGCAGGAGGCCCCAGCCCCGGCGGACGAGGGTGAGCGGGGGCTTGCGTCCCTCGCCGAGGTCACGCAGCAGACGGAACCAGAAGGTCACGAGCCGTGGACGGGTCACGCAGAGAGCGTCCGCGAGGATCCCCTCGGCGCGGCACGCATCGATGAGCTCAGCGGCGAAGATGCCCTCGGCGACGAGGAGCGTGGCGCCGGTGACGTCGGCGTGGGTCGTCCCGGTGCGGCGTGAGGTCGGGATGTCGTAGAGGGGCAGGTCGGCGCGGCCGGTCGTGCACAGCTCGACGAGTGCCCGGAGTGCGCCCTCGGAGTCCCAGCTGGTCGGCGAGTCCCAGTCGGCGATGCCGAAGCGACGCGGGAGGTCGGGGTGGTCGGCGTCGAGGTAGAAGTCGTCGAGCTGGACCGACGGCAGGCCGAGGCGGCGCGCGAGGCTCGACTTGCCGGAGCCCGAGGGCCCCGTGAGGAGCACGACGCGAGCACCCGGCTGCCGGGCGCCGGCCGGGAGGTCGAACAGGCCGTGGGAGTCGGGGTGTGTCACGCAACCATTGTCCCAGGCGCGCGCCGAGCTCCCGCCGTCACGGCCTCGTCGCTGCAGCCCGCGCGCAGTCGATGCACAGGTCGGCAGCCGGGCGTGCGTCGAGCCGCTCGGGGGAGATCGCGCGGCCGCACGAGCGGCACATGCCGTAGGTGCCGTCGTCGAGGCCCTCGAGCGCGACGTCGACCTCCGCGATCCTCGCCTCGATCTCTGCCCGGATGCCCGTGAGGTGGGACCACTGGGCCGATGTCGTGCCGCCCTCCGGGTCGTGCTCGTCGTCGTCCGACTGCCCGGAACGTGCGTCGCGCACCTCGGCGAGGTTGCTCAGCACCCGCCGGTGGTCCTCCTCGAGCGCAGCGCGCCGCCCCTCGAGCGCAGCGCGCCGCCCCTCGAGCGCAGCACGCCGCTCCTCGATAGCAGCGCGTCGACTCATCTGCCCATCGTCACACGGCCTGCCGGGACGAGCCGTCCCGGCAGGCGGGGAAGGGACCCCGCCCGCCGGCACGACGGGGACTCACCAGTCGTGGACCGTGCCGTCGACGAGGCGGTTGATGGGCAGGTACGCCGGGGTGTACTCGAACTTCGCGGCCGCCTCCTCGTCGAGGTCGACGCCGAGACCGGGGGTCTCGCCCGGGTGCAGCAGGCCGTCGGTGAACGTGTAGGAGGTGTGGAACACCTCGAGCGTCTGCGCGGAGTGCTGCATGTACTCCTGGATGCCGAAGTTGTGGATCGCGAGGTCGATGTGCAGCGCGGCGGCCATGCCCACGGGGGAGATGTCCGTCGGCCCGTGCATGCCGGACTTCACGCCGTACATGCCTGCGAAGTCGAGGAGCTTCTTCATGGCGGTCACACCACCCGTGTGGGTCACCGCGGAGCGCACGTAGTCGATGAGGCGCTCGGGCAGCAGCGTCGCGTAGTCGTACGTGGTGTTGAACACCTCGCCGATCGCCAGCGGCGTCGTCGTGTGCTGGCGGACGAGCCGCAGCGCCGTCTGGTCCTCACCCGGTGTGCAGTCCTCGAGCCAGAAGAGGTCGTACGGCTCGAGGGACTTGCCGAGCTTGGCCGCCTGGATCGGCGTCATGCGGTGGTGCCCGTCGTGCAGGAGCGGCAGCTCCGGGCCGAACTCGTTGCGCACGGCCTCGAACACGGTGGGGATGTGCCGCAGGTAGGCGCGGGTGTCCCACACCTCCTCGACGGGGGTCGGTCGGCCGTCGAGGAGGTTGCGCTTCGCCGGCTCGTAGTCGTAGCGCTCGCCCGCGCTCTGGTCCGAGCCGACGCCGTAGATCTGACCGAGCCCGGGCACGCCGGTCTGGATGCGGATCGCCTTGAAGCCGAGCTCGAGGTGGTTGCGGACGGAGTCGAACAGGGCCGGGAGCGACGAGCCGGACGCGTGCCCGTAGGCGAGCGCGCCGACGCGGGACGCGCCGCCGAGCAGCTGGTACAGCGGCATGCCCGCGGCCTTGGCCTTGATGTCCCACAGCGCCATGTCCACGGCCGCGACGGCCGCCATCGTCACCGGGCCGCGGCGCCAGTACGCACCGCGGTACAGCAGCTGCCAGGTGTCCTCGATGTTGCGTGCGTCGCGCCCGATGAGCATGGGGACGATGTGGTCGGTGAGGTAGCTCGCGACGGACATCTCGCGCCCGTTGACTGTTGCGTCCCCGAGCCCCACGATCCCGTCTGACGTCGTGATCTTCAGGGTGACGAAGTTGCGTCCGGGGCAGGTGATGACGACGACGGCATCGGTGATGATCACGGTCACTCCAGGGTGCGGGGGGCGGGTGCGCCTGCCGGCGCGGGCGGAGCTCAGGGCTGGGGGTAGCTCTCGAGCGGCAGGGTGTGGGCGAGGTCGACGGCGGTCTCGACGGCCTCGTCGAGGTCGAGGCGGTGCTCGACGACGAGCCGCGCGAGGTAGCCGGCGTCGATGCGTCGCGCGAGGTCGTGCCGTGCGGGGATGGACGCGAAGGCGCGGGTGTCGTCGACGAATCCCGACGTGTTGTAGAACCCCGCGGTCTCCGTCGCGGCCTCGCGGAAGCGGCGCATGCCGTCGGGGGAGTCGAGGAACCACCAGGGTGCCCCCAGCCGCATGGCGGGGTAGACCCCCGCGAGGGGGGCGAGCTCCCGGGAGTACGCGGTCTCGTCGATGGTGAAGACGATGAACCGGAAGCGCGGGTGGTGGCCGAACGCCTCGAGCAGGGGACGCAGGGCGCGCGTGTACTCGACCGCGACGGGGATGTCGTACCCCATGTCCGCGCCGAACGTCGCGTGGACGCCGCGGTCGTGGTTGCGCTGGACGCCCGGGTGGAGCTGCATGACGAGGCCGTCCTCGGCCGACATCGCGGCCATCTGGAAGAGCATGTGGCCGCTGAACGCCTGCGCCTCGGCTGCGCTCACCGGGCCGCCGCGGAGCGCGGTGTCGAAGATGCGCGCGGCCTGCGCGTGCGGCAACGGCGTGGTGTCCGCCGAGAAGTGGCCGTGGTCCGTCGCGCGGGCACCCGCCGCGATGAAGGCGCGGCGGCGGTCGCGCAGGGCCTCGAGGTAGGCGTCGTACGTGCCGACCTCCATGCCAGCAGCGGCGGCGAGCCGCGCGACGTCGTGCGTCCAGCCCGGGCCGTCGAGGTGCAGCAACGGGTCCGGGCGGAACGTCGGGACGACGCGCTCTCCCCAGCCGGTCTCGGCCAGGTGCGCGTGGTGCTCGAGCGGGCTCCACGCGGGGTCCGTCGTCGCGAGGATCTCGATGCCGAAGCGGTCCATGAGCGCGCGCGGGCGGAACTCCTCCGACGCGAGGGCTGCGGACAGCTGGTCGTAGATCGCGTCGGCGGTGGCGGCCGAGGGCCGCTGCGTGATGCCGAAGACCTCGACGAGCTCGTGCTCCATCCAGTAGCGCGTCGGTGTCCCGCGGAAGAGCTTCCAGCTCTCGCAGAAGCGCCGCCAGACCGCTCGGTGGTCGGTCTCGTGAACCAGTGTGCTGCTGGGCGTCGTCGGGGCGATGCCCAGCTGGTCGAGGGAGGCGCCCTGGGAGACGAGCATCCGCACGAGGTAGTGGTCCGGGATGACGAGCATCTCGGCGGGGTCGCCGAACGGGGTGTCCTCGGCCAGCAGCCGGGCCTCGACGTGACCGTGCATCGAGATGATGGGCAACGTCCGCGTCGCCGCGTAGATCTCGCGGGCGACGGAGCGGGTGGCGGGCTCGGCAGGCAGTGCGCGGTCCTCGTGGAGGGTCCACGGCGCCCCGGTCACGGCCCCGTCGTCGGTGCCGACGGCCACGGTCGGGGCAGAGCGCTGTGCAGCCAAGTTCGCCTCCTCGTTGAAACGTCACTGCGATCGTTTGCAGTCCATCGTGCCCGGTCACAGGGCGAGAAGCAACAAACGCCGCGGCTGCGCTCGGTGCGGTGGGACGAACTTGACGGACAAAACAATCGTTTGCAGACTGTCCACCGACGCAGAGCGGCGTCTTCGGTCTGTGGAGGAGGTGGGGCGTGGCGACCGTCCGTGACGTCGCAGTCCGAGCCGGGGTCTCCATCTCCACCGTATCGCGCGCACTGTCCGCCCCCGGGATGGTCTCCGACGCCACGCGCGAGCGCGTGCTCGCCGCCGCCAAGGAGCTCGACTACCGCCCCAACGCGGCCGCTCGCGGCCTGCGCGTGGGACGGACAAACAACATCGGGCTGCTCATCCCCGACCTCGAGAACCCCTTCTTCGCCTCCGTCACCAAGGGCGTCCAGAGCCGGGCCCGGGCGGCCGGGTACGCGGTGTTCGTCGCGGACTCCGACGAGGACGCCGCGCAGGAGCTCGAGCTCGTCGCGAGTCTCGCGGCACAGGTCGACGGCATCATCCTCGCGTCGCCCCGCGCGGCCGACGCGGACGTCATCGAGGCCGTCGGGGGACGCACCGCGGTACTGCTCAACCGTGAGGTCGACGGTGTGCCCTCGGTGACGGTCGACAACGCGGACGGCATGCAGCAGGTCGTCAGCCACCTGCGGGCCCTCGGGCACCGGTCGATCGGGTATGCCAGCGGGCCGGCGCAGTCGTGGTCGGGGGAGCAGCGGCGCATCGCCGCGCTGAGCGTCGCCCAGCAGTTCCCCGACGTCACGGTCGTCGACCTCGGCCACTTCCGGCCCTACTTCTCCGGCGGCTACCCCGCCGCCGACCTCGCGCTCGCCGCGGACATCACCGCCGTCGTGGCGTACAACGACCTCATGGCCCTGGGCATCGTCGACCGGTTGCGCCAACGCGGCGTCGACGTCCCCGGCGAGATGTCCGTCGTCGGGTTCGACGACGTCTCCGTCGCGACGCTCGTCTCCCCGGCGCTCACCACCGTCCACATCCCGCAGGCCGGCCTCGGGCGCTACGGGGTCGACCTCATCGTCGCCCACCTCGCCAGCACGAACGAGCCCTCGTCGGGGGCATCCGCGCAGCCCACCGCGACAGCTCCCCTGCCGGAGCACACCCAGCTCGGGGTGGAGCTCATCATCCGTGCCTCCACCTCGGTTCCCTCCCGCGCGTCGACCGGGGCCACGAGCTCCTGAGAGGACTGAAGTGAGTACAGAGCAGGAGTCCGGCGGCACCGTCGTGGCGACCGGGCCGCGGCTCTCGCTCGCCACGCTCGAGCGCGCGGCGTGCCTCGACGGACCCGTCGAGGGCCCCCGGGTCGACCCCGCCGCGGTGAGCATCGGGATCGTCCACCTGGGGCTCGGGGCGTTCCACCGTGCGCACCAGGCCGTGCTCACGGAGGACGCCGCAGCAGCCACGGGCGAGACCTGCTGGGGGATCCTCGGCGTCACGCAGCGCTCCCGCTCCGTCGTCGAGCAGCTCGCCCCGCAGGACGGCCTCTACGGCGTGCTCACCGCCGGTCGGGACTCGTCCTCGCTGCGGATCATCGGCTCGGTGCGGGACGTCGCGTTCCCCGGGGAGGACACCGAGCGTGTCCTCGCGGCGCTCGCAGCGCCGACGACCCACGTCGTCACGCTCACCGTGACGGAGAAGGGGTACCGGGCAGGGCCCGACGGCTCGCTCGACCTGCAGGACCCGGACGTCGCCGCCGACGTCGCGGCGCTCGCCGCCGAGATCGGCAACCCGGGGGCCACTGCCGCACCAGCGCGCTCGCCGATCGGGCTCCTCGTGCGCGGTCTCGTGCGTCGCGCCGCCACGTCCGCCGCCCCGATCACCGTGCTGACGTGCGACAACATGGTCGACAACGGGCGGGTCGTGGAACGGCTCGTGGGCGACCTGCTCGGCGCCGCTCTTGCGGCATGCGGTGGCGCCGGCCCAGCGGACCCCGTGGTCCATGAGGGCCCCGCGGTGTCCCTGCGGGACTGGCTCGCGCAGTCGGTGACGTTCCCCAGCACCATGGTCGACCGGATCGTGCCCGCCACCACGCAGGAGCACCGCGCACGGGCGCAGGAGGTGTCGGGCGTGCGCGACGAGGGGCTCGTCGTCGCCGAGCCGTTCGTCCAGTGGGTCATCGAGGACCGGTTCGCAGGTCCCCGTCCCGCGTGGGAGCGTGCCGGAGCCACGCTCACCGCAGACGTCGGGCCCTACGAGCAGGCCAAGCTCCGGATGCTCAACGCGACGCACTCCCTGCTCGCCTACCTCGGCGCCCTGCGGGGCCACCGGCTCATCGCCGAGGCGATGGACGATCCCGAGATCGCAGCTGCGGCACGTGCCCTGCTCATCGAGGACGTCATCCCGACCCTCGTCGCGCCCCCCGGCGTCGACCTCGGCCAGTACGCGGAGTCGCTCCTCGAACGGTTCGCCAACCCCGCGACAGGGCACACCACCGCGCAGGTCGCGATGGACGGCTCGAAGAAGCTGCCGTTCCGGTTGTTCCCGACGCTCCGGGACCGGCTCGCCGCCGGGGCGCAGCCGCGCGCCGGAGCGTTCGTCGTGGCGGTGTGGATCGTGTTCGTCGCCCGAGGGACGACCTTCACGGGCGCGCCGCTGCCGCTGGACGACCCCGCGGCGCAGACGCTGCGTGCTGCCGCGCAGGGACCGGACGGCGACCTCGCCGGTCGGATGCTCGCCGTGCGGGAGGTCTTCGATCCCGCGCTCGCCGAGCACGAGGTGTTCCGGGCGCTCGTCGAGCAGCACGTCGAAGATCTGCTGCTGCGTTTCGCCGGAGGCCCGACTGGGTGAAGAGTCGGGTTAACGCTGTGGAAAACGATTGACAGGCGCTCCGCGCGGCAGGAGGCTGGCCCGGATTCCCCACTCGCCATGTCAGAGCCGACAGGACGCACCGATGAAGAACCGAACCGCACTCCGAGCCGTCGCCGTCACCATGAGCGCCCTGCTCGTCGCCGCATGCTCCAGCGGGTCCGCCGAGGACGACGTCCCCGCTCTCGAGCCGCAGACGATCACCTGGTGGCACAACTCCAACCAGGACCCCGGCAACATCTACTACGAGACCGTGGCCACGGCGTTCGAGAACGAGAACCCGGGCGTCACCATCGAGATCACGGCCCTGCAGCACCAGGACATGCTCTCCCTGCTCGAGGCGGGCTTCGCGGGCAACGGACCGATGCCCGACGTCTTCATGGAGCGTGGCGGCGGCGAGCTCGCCGACCACGTCGCCGCGGGAGTGATCCAGGACATCACCCAGAGCACCGCCGAGGCGGCCGCGAAGATCGGTGACGTCCGGCTCGCCGGCTGGCAGCTCGACGGCTCGACCTACGCCCTGCCGTTCACGCTCGGGGTCGTCGGGTTCTGGTACAACAAGGCGCTGTTCGCACAGGCCGGCATCGAGGGCACCCCCGCGACGATGGAGGAGTTCTACGGTGCCATCGACAAGCTCCGGAGCGCGGGGATCACGCCGCTCTCGGTCGGTGCGGGGGACAAGTGGCCCGCCGCCCACTACTGGTACACGTTCGCCCTGCGGACCTGCTCGCAGGACGTCCTCGAGAACCTCGCGTCCTCGAAGGACTTCTCCGACCCGTGCTTCCTCCAGGCCGGGCAGGAGCTGGAGAAGCTCATCGCCGCCGAACCGTTCAACGAGGGATTCCTCACGACGGGCGCGCAGGAGGGCGCGACGAGCGCCTCCGGCCTCATCGCGAACCGCCAGGTCGCGATGGAGCTCGCCGGGCACTACGAGTCCGGCGTCATGCAGGGTCTCACCGAGGACCGCCAGGGACTCGGCGAGGACGCCGGGTGGTTCAGCTTCCCAGCAGTGGCAGGCGGGCAGGGGGACCCGACGGCGCAGCTCGGTGGCGGCGACGCATGGGCGTGCAGTACTGACGCGCCGCCGGCCTGTGCTGACTTCATCTCCTACCTCGTCTCGGACAAGGTGCAGCAGGGCTTCGCGGAGGAAGGCATGGGACTGCCCACCAACCCGGCGGCCGTCGCATCCGTCGGTGACGCTGCGCTCGCGGTGCTCGTCGGACAGCGTGACTCCGCGCCCTACGTCCAGCTCTACCTCGACACCCAGCTCGGCGCGACCATCGGAAGTGCGTTGAATGACGCGATCGCCCTGATGTTCGCCGGCCAGGCAACACCGCAGGACATCGTGGACGCGACGCAGGCAGCGGCGAACGCCGCGGGCTGACGCCCACAGCTGCTCGGGCCCGGCACCGGATCGTTCGGTGCCGGGCCCGACTGCGTTCACCGGCCATGCGGGGAGAGGGCGAAGTTAGGCTAGGCTTCGTTTCCTAAGGCCGTCCTTATCGACGTCCTGGATCCCTTTCCCAGAAGCTGGAGCCCTGCATGCGCGCGTCCCGTCTCCTCCCCGCTACGACCATCAGCACCGCGCTCGTCGCGGCGCTCGTCCTCGCCGGCTGCTCCTCGAGCGACGACGCCGTCGCGTCTGCCGGCACCGACGACGCGCCCGAGACGATCACCGTCGAGTTCGAGCGCAACACCGCCAAGGAGGGCGAGGAGCCCGCCGTCGTCACCGAGTCCGTCGAGGTGCCCTACCGCCCGGAGAACGTCGTCGTGCTCGACATGGCGAGCTTCGACACCCTCGGTGCACTGGGCGTCGAGGTGTCCGGGACGGCGCTCGACGCCGTCCCGGACTACCTCCAGGAGTACGTCACCGAGGACATGGTCAACGCGGGCTCGCTCTTCGAGCCCGACCTCGTCGCCATCGAGGCATCGGCGCCCGACCTCATCATCGTCGCCAACCGCTCCGCAGCGGCCTACGACGACCTCGCCGAGATCGCGCCGACGATCGACCTCACGCTCGGCTGGAACTCCTTCCTCGACGACTTCGAGCAGAACGTCACCGTCCTCGGCGAGATCTTCGGCAAGCAGGACGAGGCAGCCGAGGCGTGGACCGGCGTCGAGAAGAGCATCGAGGAGGCGTCGGCGATCGCGGCCGAGGCCGGGAACGGTCTCGTCGTCCAGGTCTCCGGTGGTGACGTGAGCGCGTACGGCCCGTCCGCCGGGGCCGAGGGGCGCGCCGCCCGGTTCGCGATGGTCTACGACGTCTTCGGCCTCGAGCCGGCCGTCGAGGACGTCGCCTCCGCGACGCACGGCGAGCCCGTCTCCTTCGAGTTCCTCCTCGAGCACGACCCCGACTGGCTGCTCGTCGTCGACCGCGAGGCCGTGGCCGGGGACGGCTCCGGCCAGTCCGCCCAGCAGGTGCTCGACAACGAGATCATGCACCGGACCACCGCCTGGCAGGAAGACCAGATCGTCTACCTCGACCCCTCCGCCTGGTACATCGTCATGAGCGGGATCAGCACCGTCGACCGGATGGTCGACGACATCAGCTCGCTCGTTCCCTGACCCACGGGTGACCGCTGTCCTCACGGCACCGACCCCCACCCTGCGCACCCCGCGGGTGGGGGTCCTCGTGCTGCCCGCGCTGCTCGTGCTCGTCGTGGCGAGCACGTTCATCGGCGTGGCCGACGTCTCCCCGGCGAGCCTCCTCACCGGCGGTGCCGACGGACAGGCCGCATTCCTCCTCATGGCGAGCCGCGTCCCCCGCACGCTCGCCGTCGTCCTCGCAGGAGCATCCCTCGGCATCGCCGGGCTCCTCATGCAGATGCTCGTCCGCAACCGCTTCGTCGAGCCCGGGACGACCGGCACGACGGAGTTCGCGATGCTCGGCGTCCTCGTCACCCTGCTCCTGTGGCCCGGCATGCCCCAGCTGGGCAAGATGGCGTTCGCCGCGCTGTTCGCCCTCGTGGGGACCGGGGTCTTCCTCGCGGTCCTGCGCCGCATCCCGTCCCGTCAGCTCGTCCTCGTGCCCCTCGTCGGGATCATGCTCGGCGGAGTCGTGGGCGCGTTCACGACGTTCTTCGCCTACCGGTACGACCTCCTCCAGGCGCTCGGCACCTGGTCGCAGGGTGAGTTCTCCGGGGTGATGCAGGGACGGTACGAGTTCCTGTGGATCGCTGCCGCGATGACGGTCGTCGCCTGGTTCGCCGCGGACCGGTTCAGCGTCGTCGGGCTCGGCGAGGTGTTCGCGACGAACCTCGGGGTGAGGTACGGGCCGGTCGTCGCCATCGGCATGGTGCTCATCGCCGTCATCACGGCGTCGGTGCTCGTCACCGCCGGGATGGTGCCCTTCCTCGGGCTCGTCGTGCCCAACGTCGTCAGCCTCCTCGTCGGCGACAACATGCGGCGGTCCATCCCGTGGGTCGCGGCGCTCGGCGCCGTGTTCATCCTCGCGTGCGACATCCTCGCCCGGGTCGTGCGGTTCCCGTACGAGATCCCGCTCAACGTCGTCGTCGGGATCATCGGCGGCGCGCTGTTCCTGTGGTTGCTGCTGCGGAAGAGGTCCCGTGCTCACTAGACCCGCACGCGGCACGACGCAGCCCGCGGACCCCTCCGACGAGACCGCTCCCGCGCCCGGCACGGGCGCTCACGCCGGAGCACGCCCCGCCACGGGGCTCGCCCGGCCCGGACCCCGCGTCCCGCCGTGGGCGCGGCTGACCGCGCTCGCGGTGGTCGTCGTGGTGCTCGTCGCCCTGTACCTGCTCACCGACGTCCCCGGGTCGCTCGACTACGCGGTGAAGATCCGGTCCCGCACGGTGCTCGCGATGCTCGTCGTCGCGGCCGCCGTCGGCGCCTCGACCGTCGTGTTCCAGACCATCACGGCCAACCGGATCCTCACGCCGTCGATCATGGGGTTCGACGCGTTCTACGTGCTCGTCCAGACGTTCGTCGTCTTCTTCTTCGGAGCGACCGTCCTCGTACGGGCCGACGAGCTCCTCCTGTGGGGCGTGCAGGTCGTCGTCATGGTCGCGTTCGCCGCGGGGCTCTTCACGTGGATGTTCGCCGGCAAGCGCCGCAGCATCCACCTCATGCTCCTCGTCGGGATCGTCCTGGGGACCTTCTTCCGCAGCCTGTCCTCATGGATGCAGCGGATGATCGACCCGGTCGACTTCCAGGTGCTCCAGGACGCGATGTTCGCGAGCCTCACGCGCCCCGACCGGCAGCTGCTGCTGTTCACCGGGATCATCGTCGCGGCCGCGCTCGTCGCTCTCGTGCCGTTGCTGCGCACCCTCGACGTGCTCAGCCTGGGCGAGCGGGCCGCCGTCGGGCTGGGCGTGCGCTACCGGCGCACCGTCCTCGTGCTCTTCTCGATCGTCTCCGTGATGATCGCCGCCTCGACGGCGCTCGTCGGCCCGATCCTCTTCTTCGGGCTCATCGTCGCGAACCTCGCCTACTCGCTCGCGGGGTCGTTCCGGCACCGGTGGACCCTGCCCATGGCGGTCCTCCTCGGCATGTTCTGCCTGCTCGCGGGGCAGCTCGTCCTCGAGCGGGTGTTCCACCTCGGCACCACGATCAGCGTCGTCATCGAGTTCGCCGGCGGCCTGTTCTTCCTGTTCCTCGTGCTACGGAAGGGGGCGCGATGATCGCGCTCGACGGCGTCACCAAGCGGTACGGGAGCACGACCGTGCTCTCCGACGTGTCGATCGAGCTCGGTGAGGAAGGCGTCACCGCACTCATCGGATCGAACGGGGCGGGCAAGTCCACGCTCTTCTCGATCATCGGTCGCCTGCTGCGGCCCGACGCCGGCAGCATCACCGTGGACGGGCTCGACGTCGCGCGCGCGTCCTCACCGGAGCTCGCCACCCGCCTGGCCGTCCTCCAGCAGGACAACCACATCGCCGCGCGGCTCACCGTCCAGGACCTCGTGGAGTTCGGCCGGTTCCCGCACTCGAAGGGTCGGCTGGGACCCCAGGACCGCGAGGCCATCGAGCGGGCACTCGGCTACCTCGACATGGACGGCCTGCGGCACCGGTTCCTCGACGAGCTCTCGGGCGGTCAGCGCCAACGGGCGTTCGTCGCGATGGTCCTCGCGCAGGACACCCGGTACGTGCTGCTCGACGAACCGCTCAACAACCTCGACCTCCGGCACGCCGTGGAGATCATGCGGCTCCTGCGCCGGATGGCCGACGAGCTCGGCAAGCGCGTCATCGTCGTGCTCCACGACATCAACTTCGCTGCCACCCACGCGGACAGGATCGTGGCCATGCGGGACGGACGTGTCGTCGCCGACGCGTCGGCGGCCGGGATCATGCGACCGGAGGTCCTCGAGGCGGTGTACGACACCCCGGTGGATGTCCGGGAGATCGACGGGCGCGCCGTCGCGCTGTACTACGCCTGATCTCGCGGGCGGGCGCTCGGCAGTCCCGCCTAGAGGCTTGCGAGCCAGTCGCCCCAGAACGTCTTCCAGCGATCGACCTGGTCCTGCGAGGCGAGCTTCTCGTGGGCGACGCTCACCCGGGTCCGGTCGGCCTTCGCGGGATCGATGGAGAACAGGACCGCGGTCCCGTCCGGCAGGCTGAACCTCGGTGACCTCGTCGTCGGGCGGGACCGGAGCTCGAGCGCGAGGCCGGGCAGCAGGGATGCTCGCGTCACGTCGTCGAGCAGCTGCGCGCGGAGCTCCTCCGGAAGCCGCTCGACGATGCGGGACCGGTTCGCGGTGAACGTCCCGTCGACCATCTGACCGGGACGTCGCAGGCCGGTCATCCGCTCGTAGCTCACGGTGACGTTCTGCGCCCACCAGCCCGGGACCCCGTGGGCGTCCTGCACCCAGGCAGCGATCGCCGTGTGCCCGGCGTCGCGGCCCGGGCCCGCGTCGATGAGCGCCACCCACTCGTCCCAGCCGTGGCCCGTGTTCTCGCGCGCCACCGCGTCGCTGTGCTCGGGCTCGGCTGCCCATGGTTGCGAGTTCACCTGATCGTCCTTCCGTCCGGGGGGGCGTCCGGTGACGTCCCACGGGGTCGTGTGCGCGGCAGCTGGAGACGCGCCCGGAGATCTCGACGCTCACGCTGCTAGTGGTGCCCGGGCTCGCCCCGGGCGATCTGCATGAGGCGCGCCTCCTCCATGTCGAGCATGTACTGCACGCGGTCGAGGATGCGTGAGCTGTACGTGCCTGACGCCCGCGCGTCGAGGAACGCGGCCCGCTCCGCCCGCAGGACCATGAGCCGCAGCTGGCGGTGCTGGGCGTGCGGGCGGTCGTCCTCCGTCACCGCTGCGCGTTCCTGGACGGCCTCCGCCAGCATGAGGCTGTCCTCCCGGACACGCTCGACGACGTCGGGGGAGAAGGGTCGGCCGTCGGGCTGTGCGAGGTCCGGGTCGTCGAGGGTGGCGAGGCCCGTCGTCGCGATCTCCTGGTAGACGGTGGCGAGCTGGGCGCGGTCGGCCTCCGAGTCGGACCCGACGACGCCCAGCTTCCGGATGAGCGCGGGGAGCGTGCCGCCCTGGACGAGCAGCGTGACGATCGCGACGACGAATGCCACGAGCACGAGCTCCGCGCGGTAGGGCACGTCCCTGGGGAGGGACTGCGCCGCGGCGAGCGTGACGACGCCGCGCATCCCGGACCACGCGAGCACGGCGCCACCGCGCCAGCCGAGGCCCTCCTGCGTGAGGAACACGGCGTCGGCCCGACGGCGGACGAGGAACCGGCGGGCACGGGCGACGTCCCGCGGCCCGTCCTCGTTGTCGTCGGCCCGTTCCTCGTACTGGTCGAGCCGCTCGAGCGCCTTCTTCAGCCGGGTCCGACGCTCGACGGCCCGGCGCTGGTCGTGGCGCAGCACCGCGATGAGGGGAACGACGAACAGGGCCCGGACGAGAACGAGGAGGCCGGTCACGGCCAGCCCGATGAGCACGGCGCCGGTGAGTGTCAGCTCGTCGCTGCGGACCTGCTCGACGAGGCCCTTGAGCTCGACCCCCATGAGGAGGAACACGCCGTTCTCGAGGAGGAACTGCGCGGTGCGCCAGTTGGTGCGCTCACTGATGCGGTCCTGCGCGCTGAAGACCGCGGCGCTGTGGTGGCCGGTGTAGAGGCCCGCGACGACGACCGCGAGGACACCGGAGGCGTGGAGCTCCTCGGCGGGGATGAAGGCGACGAACGGCACGGCGAAGGAGATGGCGGTGGTGAGCACCGGGTCGTCGAGCCGCGACCGGACCCACACCGTGATGATCCCGACGAGGAGGCCGATGACGATCGCCGCGACGACCGCGAAGAGGAAGTCCCCCGCGACCTCCCACACGGAGACCGCTCCGGCGGTCGCGGCGATCGCGGAGCGCAGCAGCACGAGGGCCGTGGCGTCGTTGACGAGGCCCTCGCCCTCGAGGAGGGTCACGAGGCGTGGCGGGAGACCGAGGCGCTTGCCGATCGCGGTGGCCGCGACCGCGTCGGGCGGGCTGACGACGGCGCCGAGCGCGATGGCCGCCGGCCAGCTGAGGTCCGGGAGCAGCGAGTAGAGGAGTGCGCCGGCGGCGAGCGCCGAGATGAGGACGAGCAGCACGGAGAGGCCTGTGATCGCTTTGATGTTCCGGCGGAAGTCCACGAGGGGGACCGTGACGGCGTTGGAGTAGAGGATCGGTGGGAGGACGACGGTGAGGATGAGCTCCGGTGGGAACTCGAGCACCGGGACCCCGGGCACGAAGCTCCCGAGCACCCCGACGACGACGAGGATGAGCGGCGCCGCGACGCCGAGCCGAGAGGCGAAGGCCGACACCGCGACGACCACGAGGACCCCGATGACCGCCAGCAGCGCGAAGTGCATCTCGCAACCCTAGGCGCGGGTGCGCGATGGCGCGCTGTGCCGTGGCCCGATGTGACCACCACCCATCTGCGCGTCGCTCCGCGCGTGGATCAGGGCTGGGTCGCCGTGCCAGGGTGGGGCCATGCTTCCGTCTGACGACAGACCCGTGCGCGCCGTGACCTTCGACCTCTACGACACGCTCGTCGTCGTCGCGCCGGCCGCACGCAGAGCTCATCAGGAGGACCTCGCGGAGCGCATCGGCATCCCGACCGAGCAGTTCCTCGCGCTGTGGGACGCGACGAGCCGCGCGTCGAACACCGGTGTCGTCGGCCCGACGACGGAGCGTGTCCGGCACGTCCTCGACGCGCTCCCGGCGCCGCGGGACACGAGCGACGAGCTCGTCGCGGAGCTCGCCGACGCCGAGCACCGGTTCCTGCGCGACGCCGTCCGCGTCGTCGACGGCATACCGGAGCTGTTGGCGGACCTCCGGTCCCGTGGCATCCGCACCTGGCTCGTGAGCAACTGCTCAGCGAGCGTCGAGCACACCCTCGACGCGAGCGGCCTGCTGCCCCTGCTCGACGGGGTGACGCTCTCCCGCGCGGTCGGGCACATGAAGCCGGACCCGGAGATCTACACGACGGCGCTCGCAGCGCTCGGCCTCGAGCCGGCGGACGCCTGGTACGTCGCCGACGGCATGGTCGACGAGCTCGGCGCCGCGACCCGCGTGGGGATGCGCGCGGCGCGGGTCACCTGGTCCCACGACACGGGCCACGCGCCCGACGGCGTCCCCAGCGTGGGCACGGCCGCCGAGCTCGCGGCGCTCCTGGGCGTCGCGGCTGGGACCCAGGACCGGACGACGACCTAGGACCGGACGACCGTCCGGGCGGGCGCTGCTGTCGAGGCGGTCGACGCCGGGGCCAGCTGGATCCGCCGGACGACCGCCGTCGTCGAGCTCCCGGGCACGTAGTCGAGGATCCGCACCTCCCCGCCGTGCGCGCGCACGACGTCCGACTCGACCATCCCGGCGTCGGTATGGTCCCCGCCCTTGGCGTAGACGTCCGGCTCGATCCGCTCGATGAGCGGCACCGGGGTGTCGGTCGAGAACACGGTGACGTAGTCGACGCAGCTGAGCGCCGCGAGCACGCCCGCCCGGTCCGCGGCGGGGTTGATGGGTCGCCCCTCGCCCTTGAGCCGGCGCACGGAGTCGTCGTCGTTGATCGCGACGACGAGCACGTCGCCGAGCCGCTTGGCCTGGTTGAGGGACGCGGTGTGGCCGCGGTGCAGCACGTCGAAGCACCCGTTCGTGAACACGACAGAGCGCCCGACGGCGCGGTCCTGCTCGATCCTGCGGACGAGCTCGTCGTGGTCCAGTGCGCTGTCCGCGAACCCCGCGAGGTGGTCGACGAGGTCGGCGGTCGTGCACAGGGAGGTGCCGAACCGGGTGACGACGACGTCGGCGGCGGCCTGGGCGAGGTCCGCGCTCGTGGTCAGCGGGAACCCGCAGGTGCGGGCGAGCGTGAGGGCCGCCACGAACGTGTCGCCCGCACCGGACGCCTGCTTCTCGGTGGCCGGGCGCGCCCACGTGCGGTGCTGCAGGCCGTCGGCGTCGAGCAGCACGGAACCGTCCTTGTCGAGGGTGACGACGACGTCCCGTGCTCCGGTCGTCCCCGTGAGCCGGCGCGCCAGCGCCGCCACCGCGGCGGCACGGTCCGGCTCCCCGCGCAGGTCGACACCGACGGTGGCCGCGGCCTCGGCGGCGTTGGGCGTCACGAGGTCGGGGTGCAGCGCGGCCCACAGCGCGGGCTCGTGGGCGTCGACCACGCAGAGTCCGGGACGCGCGGACCGGGCGAGCAGCGCCTGCGTCACCGGTCCCTGGAGCGTGCCGGAGGAGTAGTCGCACACGACCTCGGCGTCCGCGTCCTCGCCGGCTCGCAGGGCGGCGGCGGCGAGCGCCTCGAGGGCCTCCGCCGGGTACACCCCGGCCGGCATCTCGTCGATCCGCACCATGACCTGGTCGCCGACGACGATGCGGTCCTTCGTCGTCGTCACGACGTCGGGATGCAGCACGAGCCCGGCGACGTCGATCCCGGCCCCGGCGAGCAGGTCGCGGATCATCCGCCCCGGCTCGTCGTCCCCGACGACCCCGGAGAACCGCACCCGTGCCCCGAGCGCGGCGAGGTTCATCGCGGTGTTCGCTGCCCCGCCCGGCACGTACCGGCGCGACGTGATGTGCACGACCGGCGCGGGCGCCTCGCGCGCCATGCGGTCGCTCGTGCCGCTGAACCAGCCGTCGAGCATCGGGTCCCCCACGACGCTCACGACGGGGGACATGTGCGCGAGCATCCGCGGCACCTCGGCCGTGAGCGCCGCGCGTGACGAGAGGATCGGCTCGGTGGGGGCCATGCGCACGTTCCTTCCGGGTGCCCTCGCAGGGTCAGGCGGTCTCGCCGCGCAGTGGCGCGGCCTCCATGTGGACGACCTTCGTCAGCGTCATCTCGTCGAGCAGCTCCGGCCCGTACCCGTACCCGCTGCCGCTGTCCCCCCGGGGCTCGGCCGAACCGCCCGGCGCTCCGCCGAACACGGCGTTGATCTTCAGCGTCCCCACCGGGAGCTCCGCGACGGCGCGCTGGGCGTTGCGGATCGACCCGGTGAGCACGGTCGCCGCGAGCCCGTAGCGGTCCGCGGCGGCGAGCTCGAGCCCTTCCTCGAAGGACTGGACGACCTGGATGGGGGCGACCGGCCCGAACGTCTCCTCCGTCATGACCGGCATGCCCGGACCGCAGTTCGTCAGCACGGTGGCCGGGTAGAAGGAACCCGGGCCGTCGGGGACGAACCCGCCCGTCCGGGCGACGGCACCCGCGGCGAGGGAGGTCGACACCTGACGGTGCACCTCGTCGCGCAGTGCGGTGTCGACGAGGGGCCCGAGCTCCCGCTCGGCCTCCCGTCGGCGGGCCTCGGCGACGAGCGCGTCCGTGAAGGCCCCGGCGACCGCCTGGTGGACGTAGATGCGTTCCACCGAGACACAGACCTGGCCGGAGTTGGCGAACGCGCCGAGGGCTGCCTGCTGCGCAGCCCACTCCGGGTCGACGTCCGCGTCGACGACGAGGGGGTCGTTGCCGCCGTTCTCGCGGATGACGTGCGCGCCGGTGAGGACAGCGGTGCGGGCGATCCGCTCGCCGGTCGCCGTCGAACCGACGTGCGCGATGACGTCGATGCCGGTGCTCTGGGTGAGTGCGGCGCCGACCCCCGCCCCGCCGAGGACCGTCTGGACGACGTCGGCCGGGAACGCCCGGGAGAGGATCTCACCGAGGAAGGCGCCCGTGTGCGGGCACCGCTCGCTCGGCTTGTGGATCACCGTGCTGCCTGTGACGACCGCGGCACCGATGAGCCCGGCCGCGACGGCCACCGGGTCGTTCCACGGCGTGACGGCGAGCACGACGCCGCGGGGCTCGGGCACCGTGTAGTCGGCGGCGTCGACCGCACCCCGCAGGCTCTTGCCACGGTGCAACGGGCCCAGCTCCGCGTACTGCAGGAACGTCTCGACGCCGGCGGTGACCCCGGCCAGCGCCTCGGCCTCCGGTCGGCCGGTCTCGCGGGCGTTGAGGCGGGCGAGGGACTCGGCGTGCTCCGCCACCTGGGCGGCGGCGTGGCGCAGGATGGAGCCACGCTCGCCGGGCGGGACCCGCGACCACCACGCGAACGCGTCGCGCGCCCGGTCGACGACGTCCTCGAGCGCATCCAGCGCCGTCGGCTCGACATCCCCCACGGGACTGCCGTCCCGGGGGTCGACGATCGTCATCAGCACCTCGTCGGTGTGACTGCCTGGCAGGTGGATGAGCGACATGGGGTCCTCCGGAGCGGTGGCGCGGGCCGGCTGCACGCGTCGGGTGGGGCCGGGCGTCTGCTCGGCGGGCACAGGGGTCCCGTACCCACCCCGGGGTCCCCCTACACGTGCACGGCGGAACGTTTGCCGGGGGCGCGGCACGGGAACAGGGCGTGGACGACCGCCCGGAGGACGCGCCCGGAGGAGGACCCGTGACGACCGCACCGCTGACCACGACCACGACGGACGGGGACGCCGAGCAGGGCGTCGGTGGTCTCGCCGCCCCTGTGAGCCGCGTGCCCACCGTGGGCCCGCTCTCGCCGCCGTTCGACGACATCGAGCGGATCGCCGTGCTGCGCGGGGGAGGGCTCGGTGACCTCCTGTTCGCCCTGCCCGCGATCGACGCGCTCGCCGCGGCCTACCCCGGAGCGCGGATCACGCTCCTCGGCAACGCGCTGCACCGTGCGCTGCTCGCGGGACGCCCGTCGCCCGTGTCGGACGTCGAGCTGCTGCCCGTCGCGCACGGCGTGCGGGACGGCGTCGGCCTCGTCGAGGACCCCGCGGCGACGGACGCGTTCTTCGAGCGGGTGGCCGCCCGGCGCTACGACCTCGCCGTCCAGGTGCACGGGGGTGGCCGGAACTCCAACCCGTTCCTGCTGCGTGCCCGGGCGCGGCACACGGTGGGCACACGGACGCCCGACGCCGTCGCGCTCGAGCGCACCATCCCGTTCCGGTACTACCAGCACGAGATGCTGCGCGGGCTCGAGGTCGCCGCACTGGCGGGAGCGCGCCCCGTGGGGCTCGAGCCGGAGCTCGTCGTCACGGACGCCGAGCGGGAGCGCGGGCTGGGCCTGCGCCCCCCGGACGGGTCCCCGCTGCTCGTCGTCCACCCGGGTGCGACCGACGCGCGCCGGCGCTGGCCGGTCGCGTCGTTCGCGCAGCTCGCGGCCCGTGCGGCCGCCGACGGCGCGCACGTGGTGGTCGTCGGGGACGGTGCGGACGCGGACCTCGCCGACGAGGTCGCCGCCGCCGCCCGGCCGCTCGTGGGTCGGGGACGCGGCGCGCACGTGCGCTCGCTCGGGGGACAGCTCTCGCTGAGCGACCTCGTCGCACTCCTGGCCGCGGCCGACGTGTTCGCCGGCAACGACAGCGGCCCGCGGCACCTCGCGCTCGCCGTGGGGTGCCCGACCGTCGGGGTGTTCTGGTGCGGCAACGTCATCAACGCCGGTCCGCTCGCCCGCACCGGGCACCGCGTCCTCATGTCGTGGACCACCCGGTGCCCGGAGTGCGGAGCACCGCAGGTCCCGGCGAGGGACGACCGGTGCGCGCACGACGTGCCGTTCGTCGCCGGGGTCGCGGTAGACGAGATGTACGAGGAGGTCGCCGACCTCCTCGCACGCTCGGCGTCCGCTCGGCATCCGTGACGCGTCAGAGGGTGCCGAGCACCTCGTCCCACCGGGCGAGGAAGGCCGCGAGGCCGTAGTTCTCGAGCGCGAAGGCGCGCGCTGCCGCGCCACGGGCGCGCGCTTCGTCGGGGTGCGCGAGCCACCGGGCCGCGGCGGAGCGCAGTTCGGTCATGTCCGTCGAGAGCACACCGGCCTCGGGCGGCACGGCGCGGCGGATCTCCGTCGCGTCGACGCCGAGCACCGGCATGCCGATGTGCATGGCCTCGAGCAGGGACAGACCGAGCGACGTCCACCGGGCCGGGTGCAGGTACGTGCGGCGGCGCGCCAGCTGCGCGTGCAGCTCCGCCGTGGGCAGGTCTCCCGCGGCCAGGACGATCTCCTGGCCCGGCGGGCGCTCCACGCCCAGCGCGGCGGCGAGACCCTCGGTCTTCATGCCGAACACGTCGACCCGTCCGACGCGAGCGAAGTCCCCCAGCAGGTCGCTCCCGGTCACCCGCCACCGCCGCACGGGCTCGTTGATGACGACGCCGATCGCCTCGAGCTCCCCGGTGTAGAGCGGCCCGGGGTCGACGACGCCGTGCTCCACGACCGTGGTCGGCGCGCGCCCGCAGTCCCAGAACAGTGCGTTGAAGTGGGTGACGTGCGCGACGAGGATGTCGCTGCGGTCGGCGAGCGGGTGCACGGAGGACGGGATGTCGACGCGCGGGGTGTTGTGCTCGACGAACACCGCCGGGACGTCCCGGCCAGGGCGCCTGCCCAGGAGGCGCTCGGCTGCCTCGAGGTCCTCGAGGCGTTGCAGCACGACGACGTCGACGTCCGTGTCCGCGAGCTCGCCCTCGGGGACGTCCCGGACCTTCGCGGGCCACTGCCGGGGGCCACGTCCCCCGGTGCCGTCAGCGTCGACGGGCAGCAGGTAGTCGTGGTCGCCGCGGACGAACGCGTCCATCCAGCCGCCGTGCACGTGCCACACGAGGATCCTCACGCGGTCGGTACCTCCATCTCGGGGACGCTGTTCTCCCACGTCGTCGTCGGCGCCAGCGCCGGTCCGGCGAGCTCCAGGCAGGCGGCGACCACCTCGTCCGCCGTCACGTCGGTCAGGCACGGGTGACCTGCGACCGGGCACAGCTGCGCGCGGGATCCGGCACAGGGAGCCGCTTGGTCGCCGAGCAGCGCGACAGGGACGCCGTAGGGTGCCCACCGCGCGGCGGGGACCACGGGGGAGAAGAGGCTCACGACGGGGGTCCCGACGGCGGCAGCGAGGTGCGCCGGCCCCGTGTTGCCCGTGACGACGATCGCGGCGCCCGCGAGGATCCCGGACAGCGCGGCGAGGTCCGTGCGTCCGCCGAGGTCGGTTCCGTGGTCGCCCGCGACCTCGCGGGTGAGGTCCCGCTCGTCGGGTCCGCCCGTGACGAGGACGCGCACGCCCCGCGCGGCGAGCAGCTCGACGGCGTCGCGGTGGCGCCACCCCGGCCAGGTGCGGGCGGGCACGGACGCGCCCGGGTGGACGACGACGTACGGCTCGTCCCCGACGAGCGCCGCGACGTCGGGGGCGGGGGCCGGCGCGGCGAGGACCTGCAGGAGCCCGTCGTCGTCCGCCGGGAGCTCGTAGCCCGCGGCGCGGGTGATCGCCAGTGCGCGCACGGCCTCCGGCTGGTCCTCCGGGAAGTCCTCGCCGGGACGCACCCGGACGTCGAGCAGGTGACCGGGGTGGTCGACCGACGCGGCGCTGATGTGCGGCACACCCGCGAGACGGAGCAGGAGCGCGAGGGGGAGCGGTGACTGGTGGAACGACGTGAGGATCACCGCGGCACCGGGCGCGCACTCCCGGACCGCGGCGAGCAGGGAGTCCGTGTGCTCGACGGACACCGGCGGCGCGGACGCCGCGATCCACGGAGCGTCCCACTCGAGCACCTGCGAGACGCCCGGCAGGAGGCGCGCCGCCGCCACGCCCTGGCGGCCGCAGAGCATCCACACGTCGGCGCTCGCGGCGACGGCCCGCACCGCGGGGCCGCAGACGAGGACGTCGCCGGCGCTGTCGAGCCGTGCGACGAGGACGCGGCGGCGTGCCCGCGGCGGCTGGGGCGGGGCGGCGCAAGGATGGCTCATACCCCGTGCTGTTCCCTGTGGCGCGGGCCCCCAAACGTTGCCAGGGTGGCAGCGTGGAACTCCTCACCGACCTCGATGCGAGGACCTGCGACGTCCCCGAGGTGCTCGCGCTGCGGACCCTCAAGCTCGGTGACCTCCTCGTCGCCGTCCCCGCGCTGCACGCGATCCGCCGGGCGCTCCCCGAGCACCGGCTCGTGCTCGCGATGCCCGCCTGGCTCGACCCCGTCATCGACCTCGTCGACGGGGTCGACGCCCTCCTGCCCGCCCGCGGTCTCGACGACCTCCTGCCCCTGCGGCCCGGACGCATCGACACGGCCGTCAACCTCCACGGCAACGGACCCGAGAGCCGCCGGGTCATCGACGCGCTCGGTGCCCGGCGCCGCATCGGGCACCGGGGCCCCGGGAGCGACGGGCCGCAGTGGCTCGACGGCATCAACGAGCGGGTGCGCTGGGCCCGGCTCGTCGAGGCCCACGGCATGCCCGCGGACCCGGACGAGGTGTGGCTCCGGCACCCCGGGCCCAGCCTGCGGCCGCGTGCAGCGGTCGTGCACGTCGGCGCCTTCTACGGGTCGCGGCGCTGGCCCGCGGAGCGGTTCGCGCAGGTCGCGCGGCGGCTCGCCGACGACGGGTTCGACGTCGTGCTCACAGGGGGCGAGGCGGAGCGGGACCGTGCCCTCGACGTCGCGCGGCAGGCCGGGCTCGACGAGTCCCACGCGCTCGCGGGCCTGCTCGACCTGCGGCAGTTCGCCGCCGTCGTCGCGGACGCCCGCCTCGTCGTCACGGTCGACACGGGTGCCGCGCACCTCGCCTCGGCGTTCGGGATCCCGTCCGTCGTGATCTTCGGTCCCGCCCCCGTCGAGGAGTGGGGGCCGCCGAAGGGTCCGCACGTCGCGCTCACCGACGCGAGCGTGCGGGTGGGCGACGCGTTCGGGGACGAGCCGGACCCTGCGCTGCTCGCGGTGACGGTCCGCGACGTCCTCGCGGCCGCGGACGAGGTCCTCTCCCGCTGAGGCTGCCTACCCGTGCGGGTCGCGACCGGTGCGGTCAGGCTGCCGTGGGTCGCCCGGGTGGACCCGGCACGAGCTCCGCGCGCAGGCGACCGAGGATGTGCGTGAGCAGGCGCGAGATCTGCATCTGGGTGACGCCGAGCTCGCGCCCGATCTCCTGCTGCGTCTTCTCCTCGAAGAACCGCAGGTAGACGATCTGCCGGTCGCGGACCGACAGCGTCCCGCAGGCCGAGGCGAGCGTCGCCATGAGCTCGGCCCGCTCGAGGCCGGCGTCCTCCCGGGTGAGCAGGTCCACGAGCGGGTTGCCCTCGGTGTCGTCCGGTCCACCGGGGGCGTCGAGGGACAACGGACGCATGCTGTTGTGCGCGCCGAGGGCCTCCTCGACCCGGCGCAGGTCCTCACCCATCGCTGCTGCGAGGTCCGCCGACGACGGTTGCCGGCCGAGGGCCTGGGTGAGGCGGGGGATCTCCGTGGACAGATGGCCCCGGAGCTCCTGGACCTGGCGCGGTGGCCGGACGATCCATCCGCAGTCCCGCAGGTAGCGTTTGAGCTCGCCCGCGATCGTCGGGACCGCGAAGGACACGAACTGCTCACCCTTGACGGGGTCGAACCGCTGGGCGGCCTTGACCAGCCCCACGTACGCGACCTGCCGCAGGTCGCTCCAGTCGCCGCCACCGGAGCTGTGCCTGCGGGCGATGGACTCGGCGACGCCGAGGTGCGCGAGGACGAGTGCGTCCACCTCGGTCCGGCTGCGCGGGCGGGACGGGGTGCGGACCTCGGCAGGGGTGGGGATGTCGTCGAGTGCGCTCACGGCGGCCTCGTTCCGTGTGGGAGGAGATCGGCGCGGCGCCTTTGTCGACCACGGGTGACCTCAGAGAAGCACCGCTCCTCCGGCGCCGCCACCGGAACGGGCATTTCGTGCTTTGGGTGCGTCCGTGCTGAAGGTGGGACGAAGCGGGGCATGGCGTCCGGGTGGTCGGTGCCTGCCGCGCCCCGCTGCGCCGCACGCCCGCGCCGTGCCGGGCGCCGGCTGCTCGTCAGGGCCAGGAGCCCTCCTCCTCGTGGCAGATGACGAGCTCGCGCACCTCGCAGCCCGGGGGCTGGTTGAGGGCGAAGAGCACGGCGTCCGCGACGGCCGCCGGGTCGTTGAGCCGCGAGTCGTCCTGGGGCTTGTACTGCTCGTCGCGGTCGTCGAAGAAGTGCGTCTTCATGCCGGCGGGGATGAGCGTCGTCACGCCGATCTCGCCGCGGGTCTCGGCAGCGAGCGCACGGGTGAAGCCGATGACGCCGAACTTCGAGGCGCAGTACGCCGTCGCGTCGGAGACCGCCTTGATGCCGAGCGAGGAGGAGACGGTGACGACCCGGCCGTGCGTGGCGCGCAGGTGCGGCAGGGCTGCGCGGACGACGCTCACGGTGCCGATGAGGTTCACCGCGACGACACGCTCCCAGTCCGCGGCAGCGATGTCCTCCAGCCGCCCGCACCTGTCCGTCCCGGCGGCGGTGACGACGCCCTCGAGCCCGCCGTGCTCCGCGACGGCCCGGGCCACCGCTGCCTCCACCGCAGCGGTGTCGGCGACGTCGACCTCGTAGGCGGAGACCGCCTCGACGCCCTCGACGGACCGGTCGAGCACGATGGGCGTGCCCCCCGCGGCCTTGACGGCGTGGGCGACGGCGGCGCCCAGCCCGGAGGCCCCGCCCGTGATGAGGACGCGGCCGGGTGTGCGTGTCGATGGGTTCACTGGTGTCTCCTCGTCGTGCGGGTGGTCGGGTGGATGTCCGTCGTCGGCACGTGGGCCGGTCGGGGGACGGGACGGGTGGGCATCAGCTCACCCGCGCGAGGGCGCTGGCGAGCAACGACGTGGACCGTGCCGCGTGGAAGGGGACGGTGACGGTCACCGCACCCCAGGTCCGCAGCAGCGCGGCCTCGGGCAGCTCGTCCACCCGGTAGTCACCGCCCTTGACCCACACGTCGGGTCGGAGTCGGGCGAGCGCGTCCTCGGGGCTGTCCTCCTCGAACACGAGGACAGCGTCGACGCACTCGAGCGCCAGGAGCAGGGCGACCCGGTCCTCCTGCCCGATGATCGGCCGCTCGCTGCCCTTGAGGCGGCGGACCGACGCGTCCGAGTTCAGGCACACGACGAGGCAGTCGCCGAGCGTGCGGGCCGCGGCCAGGGTGCGGGCGTGCCCGGCATGCAGGAGGTCGAAGCAGCCGCCCGTGGCCACGACCGTGCCTCCGGCCGCGTGCGTGCGGCGGGCGACGTCGAGCGCCTCGGCGGTCCCGCCGATGGGTACCGGCGGGACGACGGGCCGGTCGTCGGGTGCGCTGACGGGGACGAGCCCGGCGACGCCGCCGGCAGCGAGGAACGTCGAGGCCGCCCGCACGGCACGGTCGACGGCGTCCGGCAGGCGCGTGCCGTCGAGCAGCGCGACCGCGAGCGTCGCGGCGAAGCGGTCGCCCGCCCCGCACGGGTCCGACGCCTCGACCCCCGGGGCCGGGACGACCACGGGCCCCGGTGTGGCGCCGTGCCGGCCCGCGGGGTCCGCCACGAGCAGCGCACCACGGTCGCCCAGGGTGACGACGACGGCGTCCGCGCCCCACCGCGCCCGGAGCAGCGCTGCGGCGTCGTGCGCCGCTGCGATGCCCGAGCCGCGCACCTGCGCGAACCTCGTGGCCTCGGCGAGGTTGGGCGTGACGACGGTCGTCCCCGGCACGGGGTCCGCCCCGCGCGGATGGGGGTCCCAGACGACGGGGACGTCGGCCGCGCGCGCCGCGACCGCCGCCCGGACCCGGGGGTGCGCGGCGACCCCGCGCCCGTAGTCGGCGACGAGCACGACGTCCGCCGAGGCGATCGCGGCGACCATCGCGTCGCTCACGGTCGGCTCGGCGGGGGTGGCGCACCCCTCGTCGACACGCACGACGGCCTGGCCCGCGGCACGGACCCGTGTCTTGACGGGCGTCGGCCCGTTCGACGCACCGGCGACCACCCGCACCCCCCGGAGGGCATCTCGCAGGTCCGCCGCACGGGCGTCGTCCGACAGGACGGTCACGAGCCGGACGTCGTGGCCGTCCGCCGCGAGCATCCGCGCCACGAGCCCGGCACCGCCCGCGCGCAGCACGGTCCCCTCGACGTCGACGACGGGGACCGGGGCGTCCGGGCTCAGCCGGTCCGACCGTCCGAGGAGGTCGACGTCCAGCAGGACGTCCCCGACGACGACGACCCTCATCCGTGCCCCTCCTCGGTGTGCCGCACGTAGGTGTCGAAGGCCCGGCACAGCAGGTGCACCGCGACGAGCTGGGCCTCCTGCACGTTCGCGGACGGCCCGCTCAGGGCGACGCAGTCGTCCGTGGCCTCCGACAGCGGGTTGGGGCCGGGCCCGGTGAGCGCCCAGGTCGTCACCCCGACCTCCCGGGCCGCGGCCGCCGCGCGCAGCAGGTTGGGGCTGCGCCCGCTCGTGGAGATGAGGACGAGGACGTCGCCCGGTCGCCCGTGGGCGTGGACCTGCCGCGCGAAGACCTCGTCGTACCCGTAGTCGTTGCCGATCGCGGTGATCGCGGAGGTGTCCGCGTGGAGGGCGATCGCGGAGAAGGGGCGTCGGTCGCCGTCGAACCGCCCGACGAACTCTGCCGTGAGGTGCTGCGCCTCGGCGGCCGACCCCCCGTTGCCGGCCGCGAGGAGCCGCTGCCCGTCGATGAGCCGACGTGCCAGCTCGCAGCCCCAGGCGGTGAGGTGCCCGGACTCCACGCGCAGGTGCGCCAGGACGCCCTCGAGCGCGCCGAGGTGCGCGGCGACGGTCCGCGCGCAGATGCCGGACTCGACCGAGGACGCCTCGTCCGGGACCGCGACGAGCATGCTGTGGGCGGTCATCGTGCCGTCCCCTCGGCCTGGCGCAGCGCCGTGCCGCGCGTCCCTGCCCCGGAGCGGGCCGGGTGCCCGCTGCGCCCTGACGTCGCGCGGCTCCCGGTGCCCGTCGCGGCCTCGCTGCGGGGGATCCGGACGGCCGCGCTGCGGGTGGTCGTGGCGGCGAGGGCGCCCTGGTAGATCTTCGCCGTCATCGTCGCGATGCGGTCCCAGGAGTAGCGGGAGCACACCCGGGCGCGACCAGCCCGACCGAGGGCGGCGCGCCGCTCCGGGTCGTCGGCGAGGCTCTCGACGGCGTCCGCGATCGCGCCCGGGTCGCGCGGGGGCACGTGGAGGCCGGTGACACCGTGCACGACGGTGTCGATGAGGCCTCCCACGCTCGCCGCCACGACGGGCACCCCGCACGCCATGGCCTCGAGCGGGACGATCCCGAACGGTTCGTACCAGGGCGCGCAGACGACCGCGTCGGCAGACCGCAGGATCGCCGGCAGCCCGGCACGGTCCACCTGCCCCCGGAAGTCGACGAGGTCGAGCACCCCGAGGGCGTCGGCGAGCTGGCGGAGGCGCTCGAGCTCCGGGTCCGTCGTGCTCGCGGTGTCCGCGGAGCCCCCGACGACGACGAGCTCGATGTCGGTGCGGCCTCGCGCCCGCAGGAGGGCCAGCGCCGAGATGACGTTGCCGACCCCCTTGCGCTGCACGAGACGGCCGATCGACACGACGCGGACCCGCCCGTCGGGGCGGTCGGCGACCTCCCCGTCAGGTCGGAAGTGCTCCGTGTCGACGCCGCACGGCACGACCGAGATCGCCCGGGCGGGGATGCCCATCGACCGGAGCTCGAACACCTCGTCGGAGCACGTCGCGACGACACCGTCGGCCGTGGTGCCCACCCAGGGCTCGAGCAGCGCGCGCTCCTCCGGGCTCGTGTCCGCGTCGCCCTGGTGGCGGCGCTTGACCGTGCCGAGGGCGTGGAAGGTCTGCAGGACGGGGATGTCTCCCGTCGCACCGGCGAGCCGCACCGCCTCGAGCGCCGCGATGCCGGACATCCAGAAGTGCCCGTGCACGACGTCGGGCCGGTCGTCCGCCCAGTCCGCAGCGATGCCCTCGCCGAGGGTCTGGATGTAGGGCATGAGCTCGTCCTTGGGCACGTGCCCGGTGGGGCCGGCGGTGATGTGCACCACCTCGACGCCCGGGGCCGCCGGCACACGCTCGGGCAGGTCGGGGTCGTCCCGGCGGGTGTAGACCGTCACCTGGTGGCCCTGCCGGGCCAGCGCGCAGGACAGGGCGGCGACGTGCACGTTCTGGCCACCCGCGTCCACGCCGCCGAGGGCCGCGAGCGGGCTGGCGTGCTCGGAGACCATCGAGATCCTCACCGGACGCTCCTCTCGGCGGCAGCAGCGGTCGGGGCGCGGGCTCCCTCGCGGTCCGGGTGGGCCGTCGGGTGGTGCGTGCGCAGGAGCGCGGGGAACAGCGAGCCGACGGCGCCCAGGAGGTCCGGCGCGACCGCCGGCGCCTGGCGGACCTCGTGCTCGAGGGTCGCGGGGGTGGGGACGAGCACGGCGCGCGCGCCGGCTGCCGCTGCCGCGAGGTAGTCCGCGCCGATGTCTCCGACGACGGCGACCTCGTGGGGTGCCACGCCGAGGTCCCGGGCGCCCTGCAGGACGAGGCCGGGCCGGGGCTTGCGGCACGCGCACCCGTCCTCGGGCGCGTGCGGGCACACGCACCAGGTGGCGAACGTCCCGAAGATCTCGTCGACGCGGGCGTGGACGGCGTCCGCGTCCGCGCGGGTGATGAGGCCGCGGGCGATCCCGGACTGGTTGGTCACGACCCCCACCGGTATCCCGGCGTCACGGAGCAGGCGGACCGCCGCGACGGCCGTGGGCATGGGCTCGACGAGCGCGGGGTCGCCGTTGTACGGCACGTCGACGACGAGTGTCCCGTCGCGGTCGAACAGGACGGCACGCGGCGGGACCGGGGAGGCGTGGGCCGCGACGGGCCGTCCAGAACCGGTCATGCACCTGCTGTTCCCCGGGGGGGCAGAGCCTAAACCTCCACAGGTCGGGGCGAAACCGCTCACGTCGCGCGCCGCGGCGCTGTGACGCTCGCAACAGGCGATGTCCGTGGTGCGAGTCCTGGTGGGCGCCCCGCGCCGAGGCCTGAGAAGGTAAGCGGATGAGCGTCGACGCGAGCACCATCAGACAGGGCGTCGTGGGGCGTCTGGGGCCCTTCGTGCTGGGGACCGGCCCGCTGGGCAACATGTACCGGGCGGTGGACGAGGACGAGGCGCGCGGCACGGTGGACGCCGCCTGGGACGAGGGTGTGCGGTCGTTCGACACCGCGCCCCACTACGGCATCGGTCTCGCTGAGCGGCGTCTCGGCGCGGCGCTCGCGCAGCGCCCCCGGGACGAGTACGTGCTCTCCACGAAGGTGGGCCGCCTCCTCGTTCCCGCGCCCGAGCTCGCGGGCCAGCAGGACAGCGACTTCCTCGTCCCGGCCGACGTCCGCCGCGAGTGGGACTTCTCGCGCGACGGCGTGCTGCGCTCCCTCGAGGACAGCCTCGGGCGGCTCGGCCTCGACCGCGTCGACGTCGTGTACGTCCACGACCCCGACGAGCACTGGGAGCAGGCGTCGCGCGAGGCCGTGCCGGCGCTCGTCGAGCTCCGCGACCAGGGCGTCGTCCGGGCGGTCGGCGTCGGGATGAACCAGTCGGCGATGCTCACCCGGTTCGTCCGCGAGACCGACGTCGATGTCGTCATGTGCGCGGGGCGGTACACGCTCCTCGAGCAGGGCGCGCTCGCCGACCTGCTCCCGGCGGCGCTCGAGCGTGAGGTGGGCGTGGTCGTCGCGGGTCCGTTCAACTCGGGTCTGCTCGCGACGCCGCGACCTGGCGCTGACGCGCACTACGACTACGCACAGGTCCCGCAGGCCGTGCTCGACCGGGCGCAGCGCATCGCCGCCCTGTGCGAGCGGCACGGGGTGACGCTCCCCGAGGCCGCGCTCGCGTTCGTTCGTGCGCACCCCGCCGTCGTCGCCACGGCGGTGGGGGCGCTGGGTGAGGACGAGGTCCGCACGACGCTGCGGCGCTCGCGGGCGCACGTGCCGGTCGAGCTGTGGGAGGACCTGCGGGCGGCATGGTTGATCGATCCGATGGCTCCGGTGCCCCAGACGAGCTTCCCGCCGGTGGCACTCTGACGTTCGTCACAAAAGATGTAGCCGATCCTTTCTTGGCATCGTTCCGGAATCGTGGGACGATGAGGGCGTGACAGCAACCGTCGAACGACTCCGCGCCGTGGGCCTGCGCATCACCAGCCCCCGCGTCGCCGTCTACGAGGTGCTCGACGAGGCGCGAGCCGACCGCGAGCACCACCTCACCGCAGCCGCGGTCGCCGAGCGTGCCCGCGCCCGCCTCGGCACGCTGTCCACGCAGGCCGTCTACGACTGCCTCGACGCACTCGTCAGGTCCGGGCTCGCCCGCCGGATCGAGCCCGCCGGGATGGCGGCGCTCTACGAGGCACGCGTGGGGGACAACCACCACCACCTCGTCTGCCGGGGCTGCGGCGCCACCACCGACGTCGACTGCGTCGAGGGTGCCGCGCCCTGCCTCGTCCCGCACGTCCGCGCGAGCGCGGACGGTGCACCCACGACCACACCGCCCGGCTTCGTCATCGACGAGGCCGAGATCACCTTCTGGGGGTGGTGCGCCGAGTGCGCCAGCTCCCGAGGACTTGCGTCACAAGATCCACAGCCAACGAGAGGACTGTCATGACCGACGTCGCGTCGCAGCCGCCCGCACCCGGAGACGACCGCCCGGTGCTCACCACGCGCCAGGGCCACCCCGTCTACGACAACCAGAACCAGCGCACCGTCGGGGCCCGCGGCCCCGCCACGCTGGAGAACTACCACTTCCTCGAGAAGATCAGCCACTTCGACCGCGAGCGCATCCCCGAGCGCGTCGTGCACGCCCGTGGCGTGCTCGCGTACGGCACGTTCACCGCCGACGGCACCGTGGGCGACGAGCCCATCTCGAAGTACACCCGCGCCAAGCTCTTCCAGGAGCCGGGCAAGAAGACCGACGTCGCCGTGCGCTTCTCCACCGTCGCCGGTGGCCGGGACTCCTCCGAGATGGCCCGCGACCCCCGCGGCTTCGCGGTGAAGTTCTACACCGAGGACGGCAACTGGGACCTCGTCGGCAACAACCTCGGCGTCTTCTTCATCCGCGACGCCGTGAAGTTCCCCGACTTCATCCACTCGCAGAAGCCGGACCCCGTCACCTTCGAGGCGAACGTCCCCGAGCGTGCCTTCGACTTCTTCAGCCAGACCCCCGAGTCCATGCACATGGTCTCCCTCGTCTTCAGCCCCCGCGGTCTGCCGGCGAGCCTGCGCACCATGCAGGGCTTCGGCGTCAACACGTACAAGTGGGTCAACGAGGCCGGCGACACGCAGCTCGTCAAGTACCACTGGCTGCCGAAGCAGGGCGTCGCGTCCTACACGGCCGCTGACGGTTCCGCGGTGCAGGCCAAGACCCTCGGCGCGCACACGAAGGACCTCTACGACTCCATCGAGGCCGGCGAGTACCCCTCCTGGGAGCTGCACGTCCAGCTCATGGACGACCACGAGCACCCCGAGCTCGACTTCGACCCGCTCGACGACACCAAGGTGTGGCCCGAGAACGACTTCCCGCTCCGCAAGGTCGGGGAGATGACCCTCAACCGCATGCCGGAGAACTTCTTCGCGGAGAACGAGCAGATCTCCTTCGGCACCGGCGTGCTCGTCGACGGTCTCGACTTCTCGGACGACAAGATGCTCGTCGGACGCACCTTCTCCTACTCCGACACCCAGCGCTACCGCGTCGGCCCCAACTACCTGCAGCTGCCGGTGAACCAGGCGAAGAACGCCCGGGTCGCCACCAACCAGCAGGGTGGGCAGATGCAGTACACGGTCGACGCCAACGGGTCCAACCCGCACGTCAACTACGAGCCGTCCATCACGGGCGGCCTGCGCGAGGCCCAGTACCCGACGCACGACGTGCAGGGTCCCGAGATCACCGGGCGCCTCACCCGTGCGCGCATCCCCCGCACGAACGACTACGTGCAGGCCGGCGAGCGGTACCAGCTCTCCGAGCAGTGGGAGAAGGACGACCTCGTCACCAACCTCGTCGGTGCGCTCTCGCAGTGCCGCCGTGAGATCCAGGAGCGCATGGTCTGGCACTTCTACATGTGCGACGACGAGCTCGGTCAGCGCGTCGGTGACGGCATCGGCATCTCCGCCGACGACGTCCGTGGCCTGCCGCCCCTGCAGAGCCAGACCCTCACCGAGGACGAGCTCACGCGTGCGGCGAACCTCGGCAAGAACGGCCCGCGCGACGTCACGGGCCTCGTCATGACCCACTGCGTGCCCAACGAGCACGTCGTGGTCGCCGGCTGACGACCGGCACGCACCCCAGGTGCTCCTAGGCGGCGACCTCCGGCGACATGCCGGGGGTCGCCGTCGTCGTCCGGACGAGCACCCGTCCCTCGTCGATCCGGACGGTCCACGTGCGCAGCGCCACCGGGTCCTTGCCGCCGGCGTCGAGGCACTCGCCCGTGCGGATGTCCCACATCTGCTTGTGCAGGGGAGACGTGAGGGTGACCATCGGGCCCATGATCCCGATGTCCCGGGAGCCGATGATGCCGCGGGCGAGGACGTTGGCCCCGGAGTACGGGTCGCGGTGCTGCACCGCGACGACCTCGTGCCGCGAGAGCTTGTACAGCGCGACCTGCTCGCCCCCGACGAGAGCGGGCACGCCCCGCTCGAGCGGGAGGTCGGACAGCGTGCAGACGTCGGTCCAGGTGGTCGGGCAGGTCATCGTCGTGCCTTTCACGGTCGTGGCTCGGGGCGAGCTGGTCAGGCGGGTCGGGCGGGTCAGGGCCGGGCGGCGAGCGGGGTGTGCGGGAGGTCCGGTGCCCGCTCCTCCGGGGCGGCGGGCCGCACCTGGCCGCGGACGGGGATGTACGCGAGGTCGCCGTCCGCCTGCTCGGGTGCGTTGACGAACGACACGAACCTCCGCAGCTTCTCGGGGTCGTCGAGGGTCGCGCGCCACTCGTCCTCGTACCGCTCCACGTGGGTGGCCATGGCCGCGTCGAGGTCGGCTGCGATACCGAGCGAGTCCTCGAAGATCACCTGCTTGACACCGTCGAGGCCGCCGTCGACCTCCTGCACCCAGGCCGCGGTGCGCTGCAGGCGGTCGGCCGTGCGGACGTAGTACATGAGGAAGCGGTCGATCGCCCGGAACAGCTCCTCCTCCGTGAGGTCCTCGGCGATGACGTCCGCGTGCCGAGGGGCGAACCCGCCGTTGCCGGCGACGTAGAGGTTCCACCCCTTGAGGGTCGCGATGACGCCGATGTCCTTGCCACGGGCCTCCGCGCACTCGCGGGCGCACCCGGAGACGCCGAACTTGATCTTGTGCGGGGAGCGCAGCCCGCGGTACCGCATCTCGAGCTTCACGGCGAGACCGGCGGAGTCCTGGACACCGAACCGGCACCACGTGGACCCGACGCACGACTTCACGGTGCGCAGGGACTTGCCGTACGCCTGGCCGGACTCGAACCCTGCGTCGACGAGGCGCCGCCAGATGGGCGGCAGCTGCTCGATGCGGGCACCGAACATCGCGATCCGCTGCCCGCCGGTGATCCGCGTGTACAGCCCGTAGTCGCGGGCGACCTCAGCGATGACGAGGAGCTTCTCGGGAGTGATCTCGCCCCCGGGCACCCGGGGGATGACCGAGTAGGAACCGTCCTTCTGCATGTTCGCCATGAGGTGGTCGTTCGTGTCCTGCAGCGGTGCCTGCTCGGCGTCGAGCACGTGCCCGACGTCGAGCGAGGAGAGGATCGACGCGACGACGGGCTTGCAGATGATGCACCCGCGCGGCGTGTCAGCCCCGGCGAGGGGGACCGTGACGCCGTGCCGGGCGACGATCTCGGTGAACGTCCGCAGCCCGGTGACCCGGACGGCGTCGAACAGCTGCGAGCGGCTCATGGCGAAGTGCTCGCACATCGCCCTGGAGACGGTCTGGCCGGAGCGGCGCAGCTCGACGTCGACGATCTTCGACACGAGGGGCACGCACGACCCGCAGGTGGCGCCCGCCTTGGTGCAGGTCTTCACGGCCGCGACGCTCGTGTGGCCGTCAGCCACCGCCTGGCGCACCGTGCCGGCCGTGACGTTGTTGCACGAGCACACCACGACGTCGTCGGGCAGGTCCGCGCTCGGTGCTGCAGCGCCCGCGCCCTCGGGGACGAGGTAGGCGGCAGGGTCCGCACCGAGGGAGCGCCCGACCATGGGGCGCAGGGACGCGTAGGCGGAGGCGTCGCCGACGAGGATGCCGCCGAGCAGCACCTTCGCGTCGTCGGACATGACGAGCTTCTTGTACGTGCCACCGATCGGGTCGGCGTAGACGACCTCGAGCGCGCCGGGCGTGGCCGCGAAGGCGTCCCCGAAGCTCGCGACGTCGACCCCGAGCAGCTTGAGCTTCGTCGAGAGGTCCGTCCCCGGGTAGCGGGCGTCGCCACCGAGGAGGTTGTCGACGACGGTGTCCGCCATCGTGTTGCCGGGGGCGACGAGGCCCACGCACCCACCGTCGATCGAGGCGACCTCGCCGACCGCCCAGATGTCGGGGGCGCTCGTGCGGCACGCGGCGTCGACGACGACCCCGCCGCGCGGGCCGATCTCGAGGCCGGCGGCCCGGGCGAGCTCGTCGCGGGGTCGGATGCCGGTGGCGAGGACGACGACGTCCACGGGGATGTCCGAGCCGTCGGCGAAGACCATCGTCGCGACGGCCGGCGGCTCGGACGCCGTCGCACCCTCGGTGCGGGCCTCGTCCGCGCCCGGCACGTCGAGGAGGTCCTCGGGCGCCGGGAGGAGCGCGCTCGTTGCGGTCGCGGTGCGCACCGCGATGCCGAGCCCCTCGATGAGTCGGCGGAGGGCCTCGCCGCCTCCCGCGTCGACCTGCAGCGCCATGAGGCGGTCGGTGAACTCCACGACGGTGCTCCGCGCACCGAGCGCCTGGAGAGCGCCCGCTGCCTCGAGACCGAGCAGACCGCCGCCGACGACGGCGCCCCGCAGGGGGCGGTCGTCACCGCGGGCGCGCAGGGCGCGGGTGCGCTGGGCCATCCAGCTCCGCAGCGCCGCGACGTCGTCGAGCGTGCGGTAGACGAACACACCGGCCAGGTCGGCTCCCGGGATCGGCGGGACGGCTGCACGGGACCCCGTCGCGAGGACGAGGGTGTCGTAGCTGTGCACGCCGTCCTCCGTGAGGACGACACGGTCCTCGGGTCGCACGGCGGCGACCGGGGAGCCGGGCAGGACGGTGACGCGCGGGTCGGCAGCGAGGATGGTGCCGCCGTCGGCGCCGCCGAGAGTGAGGTCCTCAGGGCTCGCCCCGCCGAAGAAGCTCGTGAGGGCCACCCGGTCGTAGGGCAACCGGCCCTCGTCGCCGAGCATCGTCAGCTCCCAGCGTCCCTCGGGGTCGCGTGCGGCGAGGCTCTCGGCGAACCGGTGGGCCACCATGCCTGCGCCGACGACGACGATGCGCCTCGGGTCAGGGCTCTGGGCGCCCCGCTCCGAGCCGCTCTGCGGTGTGTGCTGGGTTCCCACGGGGGCCTCCTCGATGTCTGGCTCCCACCGTATGTACCGGCTCGGGGCGTCCTGTGGGACCTCGTACCCAGCACAGACATGCCCGGTGCCACGGGACCGGGCCCGGCGGTTGCCGGGTACGAGCGGCGCCGCAGGCCGTCCGTGATGGGTGGATCGCGCGGCCTGTCTCCGGCGCGACGGGGTAACCTACCCAGGGTCTGTGCTCGGCGGTCGCCGGGCTCCGATCGTCGTCCGTGTCCAAAGGGGTCCCGCAGTGGCTGAGCAACGTGGCCAGCTCCGGCCGCCCGCGTCGTCCGCGGCCGGGCCGGACGTCGTGCTGCGCTTCTCCGACGGACAGGTCCTCCCGCTGCGCGGCATGACCCTCGTCGGCCGTCACCCGCAGCCCGCACCCGACGAGATCATCACGGACCTCGTGACCCTCAGCGACCCGCGCCGGTCGGTCTCCAAGACGCACCTCCTCGTCGGGATGGACGCCCGCGGGCCGTTCGTCACCGACCGGCACTCGACGAACGGCACGCTCGTGACCCTCCCGGACGGGCAGCAGATCCTCTGCGCTCCGGGCCAGACGATCCGCATGGCGCCCGGGTCGGTCGTGACCTTCGGCGACTTCAGCCTCCGGCCCGACGTCCGGGGGCAGGGGTGAGGCCCATGCACACGACCTGGGGCTCGGCGACCGACACCGGACGTGTCCGCACGCTCAACGAGGACGCGCTCCTCGCGTACCCGCCCGTCTTCCTCGTCGCCGACGGCATGGGCGGCCACGAGGCGGGCGACGTCGCCAGCCGCGTCGTCGTCGAGGAGTTCTCGCTCCTCGTCGGGCGCCGCTTCGTGACGATCGAGGACGTCCACGAGTGCTTCAGCCGGGCGGCGGACCGCCTCCGCGAGATGCTCGTCGGGCGTACCGGGGGAGCGACGGTCGCCGGTGCGGCGATCGCCATGCACGACGACGCCGCGTACTGGCTCGTGTTCAACATCGGCGACTCGCGCGTGTACCGCCTCGCGGACGGGGACCTCGAGCAGGTGAGCGTCGACCACTCGGTCGTCCAGGAGCTCGTCGAGGCAGGCCGCCTGAGCGAGGAGGAGGCGTCGGTGCACGCGGAGCGGCACGTCGTCACGCGTGCGCTCGAGACCGCGTCCGCCCCCGAGCCGGACTACTGGATGATCCCGGCAGGTGCCCAGGACAGATTGCTCATCTGTTCCGACGGACTGACCGATGAGTTGGACGATGACAAGATCCGCGTGGGGCTCACGTTGATCAGCGATGCCCAGGAGGCCGCTGAGTCGCTCGTGCACGCCGCCGTGGAGGCAGGTGGCCGGGACAACATCACCGCGGTGGTCGTCGACGTCGCGACGATCTGGCACGGACTGACGAGCGCTGACGAGACCCACAACCAGGACGGCCGCCCGGACCCGGTCGCAGAGCCTCCTCCCGAGTGGGACGAGCAGATGCACGGCATCACCGTGCCGCGACCACGGACGGTGACGTCGTGATCGTCCCCCGGTACGCCCCCGGAGACTGGTTCGCGGTGGTCACCGACGGTGCGGTGGCCCTGCTGCCGCCGTCGGTCGACCACGCCAAGGTCGCGGAGGTGTGGGATGCGCTCCGGGAGAGCCCCGATCTCACGCACGGGCTCGCCGTGCTTGCCCGCGGGGGCCTCGTGGGACTGCCGCCGTTCGCCCTCGTGACCGTCGTGGACGGCCACGTCCGCGGGTTCCTCCGGGGTGACGTCCGCCTGCTCGTCACCACCGCCAGCGGTCTGGCGGAGCACACCGCGACCCACGTCGCGACGTGGGCGGAGATCAACGTGACCGACGCGCACGCACTGACGGTCGCCGTGCCGGAGGACGAGGCCCCGCGTGGTCGGGCGGCGCGGATGCCCGCCCTCGCCGCCGTGGTCCAGGCGTCGGCCGTGGAGGTCGTGCTGCGCGTCGGCGCGAGCGCCGTCCCCGCCCTCGCCTCGCGCAGCGCCCTCAGCTCGCACAGCACCCTCAGCTCGCACAGTGCCCTCAGCTCGCACAGCGCCCTCACCTCGCACAGCGTGGTGTCCTCGGGCCGCGCGCACGCCGCACCGGCGCGCGCCTCGTTCGACGAGCTCCCGGCAGGGCCCGCGCCGCGCCGCGCCCTCGAGCCGTTCGAGGTGCCGCCCGCGTCGGAGATGACGGTCGCGCCGCCCCTCGAGGACCCGCCGGCCCCCAGCCCCGCGGACGCCGGGCAGGCGGGGTCGTCCGTCGCTCCGCGCAGCGGTCCGGGTGCTGCGCCGACGGGCGAGCTCGCTGCGGTGCCCGTGCACGCGCTCGAGACGGTGCCCGCCTCGTCCGTGACGGCCCTCCCGCGGGCGGCAGCCGGCGCTGTGGACGAGGAGGACGACGTGCACGGCAGCACCGTGCTCAGCTCCAGCCTCGTCGAGCTGCGCCGGCAGATGCCCGACTGGCAGCAGGACTTCGTCCCCGGTCCCTTCTCGGTGCCCGGCGTGCCCGTCCGCGTCCATCGGATCCGGATGGCGTCCGGACTCGTCGTCCCGCTCGACAGGGCGGTCCTCATCGGCCGGGCGCCCGTCGTGTCCCGCGTCTCGGCACGGGACCTCCCGCGCCTCGTCACGGTGACGAGTCCCAACCAGGACATATCCCGGACGCACGCCCAGGTGCGGGCCGAGGGCGAGGACGTGCTCGTCACCGACCTCAACTCGACCAACGGCATGCTCCTCGTCGAGCCGGGACAGCCCGCCCGTCGGCTGCGCCCGGGCGAGGCGACCGTCGTCGTGCCCGGCGCCGTCGTCGACCTCGGCGACGGCGTGACCTTCGAGCTGGAGCGGGACGAGTGAGCTCCCGCCGCCAACCCTCGATCGCGCCACGGATCCCGGGGTACGAGTACGTCCGGCTCCTGGGCATGGGTGGGTTCGCCGACGTCTTCGAGTACCGGCAGGAGCTCCCGCGACGCTCGGTCGCCGTGAAGGTCCTCCTCGGCGGGTCCCTCGACCAGGACGCCCGCGAGGCGTTCTTCGCCGAGGCCAACGTCATGGCGCAGCTGTCCCACCACCCGTCGATCGTGACGATCTACCACGCGGACATCGCCGCGGACGGTCGCCCGTTCCTCGTCATGGAGTACTGCTCGCGGCCCAGCCTCGGCGCCCGGTACCGCACCGAGCGCTTCACCGTCGCCGAGGTGCTGCGGACCGGGATCCGTGTCGCGTCGGCCGTCGAGGCGGCGCACCGCCTCGGGATCCTGCACCGGGACATCAAGCCTGCGAACATCCTCGCCACCGACTTCGGGTGGCCCGCCCTCACCGACTTCGGCATCGCCGCGACGCTCGGCTCGTCGGCGGCGGCCACGGGGATGTCGATCCCGTGGTCCGCACCCGAGCTCCTCGCCGAGCACCCGACCGGGGACGCACGTGGGGACGTGTACTCCCTCGGCGCCACGCTCTACACGCTCCTCGCCGGTCGCTCGCCCTTCGAGGTGCCGGGACGCAACAACACCCCAGCGGACCTCCTCTCGCGCATCGAGCGAAGCCCTCTGACGCCGATCGACCGGCAGGACGTCCCACCGGGCCTCACCGCAGTGCTGGCGCGGTCCATGGCGAAGAACCCGGAGCGCCGCTTCGTCAGCGCCCTCGCCCTCGCGCACGCCCTCCAGCAGGTCGAGCGGTCGATGCAGCTGCCGGTGACGAGCATCGACCTGTCCGAGGAGTTCCAGCCGCCGGCGGACACCGTCACAGACCCCCACCAGGGTCGGAGCCCGTTCGAGGCTCCCGCTGCGCCGGGCTCCGCTCGCGAGCCGGACTCCGACGAGGCGACGCGCCTGCGGCCCATCACGAGCATCGACCCGCAGGGAGCGCCCGCCCCTGCGCCGCGCCACGCAGCCCGGGCGCCGGGAGGGACACCGTCGGCCGCCGTGAGCGCACGGTCGGCGGACGACGTCGCGGAGCTCGACGACCAGGCGACGCGGATGCGCGCCGTCACGAGCATCTCCCCGCACGGACCGGTGGTCGCCCCGTCGACGACGGGGCACGGCCCGTACCCGGGCGCGGCGGACCCGGCCGGCCTCCCAGGACCAGGGGCCCCGGCTCCGGGGCCGACCAGCGCGTCGGAGGTGCCGGACCCCGCCGGTGCGGAGGGCGGCCGGACGCGCCCCGGGACGAGCGCCGCCCCGTCGCCGTCGACGACGGGCCCCGGCCCGGTGACGCACGACGCGGCGATCCGCACGCCAACGGCGCACACGCAGACGTCTCACCCGCAGGCGCCGCACCCGCCGACGTCCCACGACTCGATCCCCTACGGTGCCGGGGCTCGCGGAACGACTCCTCCGGCGGGGATCTACGGTGCGGGTGCAGCTCCGGCGCCCCGGGCGGCCTCGGTGGCCGTCCCACCGTCGACCGGCGGGCCGGCGCCCCGCCCGGCGCAGTTCGAGGTGAGCGCGAGCGAGCTCCGCACACGCCACTACCGGACCGAGCACCGTGCCGAGGACGAGCAGCACGCCGGGCGCACGTCCACCGGACGACGGCTCCTCGTCGGCGCCAGCAGCGTCGTCGTCGTCGCGCTCCTCGCGTTCGTCGCCAGCCAGACCCTCGGCCTCGGGCCGCAGGGCAACCCCCAGGAGTCCGCGAGCGCGACGCCGTCCCCGACGCTCATCGGTGGGGCGACGGTCCCGGCACCCGAGGGCCTCGAGGGGCGGACGAACCCGGACGGCACCGCGACCTTCCGGTGGAGCAACCCCGACGAGCTGGAGGGCGACGCATACCTGTGGCGCGTCGTCGCCGTCGGGTCGACGGCGCCGGCAGAGCGGGTCACCCGGCCGTCCGTGTCGGTCCCGGTGCCCGAGGGCTCGGCGACCGTCTGCATCGAGGTGTCGATCGTGCGTGCCGACGGCCGCGCGACGGCGACGCCGGCGCAGGGGTGCAGCGCATGAGGCTCCGTCGGTCCCGCAGCGGGAGCACGTCCTCCCGGACCTCCACCGCGCGTTCCGTCGTCGCCGCCATCACCGTTCCTGCGGTGCTTGCCGCCCTCGCGATCATCAACCCCGGTGTGAAGATCGCGGAGATCGACCTCAACGACGGCGCCGTGTGGGTGACCAACGCCCAGGGGCTCAAGCTCGGCCGCTACAACGCGACCGTCAAGGAGCTCAACGGCGGGCTCGTCGCGACCGATCCTGCGTTCGACGTCCTCCAGGACGCCCAGGACGTGCTGCTCACCGAACCGGGGAAGGTGTCCGTCGTCGACACGGCGTCGGTCACGCTCGCCACCCAGGCGGAGATCCCGGCGGACACCCAGGTGTCGATGTCCGCGGGGGTCGTGGCGATCACCGGCGCCGACGGGAACGTCTGGGTCCGGACCACGGCGACGCTCGCGACGATCGATGCTGCGACGCCCGGTGACCTCAAGCTCGCCGACGGTGCCCTCGCGACAGTGACCGTCGACGGCGACGTGCTCGCGTTCGACCCGTCGGACGGTGGGGTGCACCGCGTCGCGGTCACGCCGGAGGGTCTTGAGCAGGAGCAGGTGGTCACGCTCACGGACGCGGCCGGCGTCGAACCCGACGAGATCACCGCGGTCGGCGACGAGCTCGTCGTGCGTGGCGGGAGCACGCTCTACGGCGAGGGCTGGTCGGTGAACCTTGAGGAGCACGGCACGGGTGCGGTGCTGCAGCAACCCTCGGCAGCGTCCGACGTCGTGCTCGCGTCGACGACCACGGCGGCGGTGCGCGTCGACCTCGAGGACGGGAGCGTCGACGCGCTGCCGACCGGTGGCGCAGGAGTGCCCGCCCGCCCGGTGCGCGTCGGGGACTGCACGCACTCGGCGTGGGCGTCGGGCTCCGGGAGCTACGTGTCGCAGTGCGAGGACGGTGACCCCGAGATCGTCGACCTCGACGGGATGACGACGTCCGACGTCCTCGTCTTCCGGGTCAACCGGTCCGTCGTCGTCCTCAACGACACCGCCCAGGGTCGGATGTGGCTGCCGGAGGACCTGCCGAAGGTCCAGGAGCCCAACTGGCAGGACATCGAGCAGGAGGAGGAGCCGGACGACCAGGAGGACACGTCCGACGACGTCCAGACTGCCCAGCAGCTCCTCAGCCAGTGCACGGACCAGTCCGCGACGCCGGGTGCCATGGACGACTCGCTCGGGGTGCGCCCCGGGCGCACGACCATCCTCCAGGTGCTCGACAACGACACGGCGGGTGAGTGCGGGATCATCGCGATCAGCGCCTTCGACGCGATCCCCGACACGTTCGGGACGCTCGAGCCCGTGTACGGCGGACGCGCGCTGCAGGCCGTCATCTTCCCGGACGCCCAGGGCAGCGTCACGTTCACGTACACGATCACCGACGGCCGCGGCCAGAACCCCCCGTCGACGGCGACCGTCACCCTCACGGCCCAGGACGCGAGCCAGAACGCCGACCCCGTGCAGGTCCGCACCGGCGCCGTGGAGGTCGAGCAGGGCGCGACCATCGAGTACGACGCGCTCGCGAACTTCACCGACCCGGACGGCGACGACCTCCTGCTCAGCTCGGCCGTGACCGACGGGAGCGGGTCCGTGCGTGCCCGCCAGGACGGCATCGTCACGTTCGTCGCCGAGGGCGAGGCGCTCGGACGGCAGACGGTGCAGCTCACCGTGACCGACGGCAGGGCGACGGTCGTCGGAGAGATGGTCGTCGACGTCCGCCCGACCGGGTCCCTGCCGCCCGTCATCGACCCGGTGCACGCCGTGACCTACGTGGGGCAGCCCGTCGACGTCGACATCCTCGCGTCGGTGCGCAGCGCCTCCCGGGAGCCGGTGCGTCTGGCGTCCGTCGAGGAGGTCGCCGGCACGACGATCCTGCCGAAGCTCGAGGACGGCACGTTCACGTTCACAGCGCCCAACCCCGGGACGTACTACGTCGGCTTCACGGTCGTCGCGTCCCCGCAGCAGGCCACGGGCCTCGCGCGGGTCGACATCCGCGAGTGGCCCGGCGCGCCGCTGCCGCCCGTCGCCGTGCGGGACCTGGCGCTGCTCCCCCTCGGGGGCGAGGTGACCGTGGACCCGATGGCGAACGACGTCGACCCCAACGGCGGGGTGCTCGTCCTCACGTCGGCGACCGCCGTGCCCGACTCGGCGCTGCGCGTCGCGGTGATCGACCACCGCCTCGTGCGGATCACGTCCTTGCGGGCCCTCGAGGCACCCGAGACGGTCACCTATGTCATCTCCAACGGAGTGAGTGAGGCACGCGGAGAGATCCTCGTGCAGCCCGTGCCCCCGTCCGCCGACCAGCACGCGCCCGTCGTCCGCGACGTCGAGGTCTCCGTGCGGACCGGAGGCGTCGTGACCATCCCGGCCCTGGACTACGCGTACGACGCGGACGGCGACGACATGGAGCTCGTCCCCGAGCTCGCGGAGCCGCTCGCCGACGGGCAGGGCCTGCTGTTCGTCTCCGGCGACCAGCTGCGCTACCAGGCGCCGTCGGCGCCGACGACGGCCCGCGCCGTCTTCAGCGTCCGTGACTCCGCCGGCAACGTGGGCGCGGGCCGGCTCACGGTGACGGTCCACGAGTCGTCCGCCACGACGAAGTCCCCGCCACGGCCCAAGGACCTCACCGCCCGGACCTTCGAGGGCGAGGTGGTCCGCGTCATGGTCCCGCTCACCGGCATCGACCCCGACGGCGACGGCGTCGTCCTCCTCGGCCAGGGGGACACCGCCCCGAAGAAGGGGCGCATCTCGGCGGTCGGCGCCGACTGGATCGAGTACGAGGCGTTCCCCGGCGAGACCGGCACGGACACCTTCACGTACGCGGTCGAGGACTGGGTGGGCCAGCGCGCCGTCGCGACCGTCCGGGTCGGGATCGCCCGCAGGCCCGCGGAGGCGCTGCCCATCGTCGCCCAGGACGACGAGGTGACGGTGCAGCCCGGCCAGCGGGTCGAGGTGCGGGTGCTGCGCAACGACGTCAACCCCTCCGGGGGCGACCTCACGCTCTCCCCGGACATCGAGGTCCCGCCGGGTGTCGTCGCGCGCACCGAGGGACGCCGCATCGTCGTCGAGGCACCCGCCGAACCCGGACCGCCGATCTCGATCGCCTACACCGTGACGAACGACCGGGGCGGCCGGGCGACCGCCGTCCTCACCGTCTACGTCGTGGCCGACGCCGTCATCGCCCCGCCGGTCGCGGGCGACGTCACCGTCGCGCCCATCGACGTCGTCGGCAAGACGAGCGTCGAGGTCGACGTGTTCGAGGTGGCGGAGAACCCCTCGGGCCCGTTGAGCGACCTCGAGGTGTCCGTCCCGTCGTCGCACTCGGGTGTCGCGTCCGTGACCGCCGACGACAGGGTCCTCGTGACGCTGACCGACGAGGCGCAGACGGTCCCGTACCTCCTGACGAACACGCACCCCGACGCCGACGGCGTGCACGCCTACGCCTTCATCACCGTCCCGGCGCTCGGCGACTTCCCGCCCGTCCTGCGCCCCAAGGCGCGGGAGCTGCGGGTGGCGTCCGGCGCGGAGCTCGCCATCCCCATCGCGGAGTTCGTCCAGGTGGGGACCGGCAAGACGGCACGCATCGGCGACACGACGCTCGTGAGCGCGACACGCTCCGACGGCTCCGAGCTCGTCGTCGACGAGACGACGCTGCGGTACGCCTCGCAGGTCGGCTACGCCGGCCCCGCCTCCATCACGTTCCAGGTCACCGACGGTGCCAGCCGCGACGACGCGAGCGGACGTAGGGCCACGTTGACGCTCCCCATCACCGTGTACGCGGAGGAGGACTACCCGCCGACGTTCACGCCGAGCGTCATCGAGATCCCGCAGGGTGACGCCGCCGCAGCGGTCGACCTGCTCGGGTTCGCCGAGGGCCCGGAGGGTGCCGACGGGGCGCAGCCGTACACCTTCCGCCTCGCCGGGACCCCGACCGCGGGGTTCAGCGCGACGCTCACCGGCACGACCCTCCAGGTCGTCGCTTCTCCGGACGTGGCTCGTGGCACGACGGGCTCCACGCAGCTGACCCTCGGGTACGGCCGCTCGGGCAGCCTCACGGTCGAGGTGCAGTTCCGGGTGGTGGCGAGCACCCGCGCGCTCGTCAAGGTCACGCCCGACGTGAGCGTCGACGGCGCGGCCGGGGTCGACACGCGTGTCACCGTCCCCGTCGTGTTCAACCCGTTCCCCGACCAGGCGGTGACCGTGCTGGGTGCGACCGTCGAGACCCCGGGGTCGGGCACCGCGTCCGTGTCAGGGTCCACCGTGGTCGTGCGGCCGGACGAGGGCTTCGTCGGGTCCATGGTCGTGCGGTACCGCGTCCGTGACGCGACGGGCGACAGCCTGCGCGAGGTCGAGGGGCGGATCTCCGTGAACGTCCGTGACCGGCCCGACGCCCCGGTGGCTCCGAGAGCGGGCGGCGTCACGAGCCAGTCCGTCGTGCTGTCCTGGGAGGCTCCCGCGAACAACGGCTCACCGATCACCGCGTACCGCCTCACCCGCTCACCGGGCGGTCAGACGACGAGCTGCGCGTCGACGACCTGCACGGTCACCGGCCTCACCAACGGCACGGCGTACACGTTCACGGTCGCCGCACAGAACGCCATCGGGTGGTCGCCGGAGTCGCCGGCGAGCGCGTCCGCCACACCCGACGCCGTCCCCGACGTCCCTGCCGCGCCGACCCTCGCCGAGGGCGACAAGCAGCTCACCGCGAGCTGGAGCGCGCCGAGCAACACCGGCACCCCGATCACCCAGTACACGGTCGAGATCTCGCCCCTGCCGACGTCGGGTGGTGGGAGCCGCACGACGTCCTCGACGTCCGTGACCTTCACCGGCCTCACCAACGGCACCCAGTACCAGGTCCGGGTCCGCGCGCACAACGGGGCGACCCCGCCCGAGGGCGGCTCGTGGAGCCCGTGGTCGTCGTCGGCGATCCCCGCGGGGGTGCCCGGTGCTCCGACGGTTCGCGCCAGCCGGGTGGAGACGGCGCTCGGGGGCCAGATCGACGTCGGGTGGGACGCGCCAGCCTCCAACGGCGCGCCCATCGACGAGTACGTGGTGACCGTGAGCGGCGCGGGGCAGGCCACCCAGGTCGTCAGCCGCGGCACGAGCACGAGCTGGGCGTTCACGAACGCGGTGAACGGTGTCGAGTACACGTTCGCCGTCACCGCGCGCAACAAGGCGGGCACGGGCCCGGCGGGGTCCACGACGACGTCGACGTTCTCGACGCCCGGCGCCCCGACCTCGCCGAGCATCAGCGCGACGGCCACCGGTCGCGGGTTCGGCGACGGCCGGGTCGTCCTCGCCTGGGGTGCGCCGACGTCCACCGGCGGCGTAGGCGTCGGCATCAGCTCCTACGAGGTCGAGGGGATCGGCAACGTCGGCGCGGTGACGAGCTACGCGATCGGTGGCCTCGGGGGCGGGACTCCGACCCCGGCGTACCGCGTCCGGGCGTGCAACACCCGCGGTGCCTGCGGCGACTGGGCATCGATCGGCAGCGCGACCCCCGTCACCGTCCCGGAGCAGCCGACCGTGAACGTCGCCGGCGGGTACGGCCAGGTCACGGTCACGTGGTCCACGGCTGGTACCGGGGGGTCCCCGATCACGAGCGTCGAGTACGCCGTCGGTACGCCGTCGGTATGGACGCCCGTCCCGCCGTCGGGATTCGCCCACGCCGTCGACTTCGGCGGCTGGGGCGACTCGCAGGACGTCACGGTCTTCGTGCGAGCGACGAACGCGGCCGGCACGAGCACGGTCGCGAGCGCCACCGGGACAGCCCAGCGCATCCGCGAGCCGGACGCCCCGGGGTCCGTCACGCTGTCGACCCCCGGCCCCGGCACCATCCAGTTCAGCTGGACGCCGGCCCCCGAGAACGGGTCGCCCGTCACGGGGTACGAGTACCGCGTCGTGCGTCCGCTGACGGTCCCGGGCGGCTGGACGGGCGTCCCCACGGCCAGCCCGGTGACGCTCGTCGCCATCCCCCCCGGGACGGTCCGTGTCGAGGTCCGCGCGCTGAGCGCGGAAGGCCCAGGAGCTGCCACGGCCTCGACCGACGTCGTCGTCGCGGCGCCGCCGGAACCCGGCGATGGCTGATCAGCGCCGGGCGCCCCGAGCGCCCGCCGAGCACCCGCACCCCACCCAGCACAGAGAGCAGCCCGTGACATGACACCCACCCCGATGACCGCCGAGCAGGCCGCATGGTTCGCACAGACCTTCAGTGCGCTCGTCGACAACGTCGGCAAGGCCGTCCTGGGCAAGACGCACGTCGTCCGCCTCGTCCTCACGGCGATGCTCGCCGAGGGGCACATCCTGCTCGAGGATGCCCCGGGCACGGGCAAGACGATGCTCGCGCGCGCACTCGCGGCGACGGTGGACGGGACGCACAACCGCATCCAGTTCACCCCGGACCTCCTGCCGTCGGACGTCACGGGGGTGACGATCTACGACCAGAAGGCGGGTGCCTTCGAGTTCCACAAGGGGCCGATCTTCGCGTCCGTCGTGCTGGCTGACGAGATCAACCGGGCCTCGCCGAAGACCCAGTCCGCGCTCCTCGAGGTCATGGAGGAGTCCCGCGTGACGGTCGACGGGGTGACGCACTCCGCGGGCCGACCGTTCATGGTCATCGCCACCCAGAACCCCATCGAGCAGGCCGGGACGTACCGCCTGCCCGAGGCGCAGCTCGACCGCTTCCTCATGAAGACCTCGCTGGGGTACCCGGACCACGCGTCGACCGTGCAGATCCTCGCGGGCGCGGCGGAGCGCGACCGCACGACGAGCCTCACGCCCCTCATCTCCTCCACCGCCGTGGCCGACATGGCGGACCTCGGTGCCACCGTCCACGTCGAGGGGACGATCCACGACTACATCTCCCGGCTCGCCGAGGCCACCCGGCGCGACGCGGAGACGCGCCTCGGCGTGAGCGTCCGGGGGTGCCTCGCCCTCGTGCGCTGCGCGAAGGTGTGGGCGGCGGCCCAGGGGCGCCCGTACGTCATCCCGGACGACGTGAAGGACCTCGCGGTCGCGGTGCTCGCGCACCGGATCGTGCTCGACGTCGAGGCCGAGTTCGCGGGCGTGACGAGCGAGGACGTCCTCGAGCGGATCCTGTCGACGACCACGCCCCCGTCGGAGCGCGTGGCCTGACATGGACGAGGTCTGACGTGGCTGCGGTGGACGACACCGGGGTCGAGGAACCCGCGCGGCTGCGGCGTGCGTGGCGCCGGTCCGTCGCCGTCGTGCGGGCGCGGGCGCGCCTGCTCACCGGTCTCGGCTGGGCGACGGCCGTGTGCGCCGTGCTCGCGCTCGGGGTGGGACGGCGCTTCGGGTGGGCCGAGCTCGTCGTCGGTGGGTGCGTGCTCGGGGTCGCCCTCGTCGTCGCGCTCCTGCTGACCATCGGGCGCTCGAGCTATGCGGTCGACCTCGACCTCGCCGACAGGTTCGTCACCGTCGGGGAGCGCGCCATGGGGCGCATCGAGGTGCGCAACGCCGGCCGCGGACGGCTGCTGCCCGCGTACGTGGAGCTGCCGGTGGGGCAGGGCGCGGCGAGCTTCGCGCTGCCGAGCATGGCCCCGGGCGCGGTGCACGACGAGCTCTTCGCGATCCCCACGTCCCGGCGCTCCGTCGTCGTCGTCGGTCCCGTGCACTCGGTGCGTGCCGACCCGCTGGGCATCGCGCGGCGCGACACCCGGTGGACGGACCCCGTGGAGCTCTACGTCCACCCGGTGACCGTCTCCCTGGCCGGGACGCGACCCGGGCTCCTCCGGGACCTCGAGGGCCAGTCCACCCGGACGATCACGGACAACGACATGTCCTTCCACGCGCTGCGCGAGTACATCCCCGGCGACGACCGGCGCAACATCCACTGGCGCACGAGCGCCCGCACCGGGACCCTCATGGTCCGCCAGTTCGAGGACACGCGTCGCACCCACACGGCCCTCGCCGTCGCGACGCGGTCGACGGACTACGCGCACGACGACGAGCTCGAGCTCGCGGTGAGCGCGTTCGCGTCGATCGGGGTCCAGGCGATCCGCGACGGGCTGGAGATCACGCCGCTCGCCGGGCCCGAGGTGCTCCGTGCGCGCACGCCGCGGTGGTTGCTCGACGACTGCTCGCGCATCGACACCCTCCCGCCGACCGAGGACGACAGGGACCTCGCGTACGTCGTGGCACGCGCGGTGCCGACGGCGTCGATGGCCATCTGCATCACGGGCTCCACGACCTCGCCCGCCGCGCTGCGCGCGAGCGCCGGGCGGCTGCCTGCCGGTCTGCGGACCGTGTTCGTCACGTGCCGCGTCGGCAGCGAGGTCTCGCTGCGCACCGAGGGTGCGCTGTCGCTCGCGACCCTCGGGGAGATCCGGGACCTGCCCCGGCTCCTGCGGCAGGTGGTGCAGGCGTGACCGTGCACCCCCTCGCGCCGGGGCCCGAGCAGCAGCGGCCCGCGGCACACCGCGTCGTCGACGTCCTCGTCCTCGCGGTGGCCGTGGCCCTGGCCCTCGTCCCGCTCCTGCCCGTGTACGGCACCACGGCCGCCCTGCCGGCGGCCCTCGGTGGGGTGCTCGTCGGCACCGCGGTGGCGCTGTGCGCCGTGCTGCGGCGCTGGCCCGTCATGACGACGATCGCCGCTGCCGGGCTGGCGTTCGTGCTCGTCGGTGGCCCTCTCGCGGCTCCGTCCACGACCGTGGCGGGTGTCGTGCCGTCCGGGGACACCCTGGTGGCCCTGGCCCAGGGCGTGGTGACGTCGTGGAAGCAGGTGCTCACCCTCGAGCCCCCGCTGGGTACTGCGGGGAACGTGCTCGTCGTGCCGTACCTCCTCGGTCTCGTCGGTGTCGTGGCGGCCGGGACGGTGGGCGCCGGGCGTCGGCACGGTCTGCGGCTCGTCACCGCGGCGGCGGTGCCGGTCCTCGTCCTCCTGACGTCCATCCTCTTCGGGACCGTCGAGCTGCTGCTCGTGACGGAGGTCGGCGTCGCGATGACCGTCCTGCTGCTCGGCTGGGCGGCGTGGCGCGCCGGCCGGTTGCGGCCGCGCCGCACGGTCTCGCTCGCGGCGATGCTCGTGCTGTCGGTGGGTGGCGGCGTGCTGCTCGCGCCGGTCGTCGCGGGTGACGTCCCGCGGTTCGTCCTGCGCTCGGTCGTCGTGCCACCGTTCGACCCGCGGGACCACGTGAGCCCGTTGGCGGCGTACCGCACCTACGTCAAGGACCACAAGGACACCGATCTCCTCACCGTCCGCGGCCTGCCCGAGGACGCCGTGGTGCGCCTCGCGACGCTCGACGCGTTCGACGGGGTCGTGTGGAACGTCCTGGGCGACGGGGAGCCCGACGGCTCCGGGTCGTTCCGGAAGGTCGGGGACACGATCCCGTCGTCCGTGACGGGGGAGCACGTGAGCGTCGAGGTCGAGGTCCACGAGCTCGCCGGGGTCTGGTTGCCCACCGTGGGCCAGACGACCGCGGTCGACTTCGCGGGGGACGAGGCCCTGCGTGCGGAGTTCCGCTTCAACGACGCCACGGGTACCGGGGTGCTCACCGGCGGGCTCGAGCAGGGCCAGACCTACCGGCTCGACGCCGTGCTGCCGCCCGTCCCCACGGACGAGGAGATCGGCTCGGCGGACCCGGCGGACGTCGTCCTGCCAGAGCCGCAGCGCGTGCCGGACGTCGTCCCGCTGCGGTCGACGGAGGTCGCGGCGCACGCGACGACCGCGGCGCTCGTGTCCAGAGCCCTCGAGGCGCACCTCCACGACACCGGGTTCTTCAGCCACGGGATCGAGGCCTCCGGGGACTACCCGTCGGCGTCCGGGCACGGAGCCGCACGGATCACCGAGCTCCTCGGCGGTGACCTCATGGTCGGGGACGCGGAGCAGTACGCGTCGGCGATGGCGCTCATGGTCGGGCAGCAGGGCCTGCCCGCACGGGTCGTCATGGGGTTCGTCCCGGCACCCGAGCAGGCCGGGGCGGAGGAGATCACCTTCACCGGCGACCACGTGCAGGCGTGGGTCGAGGTCGCGTACGCCGGCGTCGGATGGGTGCCGTACTTCCCGACCCCGCCCACCTCGCAGACACCGCAGGAGAACGAGACACCGATCGAGAAGGAACCGCAGCCCCAGGTGGTGCAGCCGCCCCCACCGCCCGCGGACCCCGTCGTCCCCCCGCGCGAGGACGTCGAGGAGCCGAACGTCGACACGAACCAGGAGACCGAGGAGGCGCGCGTCGACATCCGACGCGTGGTCCTCGTCACCGCAGCCGTTGCCGTACCGCTCCTGCTGCTCGTGCTGCCCCCGCTCCTCGTCGTCGCCGCCAAGCAGCGGCGACGACGACGCCGGCGGAACGCGCCGGACCCCGTCGCGCGCATCAGCGGGGGGTGGGACGAGGTGCTCGACACGGCCCGCGACCACGGGACGGGAACGGACCCGGACCGGACCCGCCGGGAGACCGCACGGGGACTCGCGGTCGTGTACCCCGCACTGCCGGCGACGGCCCTGGCCGAGCACGCCGACGCGGCGGTCTTCTCGGGCGGGGCTCCGAGCGACACCGAGGTCGCCAGCTACTGGGCGGCCGTGGACCGGTCCGTGGCGGTGATCCGAGGGGAGGGCGCGCTGTGGACCCGCGTGCGCGGACGCGTGTCCCGAGCCTCGCTGCGGCCCGGGCGTCCCCGGCGGCGCTGAGGGACGTCCCCGGCGACCGGGATGCGCCGAGACGCGCCATTGCGACCCGGCATGTCCATGGTAGCCACGGAGCACGGAGCACGGAGCACGGAGCACGGAGCACGGAGCACGGAGCACGGAGCACGGACCACGGACCACGGACCACGGAGACCTGAGCCCGGAGCCCGGAGGTAGCGTGGGCGCCATGTCTGCAACGTTCCGAGCCGCTCTGCGGGACACCGCATCGGTCGGAGTGGCGCTCGTGCCGCTGGGGGTGGCGTTCGGGCTCCTCGTCGTCGAGGCAGGGCTGGCCTGGTGGTGGGCGCCCGTCTTCTCGGTGTTCATCTACGCGGGTTCGCTGGAGTTCCTCGCGATCGGGCTCATCGTGGCTGCCACGCCCCTCGCCCAGATCGCCCTCGCGACCGTCCTCGTGAACTTCCGGCACGTGTTCTACGCCTTGTCGTTCCCGCTGCACGCCGTGCACGGCGCGGGCGCGCGCACCTACAGCATGTACGCGCTGACCGACGAGGCGTACGCGCTCGCGCACCACGTCCCGCCCGAGGAGCTGTCCACGGGACGCATCGTGTGGATGCAGGTGCTCTGCCAGTCGTACTGGGTGCTCGGTGGGGTGCTGGGCGGGGCCCTCGGGTCCGCCCTGCCGGGGATTCCTCGCGGCATGGGTTTCGCACTCACGGCGCTGTTCGTCGTCCTCACCCTCGATGCGTACCGGGTCTCCCGGGACGTCCCCACGCCGGTCCTCGCCCTGCTGTGCGCCCTCGGGGCGCTCGTCGTCGCCCCCGGGCAGATGCTCGTCGTCGCGCTGTCAGCGTTCGTCGCGGCACTCACCGTCCGCTTCGTCGTCACCGGGCGCAGGGGCAGCCGCAGGGGCCGTGCCGAGGGGCAGGGGCATGCCTAGCAACGGGGCGATCCTCGCGTCGCTCACCGTCATCCTCGTCGTCACGTTCGCGCTGCGCGCACTGCCGTTCGCGCTCGTCGAGCCGCTCCGGTCCTCGCGGTACGTGCGCTACCTCGCCCGGTACATGCCGGTCGGCGTGATGCTCATCCTCGTCGTGTACACGCTGCGCGACGTCTCGTTCACCGGGCCGTCCCACGGGATCCCCGAGGCGCTGGCACTCCTCACGACGGTCGGGCTGCACCTGTGGCGCCGCAACGCCCTGCTGAGCATCGTCGCGGGGACGGGCCTGTACGTCGTGCTGGTGGGCACCGTCTTCGGCTGAGCCCGGTCAGCTCGAGGCGTGCTCGCTCGCGCGCCCGCGGCGCTTGTCGAGGTACATCTGCTGGTCGGCGAGCGACAGCACGGTGTCAGCCGTCGAGCCGTCGCCGTCGCGCACCGAGGCCGACCCGATGCTCAGCTCGACGGGGATCGCGGTGCCGCCGACCTCGATCGGTTCCGCGAAGGCCGAACGGATCCGCTGCACGGTGGACTCCTCGAGCTTGGGGGAGTCACAGCGCAGGACGACGACGAACTCGTCGCCACCGAGGCGTGCGACGAAGTCCTCGGCGCGCACGGCCGCGCGCAGCCGCTTCGTCACCGCGGCGAGCAGGAGGTCACCGACCCGGTGCCCGTGGAGATCGTTGACGGACTTGAAGCCGTCGAGGTCGATGAAGCAGACCCGGGCGCCCGCGAGAGCACCGGTGTCGATGAGGCGGACCGTCTCGTCGAGGTGCGCGGTCGCAGCACGCCGGTTGGGCAGACCGGTGAGGTCGTCGTGGCTGGCCAGCCGCACGAGGTCGGCCCGGGCGTGCTCGAAGAGGCCGGCGATCTGCCACACCCGGATGAGGAAGAGCGCCAGGACGAAGAGGGAACCGATGATGAGGAGCGCCGGGTCCGCGCCGGCTCCGCTGAGCTCGAGCACCCCGGCGAGCAGGAGGTTCGAGCACACGGCGAACCCGAGCCCGAGCATGTAGGGCAGGGTGAGGGGGCGTGCGGGTGCCCGACCGGGAGTGCCGAGCCGGTCCCTCGAGGGGTGCGCGGCTGCGGCGGCGAGGGCGAGGTAGGCGATGATCCACACGACGTCCTTGACCTGCTCGCCCGCGGGCGTCACCGACGTCACCGAGATGACGGTGGCCGCGAGCATGGCTGCCGCGGCGACGAGGAGGTAGCCGAGGGTGGGGCGGGCGGCGCGTGCCGTGAGTGCGGCCCGCACGACGGCCCCCTTCGTGCCGCACACGAGCAGCACCGTGACGAGGGAGAGCACGCGGGTGGATGTGGTCGCGTCCTGGGCGTCGTGGGCGGGCGCGAGGACGGCGGTCCACAGGAGTCCCGCACCGCTGACGGCGACGATGGCCGAGTCGACCACCGCGCCGCCGTCGCCCCTGGCGATGGGCATGACGATGACGATCGCGGCGACGAGCAGCCCTGCGTACGTGATCATGAGCGACACGTCGTACAGGAGTCCGTCCGCCTCGTCGGCACCCCCGAGCGGGACCTGGACGAACCACACCACGTTGTGGAGGGTCGACATGGCCAGCGCGGCCGCGACGATCAGCCAGGGCGCGCGGTACGGGGGGCGCGCGATGACGAGGACAGCGACGACGACGAGGACGGGTACGCCCGTCGACGCGAGAAACACGAGACCGCTGGCGACGCCCTCCGTGAGGGCGCGAGCGATCCCGAGGACGAGTGCTGCGACCCCGAAGGTCACGTGCGTCGTCCGCGCCGCACGTGAGGTCGCTGTTGTGGATCCGATGTCGTCCTTATCGGCAGTGGCCGGACGGACAGAAGGACCCCGCACGAGATCGCGTGCGGGGTCCTTCTGCATCCGGTCTGACTACGCGTCGACGACGATCGCGTTGACGAGCGGTTCGCGGCGGTACTTGCGCTGCAGCCAGCGGGAGACGGCCTTGGCGATGACGTTCTCGAGGCGGTCGATGTCTCCGACGTCCTTCTTCGGGATCTGTGCGAGCGCCTTCTCGATCTCGATGACGGCGTCGTCGAAGGTGTGCCCGTCGTGGACGAACCCGCGGGTGATGAACTCCGGCTTCTCGGCCATGACCCCGAGGTCGAGGTCGACGAGGGCGAGGACCGTGACGATCCCCTTGGAGCCCAGTGCGCGGCGCTCGGCGAGGGTGTCCTCGGTGGCCGTGCCGACGGTCTGACCGTCCACGTAGACGTAACCGGCGGGGACCTTGCCGACGATCGACACACGACCCTTGACGAGGTCGATGACCGAGCCGTCCTGGGCGATGACGACGTTGCTCGCGGGCACGCCCGTCTTCATGGCCAGCTGGCCGTTGGACTTGAGGTGGCGGGCCTCGCCGTGCACCGGCAGGACGTTCTTCGGCTTGACGATGTTGTAGCAGTACACGAGCTCGCCCGCGCTGGCGTGGCCGGAGACGTGGACCTTGGCGTTGCCCTTGTGCACGATGTTCGCGCCGAGGTCGGTGAGGGAGTTGATGACGCGGTAGATCGCGTTCTCGTTGCCCGGGATGAGGGAGCTGGCGAGCAGGACGGTGTCGTCCTCCTCCACCTTGATGACGTGCTCGCCCTGCGCCATGCGGGAGAGCGCCGCCATGGGCTCGCCCTGGGACCCGGTGCACACGAGGCAGATCTTGTTCGGCGGCATCGACTCGAGCTTCTTGAGGTCGACGACGAGCCCGCGCGGGATCTTGAGGTAGCCGAGCTCGTCGGCGATCTGCATGTTGCGGACCATGGAGCGTCCGACGAACGCGACCTTGCGTCCGCTCTCGTGCGCGGAGTCGAGCACCTGCTGGATGCGGTGCACGTGGCTGGCGAAGCTCGAGACGATGACGCGCTTGGGGGCGGTGCGGAACACCTGCTCGATCGCGGGGATGAGCTCCTGCTCGGACATCGTGAACCCGGGGACCTCGGCGTTCGTCGAGTCGGTCATGAACAGGTCCACGCCCTCCTGGCCGAGGCGGGCGAAGTGGTTGAGGTCCGTGATGCGGCGGTCGAGCGGGAACTGGTCCATCTTGAAGTCACCGGTGTGCAGCACGAGGCCCGCGCGGGTGCGGATCGCGACGGCCAGGGCGTCGGGGATGGAGTGGTTGACGGCGACGAACTCGAGGTCGAACGGTCCCTGCTTGGACACGTCGCCGGCCTCGACCTCGATGGTGCGGGGCCGGATGCGGTGCTCCTTGAGCTTCGCGGTGATGAACGCGAGCGTGAGCTTGGAGCCGATGACGGGGATGTCGGCCCGCTCCTTGAGCAGGTACGGGACGCCACCGATGTGGTCCTCGTGCCCGTGCGTGAGGACGATCGCGACGATGTCCTTGAGGCGGCTGCGGATCGACGTGAAGTCGGGGAGGATCACGTCGATGCCCGGCTGGTGCTCCTCGGGGAACAGCACGCCGCAGTCGACGACGAGGAGCTTGCCCTCGTGCTCGAACACGGTCATGTTCCGCCCGATCTCGCCGAGGCCGCCGAGGGGGGTGATGCGCAGGCCGCCGCGGGGCAGTGCGGGGGGCGCGTGGAGAGTCATCTTCTGGGAGTTCAGCAAGTCGTTACCTTCAAAGGTCTCGTGGCCCGCGTGGGCCGGTGGGTGTGCGGTACTGCCGGGTGGTGCTAAATCTGGGGCCTAGGTGGCGACGAGCGGGTCGAGCACGGCGTCGGGCAGGCGGTTCTTCACGGACGTGACGCGCCAACGGTCCGGGAACAGCGCGAGGTACTCGCCGTCCTCGCGGCGGAGCACCTCGACGCCGAGCTGGGCGTTGAGGGACTCGACCCAGTCCGCCGTCGTGCGGAGCGCGATCTGGTAGGACAGGTGGTCGAGCGTCACCGGCGCGTTGAACTCGGTCGCCATGCGGTGCTCCGCGACCTCGAACTGCATCGGGCCGACAGCGGCGAGCACGGGTGCCTGGTCGCCGCGCAGGTCCGACCGCAGGACCTGGACGACACCCTCGGCTCCCAGCTGCATCACGCCTCGCTGGAACTGCTTGTAGCGGGACACGTCCTTGGCTCGCATGACGGCGAAGTGCTCGGGTGCGAACGTGGGCAGCGGCGGGAACTCGACCGGCTTGTCGAGGTACAGGGTATCGCCCACCCGCAGGTTCGCCGCATTGACGAGCCCGACGACGTCCCCGGGGTACGCGGAGTCGACGATGGTGCGCTCTCGCCCGAACACCTGCTGGGCGTACTTCGTCGCGAACGGGCGGCCCGTGCGGGCGGACGTGACGACCATCCCTCGCTCGAAGACGCCGGAGCAGATGCGCGCGAACGCGAGGCGGTCGCGGTGGGCGGTGTCCATGCCGGCCTGCATCTTGAACACGAAGGCGCTGAACGGCGCGTCCACGGGGCGGACGTCCCCGGTGACGGTGGGCCGGGGGCCGGGGGAGGGGGCGACGTCGACGAGCACGTCGAGGAGGGCGTGCACACCGAAGTTCTGCACGGCGGAGCCGAACAGCACCGGGGTGGTCTCGCCGGCGAGGAACGTCTGCTCGTCGTGGTCGGCGCCCTCGATCTCGAGCAGCTCGGCCTCCTCGACGGCGGTCGCCCAGGCGTCGCCCTCGCGCTCGAGCGCCGCGTCGGGGTCCATGACCTCCTCGGGGGCGATCGTCGTGCCGCCGGCGGTGCGCGTGAAGTGGATGTACTGACCGGTCCGGCGGTCGAGGACGCCGCGGAAGTCCCCGGCGATCCCGACGGGCCACGTGAGCGGCGTCGGGGTGAGACCCGTGCGGTCCTTGATCTCGTCCATGAGCTCGAGGGCGTCCTTGGCGGGACGGTCCCACTTGTTGATGACGGTGATGAGGGGGATGCCGCGGTGCTTGCAGACGGCGAAGAGCTTCATGGTCTGCGCCTCGAGGCCCTTCGCGGCGTCGACGAGCATGACGGCGGCGTCGACCGCGGACAGCACGCGGTAGGTGTCCTCGGAGAAGTCGGCGTGCCCGGGAGTGTCGACGACGTTGATGATCGTGTCGCGGTAGGTCAGCTGGAGCGACGCGGAGGTGATGGAGATCCCTCGGGCCTGCTCCATGTCCATCCAGTCGGACACCGTGTGGCGGCCGGTCTTGCCGTCGGAGCGGCCTGCTTCACGGATCGCCTTCGCGTGCAGCGCGAGCGCCTCGGTGAGCGTCGACTTTCCCGCGTCGGGGTGGCTGATCACGGCGAAGGAGCGGCGGCGGGAGGCCTCCGCGAGGACGGTCGAGCTGGCCGCGGGTGCCGCCTCCGCGGTCGCCACCGAGGTGGCGGAGCTTGTCGTGGGGGTGGGAAGTTCTACGGCTGGCTGGGGCACTGCACATCCTGCGTTCGTCGGACCGGTCGCGTCGGGGTCACAGCCCCAACTCTTCATTGTCCCCCGGATCGGGCGAACTCGTGACATCTGCGGGTCGCCGACGCTCACCGACCCTGCTGGCCCACCCATGTGAGCAGGAGCAGGCACACGTCGTCGCGGCCTTCCTCGTCCTGGAGCATGTCTGCGGTGAGCGCCCGGACGAGGTGGTCCGGCCGTGCGCCGCGAAGGCGCGCGACCGCGTCCAGGAGAGCGCGGAATCCGTCCGGCAGCGATCGGGTCCGCCGCTCGATGAGCCCGTCGGTGTAGAGGAGCACCTGGTCCCCGGGCTCGACGTCGAGCGTCGCCTCGGACCGGTCGAGACCGGGGACGCGCAGCCCGAGGGGCGTCGAGCGCCCGTCCCACAGCAGCCGGGGCGGGCCGTCCGCGGGCAGCACGAGGGGCGGCATGTGGCCGGCGCACGCGTAGGTGAGCCGGCCGAGCGCGAGGTCGAGCTCGGCATGGGCAAGCGTCGCGGACGTCGCGGCGGGCACCTGCTCGACGAACCGGTCGAGACGCGTGAGCAGGCGCGACGGTCCGACGCCGGGACCGGCGACGGCTCGCACCGCGCTGCGCAGCTGCCCCATCACGGTCGCAGCACGCAGTCCCTTCCCCACGACGTCGCCGACGCCGATCGCGAGCACGTCGTCGTCCGCGAGGAAGGCGTCGTGCCAGTCCCCGCCCACCTCGAGGGAGGCGATGCCCGGCCGGTAGAGGGTGCTCACGACGAACCTCCCGTCGACCGGCGTCCGGGACGTCAGGAGCGACTGCTGCAGCTGGTGGGAGACGCTCGCGCTGTGCTCGTAGAGCTGCGCGCGGTCGAGCGCGAGCCCGGCCTGCTGACCGACGGCGGAGAGCGCAGGGAGGTCGACCGGCTCAGCCCCTGCCCCGCGCGCCGGGGCGAGCGAGAGGACACCCTGCAGGGTCGAGAGCCCGTGCAGCGGCACGACGACGCGGCCCTCGTCGGTGCCCGCGACCCGTGACCGGAGGTCGCACCCGGGGGAGGGGCGGGGTGCCGTCGCTGCGTCCTCCCCCGCGGATGCGTGCGCGGCGAGGTGCCCGTCGGCGTCCGGAACCCAGACGGTCGCGGCCGAGGCCCCGAGGGGACCGGTCGCCGCGGCGAGCAGGGCGCGGACGACGCTCGTGAGGTCCGTCGACTGGGAGAGCGCGGTCGTCGCGCGCAGGAGCAGCGTCGTCCGGGCCACGGCGAGCTCGGCCTCCCGGCGGGCGGCGAGCAGCTCGCGCTCGTAGCGGGAGCGTTCGCGGGCGCTCGACAGGGCGACGTGGATGCGACCTCCGGTGGGGGCCGCACGGAGCGCAGTGCCGGGAGCGAGCGGCTCGTCCGTCTCGAGGACTGCGGACATGAGCACCGCGATGCGACCCTCGGGGGAGCGGAGCTCGAGGGCGACCTCGTCGATCCGGCCCTCGACGTGCAGGAGCGGCGACAGGTGCGTCTCCCAGTAGATCCGCCCGCCGACGGAGAGCAGCTGGGACAGCCGGAGCGTCCCGACGACGTCCGCGCGGTCCCGGCCCACCCACGCGAGGAACGTGGCGTTCGCGTCGAGGACGGTGCCGTCGCTGCGCAGGGTCAGCAGCCCGCAGGGGACGGCGTCCCAGCTCGCGCCGTCCGACCTCACCGGGGCGGCGCGGTCGGTGTCGGGCATCACGCGCCGGCGGGGCCCACGCGGACCGCGGCGAGGAACGGCTCCATCGCCGCGACGAGCTCGTCGGGGGCGCTGAGGTTGGGGCAGTGCCCCACGGCGTCGAGCACGACGAGCGCGCTGCCCGTGATGTTCTCGTGCACGTACCGGCCCACCTCGATCGGGGCGATGACGTCGTCGTGGCACTGGACCACGAGGGTCGGGACGTCGACGGCAGCGAGGTCCGCGCGGTTGTCGGACAAGAAGGTCGTCCGGGCGAAGTGTCGGGCGATCGACGGGTCGGTGCGGCAGAAGCTCCTCGTGAGCTCCTCGCCGAGCTCCGGCTCGTCGGGCCGGCCCATGATCGCGGGCGCGATGTGTGCGGACCAGCCGAGGTAGTTGGCGTCCATCGTCTCGAGCAGCTCGTTGATCTCGTCCTGGGTGAACCCGCCCCGGTACCCCTCGTCGTCGATGTAGCGGGGGCTGGGCCCGACGAGGACGAGGCGGTCGACGAGGTCGGGGCGTGCGGTCGAGGCGAGGACCCCGATCATGGCGCTCACCGAGTGCCCGACGACGGTGACCGGGCCGACGTCGAGGGCATCGATGATCTCGAGGAGGTCGGCCGCGTACCCGTGGAGCGTCGCGTGACGCTGCCTGTCGAAGTGGCTCAGGTCCGAGGCTCCCGCTCCGACGTGGTCGAAGACGACGACACGGTGGTGCTCCTCGAACCTCGGGGCGACGTAGCGCCACATGCCCTGGTCGCACCCGAACCCGTGGGCGAACACGAGGGGTGGGGCGCCGGCGGGGCCGCTCACGCGGACGGCGTTCCGGGTGAGGACCGTCATCGATCAAGGATATCGGCGGCCTCCGGGTGGCCGCCAGCAGAACGCCACCGGCGGGCTGCGGCGAGGAGAGCGCTCGATCCGACCTTTCGGATCGAATCAATTCGATAACCGTGCCATGATCGGCACGTGACTCCCTTCCTCGCAGCAGACGACCGTTACTCGCAGATGCCCTACCGCCGCAGCGGGCGCAGCGGGCTCGACCTCCCGGCACTGTCCCTCGGGCTCTGGCACAACTTCGGCGACACGTCGCCGATCGACACGCAGCGGGCGATCCTGCGCCGCGCGTTCGACCTCGGTATCACGCACGTCGACCTCGCGAACAACTACGGTCCGCCGGCCGGCTCCGCCGAGACGAACTTCGGCCGCATCCTGCGCGAGGACTTCCGCCCGTACCGCGACGAGATGATCATCTCGAGCAAGGCCGGCTACGACATGTGGCCCGGACCCTACGGCGACGGGGGGTCCCGCAAGTACCTGCTGTCCTCGCTCGACCAGTCCCTGACGCGCATGGGCCTCGACTACGTCGACATCTTCTACTCCCACCGCCCGGACCCGTCCGTCCCGATCGAGGAGACGATGGGCGCGCTGCACACGGCGGTCACGAGCGGCCGCGCCCTCTACGCGGGCATCTCCAACTACAGCCCTGCGCAGACGCGTGAGGCGCACCGCGTCGCCGCCGGGCTCGGCACCCCGCTGGTCATCCACCAGCCGAGCTACTCGATGTTCAACCGGCACGTCGAGCGTCCGGACGCCGGTCGCACGGACGACCCGGCAGCGACCGGTCAGTCGCTGCTCGAGACGGTCGACGAGCTCGGCATGGGCATGATCGTCTTCTCCCCGCTCGCCCAGGGCCTGCTCACCGACCGTTACCTCAGCGGGGAGATCCCGCAGGACTCCCGCGCCGCCGTCGGGCACTTCCTCAAGCCCGATGCCATCAGCGACACGTACCTCGAGCGGGCGCGTGGCCTCGACGCGATCGCGAAGGGCCGCGGGCAGTCGCTCGCGCAGCTCGCGCTCACGTGGCTGCTGCGCGACTCACGCGTGACGTCCACGCTCATCGGCGCGAGCAGCGTCGCGCAGCTGGAGAACAACGTCGAGGCCGCGCACGCCGCGCCGCTCACGGACGACGAGATCGCCGCGATCGACGCGTTCGCGGTCGACGGCACCAAGCGCTGACATGACGGCCCTACCGATCTCGCCCGGCGCGCGCGTCCTCGTGCTCGCCGGGCACGGCCGGTACACGGACCCCTGGCACGACACGGCCGCGACGTCGTCCCTCGTCGCCCGGGCGCTCGAGACCGATCCCGCCGGCGCCGTGGGCGAGGTCGTCGTGCGGGAGACCGTGCCGGAGGCGCTCGCGGACCTCAGAGAGTTCGACCTCCTTGTCGTCAACGCCGCGGGTCCACCCCGCGGGGCCGGCGACGCACCGGCCCCTGTCCGCCGGGAGGAGGACGCACCGTGGGCGGCGTTCCACGACGCGCTGCGCTCGTACGCCGACGCGGGCCGACCCGTCCTCGGGCTGCACCAGGCGTCGCTCGCGTTCGCCGACAGCCCGCACTGGGAGCGGATCCTCGGTGGGCGGTGGGTCGACGGGGTGTCGATGCACCCGCCCATCGACGACGTGACGTTCACCCTCACCGGTGCGGGGGCGGGGGCGACCGACGCCGGGGCCCACCCGATCGTCGTCGCCCTCGCCACGCGCGGGGTCACCGAGATCACGGCCTTCGACGAGCGCTACGCGCTCCTGCAGGTGGCCCCGGAGGTGGAGGTGCTCGCGACGCACCTCCACGAGGACCGTCCGGAGCCGGTCCTGTGGGTCAACCGCGAGAACGGCCTCCGGGTGGTCTACGACGCCCTCGGTCACGACGTGCGCTCGTACGCCTCGCCGTCACGGGTGGCCCTGCTGCGGGCCGAGGCCACGTGGCTCCTCGCCGGAGGCCGCTGACCGGGCTCACCGTCCGGGACGTCACCCGGGACGCGCTCGAGCTCCCGGGCAGACGTCGAGGGGTCACCGCAGCGCACGGTGGGGTGAGCAGGCGCCGGTCACAGGCCCCGGCTGCCGCCACCACCCCCGCCCCCGACCGAGAAGCTGCTGCTCGACCCGCTGAAGCCCGAGCCACCCGAGGAGCTCGTCGTCCCCGATCCGGGTGTCGACGCGAGCGTCGTGTCCGTAGCGGTGGAGAACCGTCCGATCGACTGGCCGACGAGACCGAAGCGCAGCACGCTCCCGTCGAGGGGGCGGTACCAGCCGTCCTCGCCGAGCCACGACCCGGACGGCTCGAGCTCGGCGAAGCGCTCGACCCAGCGGTCCACGAGGCCGAAGACGATCGCGTACGGCAGGTTGCTGCTGACGAGGCGGTGCGCCTCCTCCATCTTCAGCTGGCCCTCCGCGGCGGTGCTGAGGTAGTGCTCGAACCCGCGGGCCTGCTCGTAGAGGGCTCGGCCGAGCGCGGTCCGCTGCCGGAACGCCGCGACGGACACGTGCTCCGGGCCGAGGGGCTGGTTCACCAACCCCCGCTCCCGCAGGCGTTCGTCGATGGCGGTGAGCACGTCGCTGCGGTCGCCGGCGAACTTCTCCGCGAGGGAGGACATGGTCGGCGTGCGGCTGAGCTTGAACAGGCCGGTGAGCAGCCGCGCCTCGTGCGGCGCGAGGTCCGAGCGGTCCTTCTCGACCTCGACGAGACGCCAGTCGTCGGGGTCCGTCGAACCCGACCGCTGCCCGCCCGTCCCCGTCGCGTCGGCGGAGGGCATCTCCTCGATCCGCAGGTACCCGCGGACGGCGAGGTCGACGATGCTCGCGGTCACGTCCCGCGAGCGGAGCTGCTTGGAGACGAGGGCGCCGACCTCGCCGACGGTGAGCCCGTCCGGCGGCGTGACGCGGAGCGTGACCGGAGGGTCCTTGCGGACCGGGACGACCGGGGCCGACGCCGGGTCGACCGGCACGACGCCGGGCTCGACACCCGCGAAGGTGAGGTCGCGACGACGTCGCGCGGTGAGCAGCATCCCGCCGACGGGGAGGAGGACGAGCGCGCCGATCATCCCGGCGATCACGGTCGCTGCGCCGCTGCTCACGCCCTCGTCGGTCAGCTCGGCGTACTCCTCGTCGGTCAGGAGGATCGGGGCGGCGTCGGCGAACGTCCCGGCCGGGTACGCGACAGCGAGGGTGAGGTTGTCGCCGTGCGCGATGCCGGTGCCGCGAGCGGTGACGATCGCGCCCGGCTCGCTGAGCTCGTCGCACGCCGTGCCGTCGCTCGCCTGGGTGCACCGCGCCGCGGTGGCGTCGACCGGGCCCTCGACCGTGACGTGCACGACGTCCATGCGGACGTGGTCGTCACCCGTGACGTTCCAGTACAGCTCGTCTGCGTCGGGCACGCCCGCCTCGTCGCGCACCGCGTTGAGGGCGCCGTCGATCCGGTAGGACACGACGTACGTCTGGACACCGGTGACGCGCTCGTCGCTGTCCTCGTCCGCCGCGACCTGGATCTCGAGAGAGGCTCCGTGGTCGATGACCTCGAGCTCCGCGGGTGCCCCGGACGGGCTGCTGGCGCTGACGTCGGAGTACTCGTACCGGCGGTAGCCGTCGTCGTGCTCGACGGCCGTGGCGAGGTCGCGCGCGAACCCCCGGCCCTCGCGGTCCCCGAAGTCCCACGCGTACGTCTCGGTGACGAGCACGGCCCCCGAGCTCTCGATCGTCACGGCGACGTCGAGGCTGCGGATCTCGTCGTCGGAGGCATCTGCCGCGGCCGCGGGGCTCGCGAGCACCCCGGGGACGAGGAGGAGCGGGAGGAGCGTCGTCGCTCGCGTTCTGGCTCGTGCCGTCATGCGGGGACCCTAGCGCCGTCGTCGTCAGGCGGTCGCGTCGACGAGCCACCGTGCGGGGTCGGAGACGACCTCGCGGAGGACCGCGCGGGCGCCTCCCATGGCCGCCGCCCGGTGGCCGACCACGGCGCGCCGGATGTCGAACTCCGACCAGGGCGCGGAGAGCACTCGGTTGGTGAGCTGCTCGCGGACGAACGGCTCCAGCGAGTCCGCGAGGTCGGAGTACGCCCCTCCGAGCACGACGACGGGGATGTCGATGAGGTTCATGAAGTCGGCGAGGGCGGACCCGAGCGCGGTGCCGGCGCGGGCGAGGGCCTCCCGCGCCTCGTCGCTGCCTGCGTCCGCGGCCGCGAGGACATCCACGGTGCTCGCGGTCGTCGGGAGGCCGGAGGCGCGCAGCAGCGCGTCCTTGCCCGCGTACTGCTCCAGGCATCCCGTGGCGCCGCACTCGCACGGGGGCCCGTGGGGGTCGACGACGACGTGCCCGAGCTCCCCGCTCCACCCGCGCCCACCGAGGAACGGTTCCCCGTCGACGATGATCGCGGCCCCGATACCGACGTCCGCGGAGACGTAGAGGAAGGACCCGGGCATGGAGGGTGTCGCGTCGCCCGCGACCTCGTCGTCCGCGCTCGGCTGCACGACCTGCGCGAGGGCCGCGAGGTTGGCCTCGTTGCCGATCGTCAGGGGCGCGCTCCCGGTGTGGCGGGCGATGGCGCTGAGGTCGACGGGGGAGAGATCGGCCCACCCGAGGTTGGGCGCCACCCGGAGGGTGGAGGAGCTCGCGTCGACGAGCCCGGGCAGGGCCACGGTGACGCCCGCGATGCGCAGGTGCACGGGGTCGGGCACGTGCGCGGCTGCGGTCGCGAGGAGGTCCTGGGTGAAGTCCGCGAGACGCTCGAGGACCTCGGTGGGGTCGCTGTGGTGGAAGTCGCCCGGCAGGGAGGCGCTCGCCACGACGTCGCCCGCGAGGTCGACGATCGTGCCGTTGAGGTAGTCGACGTTGACCTCCAGGCCGATGCCCACGAGCGTGCCGGGCGCGGGGGCCAGGGGGACCGCCGGGCGGCCGGCGCGGCGCAGCGGTGCGGGCGGCAGCTCGGTGACGATGCGGGCCTTGATGAGCCGGTCGACGAGGGCGGAGACCGTCGCGCGGGTGAGACCGGTGGACGTCGCGACGTCGGCGCGCGAGGGTGGTGTGGTGGCCCGGAAGATCTGGTGCGCGACAACAGCGATGTTCTGCTCGCGCAGGGAGTGCTGCCCGACTGCGGGAATGGCGGCCATGGGTTGACCATACCGGTCCGCAGGGATAAGTTCAGTCATACAACAAACACGCTCAACGAGGAGACTCACGTGACCAACGCTTCTGGTATCAACTACTCCTTCGGTCTCTGGACCGTGGGCTGGAACGCGCAGGACCAGTTCGGTTCCGCGACCCGCCCGAACCTCGACCCCACCTACTCCATCGCGAAGCTCGCTGAGCTCGGCGCCTGGGGCTTCACGTTCCACGACGACGACGTGGTGCCGTTCGGCTCCGACGACGCGACGCGCGACCGCATCCTCAGCGGCGTCAAGACCGCGGCCGAAGAGCACAACATGACCATCGAGATGGTCACGACGAACCTCTTCAGCCACCCCGTCTTCAAGGACGGCGGCTTCACGTCGAACGACCGCTCCGTGCGCCGCTTCGCGCTGCGCAAGGTGCTCCGCAACATCGACCTCACCGCCGAGCTCGGCGCCAAGACCTTCGTCATGTGGGGCGGCCGCGAGGGCTCCGAGTACGACGGCGCGAAGGACCTGCACGCTGCGCTCGAGCGCTACCGCGAGGGCCTCGACCTCGTCGCCGGCTACATCAAGGAGAAGGGCTACGACATGCGCATCGCGCTCGAGCCCAAGCCCAACGAGCCCCGCGGCGACATCTTCCTCCCGACGATCGGCCACGCGCTCGGCTTCATCGCCGAGCTCGAGCACGGCGACATCGTCGGCCTCAACCCGGAGACGGGCCACGAGCAGATGGCGGGCCTCAACTACACGCACGGGCTCGCCCAGGCGCTGTGGTCGGACAAGCTCTTCCACATCGACCTCAACGGTCAGCGCTCCATCAAGTTCGACCAGGACCTCGTGTTCGGTCACGGCGACCTGCTCTCGGCCTTCTTCACGGTCGACCTCGTCGAGAACGGCTTCCCGGGCACGCCCGACGGCCCCCGTTACACGGGCCCGCGCCACTTCGACTACAAGCCCTCGCGCACCGAGGTCGAGGCCGGCGTCTGGGACTCTGCCTCCGCCAACATGGCGATGTACGAGATGCTCGCGAAGAAGTCGAACGAGTACCGTGCCGACCCCGAGGTGCAGGAGGCCTTCAAGACGGCCGGCATCTTCGAGCTCGCCACGCCGACCCTCAACGAGGGCGAGACCGTCGCCGAGCTCCTCGCCGACCGTTCCGCGTTCGAGGACTTCGACCCCGAGGCCGCTGCACAGCGTGACTTCGGCTTCGTGCGCCTCAACCAGCTGGCCCTGCGCCACCTGATCGGCTGATGACGGCTGCCACCTCGTCGCCCGCCACCGGGTCCGGTCGGACCCTGGTGGCCGGCGTCGACTCCTCGACGCAGTCCTGCAAGGTCGTCATCCGCGACGCGGAGACCGGTGCGCTCGTGCGCTTCGGCTCGGCCAAGCACCCCGACGGCACCGAGGTCGACCCCGCCGCATGGTGGGACGCCTTCGGTGCTGCGGTGGCCGCCGCCGGTGGGCTCGACGACGTGGCAGCGCTGTCCGTCGGCGGCCAGCAGCACGGCATGGTCGTGCTGGACGCCGACGGACAGGTCATCCGGCCCGCTCTCCTGTGGAACGACACCCGGTCAGCCGGGGCGGCCCAGGACCTCGTCACCGAGCTCGGCGGCCCGAAGGCGTGGGCCGACGCGATCGGCAGCGTCCCCGTGGCCTCGCTCACGGTGACGAAGCTGCGGTGGCTCGCGCAGAACGAGCCGGAGAACGCGGCGCGCGTGGCTGCTGTCGCGCTCCCGCACGACTGGCTCACGTGGCAGATCTCGGGTGCCGGCGGTTCCGTCGGCGCCGCCCGGGACCTCTCCGCGCTCACGACGGACCGCTCCGACGCGTCCGGCACCGGGTACTTCGACGGTGCGACGAACACGTACGTGCCGGAGCTCCTCGACCTCGCCCTCGGTGAGGGCGCCTCGCAGCGCGTGGTCCTGCCGCGCGTGCTGGGGCCGGGGGAGAGTGCCGGGACGGTCGACGGCATGGCCCTCGGGCCGGGAGCCGGCGACAACGCCGCTGCCGCCCTGGGCCTGGGCATGGGGCCGGGTGACGTCGCGATCTCCATCGGGACGTCCGGCGTCGTGTCCGCCATCGCCACGGCACCGACCACGGACTCCTCCGGCATGGTCACGGGCTTCTCGGACGCGACCGGTGAGTTCCTGCCGCTCGCGTGCACGCTCAACGCCAGCCGGGTGCTCGACGCCGCGTGCCGGACCCTCGGGGTGGACCACCCCGGGCTCTCCGAGCTCGCGCTGTCCGCCCCGGCGGGTGCGGACGGGCTCGTGCTCGTCCCGTACCTCGAGGGCGAGCGCACCCCGAACCGTCCCGACGCCACGGGCACCCTGCACGGCATCCGCCTGAACAACATGACGCCCGCGCACCTCGCGCGCGCGTTCGTGGAGGGCATGCTCTGCGGGCTGGCCGACGGCCTGGACGCCCTGCGCGCCCAGGGCGTGGAGGTCAAGCGCCTCCTGCTCATCGGTGGCGGTGCCCGCTCGGAGGCCGTGCGACGCATCGCGCCGCAGGTCCTCGGGATGCCCGTCGAGGTCCCCGAGCCGGGCGAGTACGTGGCTGACGGCGCTGCCCGTCAGGCGGCGTGGGTGCTCTCCGGCGCCGAGCAGGCTCCGACCTGGAGCGCGGCCGGGAAGGGCAACGAGATCTTCGACGCCAGCCCCGAGCCGATCATCCGCGAGCAGTACGCGGCGGTCCGCGACCTCGTCTGAGGTCACCCGCCCACACCACCTGAGTTGTCAGACTCTCGCGCACACATACGTGCGCGAGAGTCTGACAACTTTTGTGTTTCCGGGGGCGTGCGGTGTGCCCTGAGTGGTGGCGGGAAAGCTGCCGCAGGGGCAGGGTGGGACCAGCGTGCTGGGACCACCCGGCACGCGTCCCCACCCGGAGGAGACGATCCGTGAAGTACCGCACCCTCGGCGCCAGCGGCGCCGTCGTGTCCACGCAGGCACTCGGCACCATGACCTTCGGGGCGGAGGCGGACGAGGCCACCTCCGGGCAGATCATGACCGCGTTCGTCGAGGCGGGCGGCACCTTCATCGACACCGCGGACGTCTACAGCGCGGGGTCCTCTGAGGAGATCGTCGGTCGGTGGCTCGCCGAGCACCCGACCGAGGCCGCACAGATGGTCGTCGCGACGAAGGGCCGGTTCCCCATGGGCGCCGGGCCCAACGACCTCGGGCTCTCACGCCGGCACCTCACCGTCGCGCTCAACGCCTCCCTCCGACGGCTCGGCGTCGAGCACATCGACCTCTACCAGGTGCACGCCTGGGACGCGCTGACGCCCGTCGAGGAGACGCTGCGGTTCCTCGACGACGCGGTCAGCGCGGGCAAGATCTCCTACTACGGGTTCTCCAACTACCTCGGCTGGCAGCTCACCAAGGCGGTGCACGTCGCGGCGTCCCACGGGTGGGCGGCCCCCGTGACCCTGCAGCCGCAGTACAACCTCCTCGTCCGCGACATCGAGCACGAGATCGTCCCGGCGTGCCTCGACGCGGGGATCGGCCTCCTGCCGTGGTCTCCCCTCGCAGGCGGGTGGCTCAGCGGCAAGTACACGCGTGACGTCCCGCCGCAGGGAGCGACGCGCCTCGGGGAGAACCCGGAGCGGGGCATGGAGGCGTGGCAGGCGCGCAACGCGGACGACCGCACGTGGCGGGTGCTCGACGCGGTGCACCACGTGGCCCAGGAGCACGACGCCTCCGCCGCGCAGGTGTCCCTCGCCTGGCTCGCCGCCCAGCCCGCCGTGACGTCGGTGATCCTCGGTGCCCGCACCGTGGACCAGGTTCTCGACACGATGCGCGCCGCCGACCTCGAGCTGGACGAGACCGAGCTCCGGGAGCTCACCCGGGCGAGCGCGCCCCGGGTCGACGACTACCCCTACGGCACGGCCGGGGTGCAGCAGCGGCAACGGAAACTCACCGGCGGGCGCTGACCCGACCCGGGCCCATGGGGACCGACTGCGTCCGGCAACAGGCCCTCGCGTCAAGGGTGCAATTCGGGGAAGAGCCTCGCCCTCCCTTGCCAAAAACTCCTCCATGACGGCGCGGCTAGCGGCCGCTGTGGCCACAAAATGCCCCGCACTGGCTCCCACGCGCCGAGGCTAGTCCTGGAAACTGCGACGTGACAGAGTTCTGCCGTCGGGCAACTCGCCCTCTTCGTCCCAGAGGCAGCGCGTGGGAGCGCTAGTCTTACGTTGCTTCTGCGGGCATATACAAGAAAAGTTTTGCGAACCTCGCAACGACCCAGGCTCGCCTAGGCTCGACAGATGGGCGATGATGACGCGCTTCCCGACCAGAATTGTGATCTCCGAACTGTTCGACCAGCCCGGGCACAGGTTGAGTGTTGATCTTGCGCGAAACGAGAGGGTGACTATTCTCACGGGGCCGAATGGCGTCGGAAAGACCCACGTCCTGAAGATAATCAAAGCCATCCTCTCGATGAACTTCAGCGATCTGCTACGCCTGCCGTACGCACGGGTCGAATTAACCCTTGATGGTGGTGAGGTGATTGAGATCGAGAGGACAGTGGGTGATGTCACTAGCGTGCGAGTGTGCTATCCCGACGAACTCTTCGGTGTCGAGAACTTCGAGGTCACTTCGAGTGACTTTGCGGCCGACGAGACGGACGAGCTGCCCGAATGGATCCAGAGGATTGACGAGAACGATCGTTGGTTCGATACGCGAATTGGTCGATACGTTACAAGTGTCGATCTATCACGCAGGTATGCAATTGAAATCCCGTCTGCGGTGCGCAGGGCTAGCGTGCTGGCGGAACATCCTCGGCTCGTCGAGATTCTTGATAGCCCAGACGTCATTCTGATCGACACGAAGCGATTGGATTCCGTTCCGCGGGCTTCTGCGCGGAGCGATTACCGCTACTTTGACGAGGGGGGGCCGCGGCGGCGGGGGCGAAGCCAGGGGCGCATGCGGCAGTACTTGAGTGAAATCCAGTCCGCGGTCCGACGAGCCAAAGCAGAGTCTCTTGCAGAATCACAGCAGGCTGATGAGCAGTTCGCCGCGAAGCTTCTGAGGCGTTCACGCAAGGTGGTGCGAGATGACGCGCTAGTTGCAGAGTACGCACGTTTGGCGGTTCTGAGCGAAGAATTGAGCTCGAATGGGTTGGCGGGTCGGGTTGTAAACGTAAAGATGCCGGAAAAGACAAACCCAACGGAACGGCGGGTGTTGGAGCTCTTTTTCCAGGACCTAGACCGGCGGCTCGCGCCATTAATTCCGGTTCACCGGAAGTTGACATCGTTGAAGGGCATCGTAAATGCGAAGCTCTATCGCAAGTGGATCGCTTTTAATGGCGCGGGCCAGTTGCAAGTGCAAACAAGCGCGGGCTCATCGGTAAAAGTGGATCAGTTGTCATCGGGGGAGCAGCACTTGCTCGCGCTCTTCACGCTTCTTTTGTTCACCGCGAGAGAGGGGTCTCTTATACTCATTGACGAGCCTGAGATCAGCCTTCATGCCGCTTGGAAGCATGCCTTCATCTCGGATATCGACGAGGTTGCCGGCATATCGGGATTGCGGATTCTTGCGGCGACGCACTCGACTGGCATCATTAACGGCCGATGGGATCTTGTGTCGGAGATACAGCCCGACCAAGCGAGTCTTACGGAGATCGCGATGGGGAAGCAAGCCGAACCGGTCGAGGATGACTTGGATGACCTGCTCCTCGAAGGAGAACAGGCGTGATGCAGTCGAGCCTTCAGGAATTCGATCTCCCTTGGGATCGAATTAGGCAGCATCGGCAGGTGGATCGGCGCGGCGTTGTAGTCGTCGAGGGCCCAAGCGACGAACGGCTCCTGAACAGGGTTTTTCCGGGCGAATGGGCCGTGTTTCCTGCGGGGAACCGGCCGCAAGTAGAGATTGTGCTCGCACATTTGGCAGAATTGCGGCTAAAGCGATTCGCCGGTTTGGTCGACCGCGATTTTGATGATTTCGTCGCGCGTTGTGAATCGTCCTGCCTGCCGGTGTTCTCCTACCGAGAGGTGGACCTCGAGGCGCTTCTGGTGCAAGGCCCTTGGTTTGCGTACTATCTCGAAGAAACCGCAAGCTTGAAAAAGATCGTGGCTGCGGGTGGTGTGGACGTTATTCGAGCGCGTGCGATCGAGATTGGATCAGTTGTCGGCGCACTTCGCGAACTGAATGCGGAGAATTCGTGGGGCGTGGATTTTGAGGCGCTCGAGTTCTCAAAGAAGATCGATTCCCGCACCATGCAGATCGATTACAGCAAGTTGGAGAACTCCTTCCGCGGAGCGCTCCAGGCGCGCATTGGTGCGGAGGCCGCGGGCGCTGCGGTGGCCGGTTTCAAGAACCTCGCCGCCTGGAAGCTGACTGGTCGCTTCCGGGGTAAAGATGCGCTGGAGGTCATTCGGGTTGGCCTCCGGCAGTACCTCGGTGGCGTTTCGCTCCCTCATGTCGATCAGGTCGCTGGGCCGTTGAGGTTAGCGGTCGATGCGCGACTTGGTCTGCGTGCGCCGTTTCCCGATCTTGCGCGGGTGCTTGCGTAGAAAGTTTGGTTGCCTCATTCATGCGCCGCGTGATGAAGGCGCATTGAATCAGTGCGTTCAGTCGAACAGGCCGACGGCGTACCCGACGAACGCGAGGATGCCGATGCCGACGACCAGCCCGATACCCAGGAGCCAGAATCCGGAGGACATCCGCGAGCCGCCGCCCTCGTCGTGCCCCTGGACAGCGGCGACAGAGGACTCGCCCGGCGGCGTCTCGCCCGGGTTCACGGATCCGCTCGCGCTCTCCATCGGCAGCTGCGTGGGGTCGGGGTCAGGATTCCGTGCGTCGGTCATCGGGCTCCTTCAAGGCTCTCGTGGTCCCGTTCAACACTATGACGCACGGGCGATGCCGCAAGCGGGCGCCGATCCTCGTACCGTGGACCGGTGAACAGCTTCGATGAACAGTACGAGATCCGACACTTCAGCCCTGGCCTGACGACCGACGACGCTGGCGCCGAGGTGCCCGACGATGCGACAGCAGGATGGGCCACCGCGGTGGCCACCGCCTTCCACGAGAAGGAGGCTGACTCCGCGGAGGGCCGGGCGGCCGGTGTGCGCGGCTGGATCGCGGACGGCCGCCGCCTCACGGGCGTCTACGCACGCGATCCTCGGACCGCCACCCTTCCCGCAACGCAACCGGTGGGCACCTTCGTCACCTACCCCGGGACCCTCAACGTCGGAGGTGGCGTCCTCCTCGACACCCAGCTCATCTCGGACGTCACGGTCCGCCCGACGCACCGTCGGCGCGGGATCCTGCGGCGCGTCATGGTCGACGACCTGCAGCGGGCGGCCGCCGGGGGCGCGGCGATGGCCGCGCTCACCGTCTCCGAGGCCACGATCTACCGGCGGTTCGGTTTCGGTCCGGCGACGTCGCTCGTCCGCACGCGGGTGGACACCCGCGACGGACTGGCGTTGCTCACCACGCCCGCGGGTACCGTCGAGCTCGCGGACCCGGCGGCGCTCACAGACGTCGCGCGGTCCGTCTTCGCGAGACTCCACGCACGCACGCCCGGGTCGATCTCGCGCGCCTCGGGGGAGTACGACATCTCCCTCACGGGGGTGATGCCCGGCCAGCCCGCCGAGCCGCTGCTGCGCGCGGCCGTCCACCTCGCGTCGGACGGCGAGGTGGACGGGTACGTCACGTACCGCGTCGAGGAGCGCGGCGAGGCGGTCGCGGTGCGGGTGGTGGACCTCGTGGCCGCGTCCGACGACGCGTACCTCGGGCTGTGGGAGCTCCTCGGGTCGATCGACCTCACGACCGAGGTCGTCTACCGCGACGCCGGGGTCGCGGACCCCCTGCCCCACGCGCTCGTCGACTCCCGACGGCGTCAGGTCACCGGCGAGACCGACCACGTCTGGCTGCGGGTGCTCGACCCGGTGGCGGCGTTCGAGGCTCGCCCGTACGTCGTCGACGGCAGCGTGACGCTCCGGGTCCGGGACGCCCTCGGGTTCGCGGACGGGACGTTCCGCATCGAGGTGCGCGACGGTCGGGCCGCGGTCACCCGGGGAGACGACCTCGAGGCGGACGTCGAGCTCGACGTGGCGGCCCTGGGATCGGTGTACCTCGGCTCGACGGACCCGTTGACCCTCGCTGCCGCCGGACTCGTCGACGAGCGGACGCCCGGCGCCCTCCACCGGGTGCGGGCACTGCTGAGCCCGGAGCGCGCGGTCCACTCGATCACGCACTTCTGACGCCGCCGCCGGGACGTGGCGCACCGACCCGGTGCGCCGCGTCCCGCGCGCGCGTCGGAGCGGTTTCCCCGGACCTGCCGGGCCAGCGTCCCAGCATTCGCCCGGCTGGTTTCCCGCTCTGCGTTCGAGATGCGGGCACGTGGTGTCGACAGCAAGATCGATCCATGACAGACCAGACCACACCCCAGGACCCGACCACCCAGCACCCGACCCCCGAGCAGCCGGTCGACGACATGTCGACACCGGGGCACACCGGTGAGATGACCCAGCAGCCGGACCACGGTGAGGAGACCTACCGTGGGTCCGGCCGGCTCGAGGGCAAGCGAGCCGTGATCACCGGTGGAGACTCCGGTATCGGCCGCGCAGTCGCCATCGCGTTCGCCCGTGAGGGCGCCGACGTGCTCATCTCGTACCTGCCCGAGGAGGAGGACGACGCCCAGGAGACCGTCCGGTGGATCACCGAGGCGGGCCGCAAGGGCGCGACCTTCCCCGCGGACATCCGTGAGGAGGCGAACTGCCAGGCACTCGTCGACCACGCTGTCTCCGAGCTCGGCGGGATCGACATCCTCGTCAACAACGCCGCCTTCCAGATGGCGCAGGAGGACGGTCTGCTCGGCATCACCACGGAGCAGCTCGACCGCGTCTTCAAGACGAACCTCTACGCCCTGTTCTGGATCACCAAGGCCGCGGTGCCCCACATGAACGAGGGTGCGACGATCATCAACACGACGTCCATCCAGGCGTCCGACCCCAGCCCGCCGCTGCTCGACTACGCGACGACGAAGGCGGGGATCCTCAACTTCACGCGGGGCCTGTCGCAGCAGCTCGTCTCGCAGGGCATCCGCGTGAACGCCGTCGCACCCGGACCCATCTGGACGCCGCTCATCCCGGCGACCATGCCGGACGCGAAGGTCGAGGAGTTCGGCGCCGAGACCCCGATGGAGCGTGCGGGGCAGCCGGCCGAGCTCGCGCCCGCCTACGTGTTCCTCGCCTCGCAGGAGTCGAGCTACATCACGGGTGAGTCGATCTCCGTCACCGGTGGCAAGCTCTTCTGATCTGCACGCTCGGCCCGGGACCGTGTCCCGCCCGACGGACGTCCTCCGACGCCCCCGCCCGGCTCAGCCGAGCGGGGGCGTCGACGCGCGCAGGACGACGGTCCCGTCCACGGGAACGACACGGGGAGTGTCCGCGGGTGGGGAGAGCGCCAGCTCCGTCGCCATCGCTCCCATGTCCGGCAGGGGCAGCCGGATCGTCGTGAGCGAGGGCGTGACGTCCCGCAGGGTGACGATGTCGTCGAAGCCCGCGACCGCGACGTCGTCGGGGACGGTGAGCCCTGCGTCCCGTGCTGCGGCCATGGCACCGACGGCCATGAGGTCGGTGACGGCGAAGACGAGCTGGGCGGGCACGGACCCCTCACCTGTGGCGGACCGCCCCCCGGCCGTCACGACGCCCCGCCGGACGAGCTCGGTCATCGCGGCATGCCCGCCGTCGCGAGTGACCGGCGAGTGGACGACGTGAACGTCCTCGGGGCGCGACCCGAGCCGCACCACCTCGTCCTGGAAGCCCCCGGCGCGGTCACGGGCGGAGAGGTGGTCGGACGGCCCGGCCAGGAGCGCGAACCTGCGGTAGCCGAGCGTGTGGAGGCGGTGCGCGAGGTCGGCCGAGCTCCGCCGGGACTCGACCATGACCGTGTCGACGCCGAGCAGCGGTTGACCGATCACGGCGACGCCACCGCCCCGCGAGCGGTACTCGGCGAGCGTCGCCGCCAGGGCGGCGTTGAGCGCGGCGTCGTCGGACCGCCCTCCGGCGAGGATGATCGCCCGCGCCCGCTGGCGCTGCATGAGCTCGACGAAGGCGAGGTCGCGCTCATGCTCCCGACGGGTGCTCGCCAGGGTGACGACGAGACCCGCGCGATCGGCAGCGTCGGTCACCCCTGCGGCGATGGTTGAGAAGTAGGGGTCGGTGATGTCGTGGACGATGAGCGCCAGCGCTGTCGTGCGCCCGCGGGCCATCGCCTGCGCATTCGCGTCGGGGGAGTATCTCAACCGGGCGGCAACCTCGAGGACCCGTTCTCGCAGCTCGGGGCGCACGTGCCTGCCCGCGCTGCCGTTGATCGCGCGCGAGGCGGTCGCGAGGGAGACGCCCGCCTCGCGGGCGACATCGCTGAGGGTCGCGACGCCGTGGCTCATCGCGGCACGACCGTGGAGGTGGCGCCGCGGGCGATCATGAGCGGTCGTCGACCTGCTCGGCCCGGGCAGCAGGGCTGAGCACCCGCTCGAGGTAGTCGGCGGGCGACTCGATCCGAGCACCCAGCGCGACGGTGAGTGCGTACACCGCGCCACCTGCTGCGCCGCTGCCCGGCGCGTAGGGGTCGCCGCCCAGCACGGCGGCGAGACGTGCGAATCCTTCCTCGAGGATCGAGCGGCCGTCCGCGGAGACCCCGGGTGCGCGAGCGGCGACCGCTGCCGCGCCGGCGTCACCGAGGAACGGGCGGGTGGAGCCGGTGACGACCGTGATCACCGGCGGGCGGCGCAGGTCGGTCATGTCGGCGAGCTCGAGCCGAGCGAGCTCCGCACCTCCGGGGCCGAGCGCCTCGCCACCCGAGTCGAGGAGCCGCAGACCGAGGGCGCAGAGAGCGCCCGTGCCGGCGTCGGCCGTACCGGGTGGGCCGACGGCGACGGCGACGCTCGTGCATCCCGCCTCCATCGCGGCCCGCAGGACCTCACCCGCGCCCCGGGTCGTCGTGCGCAGTCGACCGACCGGTGGGAGGGCCGTCGGGTCGGGTTCCGGGGCGGGACGCCCGTCGTCGCAGCGGGTGGCGGGCTCGAGCTCGATGAGCGCGCTGCCGTCAGGAAGCTCGAGCCAGTGCTGCGAGCGGGGCCGACCGTCCGGACCCGTGCACCCGGGGACCTCGTGGAAGACCGCTCCGAGGATGGACCGGGCGACGACGTCGATGATGTCCTCCTCGACGGGGTCGAGGTGGTGGTCGACGACCGCGGGGGCGACGGCAGCGGAAGCCGGGTCGGTCGAGCGAGCTCCGGAAGCGTGACGCATGTGATGGGACTCCTCATCGGGCCGGCAGGTCGGGCGCGGGGGCGCCGGGCTGCCCGGCGCGACGCCGCGGTCGTCTCCTTATCGTCAGCGTAAGCACGGTTGTGAGGATTTGTCCGGCCCGACGGGGGCGAGCATCGGTGAGATGGTCCGGAGTCGGGCGAATCGGGTGGTCCCGGCGGCGGGCCAGGCGTGCGGCTCGCGGCTCAACGCCCCCCGACGAACCCCAGCTGCCGCCAGGCCTCGTAGATGACGATCGACGCGCTCGAGGTGAGATTGAGCGACCGCCGGCTCGGCAGCATGGGGATCCTCACCTCGGCCGTCACGCGCTCGTGCGCGAGGACGGCGTCGTCGAGCCCCGTCGGCTCGGGTCCGAACAGCAGGATGTCCGAGGGGTCGTACGCGATGTCGGTGTACCGCATCGTCGCCCGCGTCGTGAACGCGAAGACCCGCGAGCCCGGCGCGGACGCGAGCATGGCCTCGAGGTCCCGGTGCACGACGACGTGGGCGAGGTCGTGGTAGTCGAGGCCCGCCCTGCGCAGCTTGGGCTCCGAGAGGTCGAAGCCGAGCGGTTCGACGAGGTGCAGGCGGGCGCCCGTCACCGCAGCGAGCCGGATCGCGTTGCCCGTGTTCTGCGGGATGCGCGGCTCGTGGAACACGATCGCGGGGACGGCGTTCTCGTCGGACGGGGCGGTGGTCGTCGGATCGGTGCTGGCTGGATCGGTGCTGGTTGGATCGGTGCTGGCCGGATCGGTGCTCACGGGTCCATCCTCTCAGCCCGGCACCCCTCGTCCAGGTGCACGGACGGGTGGCCCGGCAGAGCCGGACCACCCGTGCGCGCCGTGCCGGTCGACGACCGGCGCGGGTCAGACCGTCGACAGCTTGCGCTTGTTGAGGATGTCGAGCGCGACAGCCGCCAGGAGCACGAGGCCCTTGATCGTCTGCGTCCACGCTGCGTCCACGCCCATGATCGACAGGCCCATGTTGAGCACGCCCATGATGAGCGCGCCGATGATCGCTCCCGAGACCCGTCCGACACCGCCGGTGACGGCCGCGCCGCCGATGAACGCAGCCGCGATGGCGTCGAGCTCGAAGTTGTTTCCCGCGGTCGCCACGGCAGACCCGGCCCGTGCGGTCGTGACGACCGCTGCGACGCCTGCGAGGAGACCCATGTTGACGAAGATCATGAAGTTGACCTTCTTCGTGTTCACCCCCGACAGCTGGGCGGCGTGCAGGTTGCCACCGATGGCGTAGATGTGCCGACCGAAGACGGTCTTGTTGAGGATGAACGTGTACAGGACGATGAGCGCGCCGACGATGACGAGGACGATCGGTGTGCCGCCTGCGGAGTTCGCCAGGAGGTAGGTGATGTACGCGATCGCCGCGACCATGACGACGAGCTTGATGACGAAGGCGGGCATGGGTTCCGTCGCGAGGCCGGCCCTGGTGAGCACGACCCGTGCGCGGACCTGGGCGAACACGAGCCCGAGGATGGCGATGAGACCGATGACGACGGTGACGACGTCGAGGTTCCCCATGAAGCCCAGGAAGTTCGGCAGAGACCCCTTCGAGATGTCGTTGAACGCCGAGGGGAAGCCGGAGACCGTGGTGCCGGCGATGACGATCGCGAGACCGCGGAAGATGAGCATCCCCGCGAGGGTGACGATGAACGCCGGTATCCCGACGTACGCGACCCAGAAGCCCTGCCAGCAGCCGACGAGGCCGCCGATGACGATCGCGAGGACGACGACGAGCAGCCAGGGCAGGTCCTGCCTCACCAACAGGTAGCCGATGATCCCACCGATGAAGGCCACGACGGACCCGACCGACAGGTCGATGTGCCCGGCGACGATGACCATGACCATGCCGATGGTGAGGATGAAGACGTAGGCGTTCTGCTGGATGAGGCTTGCGACGTTGTTGGGGATGAGCAGACGGTCGTCGGTGAAGACCTGGAACATGATGACGATGATGACGAGGGCTGCCACCATGCCGTAGTCCCGCAGGTTGCGGCTGAGGTAATCGGTCAAGCCCTTCATGCGTTCGTGCCTTCCTTCTCCATGGTCATGTAGCGCATGAGGCGCTCCTGGCTCGCGTCGGCGCGGGAGACCTCTCCGGTGATCCGGCCCTGGCTCATCGCATAGATGCGGTCACACGTCCCCAGGAGCTCGGGAAGCTCGGAAGAGATGACGAGGACCGCCTTGCCGGAGTCGGCGAGGGTGTTGATGATCTCGTAGATGTCGTGCTTGGCACCGATGTCGATACCGCGGGTGGGCTCGTCGAGGATGAGGACGTCCGGGTCCGTGAAGATCCACTTGCTGAGGACGACCTTCTGCTGGTTGCCGCCCGAGAGCTTCCCCGTGACCGCGTCCACGCTGGGCGTCCGGATGTTCATGCTCGTGCGGAATCCCTCGGCGGTCGCCGTCTCCGTGCTGGAGTCGATGACGTTCCACCGGGCGAGCTTGCCGAGCGCCGACGACGAGATGTTGCGCTTGATGTCGTCGATGAGGTTGAGCCCGTAGCGCTTGCGGTCCTCCGTGGCGTACGCCAGCCCGGCGTCGATGGCCTGGCGGACGGTCTTGAGGGTCACGGGCTTGCCGTCGCGGTAGAGGGTGCCCGTGATGTTCGTTCCGTAGCTGCGGCCGAACACGCTCATCGCGAGCTCGGTGCGCCCGGCGCCCATGAGCCCGGCGAGACCGACGATCTCACCGCGCCGCACGGTGAGGTTGGCGGAGTCGACGACGACGCGGTCGTGGATCGGGTGGTGCACCGTCCAGTTCTCGATCCGCAGGGCCTCCTCACCGATCTTCGGCGTGTGCGCGGGGAAGCGGTTCTCGAGCGCCCGACCCACCATCGCTTTGATGATGCGGTCCTCGGACACCCCGCCGGGGGCGTGCATGTCCAGGGTCTCGATGGTGCGGCCGTCGCGGATGATCGTCGTCGAGTCGGCGATGGCAGCGATCTCGTTGAGCTTGTGGGAGATGATGATCGACGTGATCCCCTCCCGCTGGAGGGAGCGCATGAGGTCGAGCAGGTGCGCGCTGTCGGAGTCGTTGAGGGCGGCGGTCGGCTCGTCGAGGATGAGGAGCTTGACCTCCTTCGACAACGCCTTCGCGATCTCGACGAGCTGCTGCTTGCCGACGCCGATGTCCATGATCTTGGTGTCGGGGTGCTCCCTGAGGCCGACACGTTCGAGGAGCTTCGCGGCTGCGGAGTTGGTCTCGTTCCAGTCGATGACGCCGTGGCGCGCGCGTTCGTTGCCGAGGAAGATGTTCTCGGCGATCGACAGGTAGGGGCTCAGTGCGAGCTCCTGGTGGATGATGACGATCCCGTGGTTCTCGCTGTCCCGGATCGTCCGGAACTCGCAGGGCTCACCCTCGAAGAGGATCTGGCCGTCGTAGCTGCCGTGGGGGTAGACCCCCGAGAGCACCTTCATGAGTGTCGACTTGCCGGCGCCGTTCTCGCCGCAGATCGCGTGCACCTCGCCGCGGCGGACCTGCAGCGTGACGTCCTGCAGGGCCTTGACCCCCGGGAAGGTCTTCGTGATGTTCTGCATCTCGAGGATGGTGGTGTCCATCGGTGGCCTCATTCTGGCTCCGGGCGGAGCCGGGTGGACGTGGAGCCCGCCGCGTGGGCGGGGCCCCGGAGGGCCCCGCCCACGCGGGTCGGGTGACGGGGGCGCGCGTCAGAGGCCGAGGGTCTCCGCGTCGTAGAAGCCGGAACCGACGAGCTTCTCCTCGACGGTCTCCTTGGTGACGACCTCCGGCGGGAGCAGGTACGTCGGCACGACCTTGTTGCCGTTGTCGTAGGTCTCCTCGTCGTTGACCTCGACGGTCTCGCCGGAGAGCATCTGGTCGATCATCGTGGCGGTCTGGGCGCCCAGCGTGCGGGTGTCCTTCCAGACGGTCATGCTCTGCTTGTCGGCGAGCATGGCGAGCACGTTGGCCTCGTCGGCGTCCTGACCGGTGATGAGGGGCCAGTCCGCCCCCGGCGTGTAGCCGGCCGACTCGAGGGACTGCGCGATGCCGAGCGCGAGCGAGTCGTTCGGGGACAGGACGACGTCGACCTTCTTGTCGCCGTAGAACGAGTTGATGCGGGTGTCCATCTCGTCCTGCGCGCCTGCGGACTCCCAGGCGGTGATGCCGATGTCGGTCCAGTCGTCGTTGGTCGCGGGCGCCTTGCCGGACGGGACGACGAGCTTGCCGGAGTCGATGTACGGCTTGAGCACGTCCCACGCGCCGGAGAAGAAGAACTTCGCGTTGTTGTCACCGGGGTCGCCGGCGAAGGGCTCGAGGTTGAACGGCCCGGCAGCGTTCTCGAGGTCGAGCTGCTCGACGATGTACTCGCCCTGGAGCTGGCCGACCTTGTAGTTGTCGAACGTCGCGTAGTAGTCGACGGCGTCGGTGCCGAGGATGAGGCGGTCGTAGGAGATGACCTTGATGTCAGCCTCCGCCGCCGTGTCGAGGGCCGGGCCGAGGGAGGCGGCGTCGATCGCTGCGACGACGAGGACGTCGACGCCCTGGTTGACCATGGTCTCGATCTGGGTGATCTGCTGCTCGACCTTGTTGTCCGCGTACTGCAGGGAGGTCTCGTAGCCGGCTTCGCCGAGAAGGGTCTCGAGCTGTGCTCCGTCGTTGATCCAGCGCTCCAGGCTGCGGGTCGGCATCGCGATCCCGATCATGGTGGTCTCGTCGGCACCGCCGTCGCCGGCGTCGTCGCGCTCGGAGCTGCACGCAGCGAGGCTGAGCATGAGCGCTGCGCCCGTCGCGGCGGCGACGATTCGGGTGTTCCTAGACATCGTTGGCTGTCCTTTCGTCGGTGACGAGATCCGGCCGAGGGCCGGGGTGGGAACAGGTGTGGGGCACAGGGTGTCCCGGCGCAGCCGTGCGCGGGGTTCGAGGTGTCGCATCCTTGCTCTCACCGACTGGTGCAGCGGTGCACCAGGGTCGTCGTTCGTCCGAAAGTATTCCTCTTCACCCTCTGTGTTCAAGTCTTGAAGATAACGATTGGCTAACGCAGGAGGTGCTCACTTCGCGTCGGCGTAGCTCGCCACGACCGCCACGGTCACGGGGAACTCGACGCCGGTCCGGCCGAACACGAGGCGCCCGGCCTCGGCCGCCGACTCGCGCAGGATCCGCGCGACGTCCGGCGCGAGGTTGACAGGACTGTGCACCATCACCTCGTCGTGCAGGAAGAAGGCGAGGTGCGGGCCGTCGACGAGCCGGGGATCCGTGCCCGGGTCCTCGGGCACGCCGGGCTGGAGCGCGAGCAGGCGTCGGCGGATCGTCGCCATCCAGCACAAGGCCCACTCCGCGGCGGTGCCCTGGACGATGAAGTTCCTCGTGAAACGTCCCCACCCGCGGGCGCGGGCCCGTGCCGCGTCCTCGTCCTCGGCGGTCCTGCCGCCGTCGGGGTCACCGGGCAGGGGCGGTGCCTCGCCAGGACGCGGTGAGCTGCGCCCCAGCCAGGTCGAGACGACCTCGCCGCGTTCCCCGGCGCGTGCGGCGTGCTCGACGAGCCCGAGGGCCCGCGGGTAGGCGCGGGCGAGGCGGGGGAGCATGCGGCCGCTCTCGCCGCGCGTGCCCCCGTACATCGCGCCGAGCATCCCGACCTTGGCCTGCTCCCGGGTCTCGACGGCGCCGGCGTCGACCATCGCCGCGTACATGTCACCTGCCGTGCCGGCTGCCGCCATCGCCGCGTCACCCGACATCGCGGCGAGGATCCGCGGCTCGAGCTGGGCGGCGTCGGCCACGACGAGCGCCCACCCCGGGTCGGCACGGACGGCGTCGCGCACCTGGTGGGGGAGCTGGAGCGCGCCACCCCCGTCGGACGCCCAGCGTCCCGTGACGACACCACCGGGCACGTACGTGGGACGGAACCGCCCGTCGCGCACCCAGGCGTCGAGCCACGCCCACCCGTTGGCCGTCATGAGGCGGGAGAGCTTCTTGTACTCGAGCAGCGGCGCCACGACGGGGTGCTCCAGCGCCTGCAGCTCCCAGGACCGGGTCGAGCGCACGTCGAGGCCGGCGCCCCGCAGGGCGCGCAGGAGATCAGCCGGGGAGTCGGGGTTGACGTCTGCGCCGTCGAGCGCGGCCCGGATCTCCTCGAGGAGCGCCTCGAGACGCACCGGACGGAATCCCGGCGAAGGGCGGGGACCGAGCAGCCCGGACAGGACGCGGTCGTGCTCGCGCGCACTCCACGGCACCCCCGCGAACGTCATCTCGGCAGCGACGAGCGCACCTGCCGACTCCGCAGCGAGCAGGAGGGCGAGGCGGCCCGCCCGGCTGGGCTCCACCGCGCAGACCGCGGCGTGCTGCGCGAGCAGCTCTGCGACCGGGTCCTCGTCAGCGGGCGGGTCGAGGTCGAACAGCAGGCCCGGGGTCCGTGCGCCGCGCGGCGAGTCCCAGCCCGACGCCGGCGCGAGCGCCAGTGCCGATGACGCCGTGAACGTGCTCGAGCGCAGGATCGCGTGGCACAGGCGCAGGTCGACGCAGCGCTCCACCCGCACGCCCGCCTCGAGGAGCGGTGGGTACCACGTCGCCGTGTCTGACCACACCCACCGGGGCCGCTGCCGTTCACGGTCGCGCACGACGCGCGGCAGGTCCTCGTGCGTGACGTGATGCGCCGGGCCGACCGCTGCGGCCGCTCCGTCCCCACCCGCGGACCGGTCCGCCAGGCGCACGTCCGTGAGGTGGACGGTGCCGTCGGGTGCGGCGGAGACGACGACGTGCATGGGCACAGTCTGCCCCCGCGGCGGGAATACCCCCTGGTGAGGTGGAGGTTGTGCAGCACGGCCGACGATGTCCGCGTCCCACGTTCCCCGAGAGAGATGGATGACATGACCACCACGACGACGTCCCGTGGCGCAGAGACCGGCGCCCCGATCCTCGACCTCATCGCCGAGCGCTGGAGCCCCCGCTCCTTCGACGCCCGCCACGAGCTCTCCGAGGACGACCTCACGACCGTGCTCGAGGCGGCCCGCTGGGCGTCATCCGCCTCGAACAGCCAGCCGTGGACGTTCGTCGTCGGCCTGCGGGGGAGCGAGACCCACCGTCGGATCGCCTCGCACCTGCTCGGGTTCAATGCCGTGTGGGCGGGCAGCGCGAGCGCCCTCGTCGCGATCGCCACCCGGGTCGTCGACGCCGACGGCAAGCCGATGCGCTGGAGCCGGTACGACGCCGGCCAGGCTGGTGCGCACCTCACGCTCCAGGCTCAGGCCCTCGGGCTGCACACCCACACCATGGGCGGCTTCGGCTGGGAGGCCCTCGCGGAGGAGTTCGGTCTGAGCGCCGACCACGACGTGCAGACCGTCATCGCGGTCGGTCGCCTCGCCGACGCGGACCTGCTCCCCGACGCGCTGCGCGAGCGCGAGCAGCTGCCCCGTGAGCGCAAGCCCCTGTCCGAGCTCGTCATCCGCTGATGACGCACGGTCGTCGCCTCCGGCTCGGCGTCCTGCTGCGCCCGGGCGGCTCCGCCGAGGACGGTACGGCCGGGGCCGCGGTCGCGGTCGCGCTCGCGGTGCGCGCCGAGGAGCTCGGCTACGACCTCGTCGTCGTGCAGGACGACCCGGCCGGGAACCCCGACGACGCTGCACCCGCTCCGGACGACGCCTGGACGCTGCTGTCCTGGGTCGCGGCGCGCACGAGCCGGATCGGGCTCGTCGGGGGAGCGCTGCGGACGTCCGAGCGGATGCCGTCGGTGCTCGCCCGCGCGGCCGCGAGCCTCGACCTGCTGGCGGGTGGACGCGTGACGATCGGGCTCGACGCCACCGCGGCTGCGCGGCCGGACGTCCCCGGCCGCGAGCCGTCCGGGGCGGAGCAGGTCGGCGCGCTCGCCGACGCCCTGGGCGTCGTGCGTGCGATGTGGGACACGTCCGAGGACGAGGTGGAGCACGACGGGGTCGCCCACCGCGTCGACGGCGCGGCGCCCGGGCCGGTCCCGGCGCACGAGGTCGCCGTCTGGGTGCATGGTGGCGACCGCGCGGCCGTGGAGCTGGCCGGCCGCCTGGCCGACGGGTGGGTCGGGGTGCTGGACACCGTGGGCGATCCTGGCCCGGGAGCGCTCGTCGGTGACCTCGGGGCCCTCGACGCGGCGGCGGCGGCCGCCGGGCGGGAGCCCCTCGAGCTGCGACGGGTGGTCGTGGTCCGGGAGCCGTCGATCGCCGAGCTGGTGACGCTCGTCGTCGAGCACGGCGTCGACACGGTCCTCGTCGAGATCGACGCGGTCGCCGGTGGCGCCGACGCGGTCGAGCGGTTCGCGCGCGACGTCGGGCCCGCGCTCCGGCAAGCCGCCGACCTGGCGTTCCCGCCGGGCACCGGCCCGACCCGGCCCGTGCGTCGCGCCGAGGTGCGCGCGCGGCGGCGCGACGGAATCGACTACGACGTCCCGGCCGCGCTCGCCGACGCGGCGGTGGAACCCGGCGACCCCGGGTACTCGCGCGTGCGCTCGACGTACATGCGTGGCGGGCGCCCCGGCCTCGTGCTGCGCCCCCGCACGGTCGACGAGGTCGTCGAGGCGGTCGCGTTCGCACGCCGCCACACGCACGTGCCGCTCGGCGTGCGCAGCGGCGGGCACGGCATCAGCGGCCGGTCGACGAACGACGGCGGCATCGTCATCGACGTCGGCGCGCTCAGCAGCATCGAGGTGCTCGACGAGGCCACGCGGCTCGTCCGCGTCGGTCCCGGCGCGCGGTGGAAGGACGTCGCCGCAGCGCTGGACCCCTACGGCTGGGCGGTGAGCTCGGGCGACTACGGCGGGGTCGGCGTGGGTGGCCTCGCCACGGCGGGCGGCATCGGGTTCCTGTCCCGGGAGCACGGACTGACGATCGACCACCTGCGCGGCGTCGAGGTCGTCCTCGCCGACGGCTCGCTCGTCCGCGCCAGCGCGACCGAGAACCCTGACCTCTTCTGGGCGGTCCGCGGGGCGGGCGCGAACTTCGGCATCGTCGTCGCGTTCGAGCTCGAGGCCGCGACCGTCGGGGATGTCGGGTGGGCCCAGCTGGCCTTCCAGGTGGCAGACCCCGCGACCTACCTCGTGGAGTTCGGCCGCGTCGCGTCGTCCGCACCGCGGGACACCACCGCGTTCCTCATCATGGGCCGCGCGCAGCCCGGACGCCCCGGCATCGCGCAGGTCTTGCGATGGTCGACTCGGACGACCCGGAGGTCGTCGTCGCACGCCTGCAGCCCTTCGCGGAGATCGCGCCGATGGTCCAGCAACGGGTGGTCATCACGTCGTACGCGTCCGTCATGAGCATGGTCTCCGACGCCCCGCACGCCGGGCGCGGTGAGCCCGTCGCCCGCTCGGGTTTCCTGCGGGAGATCACCCCCGAGGTCGGTGCGGCGAGCGCCCGGCTGCTCGCTGGTGGTGCTGCCCACTGGTACCAGATCCGCACCCTCGGCGGTGCGACGAGCGACGTGCCGCCCGACGCGATGGCCTACGGGCACCGCGACGCGCAGTTCAGCCTCACGGTCATGGGGGCCGACGCCGGGCGGCTCGACCGCGCGCTCGCGCCCCTGCGTGAGCTCTTCGACGGTCTCTACCTCAGCTTCGAGACGGACACGAGCCCGGAGCGGGTGACCGATGCCTTCCCGGGGCCGACGCTCGAGCGGCTGCGTCGGCTCAAGGCGACCTACGACCCGCACGGCCTGTTCCGGGACAACTTCCCTCTCGCACCAGCGGGAGCCGACACGATGGAGACCAGCGCATGAGCGACTACGGGCACGACCTCCTGTTCGGCACCTTCGTCACACCCACCGCGGAGCCGGTGCAGCACGCCGTCGAGCAGGCCGTCGTCGCGGACCGGGCGGGGCTCGACCTCGTGACCTTCCAGGACCACCCGTACGTCGCGACGTTCCACGACACGTGGACGCTGCTCGCCTTCGCGGCGGCACGGACCGAGCACGTGCGGCTGAGCGCCAACGTCCTCAACGTGCCGCTGCGCCAGCCCGCGGTCCTGGCGCGCAGCGCCGCGACACTCGACCGCCTCAGCGGAGGTCGGCTCGAGCTGGGGCTCGGAGCGGGTGCCTTCTGGGACGGGATCGCCGCGATGGGCGGCCGCCGCCTCACGCCGGGGCAGTCCATCTCGGCCCTCGAGGAGGCCGTCGCGATCATCCGTGGCGTCTGGGACGCGGGCCGGCGGGGCGGGCTGACGCTCGACGGCGAGTTCTACCAGGTGAAGGGCGCCAAGCGTGGCCCGGCCCCCGCGCACGACATCGGCATCTGGCTCGGCGCGTACAAGCCGCGGATGCTCGGCCTGACCGGCCGCGTCGCCGACGGGTGGCTCCCGTCGATGCAGTACCTGGCCGGTGGTCTCGCGGACCTCGTGGACATGAACGCCCGGATCGACGACGGTGCACAGGCAGCGGGCCGCGACCCGCGGGCCGTGCGGCGGATGCTCAACGTCGGGGGGTCGTTCGCGTCCTCCGGGAGCGGGTTCCTCCAGGGTCCGCCCCGACAGTGGGCGGAGCAGCTCGCGGACGTCACGCTCACCTACGGGACGAGCGGGTTCATCCTCGCGTCCGACGACGCGGCGACGACGCAGCGGTACGCCGCCGAGGTCGCGCCCGCCGTCCGGGACCTCGTCGCCTCGGCGCGCGCCTGAGCCTGCTCGTCGCCCGCAGGGCGCAGCGGGACGCCGCCGACGGCGGCGCTACAGTTCCGGCATGACCCTCGAGACGCCTCCCGGTCCCGCTCCGTCATCCACCCGGAGGGCGGGTGCGGTCGCGTTCGTCGTCGTCCTCGCTGCCCTGGCGTGGGTCGCGTGGTTCGCGTGGGACACCACGTACGTGATCGACGCGGACGGGAACCAGAGCGGACCGTACGAGGTGTGGCAGGTGGTCGGCGCCGTGATCACGCTGCTCGTCCTCACGGTCGCGGCCACCACCCGCCTGCACACCCTGAGCACCGCGCTGGCGGTGACCGCCGGGTTCACGGCGGCCTTCGCCGTGTCCGGGGCGACGAGCGACGAGTCAGGACTGTGGCTCGTCGGGACGATCCTCGTCGGCGTCGGCCTCCTCATCGGCAGCGCGGTCGTCGCAGGGATCGCGTTGCGTCTGCGCGGCGTCCGCGCCTGACCGACGCACGGGGGCCGCGGACATTTCCGGAACGTTCGACCGCCCGCCGCGCCGCTCCTCGTACTGCGGCGCCGGGGACGACGGGCAGCACCGCGTGCTCGGGGATCATCGGTCCAGCACCGTGATCACGCGCCGAGCACCGAGGCGTCCTGGCGTGCGGTCTTCTCCACGTACATGCCCGCGTCGGCGGCTCGCAGCAGATCCTCCGCGGAGCTGTGCCCGCTGTCCGACGCGACACCGATGCTGCCCCCCAGCACCACCTCCGCGGGGCCCACGCGGACGGGCCGCAGGAGCTCGGAACGGATGCGCAGGACGACCTCCTCGGCGGCCGGGCCGGCGACGTCGGAGCAGAGGATCGCGAACTCGTCCCCGCCGAGCCGGGCGACCGTGTCGCACGGCCGGACCGTGGCGGTGAGCCGCTTCGCGACCTCCACGAGGGCGTCATCGCCTACCTGGTGCCCGTAGGTGTCGTTGACCGACTTGAACCCGTCGAGGTCGATGAACAGGACCGCGGACTCGCGCCCCGTGCTGCGCGCTGTCTGGAGCGCCTCCTCGAGGCGCTCGAGGAAGAGGGTCCGGTTGGTGAGGCCGGTGAGCGGGTCGTGGTACGCCATGTGCTCGATCTCGGACTGCAGGAGCCAGCGCTCCGTGACGTCGTGCATGATTCCGAGGAGCCGGTGCGGGCTGCCGTCCGCCGTCGTCGTCCACTCGGCGAGGACGTGCACCCGGCGCATCTCGCCGTCGGGGCGGACGAGGCGGACCTCCTGGTCGAACGTCCCCCGGGTGTCGTAGGCGTGCATGAGGGCCGCGGTGAGCCGGGGCTGGTCGTCCGGGTGGATGAGGTCGATCGACCCACGCACCGTGGGTGCGTGCGTCGCAGGGTCCTGTCCCGCCAGGACGAACGTCTGCGACGACCACGTGTGCAGACCCGTCACCGCGTCCCAGTCCCAGCTGCCCATCCCGGCGACCCGCTGGGCCTGCTCGAGGTCGTCCCGAGCCAGAGCGGCCTCGCGTCGCGCGTCGCGCTCGCGCTCGAGAGACTCCTCGCTCGCCCGCCACAGGACGAGGCACGCGATGCTCTCGGCGAGGATGAACCCGCCGTGGATGAGTGCCGACGTCCACGGCGACGTCCCGTGACCGTGGTGGCCGTACACCTGCGCCGGGAACAGCGTGCCGAGGACCGCGTGGTGCAGCACGACGAACGTGACAGCGATGAGGTAGGGCCACCACGCCTGGTAGAGCGCGACGATCGCCACCATGACGAAGAAGTGGAAGTGCGCCTCGATCGTCCCGTCGAAGAAGTGGAGGAGGGAGGCCGAGCTCGCCATGAGACCGAGCGTCGCGAGGGACGAGCGGGTGTCCCGGCTCCACGCCGGGACCGAGGCGCCCAGGGCGAGCACGGCGAGGATCAGGCCGGCGACGACGACATCCCGGACGGAGTAGCCGCGCACCAGGCCGATGAGGGGGATGACGACGGCATGGACCGCGAGGAGGATGCGGATCGCGCGGTGCCGCGTGGACCAGCGCTCCTCGCTCAGGTCCTCACCGCTCGGGAGCGCAGCACGCAGGTGCGTCCGGGGTGACGGTCGTCGCGGCGGCGCGGGCGCGCGCGGCGCGACAGCTGTGGGCATGCGGTGGGGACCCCTCGGTGTGAGGCTCCGATCGTAGCCGCGGGTCGGGTCACCAGCCCGCGGAACCTCCGAGCCCCCGGAACGCTCACCCCGCGGCCGTCGGGCGCGCCGTGGATACTGGAGCAGTGAACCCGCTGAGCGCGCTGCGCACTCGCATGAGCGACGCCCTCTTCGGCATGGTCGCCGGCCCGGAGGGCCCTGTGGCCCGGGAACGCATCCACACGACCCCGGGGCCCCGGTGGTTCCCGCCGGGGAGCCCCGTGCACCGCGTGCACGGCGACGCCTCGATGTACGTCGGGGGGATCCGGGCGCTGCTCCTGCAGTCCCTGCACCCGCTGGCCATGGCGGCGGTCGACGACTTCTCCGACTTCCGCACCGACGTCTGGGGCCGGCTCGCCCGCACGAGCACCTTCCTCGCCGACACGACCTTCGGGACCGTCGAGCACGCGGAGCGCGCGGTCGCGATCGTCCGCGCCGTGCACACGCGGATCGCCGGGACCGCGCCCGACGGGCGGCCCTACCGTGCGGACGACCCGCACCTGCTCACCTGGGTGCACGTGGCCGAGGTGGACAGCTTCCTCACCGCGCACCAGCGCTTCGGGGCGCGGCCGTTGACCGATACCGAGAGCGACACGTACGTCGAGCAGACGTCCCTCGTGGCGAGGCGCCTCGGCGCCACCGACGTGCCGACGACGGTGGCGGGGCTGCGTGCGAGCATCGAGGGGTTCCGCCCCGAGCTCGCGAGCACCCCGGCGGCACGCGACGTCGCGCGCTTCCTCCTCGCGGACGCTCCCCTGCCCCGTCCGGCGAAGGTGCCGTACGCCGTGCTCACCCGTGCCGCGGTCGCGACCCTCCCGCGCTGGTCACGCGAGCCGCTCCGGCTGCCGGACTCACCGCGGTCCGACCGCACGATCGGCCGGGCGGCGGGACGTCTCGCGACGACGGGGCTGCGGTGGCTCAACGACGCGCAGCCCGACCTGCGGGCCGTGCCTCCGGCGCACCTGTAGGACGGCCGACCCGTCAGGTGGCAGGTCGCTCGTCCTCGACGTGCTGCGGCGCCGGCTGGTCCGGGTCGGGGCGCACGAGGTCGACGCGCTCCGGTGCGGCGTGCTTCGCGGTCCCGCCCGGTCCGCGGCTCTCCGCTGCGAGCCGGTCGGCGGCGTCCTTCGCCTGCTTGCTGCCCTTCGCGATGGCGCTGGCGTGCTTGCCGCCGGTCTTGGCGTTCACGAGCGCGCCACCCTTGTCGATGGCGGAGTCGATCGCGCTGTTGTGCTGGTGGGCGAGGTCGCCCGCCTGCTCCTTGGCCTTGCCGAGCGCCGCCTTCGCGTTGTCCATCAGACCCATGTCCGCGTCCTCCTCCCGCGACAGCCCGAGAGCTGTCGTCCTTGCCGCCCAAAGTACCCGTCGACACGGTGGTCCGCGCGGTACGGTGATCGCCGCCGCGCCTGGCCGACGCCGTGCGGCCGCACCGACCTGAAGGAACGACGTGTCTCCCGAGTCCTCCACGGCCCACCCCGCCGCACCGCCGGTCTCTCGCCGGCGGGCCGTCCTGGCGCTCGCGCTCCTGGCGGCCTCGACGTTCGTGTTCGTCACGGTCGAGAACATGCCGATCGGGCTGCTCACCCTCATGGCCCCGTCGCTCGGGACGACCGAGCCGATGATCGGGCTGCTCGTCACCGGGTACGCGGCCGTCGTCGCCCTCGCGTCCATCCCGCTGACACGCGCGACGATGCACGTGCCGCGCCGGTTGCTGCTGTGCTCCGCGCTCGCCCTGTTCGTCGTCGGCACGGTGGGTACCGCACTCGCGCCCACGTACCTCCTGCTGCTCGGCGCGCGCGTGCTCACGGCGCTCGCGCACTCGCTGTTCTGGGCGATCGTCGCGACCACGGCGGCATCCTTGTTCGAGCACGCGCTGCAGAGCCGCGTGGTGTCCCTGCTCTTCGCGGGCAGCTCGCTCGGCACCGTGCTGGGCATCCCGGCGATGACCGCGCTCGCGCTCCAGCACGGGTGGCGTCCCAGCTTCTTCGTCATGTCGGTGGTCGCCCTCGGGATCTTCGTCGGTCTCGCGGTGCTCGTCCCGGGCGGGCCCCGGAGCGCGGAGACGACGTCCGTCGGATCCCGCCCGGACCGTCGGACCTACTTCTCCGTGCTCTCCGCGACGGGCCTCGGTGTCACGGCGTACTTCGTCACCCAGACCTACGTCACCGTCTTCCTCACCGAGGCCAGCTCGCTGCCTGAGGCGCGCCTGGGCCTCGCGCTGCTCGCCGCCGGCGCGACGGGCGTCGCGGGGGTCGCGCTCGGCGGGTGGCTCACCCCCCGGTGGCCCGACGTGGCGATCGCGCTGCCGCTCGCGGTCGTCGGGGTGGCGATGGTCGGGGCGTACGTGCTGTCCACGAGCACCGTCGCGGTCGTCGCGTCCTTCGCCGTCGTGTCCCTGGCGTTCAGCGCCCTCGTCACGGCGATCCAGGTGCGACTGCTCGTCGTGGCGACGGGGAGCACCGACGTGGCGTCCGCCGCGAACGGGATGATGTTCAACCTCGGCATCGGCCTCGGCGCGCTGCTCGGCGGCCAGGTGGTGAGGCACGGCGACGTGCGGACGACGGCGCTCGTCTCGGCGGTGGGCATGGGCGTCGCGCTCGTGGTGTTCCTGCTCGGCCGGCACGGGGGCCGCGCCACCGCCCGCACGGGGACGGTGGTCGCGGCGTGTCCGGCGGACGCTCCGGCCGGCGCTGACGCCGGACGCTGACGTCGGGTCACGGACCTCGAGGGGTCACAGGACGTCGTCGTCCACCCAGTCGAACGTCCGCGTGACGGCCTTCTTCCACAGGCGGTACTGGCGTTCGCGCTCGTCGGAGCCCATGCTCGGGCTCCAACGCTGCCCCTCGTTCCAGTTGTCGCGGACGTCCTGCTCCCCGTCCCAGAACCCGACGGCGATGCCGGCCGCGTAGGCGGCCCCGAGCGCGGTGGTCTCGGCGACCTGCGGGCGCACGACGTCGACGTCGAGCATGTCGGCCTGGAACTGCATGAGCAGCTCGTTGGCCACCATGCCGCCGTCGACCCGCAGCTCGGTGAGGTCCACGCCCGAGTCGGCGTTCATCGCGTCGAGGACCTCGCGGGTCTGGAACGCGGTCGCCTCGAGCGCGGCACGGGCGATGTGGTTCTGGTTGACGTACCGGGTGAGCCCGACGAGCGCTCCGCGCGCGTCCGGGCGCCAGTGCGGGGCGTACAGGCCGGAGAACGCAGGGACGAAGTACGCGCCACCGTTGTCGTCGACCTTGCTCGCCAGGTACTCGACGTCCTGGGAGTCCGGGAACAGCCCGAGGTTGTCCCGCAGCCACTGCACGAGCGAGCCCGTCACCGCGATGGATCCCTCGAGTGCGTACACCTGCGGCTGGTCGCCGATCTTGTAGCAGACGGTCGTGAGCAGCCCGTTCTTGCTCGCCACCGGCTCCGTACCCGTGTTGAGGAGCATGAAGTTGCCCGTGCCGTAGGTGTTCTTGGCGGTCCCCACCTCGAAGCACGCCTGCCCGAAGGTGGCGGCCTGCTGGTCCCCGAGGATCCCGGCGATCGGCACCCCGGGGAGCATCCCGCGGTTGCGGCCCTTGCCGTAGACCTCGGAGGACGACCGGATCTCGGGGAGCATCGACATCGGGATGCCCATGTCCTTCGCGATGTCCTCGTTCCACGTGAGGGAGTCGATGTTCATGAGCATCGTGCGTGACGCGTTCGTCACGTCCGTGACGTGCACGCCGCCCTCCGGACCGCCCGTCATGTTCCACAGGACCCACGAGTCCGTGGTCCCCATGAGCAGGTCGCCGCGCTCGGCGGCCTCGCGTGCGCCCTCGACGTTCTCGAGGATCCACATGACCTTCGGCCCGGCGAAGTATGTCGCGAGCGGCAGGCCGACCGTCGCCTTGTACTTGTCCGGTCCTTCGTCGCCGCCGAGCTTGTCGACGATCTTCTGGGTCCGGGTGTCCTGCCAGACGATCGCGTTGTAGACGGGCTTGCCGGTGGTGCGGTCCCACACCACCGCGGTCTCGCGCTGGTTGGTGATGCCGACGGCGGCGATGTCGGTGTGCGTGACGTCCCCGCGGGTCAGGGCGAGCCCGACCGCCTCCCGGACGTTGCTCCAGATCTGCTCGGCGTCGTGCTCCACCCACCCGGCGCGCGGGAAGATCTGGTCGTGCTCGAGCTGCCCGACGGAGTGGACGGTGCCCTCGTGCGTGAAGACGATCGCGCGGGAGCTCGTGGTGCCCTGGTCGATGGCCAGGACGTACTTGTCAGTCATGGTGCTTCCTTCACGTCGTCGTGAGCAGGGCAGGGTCGTGCGAGGTCAGAAGAACGCGGTAGCGGCCACACCGCCGAGCGCACCGCCGACGACCGGGCCGACGATGGGCACCCACGCGTACGACCAGTCGCTCGAGGACTTGCCGGGGATCGGCAGGAGGGCGTGCACGATGCGCGGGCCGAGGTCACGCGTGGGGTTGATGGAGTACCCCGTCGGACCGCCCAGCCCGGCGCCGATGATGATCACGAGGAGCGCCACGGGCAGGGGCCCGAGCTCGTGCGGCGAGGCTGCGACGGCGAGGATGACGAACACGAGGACGAACGTCGCGATGACCTCGGTGAGGAGGTTCCACCCGTACGCGCGGATGGCCGGGGTCGTCGCGAACAGCCCGACGGTCTGGGTGCCGGGCTTGACGGCGTCGAAGTGCTTCTTGTACGCGAGGTACGCGAGGACGGCGCCGAGGATCGCTCCGAGGAGCTCTCCCGCGAAGTACACGAGCGTGTTCCCCAGGGTGATGGGGAGCGCGGCGGTGCCGCCGAAGTTCTCCTGGTCCCCGGTGATCATCCCGATCGTCACCGCGGGGTTGAGGTGCGCCCCTGACTTCTGGGCGACCCACACCCCGGAGAACACCGCGAGACCCCAGCCGACGGTGATCATGTGGATCCCGCCGCCGGTGCCCTTCGTCGTGGTGAGCACGACGTTGGCGACCACCCCGGTGCCGAGCAGGATGAGCACGAGCGTGCCCATCACCTCGGCGAAGAAGACTGCTGCCACTGAACCGTCCACGTACGTCCTTTCCTCAGGTCCCGGCGGGACCGGCCGCGGCGCGGCTGTCCGTGGGCGAGCCGGGCTTGTTGCCGCCACCTGTCCCGTGCGTACCGGGCTCGTCGGCCGCGGCGTCCTCGGGGTCGAGGGAGGCGAGCGGGACGAGCGGCGCGATGTCCTCGACCGAGAGCCGGGCCACCTCGGCCGCGACGTCGTCGGGCTCGAGCTCCGCGCGTGCCTCGGCGTCGGCCCGCGCGGTGTACGCGGCGACCTCGGCGAGCCGTGCGTCCTCGTCCCAGCCGAGGCCGTCGGCGGCGATCCGGGAGATCTCGTCGAGCGCGGCCACACCCCGGTCCGGCACCTCGTACTGCAGCCGGGTGCGGTGCACGACGATGTCCTCGAGGTGCACGGCGCCCTCGTGGCTCACCGCGTAGGCGATCTCGGCGCGCAGGTAGGCGGGTGCGTGCTCGAGCGGTGCCGCGAGGCCCGGGTCCTGCTCGCACAGCGCGACGATGTCGGCGAGGAGGGAGCCGTACCGGTGCAGCAGGTGGTCGACGAGCACGGGGGTCCAGCCGTACGTCGCGGCGTGCCGTCGGGCCCAGTTCTGCTGCACGCCGAGGCCGACCGCCCCGACGAGCGGGACCTCGGCGGTGATCGAGGGCCGGGCGCGGGCGCCCTTGCCGAGGGCGAAGTCGACCGCGTCGCGGGCCATCACCCGGTAGGTGGTGAGCTTTCCGCCCGCGATGACGGTCAGGCCGGGTGTGGGGGAGGCGACCGTGTGCTCGCGGGAGACCTTCGCCGACGACGTCCCCGCCTTCGTGCCCGGCTGCAGCAGGGGGCGCAGCCCTGCCCAGGTGCCGATGACGTCGTCGCGGGTGAGGGGGTCGGCGAGGACGGTGTTGGCGCGCTCGAGGACGTACTCGATGTCGGCGGCCGTCGCCACGGGATGCTGCAGCTGCTGCTCCCAGGGCGTGTCCGTCGTGCCGATGACCCAGTAGCGGGACCACGGGATGACGAAGAGGACGGACTTCTCGGTCTGCAGGATCAGCCCGACCTTCCCCCGGATGCGCTCGCGGGGCACGACGACGTGCACGCCCTTCGAGGCGAGCACCTGCAGGCCGCCGTCGGCTCCGGCGAGGGCCTCGGTCTCCTCGGTCCACACACCGGTCGCGTTGATGACGTTGCGCGCTCGGACGGGGAACTGCTCGCCCGTCTCGAGGTCGGCGAGCACGGCGCCGTCGACGCGACCGCTCGCATCCTTCGTGATCTCCACGACCTGGGTGCGGCTCGCGGCGCTCGCGCCGTGGGAGGCGGCGGTGCGCACGAGGGTCACGACGAGCCGGGCATCGTCGACGGAGGCGTCCCAGTAGCGGATGGCGCCGATCGCGGCGTCGTGCCGCAGGTCGGGGAAGAGGGCGGCCATGCCCTTGCGGGTGACGTGCCGGTGCAGGGGCAGGGCCCGCTTGCCGGGGGAGAGGCTCGCGAGGGTGTCGTAGAGCGTCACGCCCGCGCCGACGTAGCCGCGTTCCCAGAGCCGGTGCTCGAGCGGGTAGAGGAAGGAGACGGGCCGCACGAGGTGCGGAGCGAGGCGCGTGATGAGCAGGTCCCGCTCGGTGAGTGCCTCGTGCACGAGCGCGAAGTCGAGCATCTGGAGGTAGCGCAGCCCACCGTGGACGAGCTTGCTCGAGCGGCTCGACGTGCCCGAGGCCCAGTCCTGCGCCTCGACGACGGCCGTGCTCAGACCGCGGGTGACGGCGTCGAGGGCGATGCCCGCTCCGGTGACACCCCCGCCGATGACGAGGACGTCGAGCGGCTCGCCGGTCGCGGTCTCCCGCAGCGTCTCGAGGGAGCGGGCGCGGGTGGCGGTGGTGAGCCTCGACGAGGTTCCTGACGTGGACATGATCACCTCTCGCTCGCTCCGGCACGACGTGCCTCCACAGTGCCACATGTTGAGACAGATCTCGCGGGGACTTCCGGCCCAGGGCCGTGAGCAGCGAGGAGACGGTCTACGGAGTGGGTACATATGCAACCGACCGAGTATGTGCGCTATCTTGCGACGATGAGCGCAGCCCCCCGGCCCTTCTCCGTCCGTCCCGCGCTGCCCCGCGACGTCCGCGCGATACGGAGGCTCGTCGAGCCCTACGCGCAGGAGCGCATCCTCATCGCCAAGGAGGCGGTCGCCTACTACGAGGCCGTGCAGGAGTTCCTCGTCGCGGAGGGGACCGGCGACGGCGCGGCAGAGACGATCGGGTGCGGAGCGCTGCACGTCATGTGGGAGGACCTCGCCGAGATCCGCACCGTCGCTGTCGCTCCCGGGTGGCTCGGCGAGGGGGTCGGGCACGCGCTCGTCGAAGGGCTCCTCGAGCGCGCGCGGCACATCGGTCTCGAGCGCGTGTTCTGCCTCACCTTCGAGGTCGACTTCTTCGCCCGGCACGGGTTCCGGGAGATCCGGGGGACACCCGTCGAGCCCACGGTCTACGCCGAGCTGCTCCGCTCGCACGACGACGGCGTCGCGGAGTTCCTCGACCTCGCTCGGGTCAAGCCGAACACCCTGGGCAACACGAGGATGCTCATCGATCTCTGACCGGGCACCCAGCGCCCGGCGACCGCGCACCCGGGCACGACGCACGGCCGCCGCACACGGGCACGGCGCACGGGCACGGCGCACGGGCACGGCGCCGTCACTCCGGGAGGTGGTAGGTGTCGCCGGTCTGCTCGACGAGCCCGTCCTCGACGAGCCCGGCGACGCACCGGCGCAGCTGGGCGGCATCGGACCACGCTGCCTCCACCCGCGCCCGCGAGACCGGTCCGTCAGCAGCGCGCAGCACGCTCAGCACCCGACCCCGGGCCTGGCGGTCGGTGCCCACCCAGGCCTGCGTGCGGCGTCGGGCAGCGTGCTCGTCCGGGGGGTAGCCCGCAGCCCGCCACGCGCACCGCGCAGCGACGGGGCAGACGCCGCAGCGCGGAGCGCGGGCCGTGCAGACGACGGCGCCGAGCTCCATCGACGCCGCTGCCCACCGTGCCGCCGCCGCGTCGTCGGCGGGGACGAGCGAGGCCGCGACGCCGGACTCGCGGGCCGTGAGCGACGGCGGCGGCGCTGCGACGCCGTGCACCGTCCGGGCGATGACGCGCCGGACGTTGGTGTCGAGCACGACGGCCCTGCGGCCGAACGCGAACGCGAGCACCGCTCCCGCCGTGTACGGACCGACGCCCGGAAGGCCCAGCAGGCTCTCCAGGTCGTCGGGGACCACCCCGCCATGCTGCTCGACGACGGCGCGGGCGCACTCCTGCAGGCGCAGGGCCCGGCGCGGGTAACCGAGCGAGCCCCACGCGCGCAGGACGTCGGAGGTGCGGGCCGAGGCGAACGCTGCAGGGGTGGGCCACCGGGCCATCCACTCGAGCCACACCGGTGCCACCCGCGCGACAGGAGTCTGCTGGGACATCACCTCGCTCACGAGGACCCCCCAGGGCGTGCGGTCGGTGGCGCGCCACGGCAGGTCGCGCGCCTCGCTCGCGAACCAGTCGGCAAGCTCCGCCTGGAGCCCCGGCACGTCGAGCGACTCACCGGGGTCAGGCACCGGAGACCGGACGGAGATGGAAGAAGACGGCACCGGTCAAGTATCGGACGTCCCGAGGTCCCGGTCCGCGGACCGGGGGAGATGCTTGAATGGCCCCCATGATCGAGGACGAGTCCGCCCCGACCTCCCGGAGCAGCCCCGTCGGCCCACGTGGCAGCGACGCCCCCCGCGCCGCCGGGGCCTCGCGCACAGCAGTGTTCGCCGTCATGTATCTCCTGGCGCTCGTCATCGGGCGGCAGACGGCGGTCGACGGCCTCAACCTCAGCCTCGTCTATCCCGCTGCGGGCGTGGCGGTCGTCTGGTTCGCCGCGGCGCGTCCCCGGGCCTGGGCGGTCGTGGACCACGTGCTCCTTCTGACCCTCACCGTGCTCGTCACGATGCTCAGCGGTGCGGACGCCGGGCTGGCATCCTCCCTCGCCCTGTCCATCGTCGTGCAGGTCGGCGTCTTCCGCGTCTGCGCGCGTGCCGCCGCGCCGGGGACAGGCATCCGCCTGGTCCGCCGTCACGAGGCGTTCTGGCTGATGTCGGCGGCGGTCGTGAGCAGCGTCGCGGCGGCCGCGGTGGGGCTGGGTGCCGTCGCGGTCCTCGGGGGCCAGGTCACGTGGCTCACCGTGGGGATGTTCGTCATGCGGAACACCGTGAGCGTCCTGCTCATCGCCAGCGTCGGGTTCCAGCTCTCCCGGTCCCTCGGGGGACCGGGAGGTGGCGGCGAGGAACAGGCACGGGTGAAGGTGTGGCCCACGGGCTGGTCGGCGCTCGAGCTCGCGCTCGCCGTCGTCGCGTCGGCGCTCGCGTACACCCTGGCGTTCACGACGCTCGCGGACGTCCCCGTGGCGTTCGGGCTCATTCCGGTGACCGTGTGGGTGGCTCTGCGGTTCACCACGACGATCGCGACCCTGCACACCCTCGTCGTCGGGGTCGCTGCGTGCATCTTCACGCTGGAGGGCTGGGGGCCGTTCGCTCAGGTGGAGGACGGCATCGCCAGGGCGCTGCTCGTCCAGGCGTTCGTCGGCGTGACGACCGTCGTGGGACTGACGATCTCGCTCAACCGGGACGAGCGGGACCGTCTCCTCTCCCAGGTTCGCCGCCAGGCGGATGACGCGGCGGTCGACGCCGTCCGGCTCGAGCGCCTCGCCAGGGCGTCGTCCGCCGTCGCGACCGCGGACGACGCCCGGCAGGCGGTGTGCGCTGCCGTGCTCGACATCACCGACGCCGACGGCGCGTACCTCATGGAGCTGGACGGCCTCGGCAACGTCGTCTCGACCGCTGTGGTCGGGGTGGAGATGCCCGCGCTGCGGATCCCGTTGTCGGAACCGTCCCGCACCGCCGAGGTGCTGCGCACCGGCCGGTGGGTCCTCGTGCCGGACCTCAGCGAGGACGAGAAGGTCTCGGCACAGGTCCGTGCGGCGCTCGGCACCAACGCGGCGGCGTGCTTCCCGGTGCTGTCGCGCGGTGGCGCCCCGGCCGTCGGCGTCCTGTGCATGACGTGGCACCACCGGGTCGACGCGATCGCGCCCCACGTGCTCCACATGATCGAGACGCTCGCGGGGGAGGCTGCGCACGCGATCGAGCGCGGCGCGCTGCTCGCCCGGCTCGAGGACGCGGCCGGACGTGACGCACTCACCGGGCTCGTGAACCGCCGTGGGTGGGACGCCGCGGTCGAGAAGGCGATGGCCGACGCGCGCCGCACCCGGACGCCGCTCGCGTTCGCGCTCATCGATCTCGACCACTTCAAGACGTACAACGACACCTACGGGCACGCGGCCGGGGACGGCCTGCTCCGGGAGTTCTCCGGGCGCGCCGCCACGCTCGTGCGTGAGGTGGACGTCGTCGCGCGCTGGGGTGGCGAGGAGTTCGCCGTGGTCCTGCCGGACTGCACGCTCACCGAGGGGGTGGACGTGCTCGAGCGCCTGCGGGACGCGGTGCCCGGGGGGCAGACGTGCACCGTCGGGATCGCCGCCTGGGAGCCCGGGGTGACGGCAGGCGAGGTGATGCAGCGCGCGGACGCCGCGCTCTACGCGGGCAAGGAGCGGGGCAGGGACCGGGTCGTCGTGCACGACGCGAGCGTCGCGGGCATGGCCTCTGCGACCACAGGGCGCTCGGCAGGTGGCACGCTCCCGGGGAGGTGACGGCTCCTCGCCCTCGTCGTGGAGCACAATGAGCGGATGGACAACGACGCGGCTGGCAGGGGCGGGGCGGGGCGGCCCGGTGCACGACCGACCGGTTCCCGCCCGCCGGGGTCACGGGGTCCTGCCCCGCGCCCCCGGGCGGGTCAACCGCCCGCCTCGGCTGCTGCGGCCCCCCGGGTGCGGCGACCCATGGGTGGGCCGCCGCGCCCGGGAGGGCCGTCCGGGCCCGGCCCCGGCACCTTCCTGCGGCGCCGCGTGCTCGTCGCGGTGCTGGCACTCGCTGTCCTCGGTGCGCTCGTCGCCGGGACGGTCGCCCTCGTGGGCTGGGCAACGCGGTCGCTGGCGAGCGACGAGCCGGCGGCGCCCGAGGCCAGCCCCACCGCCGCGGCGCCCGTGACGGACTGTGCCGCCGCTGAGCTCCAGCTCGCCCTGACGCTGCCGGGCGCGACGGTTGCCGTCGGTGACTCCGTGGGGTTCGAGGTGAGCCTTTCGCACAGCGGCCCGGTGGCCTGCACCGTCGACGCCGGCCGCACGGCGCGCGAGCTCGTCATCACCTCCGGCACGGACCGGATCTGGTCGAGCGCAGACTGTGACACGGCGGGCTCGCGGATGCTGCTCCTCGCGCCGGGCGACCGGGACACCGAGACGGTCGAGTGGGCGACCCAGCGGTCGGCGCCCGAGTGCGCAGGTGACCTACCCGGCATCGGCGCGGGCACCTACCAGGCCGTCGTGACCACCCAGGGTGTCTCGTCCTCCGCGGTGACGTTCACCGTCGAGAGCTGAGCGGCTCGCACGAGGGCGCTCAGTCGTCACGCCCAGTCGTCACGCCCAGCGCTCACGCTCGGACGTAACGCTCACGCTCAGACGTCACGCTCGAGCTCAGACGTAGCGTTCGAGCTCAGACGTAGCGTTCGAGCTCAGACGTAACGCTCGAGGATGCTCGACTCCGCGAGGCGGGAGAGACCTTCGCGGACGGCCCGTGCGCGCTGCTCGCCCACGCCGTCGACCATCATGAGCTCCTCGACGGTGGCCGCGAGGAGCTTCTGGAGCCCTCCGAAGTGGCTGACGAGCCGGGTGACGACCGGGGCCGGCAGGCGCGGCACCTTCGACAGGAGGCGGTAACCGTGCGGGGCGACCGCGGCGTCGAGCGCCTCCCCGCCGCCGGGCAGGCCGAGCGTCCGGCCGATGAGGCTGAGGTCGAGGAGCTCGGTGGAGTCGAGCTCCGAGAGGCTCGCGAGCACGTCCTCGACCGAGTGGTCCTTACGGCCGACCTCGACGTAGTCGCGGATGACGAACTCGCGGTCCGAGCCCAGCCCGCCGATGAGCTCGTCGAGCTGCAGGGCGAGCAGGCGCCCGTCCGTCCCCAGCTCGACGACGTAGCCGGCGATCTCCTCCGAGATCCGGCCGACCATCTCGAGACGCTGCACCACCGCGCAGACGTCGCGCACGGTGACGAGGTCCTCGATCTCCAGCGCGGACAGGGTGCCGCTCACCTCGTCGAGGCGGGCCTTGTAGCGCTCGAGGGTCGCGAGCGCCTGGTTGGCGCGGGACAGGATGGTGTCGGAGTCCTCGAGCACGTAGCGCGAGCCGCTGACGTAGAGGGCGACGATCCGCATCGACTGGCTCACGGAGATCACGGGGAAGCCGGTCTGCTTCGCGACGCGCTCGGCGGTGCGGTGCCGGGTACCCGACTCGGTGGTCTCGATCGTCGGGTCGGGCAGCAGCTGGACGGCTGCTCGCAGGATCCGGCTTGCCTCGCGGTCGAGGACGATCGCCCCGTCCATCTTGGCGAGCTCCCGGAGGCGGGTCGCGGCGAACTCGACGTCGAGGACGAAGCCACCGGAGCTGATGGTCTCGACGGTGTCGTCGAAGCCGAGCACGATGAGGGCGCCGGTGCGCCCACGCAGGATCCGTTCGAGCCCGTCGCGCAGCTCGGTGCCGGGTGCGACGGCTGCGAGGGTCTCGCGGAGGAGTTCGTCGATGTGCGCGGGGGAGTTGGCCACGGGACGAATCCTACGCGCCGACGGCCGCGGCGGAGCGGGCGACCGTCTGGGTGAGTCGGACGGCCTCGGCGAGGTTGGCGGACGGCAGGAGGGTCATGCCCGCAGGGGCGGGACCCGCTGTTCCTGCCGGGACGACCGCTCGGGTGAATCCGAGCCGTGCCGCCTCGCTCAGGCGCCGGGAGATGCCCGTCACCGCGCGCAGCTCCCCGGCGAGCCCGACCTCACCGATGGCGATGGTGCCCACCGGCACGGGCCTGTTCTCGAGAGCGCTCAGCGTGGCGAGGGCGATGGCGAGGTCGGCGGCGGGCTCGGACACCCGGGCGCCGCCGATCGTCGAGACGTAGACGTCCGCGTCGGACAGCTTGGCCCCGAGGTGGCGGTGCACCACGGCGAGGATCATCGCGAGCCGGCTCGAGTCGATACCGCTCGTCGTCCGGCGGGGGTTGGCCAGCGGGCTCGGGACGACGAGCGACTGGATCTCCAACGCCAGCGGGCGGCGTCCCTCGAGCGTGACGGTGACGCACGTGCCCGGCACGGCGAGGTTGATGTGGGACAGGAACAGGCCGCTCGGGTCTGCCAGGCCGCGGATGCCGTCCTCGGTGAGCTCGAAGCACCCCACCTCGTCCGTCGGGCCGTACCGGTTCTTCACGGCGCGCACCATCCGCAGGCGCGAGTGGCGGTCGCCCTCGAACTGGCACACGACGTCGACGAGGTGCTCGAGGGTGCGGGGGCCGGCGACCGAACCGTCCTTGGTGACGTGCCCGACGAGGATCACCGGCATGTTGCGGTCCTTCGCGACCGCGATGAGCGCGGCGGCGACCTCGCGGACCTGGCTCACGCCCCCGGGTGAGCCGTCGACCTGTGCGGACGCGACGGTCTGGACCGAGTCGACGATGAGCAGGTCCGGCTCGGCGGCCTCCACCTGTCCGAGAACGAGGCCGAGGTCCGTCTCTGCAGCGAGGAGCAGCCCGGGTGCGAGGGCGTCGATGCGCTCCGCGCGCAACCTCACCTGACCGGCCGACTCCTCCCCGGTGATGTAGAGGACCCGGCGCCCACCGCGCGCGGCCGTGCTCGCGACGTCGAGCAGGAGCGTCGACTTGCCCACGCCGGGCTCGCCGGCGAGCAGGACGACGGCGCCGGGCACGAGGCCGCCACCGAGGACCCGGTCGAACTCGCTGATCCCCGTCGGCGTGGCCTTCGCCGTGTCGACGTCGATCTCGCCGATCGGCCGCGCGAGGTTCCGCGTCGGGGCGCTGGCCACCGTCCGGGGGCCGGTCGCCGCAGCGCCGACCTCGGAGACCGAGCCCCACTCCTGGCACTCGCCGCACCGTCCCGCCCACTTCGACGTCGTCCACCCGCACTCGGAGCAGCGGTAGCCGGGCTTGCTGGTCCGCGCGGTCGCGCGCGACGCGGTGGTGCTCGAGGAGGCCATGAGCGGGACGGTACCGGGGACCACCGACACGGACCCGCGGGCGGTCCCGCTTCCCGACGGACGCCACCCGTAGGCTGGGCGCGACCGTGCGGGGCCCACCGCCGGGTGGACGAGGAGAACGATGAGCGAGCACGACGACCGGCCAGCACGTCCGGCGCGGCCCTGGTCCGAGCGGGAGCAGCCGGGGGGCGGGGCCGCAGGGCCCGGCGCGCCGGGCGCGGGCGCGGTCACGGCGCCGCGACCGGAGATCTCGCGGCTGCGCGGTGCCACCGATCCGACGGTGGCTGCTGCGGCGGCGCTCGACCGGGCCCCTGCGACCGCCGGGGCGGAGTCCGACGACGACGTCGCGACCCGTCGTCGTGCGCTGCCCGGCCCCGTATGGGTGTGGTGGGTGCTCGGGGTGGCCGTGCTCGCGGCCGTCGGTGCCGGGGTGTACCTCGCGCTGTCCGGCGGCGAGGAACCCGAGCCCGCGCCCACCGTCACGGTCGAGGCCCCGCCGCCCGTCCCCGACGTCGAGCCTGTCGAGCGGGGCGAGGGGTCCGCGCTGTTCCTCGCCCTGCCGGCGTCGGTGCGGCAGTACTCCCTCCGGTCGATCGTCCCGTCCGAGACGCATGCGGCGAGCGGCGCGCTCGAGGGGTACGACCTCACGTACACGGGGAAGCTCGACGGCGTGGAGGCGTCCTTCGCGGTGACGGTCGCGCAGTGGGCCACGCCGGAGGAGGCGGCGGCCGCCGCCGCCGGGCTCGCTGCTCAGGTCGGTGAGGCGACGGACTCGGGCGAGGTCATGGTCGGGGACGTCGTCACCGGCAGCTACGTCATCGCCGGCTCGGAGGGGGAGATCGGCTCGGCGGTGTGGACGAACGGCAGCGTGCTCGTCCAGGTCGCCGGGCCCGGGCAGGACGTCGAGAACGTCTACCGCGCATACGGCTTCTGATGGCAGCTGCCGGGCGTCCCCCCGGGATGAACGACGTCGCGCGCGCGGCCGGGGTCTCGCACCAGACGGTCTCACGGGTGCTCAACGACCACCCCAACGTGCGACCGGAGACACGTGACCGGGTCCTGACGGCGATCGCCGACCTCGGGTACCGGCGGAACATGTCCGCGCGGGCTCTCGTGACGCGCCGCTCGGGCACGATCGGGGTCGTCACCACGGGGTCCTACCTCTTCGGCCCGTCGAGGACCCTCGTCGCGATCGAGGAGGCGGCCCGGGAGGCGGGCTACTTCCTCACCGTCGCGACGCTGAGGGTCCTGGACGCGCCCTCGATGAACGACGCCCTCGAGCACTTCATGGGCCAGGCGGTCGAGGGCATCGTCGTCATCGCACCGCACGCGGACGTCGTCGACGCTCTGCGGGCGTTCGACGACCGGCTGCCGATGGTCGTCGTCGCGTCGATCCCGGACCCGCCGGAGAGCGTCACCACGGTGTTCGTCGACCAGGAGCTCGGCGCGCGCCTCGTCGTGCGCCACCTCGCCGGGCTCGGGCACCGGGAGGTGGTGCACGTGACAGGTCCGCGGGACTGGCTGGACGCGGCAGCGCGCGTCGCCGGGTGGGAGGCCGAGTCCCGGGACCTCGGGCTCGACCTGCGGGAGCCGGTCGCGGCGGACTGGTCCGCGGACCAGGGGTTCGAGGTGGGGCGGCGGCTCGTGCAGGAGGGTGTGCCGACAGCGGTCTTCGCGGCCAACGACCAGCTCGCGCTGGGGCTGCTGCGAGCGTTCCACGAGGCAGGGCTCCGGGTGCCCGACGACGTGAGCGTCGTCGGCTTCGACGACATCCCCGGCTCCGCCCACTTCATCCCGCCGCTGACGACGGTCCGCCAGGGCTTCCACCGGCTCGGCACCCGCATCATCGAGACGCTCCTGCGCGTCCTCGACGACGGCTCGGCCGCGCCGTCGGTCTCTGCGCCCGCGCTCGTCGTGCGCTCGAGCACCGGCCCGCCCCGGGCGTGAGACGCCGCTGTGGTGGGGCCCGCGACGCGGGTGGTCGGCTGCCTGGTCCGCGCGGGTTCCCCGCGGCGCGGCGCGGCGACGAGGGGTTGACACGGACCGGATTGTGAACGCTAACATCGTGGTTCGACGACGGGGTCCGGGTGACTGTGGCACTGTCGGAGAATCCACGCACCCCCCAGCAGCGATGAGGCTCACCCCATGACCGACCCGCAGCGCGCCGTGACCATCGGCGTCGACTATGGAACTCTCTCCGGACGCGCCGTCGTCGTGCGTGTGCACGACGGCGCCGAGCTCGGCACCGGCGTCTTCGAGTACCCGCACGCCGTCATGGACGACGTGCTGACGGCCGGACCGGCCGCCGACTCCGGCACGCCCGTCCGGCTGGCCCCCGACTGGGCGCTCCAGGTCCCGGCCGACTACGTCGACGTCCTGAAGAACGCCGTCCCCGCCGCCCTCGCCCAGGCCCACGCCGAGCACGGCGTCGACCCCGCGGACGTCATCGGCATCGCCACGGACTTCACGGCCTGCACCATGGTCCCGACGACGACGACGGGCACGCCGCTGTGCGAGCTCGACGGCCTCGGAGACCGCCCGCACGCGTACGTCAAGCTGTGGAAGCACCACGCGGCGCAGGGGCAGGCCGACCGCATCAACGAGCTCGCGCACGCCCGCGGCGAGTCGTGGATCCAGCGCTACGGCGGCCTCATCTCGTCCGAGTGGGAGTTCGCCAAGGGCCTGCAGCTCCTCGAGGAGGACCGGGAGGTCTACGACCGGATCGACCACTGGGTCGAGGCCGCGGACTGGATCGTCTGGCAGCTGTGCGGGCAGTACGTGCGCAACGCGTGCACCGCCGGCTACAAGGGGATCTACCAGGACGGGCAGTACCCGAGCGAGGACTTCCTCGCCGCGCTCAACCCCGACTTCCGCGGGTTCGTCGCCGACAAGGTCGAGCACGAGATCGGCCAGCTCGGTGCGCGCGCCGGCACGCTCACGGCCGAGGCCGCAGCCTGGACGGGGCTGCCCGAGGGCATCGCTGTCGCCGTCGGGAACGTCGACGCCCACGTCTGCGCCCCCGCGGCCGACGCCGTCGCGCCCGGCCAGATGACCGCGATCATGGGCACCTCGACGTGCCACGTCATGAGCGGTGAGGAGCTCCACGAGGTCCCCGGCATGTGCGGCGTCGTCGACGGCGGGATCGTCGAGGGGCTGTGGGGCTACGAGGCCGGGCAGTCCGGCGTCGGTGACATCTTCGGGTGGTTCGTCGACAACGCCGTCCCCGCCGCCTACTCCGAGGCCGCAGCTGCCGCCGGGCAGTCGGTGCACGAGTACCTCACCGACCTCGCGGCGCGCCAGGAGATCGGGGAGCACGGTCTCGTGGCCCTCGACTGGCACTCCGGCAACCGGTCGGTGCTCGTCGACCACGAGCTCTCCGGCGTCGTCGTCGGGCAGACCCTCGCGACGCGGCCCGAGGACACCTACCGCGCGCTGCTCGAGGCCACCGCCTTCGGCACGCGGACCATCGTCGAGGCGTTCAACGCCTCAGGCGTCCCGGTGACCGAGCTCGTCGTCGCCGGTGGTCTGCTGAAGAACCGGTTCCTCATGCAGGTCTACTCGGACGTCACGCGGCTGCCGCTGTCGACCATCGCGTCCGAGCAGGGGCCCGCGCTGGGCTCCGCGATCCACGCGGCCGTCGCCGCGGGCGCCTACCCCGACGTGCGCAGCGCCGCGAAGGCCATGGGCAAGCGGACCGCTGCGGCGTTCGAGCCCGACGAGGAGCGGGCGGCCCGGTACGACGCCCTGTACGAGGAGTACCGCACGCTCCACGACTACTTCGGTCGCGGCGCCAACGACGTCATGCACCGCCTCAAGGCGATCCGCCGCGCAGCCCGGACCGGCGCATGAGCGCCGGTGCACCCGCAGGCCTCGACGGGTACAGCGACGAGGTCCGTGCGGAGGTCGCCGAGGTCCGGGCGCTCGTCGCCCGGCTGCACGCCGAGCTCCCACGCTGGGAGCTCGTCGTCTGGACCGCCGGGAACGTCTCCCAGCGCCTGCGCAGCGCCGACCTCTTCGTCATCAAGCCCTCGGGCGTGACGTACGACGAGCTCACCCCGGAGTCCATGGTCGTGTGCGACCTCGACGGCACGCTCGTCGACGGCACCCGTCAACCGTCCTCGGACACCGCGGCGCACGCCTACGTCTACCGGCACATGCCGCACGTCGGGGGAGTGGTGCACACCCACTCGACGTACGCCACCGCGTGGGCCGCGCGCGCAGAGCCCGTGCCCTGCGTCCTGACGATGATGGCCGACGAGTTCGGCGGAGACATCCCCGTGGGACCGTTCGCGCTCATCGGGGACGACTCCATCGGACGCGGCATCGTCGAGACCCTGTCGACGTCCCGCTCGCCCGCGGTGCTCATGCGCAACCACGGTCCGTTCACCATCGGCCGGGACGCCAAGGCCGCGGTGAAGGCCGCCGTCATGGTCGAGGAGGTGGCGCGGACCGTGCACATCTCACGCCAGCTGGGCGAGCCCACGCGGATCCCGGACGAGAGCATCGACGCCCTCTACGACCGCTACCAGAACGTCTACGGCCAGTGACCCCGGCCAGTGAAGGAACGACGATGAAGAACCCGTTCGACGGCAAGGAGATCTGGTTCCTCACCGGGTCGCAGAACCTCTACGGCGAGGAGACGCTGCGGCAGGTGGCGGAGCAGTCGCAGGTCATCGCCGAGATGATCGACGCGGCGCCCGACGTGCCCGTGCGCGTCGTGTGGAAGCCGGTGCTCAAGGACTCCGACTCCATCAAGGAGCTCGCGCTCGCAGCCAACGCCGACCCCGCGTGCATCGGGCTCGTCGCCTGGATGCACACGTTCTCCCCGGCGAAGATGTGGATCCGCGGGCTCGACGCGCTCGACACCCCGTTGCTGCACCTGCACACGCAGGCCAACGTCGAGCTGCCCTGGGCGGACATCGACATGGACTTCATGAACCTCAACCAGGCCGCCCACGGCGACCGGGAGTTCGGGTACATCCAGACGCGCATGGGCGTGCCGCGCAAGACTGTCGTCGGCCACGTGTCCAACCCTGCCGTGATCGAGCAGATCGCCGTGTGGACGCGCGCCGCAGCGGGCTTCGACGCCATGCGGAACATGCGCCTGGCGCGCTTCGGGGACAACATGCGCAACGTCGCCGTCACCGAGGGGGACAAGACCGAGGCGGAGATCAGCCTCGGGGTGTCTGTCAACACGTGGGGCGTCAACGACCTCGTGGCTGTCGTCGACGCGGTCGCGGAGAGCGAGATCGACGCCCTGGTGGCGGAGTATGTCGAGCTCTACGACGTCGCGGCCGAGCTGCTGCCCGGCGGCGAGCGGCACGAGTCGCTGCGGTACGGCGCGCGCCTCGAGGCAGGCCTGCGCTCGTTCCTCGAGGAGGGCGGCTTCGATGCCTTCACGACGAACTTCGAGGACCTCGGCGGGCTGCGCCAGCTCCCCGGTCTCGCGGTCCAGCGGCTCATGGCCGCGGGCTACGGCTTCGGCGCCGAGGGGGACTGGAAGACCGCCGTGCTCGTGCGGGCCGCGAAGGTCATGGGCTACGGCCTGCCCGGCGGGGCGTCGCTCATGGAGGACTACACGTACGACCTCACGCCCGGCGACGAGGTGATCCTCGGGGCGCACATGCTGGAGATCTGCCCGACGCTCACCACGGCGCGGCCGTCCCTCGAGGTGCACCCGCTGGGGATCGGCGACCGGGAGGACCCCGTCCGTCTGGTGTTCAACACCGACCCCGGCCCGGCCGTCGTCGTCGCGCTGTCGGACATGCGTGAGCGCTTCCGCCTCACGGTCAACGTCGTCGAGGTCGTCGAGCCCGCGCACGCGCTGCCCAACCTGCCGGTCGCGCGTGCGGTGTGGAAGCCGGAGCCCGACTTCGCGACGTCGGCCCAGGCGTGGCTGCTCGCGGGAGCCGCGCACCACACGGTGATGAGCACGGCGCTGGGCCTCGAGGCGTTCCAGGACCTCGCGGACATGGCGCGGACGGAGCTCGTGACGATCGACGCGTCGACCGAGGCGCGGCGGTTCGCGCAGGAGCTGCGGTGGAACCAGGCCTACTACAGGCTCGCGCAGGGCTTCTAGGGCAGGACGCGGAAAGAGGGGGTCGGACACTGTCCGACCCCCTCTTTTGTCGTGCCCCGGGGGGCACGGCGAAGGGATGCGAAACGGGCGAAACTTACCGCAACAACGAACTCCGACTTTCGTTACGCAACAGTGATCTACCGCCAAGCGCCCATATCGGATGTGAACGCTAACATCGCTGTAGCGCGAGACCGCCGACGATCCCGCCCTCACCGTCTGACGCCGACCGACGACGCCAGGCACATCTCAAGGAGGAGATATGGCCCGCAAGGCTTTCACCCGCGCAGCGATCAGCACCCTCGCCGCGCTCTCGATCCTCACCCTCTCCGCCTGCAGCTCGGACAGCGACGGGGGAGGCGGGTCCGAGGGCTCGGACGGCGACCTCGTCAAGGTGGGCTTCTCCCAGCTCGGGGCGGAGAGCGGCTGGCGCACGGCGAACACCGAGTCGATCAAGGAGAACCTCACCGCGGAGAACGGCATCGAGCTGAAGTTCGTCGACGCGCAGCAGAAGCAGGAGAACCAGATCAAGGCGCTGCGCGACTTCATCGACCAGGACGTCGACGTCATCGCCTTCTCCCCCGTCATCGAGACCGGCTGGGACGAGGTCCTCCAGGACATCAAGGACGCCGGGATCCCCGTCGTCCTCGTCGACCGCACGGTCGACACCACCGTCGAGGACCCCTTCGTCACGTGGATCGGCGCCGACTTCACCGCCGAGGGCGTCACGGCCGGCGAGTGGGTCATGGCGAACCACCCGGACGCGAAGATCTTCGAGCTGCAGGGGACGATGGGCTCCGGCGCGCAGACCAACCGTCAGGAAGGCTTCCGGTCCGTCGCGGGCGACAACGTCATCGGTGAGGCGAGCGGGAACTTCACGCGGACCGAGGGCAAGGAGGCCGTCGAGGCCGCCCTCCAGGCGTACCCCGACATGAACCTCATCTTCGCCCACAACGACGACATGGGCCTCGGCGCCATCGAGGCCATCGAGGCCGCCGGCAAGGTCCCCGGCCAGGACATCCAGATCGTCACGGTCGACGGCGTCAAGGACGGCCTGACCGCGCTGCTCGAGGGCAAGTTCAACTACGTCGTCGAGTGCAACCCCGCCTTCGGTGACCAGCTCGCCGAGCTCATCGTCAAGGTGGCCAACGGCGAAGAGGTCGACAAGGAGACCATCGTCGTGGACGAGGCGTTCGACCAGACCATCACGCAAGAGGTCATCGACGGCCGGTCCTTCTGACCCGCTGCCGCACCCTCTCGCACGGACGCTGACCGGGTCCCGCGCCCCGCACGGGGCCCGGTCAGCCTCCGCGACGGGACGGCGCACGCCCCGCGTCGAGACGACGCCCCACCTCGCGGCCCCCGGGCCGCAGCAGAAAGGTCAACGATGTCCTTGACGAAGGCGGCAGCCACGCCAGTCGTGGAGATGTCAGGAATCACCATCACGTTCCCCGGCGTCAAGGCGCTCGACGACGTCGACTTCACGCTCTACCCCGGTGAGGTGCACGCCCTCATGGGGGAGAACGGCGCGGGCAAGTCGACCCTCATCAAGGCACTCACCGGGGTCTACACCGTGGACTCGGGACGCATCGTCGTGAGCGGCGAGCAGGTACGGCTGACCGGCCCGAGCGACGCGCAGGACGCGGGGATCAGCACCGTGTACCAAGAGGTCAACCTCTGCTCCAACCTGTCCGTGGCGGAGAACGTCATGCTCGGCCACGAGCCACGTACCGGTCCGTTCCTCAGCTGGCGCAAGATGCGCAGGGAGGCCGCGGCGTACCTCGAGCGCCTCGGGCTGTCGATCGATCCCGGATCGATGCTCTCCGCGCACTCGATCGCCGTCCAGCAGCTGTGCGCGATCGCACGCTCGACCGTCGTCGACGCGAAGGTGCTCATCCTCGACGAACCCACGTCGAGCCTGCAGAAGGCGGAGGTCGACGAGCTCTTCGACGTCGTGCGCGGCCTTCGCGACGCCGGTGTGGCCGTGCTCTTCGTCTCGCACTTCCTCGACCAGGTCTACGCCATCTCCGACCGCATGACCGTCCTGCGCAACGGGCGCCTCGTCGGGTCCTACCGCACGCAGGACCTGCCCCGGTTCGAGCTCATCTCGAAGATGATCGGCCGGACCGGCGAGGAGCTCGCGGGCCTCGAGGAGGGCGCCGTCGCCCGGGCCCGCACCTCGCACAGCGGCGAGGCTCCCGCGATCGCAGCGATCGGCCTCGGCAAGAACGGCCAGATCGAGCCGTACGACCTCGAGGTCTTCCCCGGCGAGATCGTCGGGCTCGCAGGTCTCCTCGGCTCCGGGCGCACCGAGGCTGCCCGGTTGCTCGCCGGCGCCGACAAGCCGGACACGGGGTCCCTCGAGCTCGGCGGACGCAGGGTGCGCCTGAGCGACCCGCTCGCCGCGCTCACCTCTGGCATCGCCTTCTCCTCCGAGGACCGCAAGAAGGAGGGGATCATCGGGGACCTCACCGTCCGCGAGAACATCGCCCTCGCCGTGCAGACCATGCGAGGCATGTGGCGACCGGTGCCCCGACGCGAGCTCGACGCCATCGTGGAGAAGTACATGACGGCGCTCAACGTCTACCCCGCGAGCCCGAACATGCTCATCAAGAACCTCTCCGGTGGGAACCAGCAGAAGGTGCTGCTCGCCCGCTGGCTCGCCACGTCCCCCCGCATCCTCATCCTCGACGAGCCGACCCGCGGGATCGACGTCGGCGCCAAGGCCGAGATCCAGAAGCTCGTCGCAGAGCTCGCCGACGACGGCATGGCCGTCGTGTTCATCTCCTCGGAGTTCGAGGAGGTCCTGCGCGTCAGCCAACGGATCGAGATCCTCCGTGACCGCGTCCTCGTCGAGCAGATCCGCAACGGCCCGGACGTCACACCCGACACGATCCTCACGAGCATCGCCGCGCCCGTCCTGCCCGCCCCCCTCGAAGGAAGCACACCGTGAGCACCGAGACCGCACGTGGCGGGGGCGGCCCGACCGTCCTCCAGCAGGTCGTCCACCACAGGCTCTTCTGGCCCGTCGCGGCACTCGTCATCCTGCTCATCGCCTGCGGGCTGCGCAGCCCCGGGTTCCTCGACGTCTCCGTGCGGGACGGGCACCTGTTCGGCCAGCTCATCGACATCCTGCGGTTCAGCGCGACGCCGATGCTCCTCGGGCTCGGCATGGCCCTCGTCATCGCGACCGGCGGGATCGACCTCTCCGTCGGGGCGGTCATGGCGATCTCCCTCGCCGTGTCCCTCACGTACCTCGACAGCTCTCCGACGGCGGGAAGCGTCCCGACCGTCCTCGTCGCCGTCGGGATCGCCCTCGGCGTCGCACTCGTGATGGGCGCGTTCAACGGGTTCATGGTCTCGGTCCTGGGGGTGCAGCCCTTCATCGCCACGATGATCCTCATGGTCGCGGGGCGGGGCATCGCGATGCTCATCACCCAGGGCCAGATCACGACGGTCACGAGCGGCCCCTTCAAGTTCCTCGGCTCGGGCTTCGTCCTCGGGCTCCCGACCCCGGTCGTCATCGCAGGTGTCGTGTTCGTCCTCCTCGTGCTGCTCGTGCGCCGCTCGGCGCTCGGCATGCTCCTGGAGAGCGTCGGCATCAACCGCGAGGCGAGCCGGCTCGCCGGTGTCCCCGCGCGCAGCATCACGTGGTTCGTGTACATCGTCGCCGCGTTCCTCGCTGGTCTGGCGGGGATCGTCTACGGCGCTCCGACCATGGCCGCCGACGCGAACAACATCGGTCTCATGAAGGAGATGGACGCGATCATGTGCGTCGTCCTCGGCGGCACGACCCTCGCGGGAGGGAAGTTCTACCTGGGCGGCACCGTCATCGGGGCCCTCATCCTCAGCACGATCGAGCGCGCCGTGGTGATCTTCCACATCCCGTCCCAGATCACCCCTCTGTTCAAGGCCCTCGTCATCATCGCGGTCTGCGTCGCCCAGTCGCCCCGTCTCCGCGAGATGATCCGCTCGGGTGCCTCCCGGCGCCGCGCGCGTCCCGCTCAGGGCGCGGCCCCCGCCCCGACCTCCGTCCCGACCGTCAAGGAGGTCGTGCGATGACGACGACCACTGCACAGCCCGCGCACCGCCCGGCGGGAGCCCACGGTCCGCGCTCCACCGGCGCGGCGGTCCGTGCGGCCGTCTCCCGTGTCATCGAGCCCCGGTACCTGCCCGTCGCCGGGACGCTCCTCACGCTCGTGATCATGCTCGCCGTCGGAGAGTCCCGCTACGGAGGAGAACGCGGGTTCGTCAGCGTCAAGCTGTTCTCCAACCTCCTCGTCGACAACTCCTACCTGCTCGTCCTCGCGGTCGGCATGACGTTCGTCATCCTCACCGGCGGCATCGACCTGTCCGTCGGTGCGGTCGTCGCGCTCGTCGGGCTGGTCGTCGCGACGCTCCTCCCTGCGGGCTTCCCGCTGCCCGTCGTGCTCGTCGTCGGGGTTCTCATCGGGTCCGCGTTCGGCCTCCTCATCGGGACGATGGTGCACGTCTTCGCGATCCAACCGTTCATCGCGTCCCTCGCCGCGATGTTCCTGGCCCGCGGCCTGTGCAACGTCGTGAGCGTCAAGTCGCTCGCCATCAAGGACGAGGGCTTCGCGGCGCTCGCCTCGTGGAGCATCAAGTTCGGCGAGGGGCGCAACATCTCCAAGATCAACCTCAGCATGATCGTGGCGCTCGTCGTCCTGCTCGTCGCCTTCCTCATGCTCCACTACACGCGGTTCGGCCGGACCGTCTACGGGGTGGGCGTCGGCGACGGTGGCAACGCGGTCCAGCTCATGGGGCTCAAGGGTGGCCGGACCGTCGTGTGGGTGTACGTCATCAGCGGCACGTGCGCCGGGATCGCCGGGATCCTCTTCGCCTTCTACACGAAGTCGGGCTTCAACCTCACCGGCATCGGCATGGAGCTCGACGCGATCGCCGCGGTCGTCATCGGGGGGACGATCCTCACGGGCGGCGGTGGCTACGTGCTCGGTACGGGGCTCGGCGTCCTCGTGTACGGGCTCATCCAGGTGCTCATCGCCCGCGAGGGACTCGACTCCTGGTGGACCCGGGTGTTCATCGGGCTCGTGCTGCTCGGGTTCGTCGTCCTCCAGCGGGTCATCACGCTCCGCCGACGGTAGTCGCCTCCCGCGCGGGGCCCCGGCGACCCGCTCCGGGGCCGGGGCACCGCGCGGACGGTCGCCGCGGGTCTCAGGGCCGCGCGGCGAACCGCTCGAGCAGGTCGGAGTGCCCCGAGACGACGAGCAGGTCGTTCGAGGAGATCCGGGTCTCCGGCTCGCCGTAGACGAACTCCTGCCCGGGGGACTTCACCCCGATGATCGTCACGCCGTACCGCTCGCGGACCTTCGTCTGCGCGATGGTGAATCCCTGCGTCTCCTTCGGCGGGCGCATCTTGACGATCGTGAACCCGTCCTCCACCTCGATGTAGTCGAGGAGCTTGCCGGAGACGAGGTGCGCGACGCGGTTGCCGGCGTCGGCCTCGGGGAAGGTCACGTGGTGGGCGCCGATCCGTTGCAGGATGCGGCCGTGCTCGGCCGAGACCGCCTTGGCCCAGATCTGGGGTGTGCCGATGTCGACGAGGTTGCCCGTGATGAGCACGCTCGCCTCGAGCGACGTGCCGACGCCGACGACGGCGACGGAGAAGTCGCGGGCGCCGACCTGCTCGAGGGCGTCGGGGTTGGACGCGTCGGCCTCGACGATCGGCAGCCGGTCGGAGTAGTGGGCCACGAGCGCGGGGGAGCGCTCGATGGCGAGGACGTCCTGGCCGAGCCGGTCGAGCGTGAGCGCGAGGGACGACCCGAACCGGCCGAGCCCGACGACGAGGACCCCGGCGTCCTTGGACCCGCGGTCCTTGCCCGTCTCCGTCCCGGTGCGGCCCTTCGACGCACGCATCTCCGCACGGTCGTTGCCGATGATCGTCGGCGTCCTGTCAACCAATGATGGGCCTTTCCTCAGGCAGTCGGATGACCCGACGGCGGTCGCGCAGCGCGAGGGCTGCGGCAAGTGTCATCGTGCCTGTGCGACCGATGAACATCAAGACGATGAGGACATACTTGCCCGCGGTCGGCATCTCGTGGGTCACCCCGGTGGTCAGTCCGCAGGTCGCGAACGCGGAGATCACCTCGAAGAGCACGACGTCGAGCGTCCAGCCGGTGATCTCGAGCAGCACGAGGGTGGCCAGCAGCACCGCCGTCGCGCCGACGAACGACACCGCGACGGCGAGGCGCAGGGTGTCTCTTGGGATGCGCCTGCCGAAGGCCTCGACGTCCCGGTCCCCGCGGGCCTCGGCGACGATCGCGATCATCATCACGGCGATCGTCGTCACCCGGATGCCACCAGCGGTGGATGCGCTCCCGCCACCGACGAACATGAGGGCGTCGGTGATGAGCCAGCTGGCCTCGCGCATCTCGCCGACGTCGACGGTGGAGAACCCCCCCGAGCGGGGCATGACCCCCATGAACAGACCGGTGAGCAGCTTGTCCGGCCAGCTGAGGGGCCCCAGCGTGCCCCGGTTCGCCCACTCCAGGGCGATGAACAGGATGCTGCCGACGGCGACGAGCAGGACGCTCATGGTGATCGTCAGCTTCGCGTGCAGGCTCCAGCGGCGCACGTCCCGCCGGTGGCGGGCGAGGTTGAGGATCACCGGGAACCCGAGCGACCCGACGAACACCCCGACGATGATCGGCATGAGCAGGAGCCAGTCCCCGGCGAACGGCGTGAGACCCTCCGCCGTCGGGACGAACCCTGCGTTGTTGAAGGCGGACACGGCGTAGAAGATGCCGTGCCACACGGCTTCGCCGGGACTCTCGTGGAGCACGAGGAACCGCGGGACGAGGAATGCGGCGATGGCCACCTCGAGGCTCGTGGACGTGATGATGACGACCCGGACGAGAGACCCGACCTCGCCGAGCCGGGTCGTCTTCGTCTCCGACGCCGTGAGGAGCCGCTGGGTGAGCCCGATGCGCCGGGACACCGCCATGCCGAGCAGAGAGGCGAGCGTCATGACGCCGAGCCCGCCGATCTTGACGGCGACGAGGATCGTCACCTGGCCGAACGTCGACCAGTACGTGCCGGTCGGCACGGTGACCAGGCCCGTCACGCACACGGCGGAGGTCGCGGTGAACAGCGCGTCGACGAACGGGGCCCGTGTCCCGTCGCTCGTCGCCCAGGGCAGCGAGAGCAGCCCGGTGAACACGGCGATCACGGCGGCGAAGACCGTGAGGGCGAGCCGGGCGGGGGACTGCCGTGCGATGCGGTCGACGAGCTCACGCCCGGCCCACAGGCGCCCCGCGACACCGGATGCCATCTGCTGTCTCCCCTGGGCTGCGCGGTCGTTCTTCCTGATGAACTGTGTCATGCGGGCGGGGTCCGTGCGGCGAGCCGCGCCTGCCGGAGGTCTCGCCGGGACACAGTAGTGTCGTACCCGTGACGTCGTCCTCGCATCCTCGGACACCTGTGATCGCCGACGTCGCGCGGACGGCCGGGGTGTCCGTCCCGACGGTCTCGAGGGTCCTCACCGGCCCAGCGCCGCCGCGCGAGCCCTGGCCGACGCTCGCTTCGCGTTACCGTTGCTCATGGCTTTCCGCGTGCACGTCGCCTGGAGCCCGGAGCTCGTCGGTTACGACTTCGGCCCGGGCCACCCGATGGCGCCGTTGCGCCTCGACCTGACGATCAGCCTGGCCCGCAGCCTGGGTCTCCTCGACCACGACGACGTCGAGGTGGTCCGCAGCTCGATCGCGTCCGACGACCTCCTCGCGACCGTCCACGAGCGCGCGTACATCGAGGCGGTCCATGCAGCGTCCGACGAGGGCATCGAGGATCCCGCCCGGGGTCTGGGCACCGAGGACAACCCGATCTTCCCGGCCTTGCACGAGTCTGCGGCGCGGATCGTGGCGGGGACGAACGACGCGGCTCAGGCCGTCTGGCGCGGGGAGGCGACGCACGCCGTGCACGTCGCGGGCGGCATGCACCACGCCATGCCCGGCGCAGCTGCTGGCTTCTGCATCTACAACGACGCCGCCGTCGCCATCCAGGGGCTGCTGGACGCCGGTGCGGAGCGCGTCGCGTACGTCGACATCGACGCGCACCACGGCGACGGGGTCGAGGCCGTGTTCCGGGACGATCCTCGGGTGCTCACCGTGTCGGTGCACCAGAGCGGCGCCACGCTGTTCCCCGGGACCGGGTACCCCACCGACACCGGCGGACCCGGGGCGCCCGGCTCGGCCGTGAACCTGGCGCTGCCCGCGCGCACCGACGGTGCGGGGTGGCTGCGCGCGGTCGACGCCGTCGTCCCCGACGTGATCCGCGCGTTCCACCCACAGGTGATCGTGTCCCAGCACGGGTGCGACGCGCACGGCAAGGACGTGCTCAGTGACCTGGACGTCGGGATCGACGCCCAACGGCAGGCCGCGGAGTGGATCCACGACCTCGCGCACGAGGTCGCGGACGGGCGCTGGGTCGCGCTCGGCGGTGGTGGGTATGCCGTCGTGGACGTCGTCCCGATCGTGTGGAGCCACGTGCTGGCGATCGCGGAGCACCGTCCCGTCAGCCCGCTCGCGCCCGTGCCGGCGCAGTGGCGGGAGTGCGTGGAGGAAGGGCTCGACCACGCGCCACCCGAGTGCATGTCCGACTCGGCGGGCCGGGTGTCCTATACGCGCTGGCACGGGGGGCACGACCCGGAGGCTGCCGTGGACCGGGCGGTACGCGCCACACGGCAGGCCGTGTTCCCGCTCCTCGGCGTGGACGTCAGCACCGACGGCTAGGCGGCGTGAGGTCTGCGCACGACGAGAAAGCAGGTAGTCTTGGGGGCGGACTTTCCCGAGCGCGGGCGTCACGTGGACGAGTTCTGGATGTGACTTCAGGCTGACCGGCCTGCGAGCCAGGTCCGGGTGCACGTGGTGTGCTGTGCAAGTCACCCGATCAACATTGTGAGGACCCATGGGCTCCGTTATCAAGAAGCGACGCAAGCGTATGGCGAAGAAGAAGCACCGCAAGCTTCTTCGCAAGACGCGCCACCAGCGTCGTAACAAGAAGTAGTACCCGCCGGGCCCGGTTTCGACCGGGCCCGTGGCATATCCCCGCCCGGCAACCCGCGGGCGGTGACGCAGCGCCGCGTCACGCCGATGCACCTCGAGCCGGGCGGGTCACACCCGCCCGCACCGACCTTCTCCACGACCGAGCGCTCGCACGCTTCCACGACCGCGCGCTCGCACGCTCCGCCGTGCGGCTCGATCCGGCGGGCCATCTCGGCAGGTGGGAGGAGCTCAACGCGACCGCGACGATCCCGCACGCCCTACGCATGCTCGAGACGTCGGGGACCCTGGCCAACCTGCGCCGCGTGGTGGGACGCGCGGACACGTCCTGCACCGGGTACCAGTTCGCAGACTCCGACGTGTAGAAGATGCTCGAGGCTGTCGCGTGGGAGATCGGGCGGACCGGGACCGACGCGTTCGACGACGTCCTCGACGAGACGATCGCGCTGCTCGCCGAGGTCCAGGACGAGGACGGGTACCTCAACTCCCACGTCCAGGGGAGCTCGCCCGACAGCCCCCGAGAGCGGTTCGGTGACCTGCGGTGGGGCCATGAGCTCTACTGCGCCGGGCATCTGTTCCAGGCCGGCATCGCGCTGAGCCGGGCTGCCGGTCGCGAGGACCTGCTGAGTATCGGGCGAGCGTGGGCGGACCTCCTCGTCCGGCGCGCGCAGGAGCACGGGGCCCCGGACGTCGATGGCCACCCCGAGGCTGAGGCGGCACTCGTTCGGCTGTTCCGGCACACGGGCGAGGAGTCCTACCTCGACCTCGCGGAGCAGAGGATCGATGCACACGGCCGCGGTGTGCTCGGGGCCGACCGGCTCGGGGCGTACGACTTCCAGGACCACGCCCCGGTGCGTGAGGCTCGTGAGGCGACCGGCCACGCCGTGCGCCAGCTCTACCTCGACGCCGGCGTCACCGACCTCTACACCGAACGCGGCGACGCAAGTCTCCTCGGTGCCCTCGAGGACCGCTGGTCCCGCGCGCACCTCGAGAAGATCTACATCACGGGCGCCATGGGCTCGGCACATGAACGAGTCGTTCGGCGACGCCTACGAGCTTCCGCCGGACCGCGCCTACGCGGAGACGTGCGCCTCGATCGCGGACGTGCACCGGAGCTGGCGGCTTCTGCTGCTGCGGCGCGAGTCGCGGTTCGCGGACGCGATCGAGCGGGGGCTGCTCAACTCCGTCCAGGCGTCCCTCTCCGAGGATGGCTGCGCGTTCTGCTACTCCAACCCGCTGCACCCGCGCGAGGGGACGGGCACGCGACGTCCGCGCGGACCGCGCTCACAGCCGTGCCGTACGCGGACTGGCAACCGGGCGCCCGGGGCGATGCGCGTGTGGTTGCCGGTCTCCTCGGCTGGCTGCGTCAGGCTTCGGGTGTGCTCGGGCCCGAGGCCGACAGGCGTGTCATCACGATGTCCGTGAGCTCCGCCACGCGGAGCGAGTCGCTCCGCAGCTCGTCGATGTCACCAGGGAGGCCGTCGAGCGCGTCGAGCCGATTCCTCATCTCGTCCAGGTCCGACTGCACCGACGCGACCCTGGCGAGCAGCTCGTCGACACGGGCGTCGAGCTCTGTCTCCCTGAGATGGCGCGCGTACTCCAGGTTCGCGACCGAGACGGGGGCCGCTCGTCGCGCCAGCCGGCCGATCAGGGTCTTCAGGGGCATCAGTGCTCCTCCTTCTTCTTGACCACTGCCAGTGCATATGGTCGTCCGTGGACCTCGGTCTCCTCGAGGCGTGCGATCCGCATCCCGTACGTCGTCACGCGTCGCTCGAAATCGGTGATCTCGAGGTGCCAGGTAGTGGGATCGTCGAAGCTGTGGCCGGGCGGAAGCTCGGTCGCGAAGCTCGTGTACCAGGCCCCGTGCGCCGTGAGGGAGCGCGCGAGCAGCATGACGTTGTCTCGCGCGTCCCCCGTCAACCCAGTGAGGAGGTCGGAGGTCAGGAGCGTCGTCGGCCCGGGCCGCTCGAGGGCGTACTCCAGCACGCGACGTCGCTCGTTGAGGTTCAGTACGTCGAGCGGAACCTCGTCGCCGAGCCTCCTTCGGGCCACCTCGATCGCGACCTCGGAGAACTCCGCGCCCCGGACGGAGAAGCCCTCGTCCTTGAGGTACAGAAGATCCCTGCCGTCCCCGTGCCCGAGGTCGAGGACCGGACGGTCCCGCGGAGCCTCCTCGGCGACGAGGCGTGCGAGCCGTGAGGGCTCCTCGCCTTCCGCGGCCGGGAAGGCGTGCTGGTCGTTCCAGAAGTCGCGGTGCAGGTTGAACGAGCCGAACCAGCCGGAGAACCGGCGCTCCGTCGCTCGTGGTGTGACGTAGCGGAAGGCGGGGTCCGGGACTGCCCAGTCGGGCCCGTAGTTGGCTTCGAGCCAGGCCGCCGGGTCGGCGGGGGTGGGGAAGACGACGCCCTGCATCTGTATCGAGCCGAGCTGTTCGAAGTCCTCACGGGGGAGCGGAGCGCGTACGTGGAACGGGTGGTGGAGGAGTCCGTCGCGGTGGAAGGCTCCGAACACGTCGACGAAGTGATCAGGGCCGCTCGCGCTCGGGAAGTGCACCTGCAGGTGTGTTGCGCTGTGGCGCACGACGGTGCAGTCGGCTGCCCGGAGCGCGCGCTCGATCTCGTAGCTCTCGATGGCGACGTCCGCCGGGTGCGTGTGCTTGCTCAGATACCCGAGGTCCGCGTCGTCGTCATGCGGCAGGGGACGACCTTCGCGTACCGCGCCGAGCAGTGTGCCGCCCATGATGAAGGGTGTGTGACCAGCATCTCGGAGGAGGGCGATCACCACTTGGGTGTGCTCGAGCAACCGGCCGAGGACAGCGGTCTGCGCATCCTGGAACGCGTGGGCGAGGTGTCCCCACTTGTTGACCACCGCGGGTCGGCCGTAGCCGTCGTCCAGCCGGAGATCTCCGTGAGGGTCGCGGGGGGCCGTGATCTGCCCGGACGCGATCTCGTTGCCCGTCGCCAGGTCGTGGGCAACGAGACGTCCGCTGCCGCGGAGCGCGAGACGGAGTGCTTGTGGGAGCGCGAACGCAAGGGTCCCGTCGTCCTGCTGCACGCTCTCGGAGACCTTCACGGACCAGATCCGGCGCCCGGAGAGGCGGAACTCGACACCGTCGACCCGTGAAGGAGAGCGGAGCAGAAGGTGCTCGCCAGAATCGCCTAGATGCACAGAGCTCCTTTGGTCTTCCGCGCTCGGGGGGCCTTTCCGCCCGAGCGGCCCCCCACTATGCCGCCACTGGCCGCTGCGGTCCAAACGGGCGGTGGCGTGCAGACCCTGAGCGCGACCCGGCCGTGCACCCGGGTCTTTCGGGGGGAGGGCCCGGTCTCAGCGCCCGAACCAGGACCGGACGGTCCGGGCGGCGGCGCGTACGACGAGCCCGCCCGCCCACGCGAGACCTGCCCAGCTCGCGGTCTTCAGGCCGCGCCGGGCGACGCGTCGTCGCCGACCCCGGAACTCGCGCACCGGCCAGCCGACCATCTTGGCGTGCTTGCGCAGCCGGACGTCAGGGTTGATCGGGCAGGGGTTGCCCACGGTGGAGAGCAACGGGACGTCGTTCATCGAGTCTCCGTAGGCCGACGAGGCCGCGAGGTCGAGGCCGGTGCGCTCGGCGAGAGCCTCGACCGCACGTGCCTTGGCCTCGCCGTGCATCATGTCTCCGACGAGCCGTCCGGTGTAGTAGCCGTCCGCATGCTCGGCGACCGTCGCGAGCGCGCCGTTCGCACCGAGCCGGCGCGCGATGAGCTCGCCGATCTCCAGCGGTGTGGCGGTCACGAGCCAGACCTGGTGCCCAGCGCCGATGTGCGCGTCGAGCAGCTTCTGTGTTCCCGGGAAGATGCGCAGCTCGAGGACCTGGTCGTAGACCTCCTCGCCGATCGCGACGACCTCCGCGACGGAGTGCCCGGTCATGAGGTGCAGCGCACGCGAGCGCACCTCGTCGATCTGCTGCTTGCTCTCCCCGAACGCCATGTACCGCGCCTGCTGGAACGCGAAGTTGACGATGTCGCGCTTGCGGAAGAAGCCCCGCTGGTACAGGCCGCGCGCGAGGTGGAACGAGCTCGCACCCCGGATGATCGTGTTGTCGACGTCGAAGAACGCTGCGACCGCTGGTGCGTCGGGTGCGAGCGCCTCGGCGTTGCGCTCCACGGCGACCGCGGCCACCACCTCCCCGGATGCGGGGTCCAGCTCGTCGTTGCGCACGCGACCACTCTAACCAGGGCCCTAGGGTTGGGCTCATGCAGTCCGACGACACGTGCCCGGAACGGGTGCTGGTGTACACGCGTGCAGGGTGCCACCTGTGCGACGACGCGCTCGAGGTCGTCGCGGCCGTCTGCAGCGACGCGGGAGTGAGCTGGCGAGCCGTCGATGTCGACTCCGACGCGCGGCTCGCGGAGACCTACGGCGAGTACGTCCCGGTCGTCATGGTCGACGGTGTACAACAGGGGTTCTGGCGTATCGACGCCCGACGGTTGGCGCGTCTGCTCTGACCGGCCGGGCCACCGGGCCGCACGACGACGTGCGGGCGCACGGGAGGAGGCCCATGACCGATCCGGACGAGGCTGCGCGCGCTCTCCCCGGCGCGACCATCGAACGACTGCCCACGTACCTGCGGGCGCTCGCGGAGCTGACCGCCCGGGGCGTCACGGGGACCTCGTCGGGTGAGCTGGCCGACCTCGCGGGTGTCGGGCCGGCGCAGCTGCGCCGCGACCTCAGCTACCTCGGCTCCCACGGTACGCGCGGGGTGGGGTACGACGTCGAGCGGTTGCACGAGAGGATCCGTGCGGTGCTCGGGACCGCCACGGAGCTGCGCGTCGCGATCGTCGGCGTCGGCAACCTCGGCCATGCGCTCGCGAACTACTCCGGGTTCGGCGCCAGGGGATTCACAGTCTCGGCGCTGTTCGACAGGTCACCGTCGGTGGTCGGTCAGGTCGTGGCGGGAGTGGTCGTCGAGCCCGTCGAGCGACTGACGGAGGTGCTCGTGGGGCGTGGTGTGGAGATCGCGGTCATCGCGACGCCCGGTGACGCTGCGCAGGAGGTCTGCGACGAGGTGGTCGGTGCCGGGGTCCGCGAGATCCTCAGCTTCGCGCCGTGCGCGCTGCAGGTGCCTGCCGGGGTGAAGGTTCGGTCCGTCGACCTCGGGAGCGAGCTGCAGATCCTGGCGTTCCACACGCGCGCTCGTGGCCGTGGCGTCCACGGGAGGTGAGGCCTGTCGCGGGCCGGGCAGGTGGTGCGACCCGGCCCGCGGAGGCGTCCTCGGTCTCAGGCCTTGATGGCCGAGACGTCGAGCGAGATCTTGACCTTGTCGGAGATGAGCACGCCACCGGCCTCGAGCGTCGCGTTGTACGTGAGCCCGAAGTCCTTGCGGGAGATCTCGGTGGTGGCCTCGAACCCGGCGCGCGTGTTGCCGAAGGGGTCGACGGCGGTGCCGGTGAACTCGGTGGCGAGCACGACGCTGCGGGTCACGCCGTTGATGGTGAGGTCGCCGGTGACGAGGAGGTCGTCGCCCTGGGCTGCGACGGAGGTGGAGGCGAACGTCCACACGGGGTTCTTCTCGACGTCCCAGAAGTCGGCGGTGCGCAGGTGGGCGTCGCGGTCCGGGTTACCGGTGTTGACGGACGCTGCGTCGAGCTCGGCGGCCACGGCGGAGCTCTCGACCTCGTCGCCGATGGTGATGACGGCGGAGTTCACGGCCAGCGTCCCGCGGACCTTCGAGATGCCCGCGTGGCGGACGGTGAAGGCGGCGGACGTGTGGGTGAGGTCGGCCGTGTAGGTGCCGGGCGTGAGCTGGGCGGGAAGAGCGGTCATGAGGGAGTCTCCGTCATCGGGTCGGGGTGCGGGCGGCCTGCACGGGCAGGCCGCGTCATTAGTTGAACGTTCTAGTACCGTAGCAGGGCGCGCACGCCGTGGCCAGGGTGGCCCCCGCCGGGCCTCACCGCTCGTGCCGCGCGTCTGCGCGCTATCGTCCTGGTATGTGCCCTACGAACGCGGGCATCGGCAGGGGGGATGGGCCATGGCCACACAGACAGCATCGACCGAGTGGCTCTCGGACGACGAGCAGAAGACCTGGCGCGCGTACCTCGAAGGGACCTCGCGCCTCATGGAGGCCCTCAACAAGGACCTCGAGACCGACGCGGACCTCTCCCTCAACGAGTACGAGGTCCTCGTGCGGCTCTCAGAGACCCCGCACGGCGCGATGCGGATGTCGCACCTGGCCGAGAACCTCGCGCACTCACGCAGTCGCGTCACCCACACGATCAGGCGCATGGAGGAACGCGGTCTCGTCGTCCGGGAGTCCAGTGCCGTGGACGGGCGCGGCGTCGACTGCAGGCTCACCGACGCCGGGAACCGCGCGCTCGTCGAGGCGGCGCCCGGGCACGTCCGTTCCGTGCGACGGCACCTCGTCGATGCGCTCGCACCCGCGCAGATGGAGGCACTGTGCGAGGTGATGGAACGCATCGCTCGCGCCTGTCGCTGAGGCGGCGCGGGGAGCGCGAGATGTTTGGGAGACTGTGCGCATGGCCGCCACCACAGTTCACCTCATGCGTCACGGAGAAGTCTTCAACCCCGACAAGATCCTCTACGGACGGATCCCCGGCTACCACCTCTCGGAGCTCGGCCACGAGATGGCGCGCCGGGTCGCCGCGTACCTCGCCGACGGGCAGCACGACATCACCGACGTCACCGCCTCGCCGTTGCAGCGAGCCCAGGAGACGGCCACACCCGCTGCGGCAGCCTTCGGGCTCGAGCTCGGCACCGACGAGCGGCTCATCGAGGCAGGCAACCACTTCGAGGGCAAGACGTTCGGCGTCGGAGACGGTTCGCTGCGCCACCCCGAGCACTGGCCGCACCTCGTCAACCCTTTCCGCCCCTCGTGGGGCGAGCCGTACCGGGAGCAGGCCGTACGCATGCACGCCGCCGTGCACGCGGCTCGTGAGCGCGCGGAGGGCCACGAAGCCCTCCTCGTGAGCCACCAGCTCCCGATCTGGACGGCTCGCCGAGCGTTCGAGAACAAGCGACTGTGGCACGACCCGCGCAACCGGCAGTGCTCCCTCGCGTCGCTCACGTCTCTCCGGTTCGAGGGGGACCGACTCGTGGGCATCCACTACACCGAGCCCGTCGCGGACCTCCTGCCCGGCGCGACGAAGGTCTCGGGCGCGTAGGCGCCCGGCGTCGTGCAGATCACATGGCGATCGCACCGTTTCTCAGTGATCTCTCAGTCCGCTCCGGAATAGTGGCACCGTGCTTCACGCCTTGACCCCTGCGCGCCCCGACGGCTCCGACGACCGCCGAGACGGACGGTCGGCCCGGCGCACGACGCTCCTCGCGGTCGCCCTGGGACTCACCCTCGCCGGGTGCTCGACCGACTCGGGCAACACCGCCACCGAGGACGTCGTCGGCCAGGGCTACCTGTCAGGCGACGGCAGCGTCAAGACGTGGACGGTCGAGGACCGCGGTGAAGCCGTCCGGCTCGAGGGCACCGACTTCTCCGGCGAGCCCGTCGACACGGGCGCCCTCGACGGCGTCGTCGTCCTCAACACCTGGTACGCAGCCTGCCCGCCCTGTCGGGCCGAGGCTCCCGACCTGCTCGAGGTCGCGACCGAGCGAGCAGCGGACGGCGTCCACCTCGTCGGGATCAACGGGACGGACGACGCCGGAGCAGCCCTGGCGTTCGAACGTGAGCACGACGTCACCTGGCCGTCCATCGCCGACACCGACGGCTCCGCCATCGCGACCCTCCAGGGCGTCGTCCCCGTGCAGGCCGTACCCACGACGGTCGTGCTCGACCAGCAGGGGCGCGTCGCCGCCCGCGTGCTCGGACAGGTCCAGGCGACGACCCTCGACGCGCTCGTCTCCGACGTGCTGGCCGAGGTCGACGCCTGAGCCGGCGTCAGAGACCCCCGTGAGCCACACCGCAGCCCTTCTCGTCGCCGGAGCAGACCCCCGGCTCCTCGCTGACGTCGGCGAGACGTTCGGCAGCGCCGTCCTCGGCGGCTCGATGCTCCTCGCCCTCCCGGTCGCGGTCCTCGCGGGCTTCGTGTCGTTCGCCTCCCCGTGCGTCCTGCCGCTCGTCCCCGGGTACCTCGGGTTCGTCAGCGGCCTCGCCGCCTCGAACGCAGGCCCGGGGACGCGCAACGGGTCGAAGGCCAGCACGGCGGGTGGGGGAGGATCCTCCGCACGGCGCGGCCGGGTGCTGCTCGGCGTGGCGCTGTTCGTCGCCGGGTTCACGTTCGTCTTCGTCTCGATCGGAGTCCTCACCGGGACGATCGGCTCCTTCCTGCGCGCCTGGGACGACGAGATCTCCCGGGTGCTCGGCGTCGTCGTCGTCCTCATGGGGCTCGCGTTCCTCGGAGCGATGCCGTTCCTGCAGCGCGAGCGGCGGCTGCACGTGAGCCCCAGCGCCGGCCTGTGGGGCGCCCCGCTGCTGGGACTCGTGTTCGGTCTGGGGTGGACGCCCTGCCTCGGGCCCACCCTCGTCGCGATCTACTCGCTGGCGCTCGACCAGGGAACGTCCGTGCGGGGTGGCACCCTGGCCGTCGCGTACTGCCTCGGCCTCGGCCTCCCCTTCCTCCTCATCGCCCTGGGACTCGAGCGCAGCTCGCGCGCCCTGGGCTTCCTGGGCCGGCACAAGGTGGCGATCATGCGCTTCGGAGGCGCCCTGCTCATCCTCATCGGGCTCGCGCTCGTCAGCGGTCTCTGGGGCGAGTGGAGCCGCGCCATGCAAGGTTTCATCGGTGGGACGGAGACGGTGATCTAGTGGGTCCGACGACTCCGCGGGAGCCCCGCGACACGAGCTACCGGCCGGACGGGATCGACGACTCGTTCTCGGACGGGCGCACCGCGGCCCCCGACGCGACCGGGGCCGGTACCCCGCGCGGCACGCAGGCGACCGTCCCGCACCTCGGTGCGACCGGCCTGCTCAGGTTCGCCTGGCGGCAGCTCACGTCGATGCGGGTCGCGCTCATGCTCCTCACCCTGCTCGCCGTGGCCGCGGTCCCTGGCTCCGTGTTCCCGCAGCGCAACCAGGACCAGGCAGCCGTCGTCCGCTACATCCGGGAGAACCCGACGCTCGGCGAGTGGCTCGACCGCCTCGGTTTCTTCGACGTCTACGCGTCCGTGTGGTTCTCCGCGATCTACATCCTGCTGTTCGTGTCCCTCGTCGGATGCATCCTGCCGCGCACGAGGGCGCACCTGCACGCCCTGCGTGCGCGGCCGCCGCGCACGCCCCGTCGCTTCTCGCGGTTCCCGGCCACCGCGTCCTACACGGTCGACGCCACCGTCGCGACCCCTGCGCAGGTGCAGGACGCCGCGACGACCCACCTGGGGCGACGTGTCCTCGGCCTGCGCCGGTTCCGCGTGGCAGCGGGCACGGACGCCGACGGTGCGCTCACCGTGAGCGCGGAGCGGGGTTACCTGCGCGAGACCGGGAACCTCGTCTTCCACATCTCGCTGCTCGGGCTCCTCATCGCGTTCGGCACGGGGCAGCTCCTCGAGTACCGCGGCCAGGCCATCGTCACGGAGGGGCGCGGGTTCGCGAACTCCGTCGTCGACTACGACTCGTTCGAGCGCGGCGCCCTGTTCAGCGAGGACGCGCTCGTACCGTTCTCCATGACGCTCGACGCGTTCGAGTCGCGCTTCCGCATCACCGACGCCAAGGCGCAGGACTTCACGGCATACGTCACGGTGCGCGAGACGGACGGCACCACGCGCGAGGAGCAGATCAAGGTCAACGAGCCGCTCACGCAGTCGGGCGCCAACATCTACCTCCAGGGGAACGGGTACGCGCCGGACGTCACGGTGCGTGACGCCGCAGGTGAGATCGCCTTCGCGGGCCCGGTGCCCTTCCTCCCCGAGGACGCCATGTACACGTCGCGCGGCGTCATCAAGGTGCCCGACGTCTCGACCGGGGAGCAGATCGGGCTCCTCGGCTTCCTCCTGCCGACGGCGGAGGTCACCGAGGACGGAGCCCGCTCGGTCTTCCCGGACCCCATCAACCCCGTGCTCGTGCTCACGGTGTACAGCGGCGACCTCGGGCTCGACGACGGGATCCCGCAGAACGTCTACCAGCTGGAGACCGAGGGCATGACCCGCGCCGACGAGGCGGACGGCACCGAGGCGACGCTGCTCGTCGGCCTCGGCGAGACCGTCGAGCTCCCGGACGGCCTGGGGACGATCGAGTTCTCCGGGCTGCCGCGCTTCGTCGCCCTGGACCTGCGCCACGACCCGTCCCTCGGCTGGGTGCTCGCGTTCTCGCTCGGCGCGCTCGGGGGCGTGGCCGTCTCCTTGTTCACACCGCGCCGTCGCATCTGGGTCCGTGCCCGGGACGTCGCCGAGGACTGTGGACGCCGTACCGTGGTGGAGGTCGCCGGCCTCGCCCGTGGCGACGACGCCGGGCTCGACGCGGAGGTGGCGCGCCTCCTGGCCGCCCTCCCGGGACACCCGCCCACGATCGACGACCCGGGCCCCGACCAGCACCCCGCACCCGCAGTACCTGACGGACCAGAACCGAGCTTGGGAAAGGCTGACCGATGAATCCCGGCATCACAGGAGCATTCCCCTGGGGAGAGCTCAGCGACGTCCTCGCGTGGGGGGCGGCGACCGCGTACACGATCGCGATGATCGCCTTCGCGTTCGACCTCTCGCGGTTGTCCGACGCCGTGGGGCAGCGTCGCACGCGCGAGCGCGAGCTCGTCGGCGCCGGGGCGTCGACGAGCACGACGCCGGGCGTCTCCGCGGCCCTGTCGCCGTCTGCGCCGACCCCTCGGGGGAAGGCGCTCGGCATCGCGATGGCGACGATGTGGCTCGGGTTCGGCATGCATCTGGTCTCGCTCGTCGCGCGCGGCATCGCCGCCGGGCGTGCCCCCTGGGCGAACATGTACGAGTTCTGCCTCGCGGGGACCCTCGTCGCGGCAGGCGCCTTCCTCCTGCTGCAGCTGCGACGGGACGTGCGATTCCTCGGTGTGGTCGTCACGTTCCTCGTCGTGACCTTCCTCATGGTCGGCCTCAACGCGTTCCACGTCGTCGCCGACGAGGTCCAGCCGGCCCTGCAGCACTACTGGTTGGTCATCCACGTGGGCGTCGCGGTCGGCGCCACGGGGGTCTTCACGGTCGCCTTCGCCGTGAGCGTGCTCCAGCTGCTGCGCGACTCGCGCGACCGCGGATCGACGTTCCTGCGCGGTGAGGGCACCGTCGTGCGCGGCAAGAACGTCGCCGCGTCGCGGGTGTTCAACTGGCGGTTCCTCGACGCGATCCCGACGCCGACGTCGCTCGAGGCCCTGAGCTTCCGCCTCAACGCTGTGGGCTTCGTCCTGTGGACCTTCACGCTCATCGGTGGTGCCATCTGGGCCAACGACGCCTGGGGTCGCCCGTGGGGCTGGGACCCCAAGGAGGTGTGGACCTTCGTCGTGTGGGTCGTCTACGCCGCCTACCTGCACGCCCGGACGACCCGGGGCTGGTCGGGACGCCGTGCCGCCTACTTCGTCCTGGCGGGCTACGCCTGCGTGCTGTTCAACTTCACCGGCGTGAACATCCTCTTCAGCGGCAAGCACTCCTACGCGGAGCTGCCCGACTCCTAGGACCCGTCCGTCGGGCCTCCCGCACGACGCCGGGGAGAGGAGCCGGTACGGCCAGCGGGTCCACACCCGTCGCGGTGCGGTGCGGTGCGCCGGGAGTGCGGCACCATACCTGCTATGGATGTGGTGTTCGTTCACGGGGCGGGGAGAGAGGGAGCCGCCGCCTGGCCGCAGCAGGCGGCGGCCGCGGAGCCCGGCTGGCAGTTCCTGCGGCGCGACGGTGTCGCCGACGATGCCGCCCGGGACGCGCAACGCCTGCTAGGAGCGCTCCGTGCGTGCGGCGGCGGGCACGTCGTCGCCCATTCGTACGGCGCAAACGCGGCGGTGCTGGCCGCCCGGACCGCGCCTGCCATGGTCCGGTCGTTGGCACTCCTCGAGCCCGCGTGCTTCGACCTGGCGCGCGGAAGGCCGGCCGTCGAGGAGCACATCGCGGCGATGACACCCGTGTTCGAGGTCGCCGACGACGCGTCCGTGTCGGCGCGTGACTTCTCCCGGCGCTTCTCGGCCGGGATGGGGATGGAGCCCCCTGACCTGCCGGACGAGGAGCTGCTGGCGAGCGTCAGCCGGCTCCGGGCGCTGCGTCGGCCGTGGGGCATCGGGCTCGGGACGCACCGGAGCCTGCCTGCCAGGACGTTGGTCGTCACCGGCGGGTGGAGCCGCCTCTACGAGGAGACCGCCGGGGCTCTCGTCGCGCGCGGTGCACAGCACCTCACCCTCGAGGGCCATGGCCATCGCGTACAGGACGACCCGCGGGCTTCCCACGTCCTCAGGCAGCACTGGGCCGGCTGAGCGGCGGCACCTGCAGGAGCACGTCGTCCTCGTGGGTTACGCCTGCGTGCAGCCCGCAGGACCGGCTCAGCGCGGGCGCGCGGCGCCGGGGCTCAGCTGTTCGAGCGGTCGAGCGGGTTCGGTCCCGCACCGTCGTCCGGTTCGTCGCCGTCTGTCGGGTCGGTCCCCTGCTCGCCCGACGTCCCGCCGTCGTCGGCCGGTCCGTCCGGGGTGCCGCGCGTGTCACCGGTCGCTGACCCGCGACCAGTACCCGCGGGGCCCTGGCCCTGTCGGCGCTGCTCCTGCGCCAGCCGCCACAGGAAGTCCGGGTCGTCGTCAGGCGCGACGGGTCCCCGCGAGCGCCGTCGGCCGCGGCCGGGACCCGCGCCGGGCCGCCCCGCGCCTGCCGCCGACGGCGGCCCACCGGCAGCCTGCGACCGGCGGGACCGGCTGAACACGATCCAGGCGATCGGACCGAAGTAGGGGAGAACGACGATGATGATGAGCCAGAGCCACCGCGGGATGCCCCCACGGTCCTGCTCGTCGCTCGACGCGAAGTCGGCGAGAGCGTAGACGACAAGAGCGAAAGCGGCGACGAGGGCGAGAGCGCGGGGCATGCATCCAGCCTATGCGCTTACCCTGGACAGGTGCCCTTCGTCATCTATTCTGTGCTCCGCGTCGCGCTCCTCCTGCTCATCGGGGTGCTCCTCTACCTCGTGGGTCTGCGGAGCTGGCCCCTCGTCGTCGTCGCGGCGCTCCTGGCGCTGATGATCAGCTATGTGGTGCTCTCGCGGCCGCGCGAGGCCGCGGCGGTGTACCTCGCGCAGCGGCGCGAGGACCGGCTCGCGCGGCGCGCCGACGGTGACCGCGGACGGTTCAGCGACGCGGTCGAGGGGGACGCCGCGTCCGAGGACGCGCGTGTCGACGGAGTCCTCGACCGCCGTCGCACCGGTGGCGGGGACGGCCGGGCCTCAGATGGCCAGACCGAGCCCGAGTAGCACACCGAAGCCGAGCTCGTAGAGGCCGGTCGCTGCCAGCACGGGGACCAGCAGCCGTCCCCGCGCACCCGCGAGGACGGGGATGCTCAGCAGCGTGGCAGGGAGTCCGAGCAGGACGACGAGGACGCTCCACGGGTTCGCGAACCCGCAGAGCATCCCCAGGCCGATCGGCACCCAGAGCATCGCGACGTACGCGCGCCGGGCACGCCAGTCGCCGAGCCGCACCGCGAGCGTGCGCTTGCCGACCACGGCATCGGTGGGGATGTCCCGGATGTTGTTGACCATGAGGATCGCGCACGCGAGCAGGCCGACGGCGACCGCACCGAGGGCGGACGGCACCGTCACACGGTCGATCTGCGTGTACGTGGTGCCGAGCACGGCGACAAGACCGAAGAACGTGAAGACCCCCACCTCGCCGAGCCCGCGGTACCCGTACGGGTTCTTGCCACCCGTGTAGAACCACGCGGCCGCGATCGAGGCGGCACCGACGACGACGAGCCACCAGTGCCCCGACACGGCGACGAGCGCCAGCCCGAGCACAGCCGCGATGGCGAACGAGGTGAACGCCGCCGCCTTGACCTGGCCCGGCCGGGCGGTCCCCGACGCGGTGAGCCGCAGCGGGCCCACGCGGTCGAGGTCGGTGCCGCGCACCCCGTCCGAGTAGTCGTTGGCGTAGTTCACGCCGACCTGCAGCGCGAGGGCGACGAGGAGCGCGAGGACGGCCGGGACGGGCTCGAACCCGCCCACCTGGGCTGCGGCGCCCGACCCCACGAGGACGGGCGTCGCGGCTGCGGGGAGCGTGCGCACCCGGGCTCCGGCGAGCCACTGGGATGCTGAGGGCATGGGGTTCCCTTCGTCGGACATGGGGACTCAGGCTATCGGTTCGGCGCCTCAGGGCGGCCCAGCCGCTGTGCCGCCAGCACCGCCGCTGCACGCCGGTCCGCCTTCCCCGGCCCGCGCACCGGCAGGTGGTCGACGACGACGACGTCCCGTGGAGCGGCTGGCGCACCGAGGGCGGCGGTGACCCGTGACCGCACCTCGTCCAGGAGGGCCGGGCGGTCCGGTGCGTCCGTGCCACCGGGGGCGAGCGTCACGAGCGCCACGACCCGGCTGCCCCACTCGTCGTCGGGCAGCCCGACGACGCAGACCTCGCCGATCCCGCCCCACCCGGCGAGCACCGACTCGACCGCGGCGGGGACGACGTTGACCCCTCCGCTGATGACGGTGTCGTCGGCGCGGCCGAGAACCGTGAGCACCTGACCGCGCGCGTCGTCGTGGAGCCGGCCGACGTCCGACGTGCGGAACCACCGGGTGCCCGCGCCGTCGGGCTCCGGGTCGACGACGAAGGCGTCACGCGTCGCGGCAGGGTCGTCCACGTACCCGTCCGCGAGGACGGGTCCGCTGATCTCGACGAGGGACTCGCGCACGCGCAGGCGTACGCCGTCGAGAGGCACGCCGTCGTAGACGCACCCACCCGCGGTCTCGCTCATGCCGTAGGTCGTGACGACTGCCACGCCGGCGGCGTGCGCCGCGGCCAGCACGGCCGGCGACGTCGCGGCCCCGCCGACGAGCACGGCGTCGTAGCGGCGCAGCGCGTCCAGCCCCGAGCGGCCCTCGGGCGTGCCGGCCCGGCCCGCCGGTCCGGCAGGCTCGAGCGCGCCCGCGGCCGCGAGCAGCCGGTGCAGCTGGGTGGGGACGAGCGACGTGTACAGCGGGGCACGGGCGCCGCCAGGACCGGTGTCGCGCAGCGCGTCCGTCGCGGCCGCGAACGCACCGGGCCGGAATCCGGCGTCGCTGTCGAGCACCACCGGTTCGGTCCCCGCGAGCACGGACCGGGCGAGGACCTGCAGCCCGGCGACGTGCGTCGTCGGGAGCGCGAGCAACCACCGCCCGTGCCCGCCGAGGCGGGCTGCCGTCGCCGTTCCGGATGCCCGCAGTGCGGCCCCGGAGAGACGGACGGTGCGCGGCGCACCCGTGGAACCGGAGGTGGGCACGAGCACGTACGCCTCCGGGGCGCCGGGAGGAGCCGTGAGCGCACGCCGGACCGCCTCTGCCGCCACGTCCCTCGGTGTGCCCGTCACAGGTTCAGCCTAGGGCGCCATAGGGTGGGCACCGACGACGCGCGGCGCGCCGTCGCGCCCAGCGCGCCGGGAGCCGCGGGCCCCGAAGCGAGGAGACTGGATCCGTGCAGCTCAACCCTGGCCTGACGCAGGCTCGTGCCGACCGGCGCAGGTGGCGTCGGACGATGACCGTGGCGCTCGCGTGCACGCTCGCGCTCGCTGGCTGTGCCGGCGACGCAGAGCCCCTCGAGGCGGTCACCACGACGACCACCCCGGACGCCGAGGTGGTCAAGGCCCTCCCGCCCGATCCCGCTGTTCCGCCCACCTGGCCGCTCACCGGGGTCGTCGCTGCCGACCAGGGCAACCGCCCCGCGCTGGCCGTCAAGGTCGAGAACTCTCGCGAGGCGCGCCCCCAGACGGGCCTCGAGCTCGCCGACGTCGTGTGGGAGGAGGTCGTCGAGGGTGGGGTGACCCGCTACATCGCGGTGTATCACTCGCAGGTGCCGGAGACGATCGGCCCGATCCGCTCGGTCCGGCCCATGGATGCGCACATCGCCGCACCGCTCGCCGGACTCATGACGTTCTCGGGCGGGCAGCCGCCGTTCGTCCAGTCCGTGCGCGACGCGGGGCTGCAGGTCATCAGCCACGACGAGGGTGCCGACGGCTTCTACCGGACGAAGGACCGTCGCGCGCCGCACAACGTCTACGGCAGGACGGCGGACTTCTACGCGGCGGCCGACGCCGGGCACACCGCGCCCCCGGCACCCCAGTTCCAGTTCGCCCGCGACGAGGCGTCGGCGAGTGCCGCGACCGCGGGGACGCCCGTCACCACGGTCAACGTCACGATGTCCAGCTACAGCAGCCCGTCGTGGTCCTGGGACCCGGCGGCGGGGCTGTTCCAGCGTTCCGAGGGGGGCTCCCCGGCGGTGTCCGCCACGGGTGCCCGGCTGACCGCCGAGAACGTCGTCGTGCTGAGCGTCGCCGTGCGTGACACCCCGTACAAGGACCCGTCCGGGGCGCCTGTCCCGGAGACGGAGATGATCGGGTCGGGGGAGGCGCTCGTGGCATCCGCAGGCAGGACGATCACTGGCACGTGGAGCAAGGAGAGCTCGCTGGCGCCCGTGGTCCTCTCCGGGCCCGACGGCGCTCCCCTCACGCTCGCACCCGGCAACACGTGGGTGGAGCTCGTGCCGCGGTCGGGCGGCGCCTACTCGACGAGCTGACGGCCGGTCCACCGGAGGACTGACCCGGACCGGTCGCGGGTCCTCCCATCGGCGGAGAGCGCACGCGTGAGTCCGGGCCGGGGGACCGATGTGCTCGAGCGCCCTCCCGAGCGAGGGTGGGGGTATGGCAACGATCCTTCATCACGGCACACGCACGAGGTCGCTCCGCCGGCCGTCCTCCCGCACGCACGCCCCGTCGCGCGTCACCGCTCCCGGGGAGCCGGGCCCCGCAGCATCCGTCATCCCCGTCCTGCTGTCGTTCGGCGGCCTGTTCGCGCTGGCGATCGCTGTGGCCCTGTGCGGCAGCCGCGTGCTCGACCTCCTCGGCGCGCTCCTCGTCGCGGGCTGACACCCAGCGGTGCCCGACGGCGGGCTCAGAAGTAGTAGGGGAACCCGGACCAGTCGGGGTCGCGGCGCTGCAGGAACGCGTCGCGTCCCTCGACGGCCTCGTCCGTCATGTAGGCCAGCCGCGTGGCCTCACCGGCGAACACCTGCTGCCCCGCGAGGCCGTCGTCGGCCAGGTTGAACGCGAACTTGAGCATGCGGATCGCCTGCGGCGACTTCGTCGCGATGGTCGCCGCGTACTCGAGCGCGAGCGTCTCCACGTCCGCGTGGTCCGCCACCTCGTTGACCGCGCCCCACGCGTAGGCGTCCTCGGCCGAGTACTCCCGGGCGAGGAAGAAGACCTCGCGGGCGCGTTTCTGTCCCACCTGGCGGGCGAACAGCGCCGAGCCGTAGCCGGCGTCGAAGGAGCCGACGTTGGCGTCGGTCTGCTTGAACCGGGCGTGCTCGCGGCTCGCGATCGACAGGTCGGCCACGACGTGCAGCGAGTGCCCACCGCCGGCGGCCCAGCCGTTGACCACGGCGATGACGACCTTGGGCATGGTGCGCATGAGGCGCTGGACCTCGAGGATGTGCAGCCGTCCCGCCTGTGCAGGGTCGATGTGGTCGGCGCTCTCGGCCGCGGTGCCCGTCGCGTCCTGCGTGGTGTACCGGTACCCGTCGCGGCCGCGGATGCGCTGGTCGCCGCCCGAGCAGAACGCCCAGCCGCCGTCCTTCGGGCTCGGACCGTTGCCCGTGAGGATGACCGCTGCGACGTCCGACGTCATGCGGGCGTGGTCGAGCGCGCGGTAGAGCTCGTCGACGCTGTGCGGGCGGAACGCGTTGCGCACCTCGGGCCGGTCGAAGGCGATGCGGACGACGGGCAGGTCGCGCTCGCCGCCGTCGGGGGAGCGTTCGACGCCCCGGTGGTAGGTGATGTCGGTGAGACCCTCGAACCCGGAGACGGTGCGCCACCGGGTCGGGTCGAAGGTCTGGGACACGGTCTCGGGGAGGTCGCTCACCCGTCCAGCCTAGGGTCTGGCGCGCGGGCCCGGTGGCAGGCGCGGAGGACGAGCCGTGAAACATCCCGCGTCGCTGCGTGAAACATTCCGGACATCTCCCGCCCGTACGGTCGGCCGCGTGACGACCGCGACGCGACGCCAGCAGCGTGGTGTCGAGCGCCGCGACGCTCTCGTGGCGGCTGCGGCGTCGCTCGTGCTGGAGGGCGGACCGGGTGCGATCACGCACCGGACCGTCGCAGAGCGAGCCGCTGTGCCGCTCGCCTCGACGACGTACTACTTCGACCATCTCGACGACATCGTCGGCGCCGCGGGTGCTCTGCTCGCGGCGCGCTGGTCGGAGCACTCTGCGCGCTCGTCCCGGACGGTCGTCGCGGCGGTCGCGGCAGGTGCGGACGTCGACCCCCCGGGCGCGCTCGCCGACGCCCTCCTGCCCGAGGGCGACGATGCCGCGGTCCGCGGTCACTACGAGCACCTCGTCGCCGGGGGCCGGTCGGGGCGCACCCCGGGGGCCGACCACCTGGGGACCGACCGCGACGCCGCCCAGGGACCGGTCGCGGATCTCGTCGCCGCGCTCGGCATCACCCTCGCGCCAGACGCCGTCGTGGCCCTCGTCGACGGCGCTGCGCTGCGGGCCCTCGGGTCGGGTCGCCCGGTGCGGGACGAGGTCCGCCGGCTGCTGCGGTCCGCGACGGCCGTGCCCGCGCTCAGCGTCTGACGACCCAGCGTCCCGGCGACCGCCTAACCTGGGTGGGTGCACGTCTACTCCACAGCCCTCACCACGCGGTTCCGCGGCCTCGACCGGCGCGACGGCGTGCTCCTGCGGGGCGAGGCCGGCTGGGGCGAGTTCTCCCCCTTCTGGGACTACGACGACGAGGAGTCGCTCGCGTGGTGGTCCGCGGCTCTCGAGGCCGCGCACGACGGCTGGCCGGAACCGGTCCGACGGCGGGTCCCCGTCAACGTCACGGTGCCCGCGACCGACCCCGAGCGCGCGCACGCGATCGTGCTGGCGTCCGGAGGGTGCCAGACGGCCAAGGTCAAGGTCGCGGAGCGCGGCCAGACCGTCGACGACGAGGTCGCGCGGCTCGAGGCGGTGCGGGACGCACTCGGACCGACGGGGCGGATCCGCATCGACGCGAACGGCGGCTGGGACCCGCAGACCGCGCTCGCGCGGCTGGCGGTCCTCGACCGTGCCGCTGGCGGCCTGGAGTACGTCGAGCAGCCGTGCCCCGACGTCGCGGGTCTTGCGCACGTGCGGCGACGTACCGACATCCCCGTGGCTGCGGACGAGTCCATCCGTCGCGTGCAGGACCCGTTCGAGGTGGTGCGGGCGGAGGCCGCGGACATCGTCGTGCTCAAGGTGCAGCCGCTCGGTGGCGTGCGTGCGTGCCTCGAGCTCGCTGAGCAGGTGGGCCTGCCGGTCGTCGTGTCCTCCGCGCTCGAGAGCTCTGTCGGGCTAGCCGCGGGGCTCGCGCTGGCCGCGGCCCTCCCCGAGCTGCCCTACGCGTGCGGTCTGGCCACCGCTCAGCTCCTCACGCGGGACACGGTCGGTCGGTCGCTCCTGCCGGTGGACGGGGCGATCGACGTGCGGCGTCCTCAACCGGACGTCGCTGACCTCGAGGCGACCGACGCCGGCCGGGTCGATCCCCGGATCGTCGACCGATGGCTCGACCGTGTCGCCCGGGTCAGCGCGCTCGGTGCACCCGAGGGGCTCGCACCCGGGGTCGCCGGCCGCACCGGTGGGTCGACGCGGTGACGGGCACCGGACCGGCTCCCGAGCCCATCGCCCTCCCACCGTCCGTCCGCTCGGCGCACGTGCTCGTCGATGCGCTGGCCCGCCTCGGCGTCCGCGACGTCGTCCTGGCGCCCGGCTCCCGCAGCGCGCCCCTCGCGTACGCCCTCGTCGCCGAGACCCGGGCCGTGCCGGACGCCAGGGTGCGGTTGCACGTCCGCGTCGACGAGCGGGACGCGGCGTTCCTCGCGCTCGGCCTGGCGCGCGGCGAGCAGGTCCTGCACGGTCGGGCCGCGTCACCGGTCGCGGTCGTCACGACGTCGGGCACGGCCGTCGCCAACCTCCATCCCGCGGTCCTCGAGGCGCACCACGGTGGCATCCCGCTGCTGCTGCTCACGGCCGACCGGCCGCACGAGGTGCGAGGGACCGGGGCCAACCAGACCGCCGACCAGGTGGGGATCTTCGGTTCAGCGGTGCGGCTCGCCGTCGATGTCCCGGCGCCCGCCGGGCGCGCCGGGGAGGACGCCGACCTGCGTGCGCTGCTCACCCGGGCGCACGCGGCCGCGACCGGGTACCGCACCCTCGACCCCGGTCCGGTGCACGTCAACCTCGCCTACCGGGAGCCGCTCGCACCGTCCGCCGGCGGCCTCGACGAGCTCCTGCGGGACACCGCGCGTACTGCGGCCCCCGGAGCCGGTGACGAGAAGGTGCCCGGGCTCGGGCTCGTCACCCTGCGTGCCGTGGCACCCGAGGAGGACGTCGACGGGGTGCTGGACGAGGTCGCGACCCTCGTCGTCGCAGGAGACGGGGCAGGTCCTGACGCACGCCGTCTCGCGGAGGCGCGCGGGTGGCCCCTGCTGGCCGAGGCCTCCTCCGGCGCCGCGGGCGGCCACTGCCTCGTCGCAGCGCACCGGCTCGTCCTCGGGGTGCGCTCCCTCACGGACGGCGTCCGGCAGGTCGTCGTCCTGGGCCGGCCCACGCTGTCCCGTCCGGTGCAGCAGCTCCTCGCCAGCCCCCGCGTGCGCGTGGTCGTCGTCGCGCCCGGCAGTGCACGGTGGCCGGACGCGGCGCGCAACGCCGCCGTGGTGCTCGGAGGGGTCCCACCCGCCTGGCTCGAGATCGGGCCCGGCCAGGGCGGAGCCGGTGTCCGGTGGCTCGCACGGTGGCGGGCTGCCTCCGCGGCCGCAGCGGGCGTGCTCGATGCCCACGGCGTGACGCAGTCCCTCGACGCCCTCGGTGTCGCGGGCGCGGTGGCGGACGCCAGCACGCCGCACGACGCACTCGTCATCGGGTCGAGCAACCCTGTCCGCGACCTCGACCTCCTCGCGCGGTGGACGGAACCGCCCGTCGTGGTCGCCAACCGTGGGCTCGCCGGAATCGACGGGACCGTGTCCACCGCTACCGGGGTCGCGCTCGCGCTGCAGCGGCGGGCCAGCACCACGGTCCGTGCCCTCATGGGGGACCTCACGTTCCTGCACGACGTCGGTGGGCTCCTCCGTGGGCCGCACGAGCCCCAGGTGCAGCTCCAGGTGGTCGTCGTCAACGACGACGGCGGTTCGATCTTCGCGACCCTCGAGCACGCCCGCCTCGGCGACGACGAGCTCTTCGAGCGCGTCTTCGCGACCCCGCACGGCGCGGACCTCGGCGCCCTGTGCAGCGGGTACGGCGTCGCGCACGAGGTGGTCCGTGACGCGGCGCGGCTGCGGGCCGCGCTCGCCAGCCCTCCGGCGGGGGTGTCCGTGCTCGAGGTGCGCGTCGACCGCGCGACCCGGGGTCCGGACGGTGACGCGCTCGCGGCGGCCGTCGTGCGGGCGGTCGAGGCCGAGGACCGGTCCTAGCACATTCGCAGCAAGTCCCCAGGGAAAACCAAGCCTCGCCACAGGGCGATGGAGTTGAGTGGTGCCCAGTCAGAGAAGGGACGCACTCATGACATCGCAGCACGACGACCCTGCCTACCAACCGCCGAGCACCGGTGCGCCGACGCCGCCGCCCCCGCCCCCGCCCGGGCGTGAGCCACGAGGACGCGTCGCGCCCGTCGCGGCCGCGGCGATCGTCGCGGCCGTCCTTGCTGCCGGGGGCACCGTCGCCCTCAGCGAGGCGCTCGACGACTCACCGAGCACGAGCGCCTCGCCCAGCGCGACCGACTTCTCCGCGCTCGGGCGTTCCGAGGGGGGCGGAGGGGAGGTGCCCGTCGCGTCCTCGTCGGAGGCGGACCCGGACTGGATCGCGGTGTCCGAGGCGGTGGCTCCGTCCGTCGTGTCCATCGAGGTCGTCACCGAGTCCGGCGGAGGCCAGGGGTCGGGCGTGATCATCGACGAGAACGGTCACATCGTCACGAACGCGCACGTCGTCACGGGCGCCGTCAACGACACCGTGGGGGTCATCCTCTCGGACGGCCGCGTCTACGAGGCGACGATCACGGGCCTCGACCCGGCCACGGACCTTGCGGTCGTCGAGATCGTCGACGCACCGGACGATCTCGTCCCCGCTGTGATCTCCGAGGGGGACGGCGTCGAGGTGGGTGAGCCTGTCATGGCCGTCGGCAACCCGCTGGGGCTGTCGAACACGGCTACGACGGGCATCGTCTCCGCCATCGACCGGCCGGTGAGCACCGCGACCACCACGGACAACACGGTCGCGGTGACGAACGCCATCCAGATCGACGCAGCCGTGAACCCCGGCAACAGCGGGGGACCGCTGTTCGACGCGACCGGCGAGGTCATCGGGATCACGTCCTCCATCGCCAGCCTGTCGTCCGGCAGCGGGCAGGCCGGGTCGATCGGTCTGGGCTTCGCGATCCCGTCCGACGTCGTCCTCCTCATCGCGGACCAGCTCATCGAGGAGGGCGCCGCCGAGCACGCGTTCCTCGGCGTCGTGCTCGCCGAAGGGACGGGCACGGTCGACGGCACCACCCGCCAGGGCGCTGTCGTCACGGAGATCACCGGCGGCTCGCCGGCGGACGGTGCGCTCGAGGTCGGTGACGTCGTGGTCGCGATCGACGGCGACCCCGTCACGGGCCCCGAGTCCCTCACGGGGTTCGTCCGGGCGCTCCCGTCCGGGGCGGACGTCACCCTGACGGTCGTGCGGGACGGCGAGTCGATCGACGTGCCGGTCACGCTCGCCACGAGGGCGGAGGACGCCACGACGAACCCGAGCCCGGACAGCGGCCAGGGTGGGTCGGGCGGCTCCGGCGGCTCCGGCGGCTTCGGCGGGTCGGGCAACGGCCGGAGCGGGCCGAGCAGCCCGGACAACATCCCCGACCTGGGCGACCTCTTCGGCAACGGCTAGTCACCAGCCACCTCCGTGGCGTCTCCCCTTGCGCCACGCGAGGTCGGACGAGGGCCCGTGCTTGCGTTCCCAGGAGTGCGGGCCCTTGTCGTGGGGCGCGGACCGGTTCCGCCGGTCCAGGGCCGTGCGCGCGTCAGGCCAGGGCGTGGCGCATCGGGTCGAGCTTGGCCTCGGTCTCGGCGAGCTCCGCCCCCGGCTCCGAGGCGGCCACGACACCGCAGCCAGCGAACAGGCGCAGGCGGTGCGGGTCGTCGGCGTCGAGCGCGGCGGACCGCAGCGCGATGCCCCACTCGCCGTCGCCGTCGCCGCCCACCCAACCCACCGGGCCGGCATACCGCGCACGGTCCATGCCCTCGATCTCCCGGATGAGGTCGTTGGCGGCCGCCGTCGGCGTGCCGCAGACCGCCGCCGTGGGGTGGAGGGCCCCGGCGAGCGCGAGGCTCGACGGCCCGTGGTCGGGGTCGGTGGTCCCCGCTGCGGGGCGGGCCCCGCGGAGCACACCGGTGACGTCCGTCGCGAGGTGCAGGACGTTCGGGAGGTGCAGCACGAACGGCGTCTCGGGGACGTTGAGCGACTGGCAGAACGGCTCGAGGGCACGGGCGACCGACGCCACCGCGTACTCGTGCTCCTCGAGGTCCTTGGAGGAGTGCGCGAGCACGGCCGCGCGGGCCAGGTCGGCCTGCTCCTCTCCCGTGCGGCGGACCGTCCCGGCAAGCACGCGAGAGGTGACGAGCCCCTTGTCCGAGCGCACGAGCAGCTCGGGGGTCGCCCCGATCATGCCGTCGACGCTGAAGGTCCAGCACCCGGCGTAGGAGGCGGCGAGCCGGGTCAGTGCCCAGCGCACGTCGAAGGGCTCCTCGGTGCGGGCGACGAGGTCCCGGGCGAGGACGACCTTGTCGAGCGCGCCGGCGCGGATCCGTCCGACGGCCTCCTCGACAGCGGCGATCCAGGCGTCGTCGGGCACCGCGCCCTGCGTGTACGTCACCGCTCCCGGCGCCCGGACGGGAACATCACCCCCGGCGTCCGCGACGGCGCGCCGCAGCGTGGGGGCCGGTCCCAGGGTGGGGACGGCGTCGACCGCGGTGAGCGTCGTGATCCACGACGTCCCGCCGCGGCGGCCGACGACGACACGGGGGACGACGAGGACGCCGCCGGCTGCGGATGCCTCGTCGAAGGCGAACGAACCGAACGCGACAGGGCCGGTGCCCGGCACACCGACGTCGTCGCGCACGATGGCGCGAGCACGGACAGAGGACCATGCGGCCTCCGCGTCGGCGAAGCGGGACGCGCCGGACGTCTCGATGCGCGCCGCCACACCCCATCCGACGATGCCGTCGCCGCGGCGGACCCAGGCGAGCGGGGAGTCCGCCGGCAGCAGGTCGAGGAGGGCTCCGACGTCCGGGGAGAGGTCGTCGACCGCTGTGGTGCGGACCATGAGGGTCGGGGGCCGCTGGTCGGGGGCGCCGCTCCGGTCGGTCACGTCGCGCTGGGTGCTCATCGGGTCAAGGATACGACCGACGACCGACCGCCGCGGAGCGGTCGGCAACGATGAGAGCATGGACGCATGTCACGCGCCAGCCTGGACAAGAAGCCCGCCGAGGTCGCCTCGATGTTCGACAGCATCGCCGCCCGCTACGACCTCACCAACGACCTCATCTCGCTCGGGCAGGACCGTCGCTGGCGCCGCGCCACCGTGGCAGCCGTGGGAGCGCGTCGCGGCGAGAAGGTCCTCGACCTCGCGGCGGGCACCGGGACCTCCAGCGAGCCGTTCGCGGCCGCGGGCGCCCACGTCGTGCCGTGCGACTTCTCGTTCGGGATGCTCGCTGTCGGCAAGGAGCGTCGCCCGGACCTGCCGTTCACCGCAGGTGACGCGACGCGCCTGCCGTTCGCGGACGCGTCGTTCGACGCCGTGACGATCTCGTTCGGGCTGCGCAACGTCGTCGACACCACCGGGGCGCTCACCGAGATGCTCCGGGTGGTGCGGCCCGGCGGGCGGATCGTCATCTGCGAGTTCTCCCAGCCGACGTGGGAGCCGTTCCGCCGCGTGTACACCGAGTACCTCATGCGCGCGCTGCCGAAGGTGGCCGGCGTCGTGACGAAGGACGCCGGCTCCTACGAGTACCTCGCGGAGTCCATCCGTGAGTGGCCCGACCAGGAAGCCCTCGGCAGGCTCATGGTGGGTGCGGGCTGGGGTCGCGTGGGCTTCCGCAACCTCTCGGGCGGGATCGTCGCCCTGCACCGGGGCGTGCGTCCGGCCTGACGCCAGCGCGTCGCTGCGAGTCCGGTCCCGGCACGGGCGCGGACCGGAGGCCGGGGTGCCGCCCGGGTCGACCGGACGGCACCCCCGACCTCACCAGCTGGCGTTGCGGGCCATCTCGACAGCGATCTCCTGCCACCACTGACCGGCGGCCGGTCCGCCGTTGCAGGATCCGTCGCTCTCGCCGGGCAGCTTCACCCACAGGAGGGCGGCGAGGTTGGTGCTGTCGTCGACGAGCCGCGGGCGCTCGCCGAGGGCCCGGCCGCGGGGGTTGCACCACTCACCGTTGGAGCCGTTGCCGTTGCGCGAGGTGTCGATGACGTACGGCACTCCTCCGAGCCGGCTCGACACGGCTTCCCCGTAGGCCGTGGACGCTGCGGTGGTCTGGTAGTTCGAGGTGTTGAGCGCGAAGCCCTCGGCGTACTCGAACCCGATCTGCTGCAGGCGCTCGGCTGCCTCGTCGGCGGTGAGCCAGCCGGAGTGCCCTGCGTCGATGTAGACGTGGGCGCCGGCCTCGGTCAGCTTCTGCGCGGCGTACCTCAGGTATCCCACCCGGTCTCCCTGGCCCTCGCAGTCACCGAGCTGTGCGAGAGCGTCGGGCTCGAGGATCACCCAGGGCTCGCCCTGGATGCCGGAGGCGATGGTGTCGATCCACGCCGCGTACTCGCTCGTGGCGACCCCGCCGCCCGAGTAGCTGCCACAGTCGCGGCCGGGGATCGCGTACACGACGAGCACGGGGATCGCGCCGGCACCGACGGCTCGGCCGGTGTAGTCCGTGACCTGCTGCTTCGCGGTCTGCGCGTCTGTCCAGCTGCCGACCCAGTACGCCTGGGGCGTCTGGGCGATCTTGTTGAGCAGCACCTTCGTCTCACCGCTCGCAGCCGCAGCGGCTCGGGCGGCCTGGGTGGCGGTGTCGACGTAGAGGGTCCCCGTCGCGCTCGCCGGCGGGTCGACCGGGTCTGGCGTGGGGTCCGGGGTGGGGTCGGGATCCGGGTCCGGGTCCGGGGCGACGACCGTGCCGGTGCACGGGACCCCGTTGAGCTCGATCGAGGTCGGCGCCGGGTTCGAGCCCTGCCACGACCCGATGAAGCCGAAGCCCGCGGAGGCGCCGGTACCGAGGGACCCGTTGTAGGACGCGTTCGAGAACGACGCGGTGGCTCCGGAGGCCGTCGCCGTCGCGCCCCACGCCTGGAGCACCCGCTGCCCGGCGGGGAAGGACCAGGTGACCTCCCACGAGGTCACCGGGGATCCGAGGTTGGTCACGACGACGTCCGCCTGGAACTGCCCGCCCCACTGGCTGGGCGTCGCGTAGTCGACGCGACAGCCCTCGGCCGCGGTGGCCGTCGCGCCGATGCTGCCCAGTCCCGCGAGGACGAGCGCGCTCGCGGCCGCCAGGGCCGCGTTCCGCGTGAGGTTTCGCATGAGTTCTCCGTTCGGCAGGGTCCCGTCAGGACGACGGGACGGAGGCGGCCCGGCGGCCCGTCGCCGCGTCGGGGAGACGCGCCGGTGTGTCCGGTCCGGGCCTGTGCGAGACGTTAGCCCCGATGTGTCCCCGGCGCGGGAGCGTAAACGTTTCACCCGCTCGGAGGTGCCGGGCGCCGGTCCTCGGGGCCGTGGCGAGTCAACCAAGGGCTGCCTTAGCAGACACCGGCGGCGGACGTGACTAGAGTGGCACCGACGGTTGTGACGCGGTTCACAAAGTCGGACGCAACGTTGCGGGACGGATGGGCGGGGACATGGGACTGAACGGCACCGACGATGCGGACGTCATCGTCGTGGGCGCCGGGCCTGCGGGAGCAACCGCGGCCCACTACTGCGCCGCCGCAGGTCTCGACGTCCTCCTGCTCGAGAAGTCGGCCTTCCCGCGCGACAAGATCTGCGGCGACGGGCTCACCCCACGTGCCGTGAGCGAGCTCGTCCGGATGGGTGTGCCGACGCGCGCCGAGGACGGCTGGATCCGCAACGTCGGCCTGCGTGCCGTCGCCGGCGGACGGTCCTTCGAGTTCCCGTGGCCCGAGCTCCGGGCCTACCCCTCGTACGGGCTCGCGCGCTCACGGATGAACCTCGACCAGACCCTCGCCGAGCACGCCCGCGCCTCTGGCGCGAAGCTCATGGAGCGCACCAACGTCACCGGTCCGGTGCTCGACGAGCGCACCGGCCGCGTCGTCGGCGTGACCGCTCGTCCCGTGGACGACTCCGGCCGCCGGGCGGGCGAAGAGGTCACCTACCGTGCACCCGTCGTCATCGCGGCGGACGGTGTCTCGGCACGCATGGCCGTCTCGCTCGGCATCGAGAAGGCAGCCAACCGGCCGATGGGCGTGGCCGTCCGCACCTACTTCACCAGCCCCCGCCACGACGACCCGTGGATGGAGTCCCAGCTCGAGCTCTGGGACGGCGTCCCCGGCAAGTCCCGCCTGCTGCCCGGCTACGGGTGGATCTTCGCGCTCGGCGACGGCACTGTGAACGTCGGGCTCGGGTCCGTCTCCTCGACGTCGGCAGCCAGCCGGATCGACTACAAGGACCTGTTCGCCCGGTGGATGGCCAACGCACCGAAGGAATGGGGCTTCACGCCGGAGAACCAGCTCGGCCCCGTCCGTGGCGCCGCCCTGCCGATGGGCTTCAACCGCAAGCCGCTGTACACGCGCGGGCTCATGCTCGTCGGGGATGCCGGCGGCATGGTCAGCCCCTTCAACGGCGAGGGCATCGCGTACGCGATGCAGGCGGGCCGGGAGGCGGCGGACGTCGTCGCGCAGGCGCGCGCACGCACCACGGATGCGGCCCGCGAGCGCACGCTGGCGACGTACCCCGAGATCATGCGCCGGGACCTGGGTGGGTACTACACGCTCGGCCGGTACTTCGTCCGGCTCATCGAGCACCCCGAGATCATGCGGCTGTGCACGCGGTACGGCCTGCCGCGGCCGCTCATCATGAAGTTCGTCGTCAAGCTCTTGTCCGACTGCTACGAGCCCCACGGTGGCGACGTCGTCGACCGTGTCATCGCGGGCCTGTCCAGGGTGGTGCCATCAGCATGAGCAATCCGTACGTACCCCTGCTCGTCCTCATGGGGATCGCTCTCGTCCTCGCTCTCGGCGGCGTCGCCGCGAGCGCGGTCATCGGCCCCAAGCGCTACAACCGCGCCAAGCTCGACGCGTACGAGTGCGGCATCGAGCCGACACCGCACGCGGTGGGCGGCGGCCGGTTCCCGATCAAGTACTACCTCGTGGCGATGACGTTCATCATCTTCGACATCGAGGTCGTCTTCCTCTACCCGTGGGCGGTCGACTTCGCGACCCTCGCCACGTTCGGGCTCGTCGCGATGCTCGCGTTCCTCGCGCTCATCACCGTGCCCTTCATCTACGAGTGGCGGCGGGGTGGGTTCGAGTGGGTATGACACGCCCCGTGAAGGCCGACCGGACAGCTCCGCCCACCACGCCGCGCGACGAAAGGGTCTGAACCATGGGGATCGAAGAAGCTCCCTCGGGATTCCTCCTCACCACGGTCGAGGACCTCGCCGGCTACTTCCGCAAGGGCTCGCTCTGGCCGGTGACGTTCGGCCTGGCCTGCTGCGCCATCGAGATGATGGCCGCCGGTGCGAGCCGCTTCGACCTCTCGCGCTTCGGCATGGAGGTGTTCCGCGCCTCGCCGCGCCAGGCCGACCTCATGATCGTCGCCGGTCGCGTGAGCCAGAAGATGGCTCCCGTCGTGCGCCAGGTCTACGACCAGATGGCCGAGCCCAAGTGGGTGCTGTCGATGGGCGTGTGCGCCTCGAGCGGCGGCATGTTCAACAACTACGCGATCGTCCAGGGCGTCGACCACATCGTCCCCGTCGACATCTATCTCCCGGGCTGCCCGCCGCGCCCGGAGATGCTCATCAACGCGATCCTCGAGCTGCACAAGCAGATCCAGGCCGAGCCGCTCGGCGTCAACCGCCGCGAGGCCGCCCGTGCCGTCGAGGCGGCCGCCCTCGAGGCGACCCCCACCCACGAGATGAAGGGCCTGCTGCGGTGAGCGACGACACGACGGACATCTCCGGGTCCCGCGGCCCGGACGGCCCGGGCAGCGACGTCACGCCCGGCGGCGACGTGCGCGGCGACAGCGGAGCGGCGGCGCAGCGCGACGCCATGGCGGCGCCCGGGGAGACCGCGCCCGGCATGTTCAGCGGTGCGCCCCTCGAGGTCGTCGACGTGCGCACGGGCATGTTCGGTGTGCACGGCACGGGTGACACCTCCGGGTACGGGGGCCTCACCCGGCAGGTCGCGATGCCGCACGCGAGCCCGCGTCCCTACGGCGGCTGGTACGACGAGGCGGTGGACGTCCTCGCCGAGGTCCTCGACGAGGCGGGCGTGCCGTTCTCCGACGCGGTCGAGTCCGTCCTCGTGGACCCGCCGCACGGCTCCGGGCACTCGCAGCTCACGCTGCACGTGCGGCGTGAGCACCTCGTCGCCGTGTGCCGTGCGCTGCGCGACGACCAGGACCTGCGGTTCGAGCTGAGCATGGGTGTCTCCGGCGTGCACTACCCCCACGAGACCGGCCGCGAGCTGCACGCCGTGTACCACCTCATCTCCGTGACGCACGGGCGTCAGCTGCGGCTCGAGGTCGCGGTGCCCGACGCCGACCCGCACATCCCGTCGACCACCGTCGTCTACCCGACGCACGACTGGCACGAGCGTGAGACCTGGGACTTCTTCGGCATCGTCTTCGACGGGCACCCCGCGCTCGCACGCATCGAGATGCCCGACGACTGGCCCGGGCACCCCCAGCGCAAGGACTACCCGCTCGGCGGGATCCCCGTGGAGTACAAGGGCGCGACCGTGCCCCCCGCGGACCAGAGGAGGTCGTACTCATGAGCGCCACGAGCACAGCGGGACCGCAGCCGCGGGCCACTCGGCCGCCCGTCTCCGACGAGGGCGTCCGGACGTTCGAGGCCTCGGGCGGGGACTGGGACGACATCGCGGCCGAGGCCGCAGAGCTCGGCGAGGAGCGGATCGTCGTCAACATGGGTCCGCAGCACCCGTCGACGCACGGCGTGCTGCGCCTCATGCTCGAGATCGACGGCGAGACGGTCACCGAGGCGCGGTGCGGCATCGGCTACCTGCACACCGGCATCGAGAAGAACATGGAGTTCCGGACCTGGACGCAGGGTCCGACCTTCTGCACGCGCATGGACTACCTGGCGCCCTTCTTCCAGGAGACGGGGTACAGCCTCGGCGTCGAACGGCTGCTGGGGGTCGCGGACGACGTCCCGGAGCGCGCGCAGGTCATCCGGGTGCTGCTCATGGAGCTCAACCGGGTCGCCAGCCACCTCGTGTGCCTGGGGACCGGCGGCAACGAGATGGGCGCGACGACCGTGATGACGGTCGCGTTCACTGCTCGCGAGGAGATCCTGCGGATCTTCGAGATGATCACCGGACTGCGGATGAACCACGCGTTCATCCGGCCCGGAGGTGTCCCGCAGGACGTCCCGGCGGGTCTCGCCCAGGAGTTCCGCCGCGTCGAGGTCGAGGTGCGCAAGTACCTCAAGCAGCTCACGGACCTCATGCTCGCCAACCCGATCTTCAAGTCCCGCCTCATCGGCGTGGGTCACCTCGACCTCGCGGCGTGCATGGCGCTCGGCATCACGGGGCCGGTGCTGCGCTCGGCGGGCCTGCCGTACGACGTCCGCAAGGCGGACCCCTACTGCGGCTACGAGACGTACGACTTCGACATCCCCACGTCCACGGACGCCGACGCCTACTCCCGCGTGGTGCTGCGGGTGGAGGAGTGCTACCAGTCCCTGCGCATCGCCCAGCAGTGCATCGAGCGGCTCGAGGCGACCGCGGGGCAGCCCGTCATGGTCGCGGACCGCAAGATCGCCTGGCCCGCGCAGCTGGCCATCGGGACGGACGGCATGGGCAACTCCCTCGACCACATCAAGGAGATCATGGGCACCTCGATGGAGGCCCTGATCCACCACTTCAAGCTCGTCACCGAGGGCTTCCGGGTGCCCGTCGGCCAGGTGTTCCAGAGCGTCGAGGCCCCCCGGGGCCAGCTCGGGGTGCACCTCGTGTCCGACGGTGGGACGCGGCCGTACCGCGCGCACTTCCGGGATCCCTCGTTCAACAATCTGCAGGCCGTGTCACTCATGTGCGAGGGCGGGCAGGTGGCCGACGTCGTCGTCGCCGTCGCCTCGCTCGACCCAGTTCTCGGAGGGGTGGACCGATGACCGTCCAGGCACCAGGAGCCGGCGCGCAGCCGGCCGGCCGCGCGAGCGGCTACGACGCGCAGACGTACGAGCGCCTCGCGGCCGACTCGCGCGAGATCATGGCGCGGTACCCGCAGGCGCGCTCGGCGCTGCTGCCGATGCTCCACCTCGTGCAGTCGCAGGACGGGTACGTCTCCCGCAACGGGATCGTGTTCTGCGCCGAGATGCTGTCCCTCACCCCGGCCGAGGTCTCGGCGGTGGCGACCTTCTACTCCATGTACAAGCGCCGCCCGAACGGGACGTACACCGTCGGTGTGTGCACCAACACGCTGTGCGCGATCATGGGCGGCGACGAGATCTTCGACGAGCTCTCCGAGCACCTCGGCATCGGCCACGACGAGACGACGGAGGACGGCGCTGTCACGCTCGAGCGGATCGAGTGCAACGCGGCCTGCGACTACGCGCCCGTCATGATGGTCAACTGGGAGTTCTTCGACGGCCAGACGCCGGCCAGCGCGACCGCGGTCGTCGACGACCTGCGCGCCGGCAAGGACGTCGCACCCACCCGTGGAGCCGCGTCGGTCTGCTCGTTCAAGGCCATGTCACGGGTCCTCGCCGGGTTCCCCGACGGCCGCGCGGACGAAGGCACGGGGGCGGGCGAGCCGACGACAGCCGGGACGCGTCTCGCGCGCGAGCGCGGCTGGGGGACGCCCGACGGCGCGGCGGACCCTGACGTGCAGCCGGACACCCAGGCCCGGGCGGACGGCCAGCAGCGGTCCGACCGGACGAGCACCAACGCCGCCGAGCCGGGGACCGGCGAGGACCGGTCGAGCGCACAGCGTCCGACGACGACGCCCGCGGACAGCTCGCCGGACACCACGACGAGCACCTCCAAGGTCGACGAGGGACCGGTCGACAACGCTGCAGAGCCTGACTCTTCCCCGGAGGGCACGAAGTGAGTACTCAGCTCAGCCCCGTCATCAGCGCGTTCTGGGATGCTGACCAGTCCTGGACGCTCGAGACCTACCTCGCCAACGGCGGTTACGAGGGTCTGCGAGCTGCGCTGGCGCAGTCGCCCGCCGACGTCGTGGCGACCGTCAAGGCGTCCGGCCTGCGCGGCCGTGGGGGAGCGGGCTTCCCCACCGGCATGAAGTGGGGCTTCCTGCCTGCGCCCGACGGCGGGCCGCGCTACCTCGTCGTCAACGCCGACGAGTCCGAGCCGGGGACCTGCAAGGACATCCCGCTCATGATGGCCACCCCCCAGTTCCTCATCGAGGGCGCGATCATCACGTCCTACGCCATCGGGTGCAACCACGCGTTCATCTACGTGCGCGGCGAGGTGCTGCACGTCTACCGGCGCCTGCTCAAGGCGGTCGAGGAGGCCTACGCGGCGGGGTACCTCGGCACGAACATCCAGGGCTCCGGTTTCGACCTCGACATCACGGTGCACGCCGGTGCCGGCGCGTACATCTGCGGGGAGGAGACGGCGCTGCTGGACTCCCTCGAGGGGCTGCGCGGACAGCCGCGGCTGAAGCCGCCGTTCCCGGCCGTCGCGGGCCTGTACGCCCGTCCGACGGTCGTCAACAACGTCGAGTCCGTCGCGTCCGTGCCGCTCATCGTGGCCCGGGGCGCCGACTGGTTCACCTCGATGGGGACGGAGCGCTCGTCGGGGCACGGGCTCTTCTCGCTCTCCGGGCACGTGACCCGCCCGGGCCAGTACGAGGCCCCGCTCGGCATCACCCTGCGGGAGCTGCTGGAGATGGCGGGCGGGGTGCGCGGCGGACGCGAGCTGAAGTTCTGGACCCCCGGCGGGTCGTCCACCCCGATCTTCACCGCGGAGCACCTGGACATCCCCCTCGACTACGAGTCGGTGTCGGCCGCGGGGTCGATGCTCGGCACGCGAGCGCTGCAGATCTTCGACGAGACGACGTCGGTCGTGCGCGCCGTGACGCGGTGGACCGAGTTCTACGCGCACGAGTCCTGCGGCAAGTGCACGCCGTGCCGCGAGGGCACGTACTGGCTCAAGCAGGTGCTGCGCCGCATCGAGGCGGGCCAGGGCACCAAGGACGACATCGACACGCTGCTGGACACGTGCGACAACATCCTCGGGCGCGCGTTCTGTGCGTTGGGCGACGGCGCCACGAGCTGCATCACCTCCGCGATCCAGTATTTCCGGGAGGAGTTCGAGGCCGGCATGCACACGCCCGCGAGCGAGCTGTTCCCGCCCGAGCGTTCCGCGCTCTTCGAGTACACCCCCACCCAGCGTGCACGCTCCGGCGCGCTCGCTCCCGCAGGAGGTCACTGATGACTGGCGAGCAGGGCGACCGCGTCACCTTCACCATCGACGGGATCGAGACGTCCGTCCCGAAGGGCACCCTCGTCATCCGGGCAGCGGAAGACCTGGGCATCCAGATCCCCAGGTTCTGCGACCACCCGCTCCTCGAGCCTGCTGGCGCCTGCCGCCAGTGCCTCGTCGAGGTCGCGGCGCCGGACCGTGAGGGCAACGTGCGGCCCATGCCCAAGCCCCAGGCGTCGTGCACCCTGCAGGCCACGCCCGGGATGGTCGTGCAGACCCAGCACGCCTCCGCCGTGGCGGACAAGGCGCAGAAGGGCATCATGGAGATGCTCCTCATCAACCACCCCCTCGACTGCCCGGTGTGCGACAAGGGCGGGGAGTGCCCGTTGCAGAACCAGGCGATGAGCAACGGGCGGGCGACGAGCAGGTTCCTCGAGGTCAAGCGCACCTTTCCCAAGCCCATCGCGATCTCGACCGAGATCCTCCTCGACCGTGAGCGCTGCGTCCTGTGCCAGCGGTGCACCCGGTTCTCGAAGCAGATCGCCGGTGATGCCTTCATCGACCTGCAGAAGCGCGGCGCGATGCAGCAGATCGGCCGGTTCGACCCGGAGGTGCTCGGCTTCGCCGACGACCGCGGGTCGATGGACGTGTCGGGCCTGAGCGTCGGGGAACACCACCCGACCGGCGCTCCCGACCCGGTCCTCGTCTCCGACACCTACGCGGACGGCCCTGCGCAGTCCGGCATCGACGCCCCCGTGGGCACCGCCGAGCCGGACGAGTCCGGAGCACCCTTCGCGTCCTACTTCTCGGGCAACACCGTGCAGATCTGCCCCGTGGGGGCCCTGACGAACGCGGCGTACCGGTTCCGCTCGCGGCCGTTCGACCTCGTCTCGACCCCGTCCGTGGCCGAGCACGACTCCTCCGGCTCCGCCATCCGGATCGACCACCGGCGTGGGCGCGTCATGCGTCGTCTCGCCGGCGACGACCCGACGGTCAACGAGGAGTGGATCACCGACAAGGACCGCTTCGCCTTCGCGTGGCAGTCCGCGCCCGACCGCATCACGACCCCGATGATCCGCGAGCGTGGCGCCGACGGCTTCCGTGGCGAGCTGCGGCCCGCGAGCTGGGCCGAGGCGCTCGAGGTGGCCGTCGCGGGTCTCCGCTCGGCGGCGGCCCCGGACCGGCACTCCCGTGGCGGCGTCGGCGTGCTCGCAGGTGGCCGGCTCACGGTCGAGGACGCCTACGCCTACGGCAAGTTCGCCCGCGTCGCGCTCGCGACCAACGACGTCGACCACCGCGCCCGCGTCCACTCCACCGAGGAGGAGGCGTTCCTCGCCCATGCCGTCGCCGGGACGGGTCTCGGCGTGACGTTCGCGGACCTCGAGCGCGCCTCCGTGGTGCTCCTCGTGGCACTCGAGCCCGAGGAGGAGGCCGGTGTCGTCTTCCTCCGGCTGCGCAAGGCTGCGCTCGCCGGTGGGCTGCGTGCACTGAGCATCGCGCCGTTCGCCTCTGCCGGGCTCGCGCGGCTCGGCGAGCACGGCGGGACCCTCGTGCCCGCAGCACCAGGCACCGAGGCCGAGGTGATGGATGCGATCACCTCCGGCAGCGAGCTGTCCGAGGTCCGGTCCGCGCTCGCCGACGCCGAGCCCGGGCGCGCCGTCGTCCTCGTCGGGGAGCGGCTCGCCGGGGTGCCGGGAGGCTACTCCGCCGCGTTGCGCCTCGCGGCGTCGACCGGTGCGCGCCTCGCCTGGGTGCCCCGGCGTGCCGGGGAGCGGGGTGCGGTCGAGGCCGGCGCCCTGCCCGGCCTCCTGCCTGGTGGGCGCCCCGTGGCCGACGCCGCTGCCCGCGTCGACGTCGCCACCGCATGGGGCACCGGGTCTCTCCCGGCAGCCCCCGGGAGAGACACCGCCGGGATCCTGGCGGCGCTGTCCGCCGGTGAGCTGCGCGGGGTCGTCGTCGGAGGGCTCGAGCTCGCCGACCTGCCCGACCCGGTCGGGGCGCGCGCTGCCCTCGAGGTCGCCGACGTGGTCGTGTCCCTCGAGGTCCGGGCGAGCGACGTCACGGCGCTCGCCGACGTCGTGCTGCCCGTCGCGCCGCCCGCCGAGAAGGCCGGGGCGTACTGGAACTGGGAGGGACGCCTGAGGCCGTTCCCCAAGACCCTCGACTCCAGCGCCCTCGCCGACCACCGCGTCCTCGACGCCCTCGCCGGCGCCCTCGGCGTCCGGCTGGGCACCGGGACGCTCGAGGAGGTACGCCGGGAGATCGAGCAGCTCGGCGCCTGGGACGGCACCCGGACGCCCGCCCCGGACGTCGAGGCCCTCGAACCGCCCACCGTGGCACCCGGCCACGCCGTCCTCGCGTCCTGGCACATGCTGCTCGACGCGGGCCGCCTCCAGGACGGCGAGGTGTTCCTCGCCGGGACCGCCAAGCGTCCGGTCGCCCGCATCTCCGCCGCCACCGCGGCGGGTGTCGCCGGCGGCCCCGTGCGGGACGGGGACCTCCTGTCCGTCGCGACGGCGCAGGGGAGCATCACCCTTCCGGTGGTCATCACGGTGATGCCCGACCACGTCGTGTGGGTGCCGCTGTCCTCACCGGGCTCACGGGTCCACCAGTCGCTCGCCGCCGCGCCAGGCTCGCTCGTCCGCATCGCCCGGGCCGCTGTCCCCAGCGCGCCCGCCACAGTCGTCGAAGGGCAGGGCGCGTGATGGCCGACTTCTCGAACGACACGATCTGGACGTACATCGTCAAGGCCGTGCTCATCATCGTGTTCCTGCTCACCAGCGTGCTCATCGCCATCTGGTTCGAGCGCAAGGTCGTCGCCCGCATGCAGGTGCGCCCCGGCCCCAACGTGCACGGGCCCTTCGGTCTCCTGCAGTCGTTGGCCGACGCGATGAAGCTCCTGCTCAAGGAGGACATCACCGTCAAGGCTGCGGACAAGTTCGTCTACATCCTCGCGCCGATGATCGCGGTGTTCTGCTCGCTGCTGACGTTCGCCGTCATCCCGCTCGGGCCCGAGGTGAGGATCCCCTTCACCGACATCACGACGCCGGCGCAGCTCACCGACTTCCCGGTCGCGGTGCTCTACATCCTCGCGTGCGCGTCGCTGGGCGTGTACGGGATCGTCCTCGGTGGCTGGTCCTCCGGGTCCGTCTACCCGTTGCTCGGCTCGGTGCGGTCCACCGCCCAGGTCATCAGCTACGAGCTCGCGATGGGGCTGTCCCTCGTGAGCGTGTTCCTCATGGTGGGCTCGATGTCCACGGGCGAGATCGTCGACTACCAGACCGACTACTGGCTCGCGATACCCCTGCTGCCCGCCTTCGTCATCTACATCATCTCGATGATCGGCGAGACCAACCGGTTGCCGTTCGACCTCCCCGAGGCCGAGGGCGAGCTCGTGTCCGGGTACATGACGGAGTACTCGTCGATGAAGTTCGCGTGGTTCTTCCTCGCCGAGTACATCAACATGATCAACGTCTCGGCCGTCGCCACGACACTGTTCCTCGGCGGCTGGCGAGCCCCGTGGCCGATCTCGGCCGTCAACGACGGCATGTTCAACGAGGGCTGGTGGCCGATCCTGTGGTTCCTCGTGAAGATGTGGGGCTTCATGTTCCTCTTCGTGTGGGTCCGCGGCACGGTCCTGCGGTTGCGCTACGACCAGTTCATGAAGTTCGGCTGGAAGGTCCTCATCCCGGCCGCTCTCGGCTGGATCGTGTGCGTCGCTGTCATCCGCGGTCTGCGCGACTTCGAGGGCATGGACATGCGCACGACCGCGCTGGCGATCTTCGTCGTCGCCGCTGTGGCGCTCATCGTCCTGCAGGTCCTGCCCGACAAGCGTGAGGAGGAGCCGAAGGCCGACCCGCGTGACGCGCCGTTCGACGCGTTCGCCGGCGGGTACCCCGTCCCACCGCTGCCTGGGCAGAAGCTCCCGCCGTCGCCCCGCGCCGAGCGCCGGGCGCGCGCCGCGATCGGTGCCGCGCACCCCACGACCGACAAGGAGGCCGACGATGAGTGACGACCCGAAGCCCTATGAGCCGCTCATCGAACCGGCGACCGGGATCCGCGAGATGCTCGCGCCCGTCGCCGGGTTCGGCGTGACGCTCTCCTCGATGTTCCGGCCGACCGTGACGGAGCAGTACCCGTTCGAGAAGGTGCCCACCAAGCCCCGGTACCACGGGCGGCACCAGCTCAACCGGTACGCCGACGGACTCGAGAAGTGCATCGGCTGCGAGCTGTGCGCCTGGGCGTGCCCCGCGGACGCGATCTACGTGGAGGGCGCCGACAACGCCGACCTCCCCGAGGGTGCGCACATGTCGCCCGGCGAGCGGTACGGCCGCGTCTACCAGATCAACTATCTGCGGTGCATCTTCTGCGGGCTGTGCATCGAGGCGTGCCCGACCCGCGCCCTGACGATGACCAACGAGTACGAGCTCGCCGGTCCGACGCGCGCGGGGCTCATCTGGGAGAAGGAGGACCTCCTGGCACCGGTGCGCGAGGGCATGCTCGCAGCCCCGCACCCCATGGTCCCGGGCACCGAGGACACGGACTACTACCGCGGCGAGGTCACCCACCCGGTCACGGAGCAGGTGGACTGGGTGGCGGAGCGCCGGGCAGACGACCCGACCCTCGCCTCCGCGCGCGCCGCGGCCGCCGGCACCGCAGGGACGGTGCGCTGATGGCGAGCCAGGGCGAGGCGATCCTCTTCTGGTGCCTCGCGCCCCTCATGGTCCTCGCCGCGCTCGGCCTCGTATTCGCCCGCAAGGCCGTGCACGCCACCCTGTGCGTCGTGTTCGTCATGGTCAGCCTCGCGGTCCTCTACGTCGCGCAGGAGGCCCCGTTCCTCGGGATCGTCCAGGTGGTCGTGTACACCGGGGCGGTGATGATGCTCTTCCTCTTCGTCATCATGCTCGTCGGTGTCGATGCCTCGGACTCGCTCGTCGAGACCATCCGGGGGCAGCGGGTCGTCGGCTGGCTCCTCGGCCTCGGGCTCGGCGCGGTCCTCGTCGGTGTCCTCCTGCGGGTCGCCTTCCCCGAGGGCATCGGCCTCGAGGTCGCCAACGAGGAGACCAACCCGGTCGCGCTCGCCCGGATCCTCTTCGCCGACTTCGTGTTCAACCTCGAGGTCGTCGGCGTCCTCCTCGTCACCGCGGCGCTCGCCGCGCTGACCCTCACGCACAAGCAGCGACTCACCGAGCGCGTCGGGCAGAAGGAGATGGCAGCCGCGCGGGTCTCCGCGGGCGAGAGCCTGACCCCGCTGCCCGCGCCGGGCGTCTACGCCCAGCACAACGCCATGGACGTTCCGGCGCTCGACCCCCAGGGCCGGCCCATCGAGTCCTCCGTCTCCCGCGTGCTGCGCGTGCGGGGGCAGGAGCGCCCCGTGCCCGGCACGTCGCAGGTCGCCGGGCCCGACGGCGACGCCCCGCCGAGCATCCCCCCCGCACGCACCACCGAGGAGGACAGCTGACATGGACCTCAGCAACTATCTCGTCCTCGCAGCGATCCTCTTCTCGATCGGCGCCGCGACGGTGCTCCTGCGGCGCAACGCGATCATCGTCTTCATGGGGATCGAGCTCATGCTCAACGCGTCGAACCTCGCGTTCGTCACGTTCGCGCGGATGCACGGGGACCTCACCGGTCAGGTCGTGGCGTTCTTCGTCATGGTCGTCGCCGCTGCCGAGGTCGTCGTCGGGCTCGCGATCATCCTGTCCATCTTCCGAACCCGCAGGTCCGCGTCGGTCGACGACGCCAGCCTGCTGAAGAACTGAGGCGGTCGCGGTGGACACGTCCTTGATCGATGCTGCCTGGCTGCTGGTCGCCATCCCCCTGGTCAGCGCAGCCGTCCTGCTCCTCGCAGGTCGACGCTCCGACCGTTGGGGTCACTGGCTCGGCGTCTGTGCCTCGGCGGCGAGCTTCGTCGTCGGCGTCCTCGTCCTCCTCGCGCTGCTCGGGCTCGACGCGCACGACAGGGTGGTCGACGTCCACCTGGCCGAGTGGATCCACGCGGGGGCCCTCGAGGTCGACGCCGGGCTGCGGGTCGACCCGCTGAGCATGACGTTCGTCCTCCTCGTGACGTTCGTCGGCACGCTCATCCACGTCTACTCCGTGGCCTACATGGAGCACGACGCCGACCGCCGGCGGTTCTTCGCGTACCTCAACCTCTTCGTCGCGGCGATGCTGCTGCTCGTGCTCGCCGACTCCTACCTCCTGCTGTTCGTCGGCTGGGAGGGCGTGGGTCTCGCCTCGTACCTGCTCATCGGGTTCTGGAACCACACGCCCGCGAACGCGACCGCCGCGAAGAAGGCGTTCATCGTCAACCGCGTCGCCGACGTCGGCATGATCGTCGCGCTCATGCTCATGTTCGCGACGTTCGGCGCGGTGGACTTCGACACCGTGCTCGCGGGGGACGCCGACACGGCCGTGCTCACCGCGATCGGGTTGACGCTGCTCGTCGCCGCGTGCGGCAAGAGCGCGCAGTTCCCCCTCCAGTCGTGGCTGGGTGACGCGATGGCGGGCCCGACACCGGTGTCTGCCCTCATCCACGCGGCGACGATGGTCACCGCTGGCGTGTACCTCGTCGTGCGCTCGGGGCCGATCTTCACGCAGGCCCCCACAGCCCTGCTCGTCACAGCGATCGTCGGTGCGGTGACGCTCCTGTTCGGTGCGGTCGTCGGCTGCGCCAAGGACGACATCAAGAAGGCCCTGGCGGCCTCCACGATGTCCCAGATCGGCTACATGATGCTCGCGGCGGGGCTCGGACCCATCGGCTACGCCTTCGCGATCTTCCACCTCGTCACGCACGGGTTCTTCAAGGCCGGCATGTTCCTCGGTGCAGGGTCCGTCATGCACGCCATGGACGACGACGTGAACATGCGCCGCTACGGCGGGCTGTCAGCGTTCATGAAGGTCACGTGGCTCACCTTCGCGGCCGGCTGGCTCGCGATCATCGGCTTCCCCGGACTGTCCGGGTTCTGGAGCAAGGACAAGATCATCGAGTCGGCGTTCGCGACCGACGGCGGCCAGGGCTGGCAGCCGTGGGTGTTCGGCAGCGTCGCGCTCCTCGGTGCCGGTCTCACGGCGTTCTACATGTCCCGCCTGTTCTTCATGACGTTCCACGGCGACCCGCGCTGGACGAGCGCGCTGTCCGACGACGAGCTGCCCGTGCGGCACCCGCACGAGTCGCCCCGCCTCATGACCGTCCCGATGATGGTGCTCGCGGTCGGATCGGTCGCCCTCGGTGGCCTGCTCATGGTCGGTGGCACGTTCACGACGTGGCTCGAGCCCGTCACCGGGCACGTGGAGCACCACGATCCCGTGCTCCCGATCCCCGTGATCATGGGCGCGACCGTGCTGCTCGTCGCCGTCGGGGTGTTCCTCGCGTGGCGGCAGTACGCCGCGTCGGCGGTGCCGCTCGTCGCACCCCGTGGCTCGGTGCTCACCCGGGCGGCCCGTCAGGACCTCTACCAGGACACTGTCAACGAGAACGTCCTCATGCGCCCCGGGCAGTACCTCACGCGGTCGCTCGTGTACGGGGACAAGCGCGTGGTCGACGGGGCTTTCATGGGCCTCGCGCACGTGCTCGGTCTCCTCGGCGCAGGTGTGCGGCGGATGCAGAACGGCTACGTGCGGTCCTACGCCGCGATGATGCTCGCGGGGTTCGGTGTGCTCGTCATCGTCGTCCTGACCGTGTGGAACTGAGAGGACGGCTGCCATGACCATCGACCCGAACATCCCGTGGCTCACGCTCCTCGCTGCGTGGCCGCTCGTCGGCGCGCTCGTGCTGTGGGCCCTGCCTGCCCGGTCCGTGCGGCTCGCCCGCCCGGTCGCGCTCACCGTCGCGCTCGGCGAGCTCCTGCTGCTCGTCGCTGCGTTCGGCGCCTTCGACGTCTCCCGTGCGGGGGAGCACCAGCTCACCGAGACGTACGCCTGGATCCCGCAGCTCGGGGTGAGCTACGCCGTCGGTGTCGACGGTGTCGCTCTCCTGCTCGTCGCACTGAGCGTGCTGCTCGTCCCGCTGGTCGTCGCGGCGGCGTGGCGCGAGCAGTCCGCCGCCGGTGCGCGGCACTACCTCGCTCTCGTCCTCGTCCTCGAGACCTTCATGGTCGTCGTGTTCGCCGCGCGGGACGTCTTCCTGTTCTACGTCGTCTTCGAGGCGATGCTCATCCCGGTGTACTTCATGATCGGGGCGTTCGGGGACGGTGCACGCCGGCGGTACGCGGCCATCAAGTTCCTCATCTTCTCGCTCGCCGGCGGCCTCGTCATGCTCGTCGCCGTCATCGCGCTCTACGTGGCCGGACCCGGCGGGGAGCAGGGGTTCCTCACCGAGAACCTCACGGGGCTCGACCTCGGGCAGAACGCCGAGCGGCTCATGTTCCTCGGCTTCTTCCTCGCCTTCGCCATCAAGGCTCCGCTCTTCCCGGTGCACACCTGGTTGCCGGACGCCGCGGAGCACGCACCCGCGGGCACGTCGGTGCTCCTCGTGGGCGTGCTCGACAAGGTCGGGACGTTCGGCATGCTCACGCTGTGCCTGCCGCTGTTCCCGGAGGCGTCCCGCTGGGCGGCACCGGTGATCATCGTCCTCGCGGTCGTGTCGATCCTCTACGGGGCCCTCCTGGCGCTCGGCCAGAACGACCTCATGCGGCTCATCGCGTACACGTCGGTGTCCCACTTCGGGTTCATCGTGCTCGGCATCTTCGCGTTCACCCAGGTGAGCGTCGCCGGAGCGTCCTTCTACATGGTCAACCACGGCATCTCGACGGGGCTGCTGTTCCTCGTCGCCGGGTTCCTCGTCGTCCGTTCGCCGTCCGGGCGGTCCCGAGAGATCGCGGGATTCGGCGGGCTGCAGAAGGTCACCCCAGTGCTCGCCGGCGTGTTCCTCGTTGCCGGGCTCTCCGCCCTGGCGCTGCCCGGCCTGTCGACCTTCGTCTCCGAGATCATGGTGCTCGTCGGCACCTACGGCCGCAACGAGCCAGCGGCCGTCGTCGCAGCGCTCGGTGTCATCCTCGCGGCCCTGTACGTGCTCCTCACCTACCAGCGGGTGTTCACCGGGCCCGTCAGGCCGGAGCTCGCCGAGACGCGTGACCTCAGTGCTCGTGAGACGTGGGTGACGGTGCCGCTCGTGGCCGCGCTGCTCGTCCTCGGGCTCGTCCCCGGTCCCGCGCTCGACCTCGTCGACGCACCCGCCGAGCAGACGCTCGTCGACGTCGGGGTGAGCGACCCGCAGGCCGAGCGCACCGCCACCGGTACCACCGCCACCACCGAGGGGAGCGAGTCATGATCGCCGCAGCCGCGCAGGGCGTGTTCGTCGCGCCAGAGGTGCAGTGGAGTGCGCTCGCGCCGCTCCTCGTCGTCTTCGGCGCCGGCGTCGTCGGGGTCCTCCTCGAGGCGTTCCTGCCCTCCGGGCGACGACGGGGCATCCAGGTCGTCCTCGCGCTCGTGGCCGTGGCCGCGGCGTTCGGTGTCCTCGTCTGGCAGGGCGCGAGCTGGTTCGGCGACGGGAGCTCCGAGCTCGTCGTCGTGCTGGGGGGCGCGTTGACCATCGACGGACCGGGGCTGCTGTTCCAGGCGATCATCGCGCTCGTCGCGTTCGTCGCGATCCTCGTCGTGGCCGACCGGACCGGCGCGAAGCAGGACGCCTTCGCGCCCAGTGCCGCGGCGGTGCCCGGGTCGGAGTACGAGGACCTCGCACGCCGCAAGGGGATCGAGCAGACGGAGGTCTACCCCCTGCTGCTGTTCGCTGTCGGCGGGATGCTCATCTTCCCTGTCGCGGGTGACCTCGTGACGATGTTCATCGCCCTCGAGGTGCTCTCGCTCCCGCTGTACGTGCTGTCCGGGATGGCGCGGCGCCGGCGCCTGCTGTCGCAGGAGGCGTCGTTCAAGTACTTCGTCCTCGGGTCCTTCGCGTCAGCGCTGTTCCTCTTCGGCACCGCGCTCCTGTACGGGTACTCGGGATCGGTGACGTTCGAGGGCATCGGCCAGATGGCCGTGCTCGTCGCTGACGGGACCGTCCCGGACGGCTGGGAGCTGCTGTGGCTCGTCGGGATGCTGCTCGTGCTCTCCGGGCTGCTGTTCAAGGTCGGCGCCGTGCCCTTCCAGGCCTGGACGCCCGACGTCTACCAGGGCGCTCCGACGCCGGTGACCGGCTTCATGGCGGCATGCACGAAGATCGCGGCCTTCGGTGCGCTCATGCGCATCCTCTATTCGAGCGCGTTCCTCGGGACGGTGACCATGGTCGAGGCCGTCGAGGCCGCGCTGTGGGTCGTCGCGATCGCGACCATGGTCGTCGGGACCGTCGTCGGCGCCACCCAGACGGACATGAAGCGGATGCTCGGGTACTCGTCCATCGCGCACGCAGGGTTCCTCCTCGTCGGTGTGCTGGGTTTCAACTCGACAGGTCTGCGGGGCGTGCTGTTCTACCTGCTCGTCTACGGGCTGACGACCGTCGGGGCGTTCGCCGTCGTGACCCTCGTCCGCGAGGTCGGGCCGGGTGGAGAGATCCTCGGTGAGGCCACGCACCTCGGTCAGTGGGCAGGGCTCGGACGGCGTCGCCCGTGGCTCGCAGGAGCCTTTGCCATCTTCCTGCTGTCGTTCGCGGGGATCCCGCTCACCGGCGGCTTCATCGCGAAGTTCTCTGTGTTCGGCGCCGCGGTGGAGGGGAACTCGATCCTGGGCAGCGCGACCGTGCTCGCCGTCGTCGGTGTCCTCGCCTCGGCAGTGGCGGTGTTCTTCTACATCCGCGTCATCGTCATCATGTTCTTCACGTCTCCGCAGGAGCCGGCGCGTGACGACGCGGCCGAGGACGGCCTCACCACCGGCTCGGACGGCGTCGGCGACGTGGCGGGCGCCACCGCCGCCCAGGCTGACCCCGGGGGCGCCGCAGCGCGGTCCTCGGTCCTCGTCGCGTCCGGCACCCGGGAGGTGACGGTCGTCGCGTCGGAGGGCTACACGGCCGTCGTCGTGGCCGTCACCGCGGCAGCCGTCATCGTGCTCGGAGTGTTCCCCTCGCCCGTCCTGGACCTCGTGGCGCGGGTCACCGGACTGGGCTGACCGACGGAACCTGGCAGGGGCACGACACGCCCGTGCCAGGTTCCGCGGCGCCACCGGCTAAGTTCTACGTGTGACTACTTCGACGATCGGGCTGCCGCTGCCCGACCCGGACCTGGCCGAGAGGTTGACGAGCCGCCTCGCGCTCGTCGAGGAGCGTCTGCGGGACTCCGTGACGAACGTCGACGAGCTCGCTGACACCGCATCACGCCACCTCGTCAACGCCGGTGGCAAGCGGCTGCGTCCGTTGCTCACCCTGCTCACGGCCGAGCTCGGGGACCCGGGCCGTCCCGAGGTGCTCGACGCCGCCGTCGTGGTCGAGCTCACCCACCTCGCGACGCTGTACCACGACGACGTCATGGACTCCGCGCCGTTGCGGCGCGGTGCCCCCGCTGCGCACGAGGTGTGGGGGAACTCTGTGGCGATCCTCACAGGTGACCTGCTCTTCGCCCGTGCCTCCCGCACCGTCGCGGGTCTCGGACCGGAGGCGGTGCGGCTGCAGGCCGAGACGTTCGAGCGGCTGTGCCTGGGCCAGCTCCACGAGACCGTCGGTCCGACGGACCAGGACGACCCGGTCCTGCACTACCTCCAGGTGCTCTCCGACAAGACGGCGTCGCTGCTCGCGACGTCCGCCCGCTTCGGCGCGCGCTTCGCGGGATGCCGACCCGAGGTCGTCGAGGTCGTCGGCAACTTCGGGGAGAAGCTCGGCGTGGCGTTCCAGCTGGCCGACGACGTGATCGACCTCACCTCCGACGGCATCACCACCGGAAAGACGCCGGGGACGGACCTGCGCGAGGGTGTCCCGACGATGCCCGTCCTCCTCCTGCGGACCAAGATCGCGGCCGACGGCGGCTCGCCCGACCCGGCTGACCTCGCGATCCTGGCGATGCTCGACGGCGACCTCTCTTCCGACGAGGACCTCGCGCGCGCTGTTGCGGCGCTGCGGGTGCACCCCGTCGTCGCCGAGACCCGCGCGCAGGCCGTTGCCTGGGCGAACGACGCTGTCGCCGAGCTCACGCCGCTGCCGTCCGGCCCGGTCAAGGACGCGCTCGTGTCCTTCGCCGAGGCGCTCGTCGACCGCACGGCCTGAGCCGAGCGGCACGCCGCGGCACCATCCCCCTGGGGAGTTGTCCCCATCGCATCGACGGTGGCATGGGCATACCGTCGAGTTCCAGGGTCGGACGTCAGGTGCACCCCAGGGTGCGCCTCAGGTGCACCTTCTGCGTCTCGTCCGCACCGGTCGGGCAGGAGCCCTCGGACAGGTCCGAGTCAGGAGCGGGGTGGTGGGCACGTGAGCATACAGACCGCCACCAGCACCCTGCGGTGGGGAGCCACCACCCACGCGGGACGCCGCCGCGGCAGCAACGAAGACTCCTTTCATGCGGCGCGCGGGGTCTACTTCGTCGCCGACGGCATGGGTGGCCACGAGGCCGGAGCGCGGGCGAGCGCGACGGCGGTCGCGATCCTCTGCGAGCTGGGTGAGTCCACGGACACGACCCCGGAGGACGTGCGCTCCGCGGTTCTCGATGCGCACCGGGCGGTCTCCCGCATCACGACCGCGCCGGGCAAGGGGGCAGGGACGACGTTGTCCGGAGCGGTCGTCGTCCAGCACGAGGGCGCGCCCGCCTGGCTCGTGACCAACGTCGGTGACTCGCGGACGTACCGGTTCGGGGACGGTGACCTCCAGCAGGTCACCCACGACCACTCGCTCGTCCAGGAGCTCGTCGATTCCGGTTCGGTGAGCCCGGAGGAGGCGCGCACGTACGTGCGCCGGCACGTCATCACCCGCGCCCTCGGCGGGCTCGTCGCACCCGAGCCCGACTGCTGGTACGTGCCGATGGTGCCGGGCGACCGCCTGCTCATCTGTTCGGACGGTCTGACCGAGGAGCTCACGCCGGACCGCATCGCGAGCGTGCTTCGCTCACAGCCGCACCCCCAGCTGGCCGCCGACCAGCTCGTGAACTACGCCCTGCTCGCGGGCGGGCGGGACAACATCACCGTCGTCGTCGTCGACGTCGGGCCGGTCGCCCTCGCCGACGCGTCGCGGCACCGTCGGGGTTCGGTCCTGTCGGCGTAGGCTACCGTCGCACGGGAGCCGTGCCGCTCCAGCGCCCGACCCTGCAGCAGACGCCCGCGTGGTGCGGGCGAGCCACGACGCATGACACATGGATGAGGTTCAGATGCCGTTCCGCTACGTGCCCGGTCCCGACTTCGCACTGGTGCGGCCGGGGTTCGTGGTCGTGGTCGAGTCGTCCGTAGGTGGCCAGCGTGCGGTCCGGCTGCATGAGCAGCTCGCGCACCTCGGACCGGACGCGGGGATGGCGGCCGTCCTCGACGCGGTGACGACCGTGCTCGATCCGACGTGGCGCGCCTTGCCGTCGTTCGTCGTCGCTGTCGTCGCCGACGGCGCGGCGCACGTCGCGGCACGGGGGGCGCTGGCCGTGTCGGTGAGCACCGAGGGTGCCGTGCAGGACGTCGTCGGACGAGACGTGACCACCTGGGTGGAGAAGCGCGAGACGGGTGTGCACGAGCTGTCCGTCCGCGCGGCCGATGCGGAAGGCCCGAACCCGATCGACGGTGCGCTGCCGGTGTCCGACGCGGTCGTGCCCGTGAGCGTGCTCACGTGGTCCGCGACCGCGACCGCGACCGCGACCGCGCCTGTGACCGCTACCGCGACCGCGCCTCTGACCGAGACCGCGGGCGAGAGGGGCTCTGCCGGCAGCATCACGGGCGAGCTGCTCACCCCGGAGGAGGCCGGTGTCGAGGCGGAGGAGACCGGTGGCGCGCACGCGGAACTGGCGGCCGACGGGTCCGCCCCTGCGGAGCCCGGACCCGAGGTCGAGCCTCGACTGGACGAGGCTGCGCCCGTGGAGGCTGCGCCCGTGGAGCCTGGACCCGGAGAGCCTGGACCCGGAGAGCCTGGACCTGCGGAGCCTGGACCCGTAGAGCCTGGACCCGCGGAGCCGGCGCCCGTCGACCCTGTCCTCACGGACGCTGCGCCCGAGCCTGTCCGGGCGGAGGCGCCGGTCGCGCCCGCACACACCGAGCACGTGCCTGCTGTTCCCGGGTCCGATGCGCAGGCGCTGCCTGACGAGGAGTCCGCCGAGCCCGTCGCCCACGTCTCGGAGCTCCCGGGTGTGCCGTCACTCGATCCCCTGCCTGAGTCCCGACCCGATGCTGCGGACACACCGTCCGACGCCCAGCCGGCTGCTGACGGACCGGGCAGCGTCGCCGAGCAGGAACGTCCCCTGACACGCGCGGCGTTGCGTTCTGTCAGCGCACCGGCCCAGGCACCGGAGCTCGACGAGGCCCAGCGCGCTGAGCTCGAGTTCGGCCGGACCCTCGCCGCCTACCCGGACGAGTGGCGCACGACGGACGAGGATCCGGTGGACGACGAGGTCCTCGACGACCTCGTCGACGGTGCGGCCGGCGAGCACGAACCGGGCCCCGAGGACAACCGCGACACGGACGGTGCGGACACGGACGGTGGGGACGCGGACGACGACCTGGACGACAGCACCGTGTTCTCGCCTGGTGCGGCGTCGGTCGTGAAGCCCGCGCCCATCACCGCGGACACGGCCAGCGTGGCCCGCCCCTTGCCCCCGGTCCCGCCGCCGCCACCGTCCAGCACTGCGACACTCCCTGCCACGACCGGCATGACACCGGTGGTCGGGTACGGCATCGCCCCGAGCGCACCACCTCCCTCCGGTGCGCCGGTGGCGTGGGGGGCTCCGAGCGGGACCGCGGATCTCTCTGCTGCACCGACCCCGCCCGTGCCCTTCGCGCCCGCACCGTACGCGCCAGCGCCCGTCGCGCCGTCCCCGTACGCGCCGCCGCAGCCCGGGGCGGGTCCGGGGTACCCCGGCCCCGGGCCGTCCGGGGCGCCGAACCCGACCGGCCCCCAGGCCGTGGGGCCGCAGGCCACGTCCGGCGGGCCTGGCGAGGGCCCGGCCCCGTCGGCCAGCAGCTCGCCGACCCCCCGACCGCCGGGCCCGCAGATCCTCGCGCGCTCCTGCTACTTCGGCCACGCCAACCCGCCGGTGCGGATGACGTGCCTGCAGTGCGGGGGAGGACTGAGCCCCAACGCCCAGCTCGTCGAGCGGCCGTCGCTCGGTCGGATCACCTTCGCGCACGGCGAGGTCGTCGATCTGGTCCAGCCCGTCGTCGTCGGGCGGTTCCCGCAGGCGCAGAGCGCCGCGACGGGGGCCGACGCACCACGTCTCGTCACGGTCGTCAGCCCGAGCCAGGACGTCTCGCGCTCGCACATCGAGGTGCGCCTCGAGGGATGGCACGTGCTCGTCGTCGACCTCAACACGGTCAACGGGACGACGCTCCTGCGGGACGGGCAGTCGCCGCGCCGGCTGCACCCGCACGAGCCGACACTCGTCGCCGCGGGCGACGTCGTCGACCTGGGCGACGGCGTCCTGCTCACCTTCGAGGGCATGGCATGAGATCCCGCCGTCCGCCGTCCGTCCCCCCGCAGATCGAGGGGTACGAGTACAAGCGGGTCATCGGGTCGGGCGGGTTTGCCGACGTCTTCCTCTACCAGCAGCACCGGCCCCGGCGTCTCGTGGCGGTCAAGGTGCTCCTGCCGCAGTGGTCCGACGGTGTCACACGGGAGGCTTTCGCGGCCGAGGCCGACCTCATGGCGGCGGTCTCGAGCCATCCGTCGATCGTCACGATCTTCGACAGCGACGTCACTGCCGACGGGCGGCTGTTCCTCGCGATGGAGTACTGCTCGCGCCCGAACCTCTCTGCGCGGTACAAGAAGGAGCGTCTCGGCATCGCGGAGGCGCTGCGCATCGGCGTGCAGATCGCGGGGGCGGTGGAGACCGCTCACCGGTCCGGCATCGTCCACCGCGACATCAAGCCGGCGAACATCCTCGTCACCGACTACGGCCACCCGGCGCTCACCGACTTCGGCATCTCGGCGACCATCGAGCAGAGCGAGGCCGGGGCGGACGGGATGTCCGTCCCGTGGTCACCCCCCGAGAACCTTGCCGCGGAGCCGCGCAGCGGCACGACGAGCGACGTGTGGTCGCTGGCCGCGACGGTCTACACGTTGCTCGCGGGCCGGTCGCCGTTCGAGGTCGTCGGAGGGACGAACAACCAGCGCGCGCTCATCGAGCGGATCACCACGGCGCCGGTGCCCCCGATCGGTCGCGGGGACGTGCCCGCGTCGCTCGAGCGTGTGCTCGAGGTCGCGATGGCCAAGGACCCGGCGATGCGCTACCCGACGATGCTCGACCTCGGGCGGGCCCTGCAGCAGGTGCAGATCGAGCTCAACCTCGCGACGACCCCGATCGACATCCTCGAGGACCCCGCGGGCTCCGGCCCCGTCGTCGAGGCGGTCGCGGACGACGACGACGTCGACGGTGGAACCCGCATGCGGCTGGCGAGCGACCGGGTGCACCCCGCGTACGGAATGACCCACAGCAGCGCGCCGGCACGCCCGGCGACCACCTCCGGGCTCCCCGACGGGGTGGCCAGCAGCCTCAGCCAGAGCCACAGCAGCTATGGATCGTTGCGCGGCCTCCCGTACGTCACGGCAGGCGCGGGCCACGCGTGGTCGGACTCCGCGTCGCAGTCCAGCATGTCGCAGTCCGGCACGTCGTCGGGCTACCTCTCGACGTCCATGTCCGGCCCGGCGTCCACGACCAGCAGTGTGTCGTTGGCGGGGCAGCCGTACGGCGGCGCGACGGGAACGACAGGAGCGACGGGGTACCGGAGCCGCACCGATCGACCGCACCCCCGCAGACGATGGATCATGACTCCGGCGGGCATCCTCGCGGTCCTCGCGGTGGGGCTGGGGGCCGGCGGCGGGTTCCTCCTCTACGACGCGCTGCGTGGTCCGCGCCTCCCGGACTCCGAGGTGCCCGCACCTGCGGAGCTGGCCGTCGCCGAGACCAACAGCCTCGCGGTGTTCACCTGGGTGAACCCCGACCCGCAGGACGGCGACTTCTACGCCTACCGCTCCCGCACGGGCGAGGACGCTGCCGCCGACGAGCCTTCCGAGATCCCGTTGCGTCAGACGACCGCGCTCACCGCCTCCGTCAACACGTTCGGGGTCGACGCGGTGTGCTTCGAGGTCGTCATCGTCCGCAGCGGCCGGGTGTCGGCGGAGCCAGCGGTGGAGTGCCTCGGCTGAGTCGGACGTGGTCCTCGACGGTGCCCTGCGGATAGAGTGCACCGGGGCCGTCAGGGCACGTCGTCGTGAGGACGTCGTCATCGACGCACCGTGGCATCGCCGCGGCTCGCTCCACCCGGGCAGGCACGATGAAGGAGTGGTGGCGATGACCGAGACCGAGCTGGCGATCGAGTACTGCGGCGAGTGGTTCCGGCCCGCCCTGGACGAGCCGTTCGACGTCGGCCGCGAGGCCGACCTCTCGGTGGACGACAACCCCTATCTGCACCGGCGGTTCCTGCGGATCAGCTACACGGACGGGATCTGGTGGCTCGCGAACGTCGGGTCGCTCATCTCGGCGACGATCTGCGACGCGAGCGGAGGCGTCCAGTCCTGGCTCTCGCCCGGCAACCGGCTGCCCATCGTCTTCAAGACGACGACGATCGTCTTCACCGCGGGGCCGACGACGTACGAGATCGTCGCCCACCTCGAGGGATCCCCGTACGAGGAGGTTCTCACCGACGAGTCCCTCGAGGGGGAGACGACGATCGGAGTCATCTCCTTCACCACGAGCCAGAAGCAGCTCATCGTCGCGCTCTGCGAGCCGATGCTCAAGCGGGACGGCGCGGGGCTCAGCGAGATCCCGTCGACCGCGGAGGCGGCGAAGCGGCTGGGGTGGGCCACCACCCGGTTCAACCGCAAGCTCGACAACGTCTGCGACAAGCTGGACCGCATGGGGGTCAAGGGACTGCGCGGCGGCCCCAAGCAGCTCGCCACGAACCGACGGGCGCGCCTCGTCGAGTACGCCGTCACCTCCCGGCTCGTGACGAACGCCGACCTCCCGCTCCTCGATGTCGAGTCCGATGACTGAGGCGGTGCTGCGGTTCCCCAGCGAGGCGTTCCCCGCCGCGCCGGCCCTCGCCATGGCGTGCCCCTCCGGGTGGGTCGCGCTCGCTGGTGTGGGGCTGCCGCTGGCTGCGGCGAAGGAGGTCGCTGCAGGTCAGTTCCGCCCGAACGTGCTCGTGACCGTGCAGCGCGCGGGTGCGGGCCACACCGTCGCTGACGCACGGTCGGAGGTCGAGGCCCGGCTCGCCGCGCTGCCGCGGTTCACCGAGACGCTGCGGGAAGAGGCGTGCGAGATGCTGGGCGTGAGCGGCCTGCGCGTCGAGGGGTACTTCGCCGACGGCGCCGGTCGGACCCTCGTCCAGGCGCTCCGCATGGCCGTGCTGACGAACGGGCCCGTCGTCGATGTGGTGCAGATCACGGGGACCTGCGCCGGCGACCAGGTGGACGACGCATTCGCCGAGATCAGGGCGATCCAGGACAGCCTCAGGGTCGATTAGCCCCTCGGACGGTTCGCTGTGCGAACGACCGGTGTCCACATGGCGAGATGGGATATCCAGTAGGCGAGATGTTTGCGAATCTGGTGATCTCGGGCGTCATCTTTGACGACACGACACCCCACCGAGAAACCTCGGGATCCCAACCGGAAGGCGCGAATTTCCGTGAGCACTGACCGTCAACTGCGCGTAGCCATCGTCGGGGCGGGTCCGGCTGGCATCTACGCCGCTGACATCCTCTCCAAGACGGATCTCGACGTGTCCATCGACCTGTTCGAGCGCCTGCCCGCGCCGTTCGGCCTCGTGCGCTACGGCGTCGCACCCGACCACCCGCGCATCAAGCAGATCATCACCGCCCTGCACAAGGTGCTCGAGCGTGGCGACATCCGCCTCCTGTCCAACGTCGAGTACGGCATGGACATCAAGCTCGAGGAGCTCCGCGAGTTCTACGACGCGGTGATCTTCTCGACCGGTGCGTTCACCGACGCAACGCTCGCCGTCCCGGGTGTCGAGCTCGACGGCTCCTACGGTGCCGCAGACTTCGTGTCCTGGTACGACGGCCACCCGTACGTGCCCACCACGTGGCCGCTCGAAGCGAGGTCCGTCGCCGTCATCGGCGCCGGGAACGTCGCCCTCGACGTCGCGCGGGTGCTCGCCAAGCACGCCGACGACCTGCTCGTCACCGAGATCCCGCAGAACGTCTACGAGGGTCTCAAGGCCTCACCGGTCACCGACGTGCACGTGTTCGCCCGACGCGGCCCGGCGCAGGCGAAGTTCTCGCCGCTCGAGCTCCGCGAGCTCGGCCACGTGCCCGACGTCGACGTCATCGTCTACCCCGAGGACTTCGAGTTCGACGACGGCTCGATCGCCGCGATCAACTCGTCCAACCAGACGAAGCAGATCGTCAAGACGCTCACCGACTGGACGCTGAACGACCCGTCGACGTTCACCGCCTCACGCCGCCTGCACCTGCACTTCCTCCACGCGCCCGCGGAGATCGTCGACGCCGACGGCGACGGCAAGGTCGACGCCCTGCGCACGGAGCGGACGAAGCTCAACGGGGACGGCACCGTCTCTGGCACCGGAGAGTTCCACGAGTGGCCCGTGCAGGCCGTCTACCGCGCCGTCGGCTACTTCGGGTCCGCGTTGCCGGAGATCCCGTTCGACGACCGCAAGGGCGTCATCCCGAACGTCGAGGGTCGGGTCATCGACATCGACGGCCAGCAGGTGCCCGGGGTCTACTGCACGGGCTGGATCAAGCGTGGCCCGGTGGGTCTCATCGGGCACACGAAGTCCGACGCGTCGGAGACGATCCGCAACCTCGTCGCGGACAGCGCGTCGCAGCCCGGGTTCGCGTCCGCGACGCACCCGGAACCCGAGGCCATCACCGACTTCCTGCGCGAGCGGGGAGTGCGGTACATCGAGTGGACCGGGTGGGAGCTGCTCGACGCCCACGAGCGTGGCCTGGGTGCGGCGAACGGGCGTGAGCGCATCAAGGTCGTCTCGCGCGACGAGATGATCGAGATCGCGCTCGGGACGGTGTCCGCCCCGCGCTGACCCAGCAGACCCACAGGCCCCCACGACTGTTCCCGGGAACAGTCGTGGGGGCCTGTTCGTTGAACCAGGTAGCCATGCGCCGCAGGCGGTGGTCCGGTGCGGGCACGTGGCGCAGCAGACGGGGGGATGCGCGTGGGACGGACCTATCTCAACGGGCTCAAGACGGCGGGGCTCTTCGGGCTCCTGTGGGCGTTCCTGCTCGGCATGTGGGCCCTCGTCGGACAGGGCAGCGGGACCTCCTTGCTCGTGTTCTGCGGCATCGGGCTCATCAGCACCGCGTACAGCTACTGGAACTCGGACAAGATCGCGATCCGCGCCATGCGCGCCCGCCCGGTCAGCGAGATCGAGCAGCCCCAGATGTACCGGATCGTCCGCGAGCTGTCGACGGCCGCACGCCAGCCCATGCCCCGGCTCTACGTCTCACCGACCCCCGCACCGAACGCTTTCGCCACGGGCCGCAACCCCCGCAACGCTGCGGTCTGCTGCACGGAGGGGATCCTCCGCGTCCTCGACGAGCGTGAGCTCCGCGGGGTGCTGGGGCACGAGCTCATGCACGTCTACAACCGGGACATCCTCACGTCGTCCGTCGCCGCGGCGTTCGCTGGTCTCATCACCGGGCTCGCGCAGTTCCTCATGTTCTTCGGCGGGGGCCGGGACCGGGGCAGCAACCCGCTCGCCGCGCTCGTCATGGCGGTGCTCGCCCCCATCGCGGCAGCCCTCGTCCAGCTCGCCATCTCCCGGACGCGTGAGTTCGACGCGGACGAGGACGGTGCGAGGCTCACGGGCGACCCGCTCGCCCTCGCCTCCGCGCTGCGCAAGCTCGACGCCGGGACCCGTCAGCTGCCGCTCCCCGCGAAGCCAGAGCTCGCCGACGTCTCGCACCTCATGATCGCCAACCCGTTCCGCGGGGCTGGGGCGGGCCAGCTGTTCGCCACCCACCCGCCGATGGCCGACCGGATCGCGCGGCTCGAGAAGATGGCTGGCACCGGGGGACCGGTCACCCGGTACTGATCCTTCGGCGGCGGCCGTCGTCCGGGCGTGTGCCCGGCAGCCGTCATGGCAGAAGGGCCTCGAGCGCCTGCGCCACACCGTCGTCGTCGTTGCTCGCGACGACCTCGTCGACGGCGCCCAGGACGCGCGGGTCCGCCGTCGACACGGCGAAGGAGCGACCTGCCCACTCGAGCATCGGGAGGTCGTTGGGCATGTCCCCGAAGGCCCACACCTGCGCGGCGCTGACGTCACGGTCCCGGCACCAGCGCTCGAGGGCCGCGGCCTTGGTCACGCCCCGTGCCGTGAGCTCCGCAAGGCCGGCGGCGCCGGAGTAGGCGAGGTGCGCGCGGTCGCCGACGACCCGCTCGACCGTCGCGAAGAACTCCGCCGGCCGGCTGCCCGCGAGCTGGGCGAGAAGCTTGCCGACAGGCCCGGCCCCGGGCGATCCCACCTCGTCGCGGACGCAGCCGGGCGGGACGGGGTGGTCGGAGACGAAGCGGCGTTCCAGGACGGGGCCGGCCGGGCCCTCGCTGCCCAGTGCGACGCCCGGGAGCTCTGCCCGCAGGTCCGCGACGATGCTGGCGAGCACGTCGGCGTCGAACCCGTCCGCGTGCGTGACCTCACGCCGGCCGACGTCGTACACGCACGCGCCGTTGAGGCCGATCACGACGCCGTGGCCGCCCACCGCGTCGGAGAGCCAGTCGAGCCACCGCGGGGGTCGCGCGGTGACGAACACGACGTGGACGCCGTGCTCCTCGAGCGCTGTGAGGACCCGACGGCTACGGGACGAGAGCGTCCCGTCGGACCGCAGCAGGGTCCCGTCGAGATCGGTCGCGACGACGCGGGGAGCGGTGCTCACCGGTAGTTGGTGAACTGCACCGCGAAGTCGAGATCGGCCCCCTTGAGGAGCGCCTGGACGGCCTGGAGGTCGTCGCGGGACTTGCTCGTGGCGCGGACCTCGTCACCCGTGATCTGGGTCTTGACGCCCTTGGGGCCCTCCTCGCGGATGATCTTCGTGACCTTCTTGGCGTTCTCCCCGGCGAGGCCCTCCTTGAGCACGCCCTCGAGCCGGTACTCCTTGCCGGACAGCTTGGGCTCGTTCTCCCCGGTGTCGAAGAACTTCAGCGAGACGCCCCGCTTGATGAGCTTCGTCTGGAAGACGTCGAGGATCGCCAGGACGCGCTCCTCGGAGTTGGCGATCATGACGATCTTGTCGCCGCTCCAGGCGATCGACGCCCCGATGTTCTTGAAGTCGTACCGCTGGCCGATCTCCTTGACCGCCTGGTTGAGCGCGTTGTCGACCTCCTGGCGGTCGACCTTGCTGACGATGTCCATCGATGAGTCGGCCATGGCGCAGCTCCTGGTGTCGGTGACGTGGGGGGTTGAGTCCCACGGTATCGGATACCTCGTGGGTGACGGAGGGCGTTCAGCGCCGCTCGGCGAGGCGCCCGATGCGCATCGTGTTGAGGGCGTCGGCCGTGAGGATCACGAGAGCGACCCAGACGAGCCCGAAGCCCGCCCAGCGGGCGGCCGGCATCGCTTCGTGGAAGACCAGGACGCCGAACGAGAACTGCATGACGGGTGCGATGTACTGGAGCATCCCCACGACGCGCAGGGGCAGGAGCCGGGCCGCCGCCCCGAACGTGAGCAGCGGCAGCGCGGTGACGATCCCGGCGGAGGCCAGGAGCAGCGCGTGGCCGAGGCCCTCCTGCCCGAACGTGCTCTCGCCCTGGACCGACAACCACACGAGATAGCCGAGAGCCACAGGGAACAGGATCGTCGTCTCGACAGCGAGACCAGGTACCGCCGTGACGTCACGACCGACGCGGTTCTTGATGAGGCCGTACACGCCGAAGCTGCCGGCGATCCCGAGCGATATCCACGGGACCCGGCCCATCCCGAGGCTGATGACGAGCACGGCAGCGACGCCGAACCCGAGGGCGACCCACTGGGCGGGGCGCAGCTTCTCGGACAGCACGAGCACGGCCAGCAGGACCGTGACGAGCGGGTTGATGAAGTACCCGAGCGCGGTGTCGACCACCTGCCCCGTCGTCACGCCGACGACGTAGAGGATCCAGTTGACCGCGACGAGCACGGCCGCGAGAGCGAGCGTGGAGACGAGGCGCCGTGAGCGCAGGACGGTGACGTAGGCGCCGAGCTGGCCCAGGACGGAGAGCAGCAGGAGGCAGAAGAGGAGGCTCCACACCACGCGGTGCGCGATGATCTCGAGCGCGCCAGCGGGTTGCAGGAGCGGGAAGTAGAGGGGCAGGACGCCCCACATCGCATAGGTGCCGACCCCGAGGAGGAGTCCTTGCCGGGTGCGTGCGGTCGCGTCGGTGCGCTCGGCGGTCGCTCGGGGAGCGGGGCTGGTCACCTGCACATCCTCGCCCACATCGCAGCCGATTTCCGCCCACGGGCCACCTCTTGTATTGTTGGCACGCTCCCGCAGTTCGCCGAGGTGGTTCACGCTGCCGCGACGTCCGGGGGGCATCTGGCCAGGCAGCTTGCCCGAGCGGCCAAAGGGAGCTGACTGTAAATCAGCCGCGTCATGCTACGGGGGTTCGAATCCCTCAGCTGCCACCAGCACCACGACTGCGGTCCCACCCTGCGGGGCGGGACCGCAGTCGTGTGTCTGGCCGGAGACGACGTGTGCGGGGCTCTCCCGGGCCGATTTCATTCAGCCCGAGTGAGCATGTACAGTTTTCCGCGCTGCCCCCGTAGCTCAGTGGTAGAGCGCAGTCTTGGTAAGACTGAGGTCATGGGTCCGATTCCCATCGGGGGCTCTGTTGGTGTGTGACCGTCCGGCGTGGGAATATTGTTCCCGCGCCGGAGGTTCTCACCAGCGCTGCGGCGGGGTAGCTCAGTTGGTCAGAGCGCACGGCTCATAATCGTGAGGTCGCGGGTTCGAGCCCCGCCCCCGCTACCAGTACGGAAGACAACGCGTGCCGGCCGGCGGTGCGCGACAACGAAGCACGTTGCGCCCCCGGCGGCGCGAGAGGTGGCAAGACCGTGGCAAGCAAGAGCCAAGACGTTCGCCCCAAGATCACTCTGGCATGCGTGGAGTGCAAGGAGCGGAACTACATCACGAAGAAGAACCGCCGCAACGACCCCGACCGCCTCGAGCTGTCGAAGTTCTGCCCGCGCTGCGGCAAGCACAACGCGCACCGCGAGACCCGCTGACCTTCGCGGTCGCAGTCGCGCAGCGATGACATCCTCCTCGGTCAACCTCGACTACGTCGGGCGCGAGTACCCGGCGAACGCGCCGTACTCCGTCGGGCGCGAGAAGATCAGGGAGTTCGCCGACGCTGTCGGATCCACACACCCCGCGCACCACGACGTGGCCTCTGCGCGGGGTGTGGGGTATCCGGACATCATCGCGCCCCCGACGTTCGCCGTGGTGGTTGCGCAGCGCGCCGAGGCGCAGTACATCGAGGACCCTGAGGCCCGTGTCGACTTCACGCGGGTGGTCCACGCCGACGAGCGGTTCGTCCACCACCGGCCGATCCACGCGGGTGACGAGCTCGTCACCGTCCTCACCGTCGCGTCGATCACGGAGCGGGCAGGCCTGGCCATGATCACCACGCGCTGCGACATCTCCGCGCTGACCGGAGCCGGCGACGGGTCGGCCCCGTCGACCGAGCCTGTCGCGACCGTCACCTCCACCCTGGCCGTCCGGGGAGCTGACGTATGAGCGCAGCGGCACGCCCTGACCTCGCGTCGTTGACCGTGGGCACGAGCGTCGGCACGCGGGCGATCGACGTCGACCGTGCTCGCCTCGTGCGGTACGCCGGTGCGAGCGGCGACTTCAACCCCATCCACTGGAACGAGCGGGTCGCCGAGAGCGTCGGCCTGCCCGGTGTCATCGCCCACGGGATGTTCACCATGGGTGCCGCGGTCGCGCTCGTCGAGGACTGGGCAGGTGACCCGGGCGCCGTCGTGGACTACCAGGCGCGGTTCACGCGTCCCGTGCCCGTCCCCGACCCGGGCGTCGCGACGATCGAGGTCACCGGGGTCGTCGGGCAGATCGACCTCGAGCAGCGGCGCGTCCGCATCGACCTCACAGTGACCTTCGCGGGTGCGCGGGTGCTCGGCAAGTCCCAGGCGGTCGTCGCCCTGTAGCTGCGGTGCCTCTCGTGGCCGCTGTGCCTGTCATGGGCGCGTGGGCGCGGGCGCCCGGCGCGCCTGCTCCGTCAGGCGGGCGGGGGCCCCGTCGTGGTGCCGATGACGAGCTCGACGTCGAGGACGGTGACGCCCGGCTCCTCTCCCGCGAGCTGGCCCGCCACCGCGCGGGCGAGCGCCGCGCCCTTCTCGGCGAGCGGTTGGCGCACGGTCGTGAGGACGTCGGTGCCCAGCCAGGGCAGGTCGATCCCGTCGAACCCGGCGATCGAGACGTCTTCCGGCACCCGCAGACCCAGCTCGCGGGCGCCGAGCACGGCGCCCGCCGCCAGCAGGTCGGACTGCGCGACGATCGCGGTCGGGCGGCGTGCCGGGTCGGGGTAGCGCTCGGGTGACAGCAGGTTCCGGGCAGCTTCCCGCCCGTGCTCGACGAGCGATGCCTCCGTCTCCCAGTACACGACCGGCTGGACGCCGGCGTCGAGGACGCCGAGCATCCGCTGCCGGGTCGGCGTCCAGTCGATGTCCTCGGGGTCGTCGAGCTCGATCTCGCCGCCGCGCCGGGTCGCGCCGAACGGCAGGGCGACGACGGCGAACCGCTCGTGACCGAGATCGACGAGGTGCCGGACGAGCTCTGCGGTCCCCGCACGGTCGTCGATCGCGACGAGCGGTGCGCCCTCGACCCGCCGGCCCTCGCCCACGACGACCGGCACGCCACGTCGGACGAGCGCGTCGAGGGTGGGGTCGGCGCGGTGGACCCCCCAGATGAGGACGGCGACGTCCATCCCGGCGCTCTCGATGAGCGGGTCGACCACGCGTTCCCCCCCGTCGGCGGCAGCGCCGGGGATGAGGAGGACGCCGAGGCCGAGGGAACCGAGGGTGCTCACGAGTCCGTCGAGCACCTGGATCGAGACAGGATCCCGGAAGCTGCGCCTGAGCTTGTCGCCGATGACGACGCCGACGATGCCTGAGCGCCCGGAGCGCAGCTGGCGGCCGAGCGGGTTGGGGCCGCGGTAACCGAGGTCGGCAGCGGCGGCGAGGACCTTCTCGCGGGTCTTGTCGGCGATCGGCCCGGAGGCGGAGAAGGCGAGCGAGGCGGTCGACAGCGAGACGCCTGCGGCGTGGGCGACGCTCGCGAGCGTCGGCTTGGAAGCGGACAGAACCGTTACCCCACTCTTCATCCCGTGCACGTTTGACGGACGCCGCCAGCGTACCGGACAATCGAGACTTCACCTCGAAACGATTCGACGTTGCATCGCGAAGAGGGATCGAATCGATTCGAAGCGAGAGGCACGGCTATCAAGGCATCGATCCCCGACCCGCAGCTCCGGCGCGCGCGCATCGCGCTGCTCGGGCTCTTCCTCGCGCTCGGCATGGGTATCTCCAGCTGGCTCGCCCGGTTGCCCTCGGTCCGGGCCGCCCTCGACCTCAGCACCTCCGAGCTGGGGGTCGTGCTCCTCTCCGGCGCCGTCGGGTCACTGCTGACCGTCACGGTCGCCGGGGCGCTCGTCATACGGTTCGGAGGACGCGCGGTCCTCACCGTCGCCGCGTTCGGGGTGCTCGTCGCGTTCTTCCTCGAGGGGCTCGGCCCGACCATCGGGTCCGTGCCCGTGCTCGCCGTCGGGATCTTCCTCAACGGCGCCTCCGTCGCACTCACGAACGTGCCGCAGAACGTCGAGTCCGCCGCGATCGAGCGGCGCATGGGCAGAGCCGTCATGCCGCAGTTCCACGCGGCGTTCTCCATCGGGGCCGTGCTCGGGTCGCTCGTCGGGGCGGGCTGCGCGTTGCTCGACGTGCCTCTGCTCGTCCAGTTCACCGCGACCGGGGTCATCCTCACCGTCTGGCGCCTGGTCTCGATCCCGCACATCATCCTCGACACCGCCCTCTCTCCCGGGGAGCGCTGGGACCGGTCGACCCGCGCGCGCACCGCGCGCGTGCGCAAGGCGGAGATCCGGGCCGGAGTCGTGCAGCCCGAGCCGGGCACCCTGGGCGTGCGCGCTGCCGTCGGTGCACGCCGGGCCCGGCTCGGTTCCGCGCTCAGCGCATGGCGAGAGCCGCGGACGATCTTCATCGGGATCGTCATCCTCTCCGCGGCGCTGTCCGAGGGGTCGGCCAACAACTGGCTGCCCATCGCCGTCGTCGACGACTTCGGCGAGTCGGAGGCGACCGGTGCGTTCATGTTCGGTGTGTTCGTCACATCCATGACCCTCGTGCGGCTCTTCGGCACGCGCCTCATCGACCGGCACGGTCGGGTCGCCGTCCTGCGCGCCTCGGGTCTCGTGTCCATCGTCGGTCTGCTGCTCTTCGGGTTCGGGCCGAACCTCGCCGTCGCCGGGGTCGGCGTGGTCCTGTGGGGGATGGGTGCCGCCCTCGCCGTCCCGTTGGGCCTCGGGGCCGCGTCGGACGACCCGTTGCGCGCCGCCGCGCGGGTGTCGGTCGTCTCAGCCTTCGCCTCGCTCGCGCAGCTCGCCGCTCCGCCGCTCCTCGGCCTCGTCGCCGAGTCCGTCGGCGCGCGGCACGCCCTGACCCTCATCCTCGTGGCGATGGCCGCGAGCGTGATCCTGTCCAAGCACGTGGCCACGACCGCGACGCCGGGCCGGACGCCCCGCGCCCGGACCACCGGAGAAGAGATGATCGACGCGTGACCATCGACAAGAGCGGCGCAGCCCGTCCCGCCACCCGCCCCGCAGACAGCGCCGCCGTGATCCGCGCTGCCACCAAGGCCGTCTACGCGGTCTTCTTCCTCAGCGGCTTCAACTTCGCCAACTGGGCGTCACGGATCCCGCTCGTCCGCGACCTCCTCGGGTTCGAGCCGACACAGATGGGACGGCTGCTCCTCGTCGGGGCGGTCGGGTCGATCATCGCGTTGCCGCTGTCCGGCTGGATCGTCCAGCGCTTCGGCGCACCCACGGCCGTCGGGGTGTTCGCCGCGGTCAACGTCGTCGGGTACGTCACCGCGGTCTGGGGCGTGGCCGACGGATCCGTCGTCGCGGCCGGCATCGGCCTGTTCCTCTCCGGCGTCGGCCTCGGGGTCTGGGACGCGGCGATGAATCTCGAGGGCGCTGCGGTCGAGCAGCGGCTCGGCCACTCGATCATGCCGCGCTTCCACGCGAGCTTCTCCTTCGGGACGATGGCGGGGGCCGGCGTGGGTGCGCTCGCGTCCTGGCTCGGCGTCGGACTCGTTCCCCACCTCGTCGTGGCGACCGGCCTCTCCCTCGTCCTCGTCCTCGTCGCCGTGCGCTTCATGCTGCCCGATGCACACACGGTGGTGCCTGCGCCGCACGAGACGACGGTCCGCAAGCCCAACCCCTTCGCCGCCTGGCTCGAGCCGCGGACCCTGTTCATCGGGCTTGTCGTCCTCGCCGCCGCGCTGACCGAGGGTGCGGCCAACGACTGGTTGAGCCTCGCCGTCGTCGACGACCTCGGTGCCTCGCACACGACAGGAGCGGTCGCGCTCATCGTCTTCCTCACCGCCATGACCGGGATGCGGTTGCTGGGGACCAGGCTCCTCGACGCCCGCGGACGGGTCTTCGTCCTCCGGGTGTCCGCGGCGCTCGCGCTCCTCGGCCTCCTCGTGTTCGGCCTCGCTCCCTGGGTCCCGCTCGCGTTCGTCGGGATCGTCCTGTGGGGACTCGGGGCCGCGCTCGGGTTCCCCGTCGGCATGAGCGCAGCGAGCGACGACCCGGCGCGGGCCGCCGGCCGACTCTCGGTCGTCTCGACCATCGGCTACACGGCGTTCTTCGCAGGGCCACCTGTCCTCGGGGAGCTCGCGGAGCACATCGGCTACCGGCAGGCGCTGCTTGCCATCGCCGTGCCGGTGCTCCTCGGGCTCCTCGTGGCCCACGTCGCCGCTGAGCGCGCGGGCGCCGACGGGGACGCTGATGCCGACGACGCCGGGACGCACCCGGTCGAACGCGGTGCGGCGGAGCGCGAACTAGGCTGACAGGGTGACCACACCGGCCGACCAGGCGACCGACCCGCTCATCGAACCCACGTTCGCGGACCTCACGACGCTGCGCGTGGGTGGGGAGATCGACGTGTACGTCGAGACGAGCACGGAGGCGGAGCTCATCGACGTCATCCGCTCGGCCGACGACGCCGGGACGCCGCTGCTCGTCCTCGGCGGTGGCTCCAACCTCCTCGTCGCGGACGAGGGGTTCGGGGGCGTGGTCGTGCGTGATCTACGGACCGGCACGACGGTCGACGGCGCCGACGCCTGCGGAGGTGCGAACATCACGGCCCCCGCGGGGCACCCGATGGACGACCTCGTCGCCGAGGCGATCGACAACGGCTGGGTGGGGCTGGAGGCGCTCTCCGGGATCCCTGGCACCGTCGGTGCAGCACCCGTGCAGAACATCGGGGCCTACGGCCAGGAGGTCTCCGGGGCCATCGCCACCGCGCGGGTGTGGGACCGGGCGCGCAACCGGGTCCGCACGCTGTCGCTCGTGGACCTCGAGTTCGGGTACCGCACCTCGATGCTCAAGCGGTCGACACAGCTCCTGCCCACGGCGGGCCTCGACGCGCCGACCACGGCGGGCTCGGCCGCGGACCCGGACCCCCGGGCGCCCTGGTACCCCACACCCCGGTACGTCGTGCTGGACGTGAGCTTCCAGCTGCGCCTCGGGACGCTCTCGGCGCCCATCGCCTACCCCGAGCTCGCGCGCCGGCTCGACGTCGCGGTCGGGGCACGTGCGCAGAGCGCCGACGTGCGGGCCGCGGTCCTCGAGCTGCGCGGGCGCAAGGGCATGCTCCTCGACGACCCGTCCTCGCCGGACTACCCCGACCACGACCGCTGGAGCGCCGGCTCCTTCTTCACGAACCCGGTCGTGCCGGTCGAGCTCGCAGACTCCCTGCCGGACGGCGCGCCGCGGTACCCCGTGCGGTCGGCCACCCCGACGACCACGACCGGCCCGAGCCTCGGTGCGATCGACGAGAGCCTCGTCAAGACCTCCGCCGCCTGGCTCATCGAGCACGCGGGCTTCAGCAAGGGCTACGGCGTCGACGGGCCGGACAGCCTCGCGACGCTGTCGACCAAGCACACGCTCGCGCTGACCAACCGCGGCGCGGCGACCGCGAGCGACGTCGTGCGGCTGGCACGCAGCGTGCGCGACGGTGTCGTGCAGACCTTCGGGATCGAGCTCGTGCCCGAGCCCGTGCTCGTAGGCATCTCGCTGTAGCGCGAGCCGCCAGGTGTCGAGACAAAACCCTGGTGGTCGTCCACACTGTTGACCGTGACCGCCGTCGACGATGACTCCCGCCTGAGCCGTGCCGTCCGCCCCGACCGTCGAGCGGTTCTCTCGTGGGCCCTGTGGGACTGGGGGTCGGCGTCCTTCAACGCGGTCGTCACCACCTTCGTCTTCACCCGGTGGATCACGAGCGACGCGTTCGTCGACCCGGTCGTCGTGGAGACCGCGTCGACGGCGGGGGACGACTCCGTCGCCCAGACCGTGCTCGACGGGGTGCTCGCCGACCACTCGTCGTGGCTCGGGTGGGGACTGGCGGCCGCGGGCCTGCTCATCGCGCTCATGGCACCGGTGCTCGGGTCCCGGTCGGACGCCGCCGGCCGCCGCAAGCGGTGGCTCGGCATCAACACGGCTGTCGTCGTGACGCTCATGTGCGCGATGTTCCTCGTCACCCCGGACCCCGGGGCGCTCGACCAGAACCTCATCCTCGGGATCGCCCTGCTCGGGCTCGGCAACATCTTCTTCGAGCTCGCGTCCGTGGGCTACAACGCGATGATCCGCCAGGTCTCGACCCCCGCCACCCTCGGCCGGGTGAGCGGCATCGGGTGGGGCGCGGGCTACCTCGGCGGGATCGTCCTGCTCCTCATCCTCTTCGTCGGTTTCATCAACCCCGACGTGGGGTGGTTCGGCGTCACGGGGGAGGACGGGTTGGACGTCCGGGTGAGCGTCCTCGTCGCCGCCCTGTGGTTCGCGGTGTTCGCCGTCCCGGTGCTGCGCGCCGTCCCCGAGCTCCCGCCGGCTCCCCGCGTCCCGCGCCGGACGATCGCGCAGTCCTACCGCGCACTCTTCGCGACGGTCGCCGAGCTGTGGCGCGTCGACCGGCGCACCGTGTGGTTCCTCCTGGCGAGCGCCGTCTTCCGTGACGGTCTCGCTGGGGTGTTCACGTTCGGGGCGGTCATCGCGTCCGTGACGTTCGGCTTCACCGCGAGCGGTGTCATCGTCTTCGCGATCGCTGCGAACGTCGTCGCCGGCCTCGCGACGATCGTCGCCGGGGCCGTGGAGGACCGCATCGGCGGGAAGCCGGTGATCGTCTTCTCGCTCGTCGCGATGATCGCCTCCGCCCTCGTCGTCCTCGTGCTGCACGACGGCGGCCAGGGCGTGTTCTGGGTGTTCGGGCTGCTCCTGTGCGTGTTCGTCGGGCCGGCCCAGTCGGCCTCCCGCGCGATGCTCGCCCGGCTCACCCCGGCGGGCCGGGAGGGCGAGATGTTCGGGCTCTATGCGACGACGGGACGCGCGGCGAGCTTCCTCGCGCCGGCTGCCTTCGCCCTGTCGATCACCGTCTTCGGCGCCCAGCACTGGGGCGTGCTCGGGCTCGTCGTCGTCCTCGCGCTGGGGCTCGCGCTCCTCCTGCCCGTCCGGGTGGACGACGTGCGGGACGGGCGCGTGCTGCCCGCGGATGCGGCGCAGCGCGCGGGAGTGGGAGCGGCCGGCGGCTCGGCCGCGGGACCCACCGCGTGAGCGACGCCTGGGTGCCCGACCTCCTCGGTGGGGACTGGGTGGCGCGCACGATCCCCCTGCGGCCCGACCGGCAGGGGGAGCGGATCGCGACCCTCGTGGCGTCGCGCGTCCCGACCGGGGTCTCAGAGCCGGGCACGGTCGACCACGAGAGGACCGCGGTCCTCTACGTGCACGGCTTCATCGACTACTTCTTCCAGACGCACCTCGCGGACGAGCTCGAGGCCGACGGGATGGACTTCTTCGCTCTCGACCTCCACGGCTACGGGCGGTCCCTGCTCGACCACCAGCGGCCCAACTTCTGCCTGGACCTGCGGGAGTACGGGGAAGAGCTCGCGGCGGCGACCGCGATCATCCGCGACGAGCTCGGGTACACCCGCCTGCTCGTCATGGGCCACTCCACCGGCGGGTTGCTCGTGTCGCTCTGGGCGCACAGTGCGACGGGGCGCGCCACGGTCGACGGGCTGCTGCTCAACAGCCCGTGGTTCGACCTCAACCGGCCATGGTTCGACCGGGTCGTCACGACGCGCGCGCTCCAGCTGGCGGGTCAGCGGCTGCCGCACGTCGTCGTGCAGCACGGCCCGTCCGCGTACTCGACGTCGCTCCACCTCGAGTCCGGTGGGGAGTGGGACTACGACCGCGACCTCAAGCCCCCGGGCGGCTTCGCGATCCTCACCGGGTGGTTGCGTGCTGTCCGGGCGGGGCACGCGCGCCTGGCGCAGGGTCTCGACCTCGACTGCCCGGTCCTCGTGTGCTGCTCAGCGCGCAGCGGGCCCAACCGTGCGGACAACCCCGACCTCCACCGGGTCGACGCGGTGCTCGACGTCGAGCAGATCGTCGCGCGGGCGCCCGCGCTCGGGCGCGACGTCACGGTCGTCCAGGTCAGGGACGGGATCCACGACCTCGCGCTCTCCGCGGAGCCCGCGCGCAGCGCCTACTTCGAGGCGGTGCACTCGTGGGTGCACGAGACGTTCCCGGACCTCGGCGCCGTCGGCGCGCAGGTGTCCGGGTCAGGGTCGGAGCGCGGCCCGCACAGCGTCATGGATCTCGGCGTCGGACGCCCCGGCGTCGCGTAGCCGCGACACGAGGTCCGCGGCGGCGTGCGCCACGAGGGTCTCCAGCCGGACCGCGGACGCAGACACGACGGTCCCGGCGCGTCCCCGCGTCTCGACGATGCCGGCGCTCTCCAGCTCCCGGTACGCCCGGGCCACCGTCCCCGGTGCGACACCGAGCCGCTCGGCCAGCGCACGGACGGTGGGCAACCGCTCGCCCGCGCGCAGGACCCCGGAGTCCACGTGCTCCTCCACCTGGCTGCGGATCTGCTCGTACGGGGCGGCCGCGGCGGAGGGGTCGATCACCAGCGACAGCGCGTCGGAGAACGTCATGGCCCCAGTCTCCCGCAGGCCCGCCACCGCGACGACCGCGGTCCTACAGTGAGGCGCATGCCTGCTGAACACATCCGTCCCGGACGCCCCTTCGGTCTGTTCTCCCTCCCGCCGGGCGTCGACGCCGTCGTCGTCGACGCGCGCGTCGGTCCACTCACCGCTCTGCACGCCGCGCCGCCCGCTGGCGCACCCGTCCGCGGCACGGCGCTCCTCGTCCCGGGCTTCACCGGCTCGAAGGAGGACTTCGCACCGACGATGCCGCTGCTCGCCGCGCGGGGGTGGGACGTGTGGGCCTACAGCCAACGCGGCCAGGCGGACTCCGTCGCACCCCAGGGGACGAGCAGCTACCACCTCGACGACTTCGCGACGGACGCCGTCGAGGTGGCGCGCATCGTCGGCGGGAGCGAACCGGTGCACCTGCTCGGGCACAGCTTCGGCGGGCTCGTCGCCCGCGCAGCCGCGACCGCTGCGCCCGAGGCGTTCAGCGACGTCGTCCTGCTGTGCTCCGGCCCCCGCGGTTGGGGTCTCGGCCGGGCCGAGCGCCTGCGGGTGCTCGACGACCGCGGGTCGCTGGGGCTGTGGGAGAAGGACAACGTCCGGCTCGCCGCGCTCGACCCCGCACGCCTCGAGCCGTACGACGCGTACCGCCGCGAACGCGCCGAGCGGACGTCCACGGACAGCCTGCGGGGCATCGTCGAGATCCTCTGGGACCCCACGGACCGGACGCCCGGGCTGGCCGCGACCGGGCTGCGGTGCCTCGTCGCCCACGGCGCCACCGACGCCGCCTGGCCGCAGGCGTGGCAGCGTGCGATGGCCACCACGCTCGCGGCCGAGTACCGGGTGATCCCCGACGCCGGGCACTGTCCCGGGGAGGAGAACCCGGGGGCGACAGCGCAGGTGCTCGACGAGTTCTGGAGCGGCGCGACGGCAGAGCGCAGCGACACGTCGCGAAAGTCTGGATAGGCGGATATGCCTACGGAGGGAAATGCGTGCGTAACATGTGACAAATCTCGCGGCAACGGACCGATGGGAGGCTTCGGGCACCGCGGGAGGTACCACTTCCCGTTCCACGGCGCTGCAGTCCGGGATCCCGGACGCAGGCTCCCACGTTGGAGGTTTATCGATGCGTTCGTTCGCACGCCGCACATCCACCGGGCTCGCGCTCGCGGTCACCGCCGCTCTCGCCATCACCGGCTGCAGTTCCAAGTCCACGGACGGGTCCACCGACACGGAGAGCAGCGGTGGCAGCAGCTCGTCTGCGGCCGACCTCGCGATCGTCCCCGCTGTCCAGATCGACGTCACGGGTGCCGAGGTACCGGCGGGCGAGGCGACCGACCCGGTCGACCCGGCCGGCGACGGCACCGCGACCTGCGACGGTGTCGCGATCGCCATGGCCGGCGCCCTCACCGGCGCGAACGCGGCCCTCGGCCAGAACATCCTCCTCGGTGCGCAGGTGGCGCTCGACAAGCACAACGCGGCCAACCCGGACTGCCAGGTGACGCTCAAGGAGTTCGACACCGAGGGCGACCCGCAGAAGGCCACCCAGGTAGCGCCGCAGATCGTCGGAGACGCCAGCGTCATCGGCCTCCTCGGCCCGGCGTTCTCGGGTGAGACCAACGCGACCGGCGCGATCTTCAACCAGGCCGGGCTCCTGTCGCTGTCGGCCTCGGCCACGAACCCGGACCTCACGACCCAGGGGTGGTCGACCTTCTACCGCGGCCTCGCCAACGACGCGATCCAGGGTCCGGCCGTCGCCAAGTACCTCGTCGACACCCTCGGGTACGAGACCGTGTGCGTCGTGGCGGACAACTCCGACTACGGGATCGGGCTCGCCGAGCAGATCACGGCCGGGCTCGGGGACGCTGCAGACGAGTCCTGCTCCGCGGACGTGAAGACCGGGGACAAGGACTTCGCCGCGGCCGTCCAGGTCATCAGCGGCGCCGAGGCGGACGCGGTCTTCTACGCGGGCTACTACGCCGAGGGCGCGCCGTTCGCACAGCAGCTGCGCGACGCCGGCGTCGACATCCCGTTCGTCTCCGCGGACGGGACCAACGACCCGCAGTTCGTCACCCAGGCAGGCTCTGCTGCCGAGGGCGCCATCCTGTCGTGCCCCTGCGGCCCCGCGCCCGAGGAGTTCGCCGCCGAGTACGAGGCCAGCTCCGGCCAGGCGCCCGGCGTCTACTCCACCGAGGGCTACGACCTCATGACGATCATGCTCGCCGGGATCGACTCCGGCATCACCGACCGTGCAGGCATGCTCGAGTTCGTCAGCACCTACGAGGGTGCAGGCCTCGCCCGCGAGTACTCGTGGGACGACACGGGTGAGCTGAGCGAGGCGCTCATCTGGATCTACAACGTCGAGTAGTGCACTCGATGACGGTAGCCCTCGTCGACACCATGGTCGTGGCGGATTCCCTCATCGGGTTCGACGTCGCGGGACTGGGTCGCAACTTCTGGGCACTGACGGTGGACGGACTGACCTACGGGTCGGTGTATGCGCTGGTGGCTGTCGGCTACACCCTGGTCTACGGGGTGCTCCGGCTCATCAACTTCGCCCACTCCGAGGTGTTCATGCTCGGCATGGTCGGCCAGTACGCGGCCCTCATGCTCCTCGGCTTCGGTCCCAGCGGGAACGCCTACAACCTCGGCATACCGATGACCATCGCGTATCTGGCTGCGGCCATGATCGGTGGGATGGTCATCTCCGGGGGAGTGGCGCTCGGTCTGGAACGGGTCGCATACCGGCCGCTGCGTGCACGCAACGCGGCGCCGCTGGTCTTCCTCATCACGGCGATCGGTGCGTCGTTCGTGCTCCAGGAGTTCGTGCACTTCGTGCTCCCTCGGCTCACCGGCAACTCCCTGGGCGGGGTGAACGCGCAGCAACCGATCCGGCTCGTCCAGCCCGAGGTGCAGTTCACGATCGGGAGCGCGAACGTCACGAACGTGGCGATCATCATCGTGCTCTCCGCGCTGCTGCTGGCCCTCGCCGCCGACCTGTTCATCAACCGGACGAAGTTCGGTCGAGGGATCAGGGCGGTGGCGCAGGACCCGGTGACGGCGACGCTCATGGGTGTGTCCCGTGAGCGGATCATCGGGCTGACGTTCCTCATCGGCGGCATCCTCGCCGGTGCCGCAGCCCTGCTGTACACGCTGCGCGTGCCGAACGGCATCATCTACTCGGGCGGGTTCATCCTCGGGATCAAGGCGTTCTGCGCCGCGGTGCTCGGCGGCATCGGCAACCTTCGCGGAGCTCTGCTCGGCGGACTGCTGCTCGGCGTCATGGAGAACTACGGCCAGGTGCTGTTCGGCACGGAGTGGCGGGATGTCGTGGCGTTCGCGCTGCTCATCCTCGTCCTCATGTTCCGTCCCACGGGGATCCTCGGGGAATCACTCGGAAGGGCACGCGCATGACGGGGCCAGGGACGCCGTCCGAGGAGGTCGGCGCGAGCACCCACATGCGCCCCCACGCAGGTGTGGGCGACAGGTTCCGTCTGTGGTGGGACGCGCTCGCGCGCCCCACCCAGTGGCTCGTGGGGATCCCGTTCCTCGTGTTCGTGGCGCTGCTGCCGATCCTCAACCTCCCGGTGCTCACCACCGTGGGGACGAACTTCGGTGCCGTCATGGCGCAGTTCGGCATGTACGCGCTCATCGCGATCGGTCTCAACGTCGTGGTGGGGCAGGCCGGCCTGCTCGACCTGGGCTACATCGGGTTCTACGCGATCGGGGCGTACACCGTCGCGATCCTCACGAGCCCGAAGAGCCCGTGGAACCAGACGGTCGAGGGCGGCTGGTTGTCCCAGGACTGGGCGTGGCTCGCGGCGCTGCCGCTCGCGATGGCCGTCACGGCGTTGTCCGGGCTGGTCATCGGGTCGCCGACGCTCCGTCTGCGGGGGGACTACCTGGCGATCGTCACGCTCGGCTTCGGCGAGATCGTCCGGCTGCTCGCCGACAACCTCGACGACGTCACGGGTGGCGGCCGTGGACTCTCGCAGGTGGCCTACCCCCGGGTGGGGGTGAGCGAGACCAACGTCAACGGGGTGTTCTCCGCGGGCAGCGGGTCCGGCACCCTCAACTCGGGCGTGTGGTGGTACTGGCTGAGCCTCGTGCTCATCGTCGTCGTGCTGCTGTTCGTCGGGAACCTCGAGCGGTCACGTGTCGGGCGCTCGTGGGTGGCCATCCGGGAGGACGAGGACGCCGCGGAGATCATGGGTGTACCGACCTTCCGGTTCAAGCTGTGGGCGTTCGTCATCGGCGCCGGCATCGGTGGTATGTCCGGCGCGCTGTACGCGGGTCAGGTGCAGTTCGTGAACCCCACGAACTTCAACGTCATCAACTCGGTGCTGTTCCTGTGCGCCGTCGTCCTCGGCGGGCAGGGCAACAAGCTCGGGGTGATCCTCGGCGCGTTCCTCATCGTGTACCTGCCGAACTTCTTCCTCGGACGGACCGAGCTGTTCGGCATCCCCATCAACGGCACCGAGATCGCCGAGCTCCGGTATCTCTTCTTCGGGCTCGCGCTCATGGTGCTCATGGTGTTCCGGCCGCAGGGCCTGCTGCCGGTGCGGCAGAAGCTCCTCACCTACGGACGCCAGCTCTACGTCTCTGCCCGCCGCACCATCCGAGCGACCGAGGAGCAGTCATGAGCAGCCACGACCCGGGCGGCGTGGGTGCCGGCGCGGAGCACGGCGAGCCGTTTCGCGGGACAGAGAAGAACCTCACCTCGGGTCCGCGCGAGGCGGACATGCCCGGAGGGGGGATCGACGAGCCCGTCATCGTGGACGTCGCGGACGTCCAGCCCGAGCTGGCTGATCCCACCGTCGTCGCGGAGAAGGTCGCACCGACGCGCGAGGTGCACGCGGCCGCGGGGGAGCCGTTGCTGCGGATGGAGGGCGTCACCGTGCAGTTCGGTGGTCTCACGGCCGTCGACGACGTGACGTTCGACATCCGCCGGGGGGAGATCCTCGGGCTCATCGGTCCCAACGGGGCCGGCAAGACGACGTGCTTCAACGCCATGACCGGCGTCTACCGCCCGACGTCGGGCTCCGTGGTGTTCGACGGGGAGCCGGTCGGACGCAAGAAGCGCTACCAGATCACCCGCACGGGGATCGCCCGGACGTTTCAGAACATCCGGTTGTTCAACGAGATGACGGCGCTGGAGAACGTCGTCGTCGGGACGGACGCCCGGCACTCGACGTCGGTGCCGGGCGCCGTGTTCCGCACGCCCCGGCACCGCCGCGAGGAGCGCGAGGGCATCGACCGGGCGATGGCGCTGCTCGAGTTCGTCGGGGTGGGCGGCCGTGCGACCGAGAAGGCACGCAACCTGTCCTACGGGGACCAGCGGCGCCTGGAGATCGCGCGGGCGCTGGCCACGGAACCCAAGCTCCTGTGCCTCGACGAGCCCGCTGCGGGGTTCAACCCCGCAGAGAAGGAGGCCCTCGTGGGTCTCATCCAGCAGATCCGCGACGACGGGTACACCGTGCTGCTCATCGAGCACGACATGCGCCTCGTGCGAGGGGTGACGGACCGGATCGTCGTCCTGGAGTTCGGCAAGGTCATCGCGCAGGGGACCCCCGCTGACGTGACGAACGACCCCGCGGTCATCGCCGCCTACCTGGGAGTGCCTGACGATGCCACTGCTTGAGATCACGGACATGACCGTCGCCTACGGCCGGATCGAGGCGCTCCACGGGCTGTCGCTCACCGTGGAGTCGGGAGAGCTCGTCACGCTCATCGGTGCGAACGGCGCCGGCAAGACGACGACGATGCGCGCCATCTCGGGGATCCGCCCGCTCGCGCGCGGGAGCATCGTGTTCGACGGCGAGGACATCACGCGCCTCAAACCGCACCTGCGGGTGGAGCGGGGCATCGTCCAGGCGCCCGAGGGCCGTGGTGTGTTCGCGGGGATGACCGTCATGGAGAACCTCGAGATGGGGTGCTTCGCGCGGACGTTCGACACGAAGGCAGAGCACGACGAGACGGTCGACCGGGTCTTCACCTTCTTCCCGCGGCTCAAGGAGCGCCGCAACCAGGTGGGCGGAACGATGTCCGGTGGCGAGCAGCAGATGCTCGCGATCGGTCGGGCGCTCATGGCCCGGCCACGCCTGCTGCTGCTCGACGAGCCGTCCATGGGTCTGGCGCCCATGATCATCCAGCAGATCTTCCGCATCATCAGCGAGATCAACAAGCAGGGCACGACGGTGCTGCTCGTGGAGCAGAACGCGCAGCAGGCCCTGTCGCGGTCGGACCGCGCGTACGTGCTCGAGACGGGCGCTGTCGTGCGGACCGGCGGCGGCAAGGAGCTGCTCGCCGACCCGGCGATCAAGGACGCGTACCTCGGCGTGGCCTGATTCCTGTGGTGTACCTTCGCTCCCGGAAGTGGTGGCGATCGAGGGAGTGTCGTGAAACGGTCTTCTGGTCCGCTTGTCGCTGGGCTGATCCTCAATGTGGCGGGTAGCTTCTTCATGGCACTGGGAGGGCTGTTCCCCCCGGAGTCGAAGGGTTACGACGAGGGAGTGATCGCCACGCTCGGCCCGGTGTTCATCCTGGGCTTCCTGCTCTCGGCGCTCTCGTTCGTCGCGATCGTCGTCGGCGTCCACCGGCTGGCCACCAACGTCGACGACATCCTCGACCTCGCTACGAGCATCCACCGCGGGCAGGCCACCCCGCCGCCCCGACCGCGAGCCGCCGCACGGCCGGTGGACGGCCCGAACCCCGGCGGCGGGGCATCGCGGCCCGCCCCGTACAGCGCGCTGGCGGAGCTGGCTGCCGAGAAGTCGGGCCACTCCGGGGACCGCCCGACGAGCTGACGTCGGCGGGCCGGCGCTGCCCGGCGACGTCTACGTCGGGTCGCCGTCGAGCGGCTTCGTGAACGCCGCGTGCACCGCGGCCTTCGTCTTGTCGGGCAGCACCTTGCCCATCGCCGTCTGGGCCTTGGTCTTGAGCGACGCGGTCGACACCTCGTGGTCGCCGGCGAGCATGCCCTCGATAGCCTCGTGGGCGACCTTCGCGGGGTCGTCCTTCGGTTGCTTGCCGACGGGCGTCTGCTCCATGTGGGCCCGCTCGAAGAACTCGGTGTCCGTCGGGCCTGGGAGCAGTGCGGTGACCGTGACGCCCGTGTCCTTGAGCTCGTACCGGATCGCCTGCGAGAAGCTGAGGACGAACGCCTTCGACGCCGCGTAGGTCGCGTAGTAGGGGCCCGGCATGAGGCTCGCGACCGAGGCGGTCATGAGGATCCGCCCGGTGCCACGCGCCACCATCGCGGGCAGGAGGCGCTTGGTCAGGCTGACGACGGAGACGACGTCGAGCTGGATGAGGCGCAGGTCCTCCTCGAGCGGGGTCTCGACGAACGGGCCTCCGACGCCGACCCCGGCGTTGAGCAGCAGGGCGTCCACCGGGCGCCCGCCGATCGCTGCGACGAGCGTGTCGAGGCCCGCGGGCGTCGCGAGGTCTGCCCGCACGGTCTCGATCGGCGCTCCCGCGGCGACGAGGGGGGCGATCGCTGTCTCCAGCTCGGCGTCCTCCGCGCAGGCGAGGACGTCGAAGTGCGCGTCGACGAGCTGCTTGACCATCTCCAGCCCGATCCCGCTGGACGCTCCTGTCACGACGGCGAGCTGCTGCACGGCGAGGTCGTTCATGTCGGGTCTCCCTGGGGCTGGTCGTGCCTGAGGACCTTCCCGAGTGTAGGGAGCGCACTCCGGCGCAGCATCCGGGGGTGTCAGCGGGCGGTGATTGAATGACCGTGTGCTCACTCCCGCCGACGTCTCGACCCTCGTCGGGGCGGACGTCCTTGATCGGGGCGCTGAGTACGTCCGCTCCGGCCACGTGCTGTCCGTGGCGCACAACGGGTCGACCGTCGTCGGGCACGTGCGGGGGTCCGGGGGCAAGCAGTACGTCGCCGTCGCCGAGATGTCCGGGCCGGGCGACGGCGCGACGCCGCGCTATGGCCACTGCTCCTGCCCCGTCCGCCTGAACTGCAAGCATGTCGCCGCGGTGCTGCTGGCCTACTGCGACAAGCTGTCCGGGACGGCCGCGGGTGCTGCGCCGGGGCGCCGGCCCGCGGAGTGGGAGGAGGCCTTCGCGGACTTCCTCACGCCCCCCGACCCGCTGCCGGACTCCGAGCCGGCGACACTCTCCCAGCTGTCTCTCGAAGCGTCCGGGACGGGGGGCGCCCCGGAGCTCGGCCTGCAGGCCGAGCTCCTGCCAGGGTCCCGCCCCCGTGACCAGCGCTCGCTCCTGCGGAGCGGACCGGCGGTGCGCCTGGGCATGCGGCCCGTCGTGCGCGGCGCCCGGGGACGCTGGGTGCGCACCGGCATCGGGTGGGACGAGCTGCGCTACGTCAACTACCGGCGCGCGGACTACCCCGACAGTCACGTGGACATCCTGCGCTCGCTGTACGGGCTCGCCGCCTCCACCCTCGCCGAGCACCCGCCGCAGTGGATCCTCGCCGACGCCCTGCCGAGCGCCGCGTTCTGGGCGCTGCTCGACGAGGCCCGCCGGGAGGGGCTGCCGATCGTGCAGTCCGACAAGGCGCAGACGCTCGTGCCGTTCCCCCTCGACCCCGCCACCACCGCGCTCCGGGTGGCGCGGACCGCTGCGGGGCTCGATGTGACCGCGTCCATCACCCCGGCCGGGCACACCGTCCCTCTTGAGCGCGCCTGCACGGTGCTCCTCGGGACGCCCGCGACCGGCTTCTTCGCGTGGGTCGGCGGTCCGGTCCCCAGCAAGGAGAGCCCGCTCCTGCTCGCGCGGCTCGCGGAGCCGCTCGACGACGCCGCCCGGTCCCTCCTCGAGCGTGACGCCCCGCTCGAGGTGCCCGCCGCGGACGAACGTCGCTTCCTCGCACGGGTGCTGCCCGGCCTCGGGGACCGTTTCGGCACGGTCGACGTCGACCCCGCCGTCGCCCTGCCCGAGCGGCCGCGTCCGCACCTGTGGCTCGACGTCACCCATCTGCCCGACCACGGCACGCAGCTGCGGTGGCAGTGGCGCTACGCGGTGCCCGACGGCGCGGGGCCAGGTGCGCCCGACGAGCGCATCCCTGCCTTCGCCGTCGGTTCCGTGTTCGTCCACCCGATGCGTGACGTCGCCGCCGAGGAGCTTCTCCTCGACCGGGTGAGCGCGCTCTCGCCGCGCCTGCGGAAGGTCCGCGACGCGCAGGCGAGCCGCCGCCCCCGGCCGAACGCCCGCGGGCGGCAGATCTTCGCGCAGGCGAACGCGGGCGTCGGGCAGGAGGAGCTCTGGGGGATCGAGACGGCGGAGTTCTTCACGCAGGAGCTGCCCGCCCTGCAGGAGCTCGCTCGGACCGAGCCCGCGTTCGGCGTCGCTGTCACGGACGACGGCGTCGAGGGGGTCACCTACCGGTTCGAGCCCGACGTCGAGGTGTCGGTGACGACGACGACGCTGCCCGACAAGCGCGACTGGTTCGACCTCGGCATCCTCGTGCGCGCGGGCGTCCACCAGGTGCCGCTCGCCGACGTCTTCACCGCGCTGGCGCTCGGCAAGACGAAGATCCTGCTCGTCGACGGCACGCACTTCTCGCTCGAGGACGAGCGGTTCGGTCGCCTGCGCGACCTCATCGACGAGGCGCGCGCCCTCCAGGACACGATGGGTGGGACCCTGCGGGTCAACCGGTTCCAGGCCGGCCTCTTCGAGGAGCTCGAGCACCTCGGGCTCGTCGGTGCCCAGGCCGAGACGTGGCGGACGGCGCTCGGGGCCCTCGCGGCGGGCGAGCGCCCGGCGCGCGTCGAGCCACCCGAGGGGTTGCGCGCGCAGCTGCGCGCGTACCAGCAGGACGGGTTCGAGTGGCTCGCCTTCCTGTACCGCAACCGGCTCGGCGGGATCCTCGCGGACGACATGGGTCTGGGCAAGACGCTCCAGGCGCTCGCGCTCGTCCAGCACGTGCGCGAGCAGGGGACGGCCGAGGAGGGCGGGCAGCAGCTGCCGTTCCTCGTCGTCGCACCGACGAGCGTCGTCGGGAACTGGGCCGCGGAGGTGCGCCACTTCACGCCCGGTCTCGTCGCGGCGACCGTCACCGAGACGCGGGCCCGCCGCAAGCGACCGTTGTCCGACCTGGTGGCCGGCGCCGACGTCGTCGTCACCTCCTACGCGCTCTTCCGGCTGGACTTCGCGGAGTACGAGGCCATGGGGTGGGCCGGGTTCGTCCTCGACGAGGCGCAGTTCGTCAAGAACCACCAGTCCGTCGCGTACCAGTGCGCGCGGCGCCTCGACGTCCCGTTCAAGCTCGCGCTCACCGGAACCCCCCTCGAGAACACCCTCATGGAGCTGTGGTCGATCCTGTCGATCGTCAGCCCGGGGCTGTTCCCCAGCCCGGTGCGCTTCACGGAGTACTACGCCCGGCCCATCGAGAAGGAACGGAGCGCGCCGCGCCTGGCCCAGCTGCGCCGCCGGGTGTCCCCGTTCATGCTGCGGCGCACCAAGGAGGAGGTCGCCACCGATCTCCCGGCGAAGCAGGAGCAGGTCGTCGAGGTGACCCTCAACTCCCGCCACCGCCAGCTGTACGACCAGTACCTGCAGCGGGAGCGCACCAAGGTGCTGGGACTCGTCGAGGAGTTCGGGGAGCACCGCTTCGAGGTGTTCCGCTCGCTCACGGTGCTCCGCCAGGCGAGCCTCGACGTGAGCCTCGTCGACGCCGAGCACGCGAAGGTGCCGTCGTCCAAGCTCGGGGTGCTGTTCGAGATGCTCGACGACATCCTCGCCGAGGGGCACTCGGTGCTGATCTTCAGCCAGTTCACCCAGTTCCTCGCGCGGGTGCGCACGCACCTCGACAAGGCGTCCGTGGACTACTCCTACCTCGACGGCCGGACCCGCAAGCGCACCGAGACGATCGAGCGGTTCACGTCGGGGGAGACCACGGTGTTCCTCATCAGCCTCAAGGCCGGAGGCTTCGGCCTCAACCTCACCGCCGCCGACTACTGCTTCCTGCTCGACCCCTGGTGGAACCCGGCAGCGGAGGCCCAGGCCGTCGACCGGGCCCACCGCATCGGCCAGCAGCGCAACGTCATGGTCTACCGCATGGTCTCCACGGACACGATCGAGGAGAAGGTCATGGCGCTCAAGGCGTCCAAGTCCGAGCTCTTCGCGAGCGTGCTCGACGGCGCGGGCGCGTCCGGCAGCGCCAGCCTCACGGCGGGCGACGTGCGGGAGCTGCTCGAGTAGACCGGCGCGGGTCTCTGCGCATCGGCTCTCTCAGTGTCCGCGGGCGATCCACTCCTGGAGGTGCGGGAGCTCGTCGCCGATGGTCGTGGAGTCACCGTGCCCGGGGTGCACGACGGTGTCGGGCGGCAGGGTGAGCAGGCGGGTGCGGATCGAGACGATGATCGTGGGGAAGTCGCTGTAGCTGCGGCCCGTCGCGCCGGGGCCTCCTGCGAACAGGGTGTCGCCGGTGAAGACGACCCCGAGCTCGGGTGAGAACAGGCTGACCGAGCCCGGGGTGTGACCCGGGGTGTGGAGCACGTGGAACGTCGCGCCCGCGAGGGTGATCACCTGGCGGTCCGTGAGGTCCTCGACGACGACGTCGTCAGCACTGCCCGCCGGGTGCGTGAGCTCCCACAGCTCGCGGTCGGCCGGGTGCAGCCAGATCGGGGCGCCCAGACGCCGGGCGAGCTCGGGTGCCCGGCGGATGTGGTCGTCGTGGGCGTGGGTCGCGAGGATCGCGACGACGCGGCGGTCGCCGACAGCGGCGGCGATGGCCTCGACGTCGTGCGGCGCGTCGAGGACGAGCACCTCGGAGTCGTCACCGACGATCCACACGTTGTTGTCGACGTCGAACGTCTGCCCGTCGAGGGAGAACGTGCCGGACGTGACGAGGTGCTCCACGCGGGCGGTGGGCTGAGCTGCATCGGAGCTGAGGTCGGCGGTCACAGGACGACCACCGAGCGCAGGACGGTTCCGGTCTTCATCGTCGCGAATGCCTCTTCCACGTCGTCGAGGCCGATGCGCTCGGACACGAACGCGTCGAGCGGCAGCCTCCCCTGGGTGTACATCTCGAGCAGCGCCGGGAAGTCGCGTTCCGGCAGGCAGTCCCCGTACCACGAGGACTTCAGCGCTCCGCCGTGACCGAAGACGTCGGCGAGGGGGAGCTCCAGCGTCATCTCGGGCGTCGGGACACCGACGAGGACGACAGTACCGGCGAGGTCGCGTCCGTAGAAGGCCTGCTTCCACGTCTCCGGTCGGCCGACGGCGTCGATGACGACGTCGGCCCCGAACCCGTCGGTGAGCTCGGCGATCGCGGCGACGACGCCGTCCTGGTCGAGGCCGCTGGAGTTGATGGTGTGCGTCGCGCCGAGGGTGCGCGCCCACTCGAGCTTGCGGTCGTCGAGGTCGATCGCGATGATCCGGCGTGCCCCGACGAGCTCGGCTCCGGCGACGGCCGCGCAGCCGACCCCGCCGCACCCGATGACGGCGACGGTGTCGCCACGCTGCACGGGCGCGGTATTCACTGCGGCGCCGATACCCGCCATGACCCCGCACCCGAGGAGGCCTGCGACCGCGGGGTCGATGCCCGCGTCGACCTTCGTGGCCTGGCCCGCGGCGACGAGGGTCTTCTCCGCGAACGCCCCGATCCCGAGCGCGGGCGTGAGCGGGGTGCCGTCCGTGAGGGTCATCCGCTGCGTCGCGTTGTGGGTGTTGAAGCAGTACTGCGGGCGCCCGCGCTTGCAGGCGCGGCACTCGCCGCAGACCGCGCGCCAGTTGAGGACGACGGTGTCACCGACGGCGACGTTGTCCACCCCTTCGCCGATCGCGGAGACGGTCCCGGCGGCCTCGTGGCCGAGGAGGAACGGGTAGTCGTCGCTGATCCCGCCCTCGCGGTAGTGCACGTCGGTGTGACAGACACCGCACGCGGCGATGTCGACGACGACCTCGCCGGGCCCGGGATCCGGGACGACGATCTGCACGGTCTCGACCGGCGCTCCCTCGGCGCGGGCGACAACTCCGTTCACGGTCCAGGGCACGGCACGCTCCTCTGATGGTCGGGGGGTCCTCCAAGGCTACGTCGACCTGTGCCGTGGTCGTCCACAGGCGCGGACGAGCGTGCTTCCCAGTGTCGGGCACATGGCATAGCGTGCTGGTACCGCCGTGCGAGGAGCTGAGAGTGTGCTGCCAGGAAGTCCTGTCCAGGTCGACGACGTGACGGCGAGCGCCGTCCCACCGGAGTCGGTCGAGGCCGAGGCGGTCGTCGAGGCGGCCCGCGCCATCGAGGGTGGCGCCGGGGCGCTCGAGGTGCTCGGGCGGGTGTTCGGGTACGACGCGTTCCGCGGTGAGCAGGCCGAGATCATCGACACGGTGATCGCGGGCGGTGACGCCCTCGTCCTCATGCCCACCGGTGGGGGCAAGTCCCTGTGCTACCAGGTGCCGTCGCTCGTGCGGGACGGGGTGGGTGTCGTCGTGTCCCCGCTCATCGCCCTCATGCAGGACCAGGTGGATGCGCTCTCGGCGCTGGGCGTGCGAGCCGGGTTCCTCAACTCGACCCAGACGTTCCCCGAGCGCCGGGCGGTGGAGGAGGCCTTCGTCGCCGGCGACCTCGACCTCCTCTATCTCGCCCCCGAGCGCCTGCGCGTCCCGGACACGCTCGCGCTCCTCGACCGGGGGCGCATCGCGCTCTTCGCGATCGACGAGGCGCACTGCGTCTCCCAGTGGGGACACGACTTCCGGCCCGACTACCTGCAGCTGTCCGTGCTCCACGAGCGGTGGCCCGACGTCCCGCGCATCGCGCTCACCGCGACCGCGACGCGCACGACGCACACCGAGATCGCGCAGCGGCTCCAGCTCACCGACGCGAAGCACTTCGTCGCGAGCTTCGACCGCCCCAACATCCAGTACCGCGTGGTGGCCAAGAACAACCCGCGGGCCCAGCTCGTCGAGCTGCTGCGCACCGAGCACCCCGGGGACGCGGGGATCGTCTACTGCCTGTCCCGCCGGTCGGTCGAGGAGACCGCGGCGCACCTCGTCGCGCAGGGCATCCCCGCGCTGGCGTACCACGCCGGGCTCGACACCCGGGTGCGGGCGGCGAACCAGTCGCGGTTCCTGCGCGAGGACGGCCTCGTCATGGTCGCCACCATCGCTTTCGGCATGGGCATCGACAAGCCCGACGTGCGGTTCGTCGCGCACCTCGACCTGCCCAAGTCCGTGGAGGGCTACTACCAGGAGACCGGCCGTGCCGGCCGTGACGGGCTTCCGTCGACGGCGTGGCTGGCGTACGGGCTCGCCGACGTCGTGCAGCAGCGGCGCATGATCGACCAGTCCGAGGGTGACGCCGCGCACCGCCGGACGCTGTCGGCGCACCTCGACGCGATGCTCGCCCTGTGCGAGACGGTCGAGTGCCGCCGCGTCCAGCTGCTCGCGTACTTCGGCCAGGAGAGCACCCCGTGCGGCAACTGCGACACGTGCCTCACCCCGCCGCAGACGTGGGACGGGACGGTCGCCGCCCAGAAGCTGCTGTCCACGGTGGTGCGGTTGGAGCGCGAGCGGGGTCAGCGGTACGGAGCGGGTCACCTCGTCGACATCCTGCTCGGCAACGAGACACCGAGGATCACCCAGCTCGGGCACACCACGCTCTCGACGTTCGGTATCGGGACCGACCTCACGGACACGCAATGGCGAGGTGTCGTCCGCCAGCTCCTCGCCCGCGGGCTGCTCGGGGTCGACGGTGACGGGTACGGGACGCTGCAGCTCACCGAGGCGAGCGCGGAGGTGCTCTCCGGGGCGCGCAGCGTCCTGCTGCGCGAGGAGGCGGCCAAGGCGCCGCGCACCCGGTCGACGAAGCGCGGTGCGACAGGTGGGCGCGGTGGCGGGCGCGCGGCTGCCGCGGTCGACCTCGACGACACCGCGGCGTCCGTGTTCGAGCGGCTGCGGGCCTGGCGTGCGGCCACCGCGAAGGAGCAGGGCGTGCCCGCCTACGTCGTCTTCCACGACGCGACGCTGCGGGACATCGCGGTGCTGCGGCCGTCGTCCCTCGAGGAGCTCGGCGGGGTGAGCGGGATCGGCGCGGCGAAGCTCGAGAAGTTCGGGCAGGGCGTCCTCGAGGCGCTCGCCGGCCCGGGCGACGCGGTGCCGGCGTAGGGCGGATCTCCCCTCCGCGGGTCGCCGGAATGCCCAAATGGCGCCATACCCCCACACTGGGGCGGTGCGAACCATGGGAGTTGAGGAAGAGTTCCTGCTCATCGGGCGAGGAGGCCGCCCCGTCGCGGTCGCCGGAGCGCTGCTCGACGCGGTCGAGAAGCCGGGGTCGAGTGCTACGGGCGTCACGGCCGAGCGGGACCCGGACACGCCGTCCGAGCTCCCGGGCGGTGAGCTCGAGGCGGAGCTCCAGCAGCAGCAGATCGAGACGGGCACCCGTCCGTGCGCCGACCTCGCTGAGCTGGCCGAGCAGATCCGCACAGGGCGCCGCCAGGCGCAGGCCGCGGCGCTCGACGTCGGCGCCCAGGTCGCGGCGATCGCGACCTCGCCCGTCCAGGTGGAGCCGACCGCGAGCCGCTCCGAGCGGTACCGCAGGATCAGTCAGCAGTTCGCGCTCACCGCCCGCGAGCAGCTCACCGGCGGGTGCCACGTGCACGTGGAGATCGTCGACGACGAGGAAGGCGTCGCTGTCCTCGACCGGATCGGTCCGTGGCTGCCGTCGCTGCTCGCCCTCAGCGGGAACTCGCCGTTCTGGCAGGAGCAGGACAGCGGCTACGCGAGCTTCCGCTCGCAGGTGTGGAACCGGTGGCCGACGGCGGGCCCGGCAGCGGGGTTCGGCTCCGCCGCCGCGTACCACGCGACCGTGCAGTCCCTCGTCGACTCCGGGGCGATCCTCGACACCGGGATGGTGTACTTCGACGCCCGCCTGTCCGCGAAGTACCCGACGCTCGAGGTGCGGGTCGCGGACGTGTGCCTGTACCCGCAGGACGCGGCGCTCATCGGTGCGCTCGTCCGTGGTCTCGTCGAGACCGCCTCGCGCCACGCCGCCAGCGGACACTCCGCGCCCGCCCTGCGGACGGAGCAGCTGCGTGCCGCGTCCTGGCGCGCGGCGCGGTCGGGGTTGGGCGACAACCTCGTGAGTGCCCGGACGATGCGTCCCGTGCCCGCTCGGGAGGTGATCGGCGAGCTCGTCACGTACGTCGAGGACGCGCTCGTGGCCACCGGCGACCTGGACACCGTGCGCGGGTTGCTCGACGACGTGTGGCGACGGGGCAACGGTGCCGATGCCCAGCGGGCGTGGTTCGCGCAGGACGGGAGCCTGCCTCGTGTGGTCGAGCGCGCGGTGGCCGCGACGCAGGGGGAGATGGCGTCAGGCCGACCGTGACGGCCGGTCGGGTGCGACTTTGGTATGGCCCGTGCCTGGCGGGGGTGTGCCGTGGGGGGTGCGACGGACGTGACCGGGACCACTACTGTTCAAGTGCTCACCCCCCCACCTTCGTCTGGAGCACCATGAACGCCAACGCCCTGTACGGCATCCAGCAGTTCGCCGTCCACCAGAAGATCACCATGATGGTCAACCGCTACGCGATCCACGCGGTCGGTCCCAACGGCGAGGAAGGTCCTCTGCTCGCCGTCGCCCAGCAGAAGCGCATGGCGTTCAAGGAGCAGGTGACGTTCTACACGGACGACTCGCGGACCGTGCCCGTGTTCTCCTTCCGGGCGCGACAGGCCATCGACCTCGGCGCGACGTACGACGTGCTCGACGCCGCCGGTCAGCCCATCGGCCTGTTCCAGAAGGACTTCAAGGCCTCCCTCCTGCGATCCACGTGGAACCTCGAGGCCGCGGGGATCAACGCTCGCGGCCAGGAGCGCAGCCCGGCGATCGCGATCATCCGCCGGTTCGTCGACCTGCCCTTCGCGTTCCACTTCGACTTCGCGGACAGCAACGGTCAGCCCGTGCTGTCCGTCGAGCGCAAGTTCTCGCTGCGGGACCGCTACAACGTCTCGGTCCCCGGCGGGCGGCTCGACGGGCGCGTGGCCGCTGCGATGGTCGTCGCGCTGGACGCGCTGCAGGGGCGCTGACGCTCTCTCGTCGCTGACGTGGCACCGGTGCGGCTCGGGCCGCGTGGGGGTCAGGCGGTGTACTCCGTGAGGAGGCGTTCGGCCTTCGCGTACTTCACTGCGAGGCGCGCGCGGGTCACGTCGTCGAGCTGCGCCGTCCGGGTCGGGTCGGTGTTGTCCGCGAGATCGGCGCGCTTGACCTGGACTGCGAGCGGATCGGCTGCGACCCGGCGGAGGTAGTCCTCGGTCGGCTCGCCGTCCCGCTTCGTCACCGCGTCGACCGCCGCGACGACGTGGGGTGGGATGCCTGCGGTCACGAGGTCGCCCGCAGTGACCGGCGTGTCCTCGAGGACGTCGTGCAACCACGCGGCGGCCACCGCGTCGTCGCAGCCGCTCGCTTCACGCACGCGCTGGGCGACCCGGGCCGGGTGGGTGATGTAGGCGGCTCCCACCTTGTCGGTCTGCCCGGCGTGGGCGCGGGTGGCGATGTTCCGTGCCGCGGCGACGATGTCGATGCTCGGGTTCGTCATGTCTACATCCTTGGTCGAGGGGCCATGCTCTGGGCGATGCTCTGTGGGTAGGTCAGCGGTCTTTCATCCGAGCACTGCCCCCAGGGCACGCGCCACGGTCATCGTGAGGTTGCTGTCGACCGCTCGGTAGAGCGGCAGCAGGTCCATGGACCCGGTGCCCGTGTGCACGGTACCGGTGACGTCGAGGACGGCGACCGCCTCGAGGTCGCGCAGCAGGACCCGGCGGTCCGGCACGTAGTCCTCGTCCTCGCCGGGCACGAAGGTCGTGCCCGGCGTCGCCGTGACCAGGGCGGTCTCGAGCTGGGTGAGCAGCAGGCGCCGCAGGCTCGGGAACGCGGCGAGGTCACCCATCCATCCCCAGCCCTCGTCCTCGGGTCGTCGCCCGCGCACCATCCAGGAGTGCCGGTCGTCGGACATCGTCGTCAGCACCCGCGCGATGACGCGGTAGACGATCGTGCGGGACGTCGTCGCCGGTACGCGGCTCGGCGGTCCGAGCCCGGCGCACTCCTCGAGCTCCTTGACCACCGCGTGCGGTGAGGGTGCGGAGAACACGTCCTCCCACGCGAGCTCGAACTGCGGTACCTCGATGACATGGATGCCGGCGGCGCGGTTGAGCATCACCTGGGTCGGGATGTCGTCCGGGTCGTAGACAGCGAGCGAGGTGCCGACGACGTCGTGCATCGTCTCTGCGACCAGCAGGTGTGGGTGGCGTCGGGCGAGCTCGCTCGCGATCCACCACGCCTGCGCCTGGACGCAGTGCAGCAGCACGGTGCGCCCCTCGGCGCGCAGGGCTGCGACGGCGTCGGCGGCGTCGAGCAGGACGAGGTCGAGGTTGATGTTCTCCGCGGTGCCGGCGCGGTCCATGAGGCGGACGAGGACGCGGTTGCCGGGCTCGATGCGGTCCGGGATCTGCCCGGTGCCGATGCGGCAGAGGGACACGACGGCGTCCACCTCGTCCGGCAGCGCGTCGAGGGCGCCGACCGCGCCGAGCCACACCTGCGGGTCGTGGGGGTGGCGGACGAGCGCGGACGTGTCGTACCCGCGGTACGCCATGCGCCGGCCGGACGGCCAGCCGGCCGCGTCGGGGATGCCACGGCTCGTCGCGAGCAGGGCCAGGTGGGCGAGGTCGTCGCCGCGGATGCCGGGCCAGCCGTGGACGACGCGGCGCCACGTCCCGGGCACCGCGGACGCGCCGTGGAGTGCGCCGAGGAGGGAGCCGGCGATCGCGGCGACCGTGTCGGTGTCGTAGCCGCCGCGGACGCAGTCCTGGTGCATCGGCGTGTCACGAACGTCATGACCCCCGATAGCGAGCGCTCACTCGTGCTCAGGTGTGGCCACGCCACCCCGGGGCGTCCCTTCGTCGTCTGACCGGCGCCGCTGGCGTGGCTCGAGCGGCTGCGGGGCGTGGAGGTCGAAGTACAGTCCAGCCATACGGATGGTGAAGCACACGGCGGCCGCGCCGAGGGCTGTGCGCACGTTGTAGATGTCGGTCCGGACGACGACGACGGTGAGAGCTGCGGCGACGACCGCGGGGACGGCGTACAGCCCGGTGCGGAGCACGGAGGGGACCTCGCGGATGAGCACGTCGCGGATCGTCCCGCCGCCGACGGCCGTGATGACACCGAGGATGGTGGCCTGGACGGGGCCGAGCCCGAGGTCGAGCGCCTTGGCGGCACCGGTGACCGCGAAGACGCTGAGCCCGGCGGCGTCGAAGACCTCGATCGACCAGGTGAACCGTTCGAGGAAGTGCGCGAAGGCGAAGACGAGCAGCGCGCCTGCGGCGGCGACCGCGAGGTAGCGCAGGTCCCGGAAGGTGTCCGGGGGCACGCCGAGCAGCAGGTCGCGGATGATGCCGCCGCCCAGCGCGGTGATCATGCCGAGGGTGATGACCCCGACGATGTCGAGCCGTACGGCCCGCACGGCGGTGAGCGCTCCGTTGAGGCCGAATGCGAACGTGCCGATGAGGTCGAGCGCGAGCAGCACGGGAGGCGGGTCGCTCATCCGGCGCTCGCACGGTCGTACCCACGACTGGTCGTCACCGTCCCCACACTAACCGCGCCGCTGCCGCCTGGTCGGAGGAAAGTGTGGGTGGGTGGGGGAACAGTTGTCCCTCGCGCGACGGCCCGGCGTTGCGCACGAGCGAGGGAGTGACATGGCGCAGCTTCAGATCACGGTGTGCGATACCTGCGGGGACCTGGGGCGTCCCGTCCGACGGTATGGGATCACGGGGGGCGGGCGAGCGGTGGAGGTGGACCTGTGCGAGGAGCACGCTGAGCCGCTGCACACGCTCATCGGGCTCGTCCCGCGCGTCGGGGAGGACCGAGCGGCCGCCCAGGCGGCACGGATCCTCGAGGCGGACGAGGACTTCCGGGCGTTATGACTGACCCTCAGGCGTGGGTGGCCGGCACTTTCACCGCGCTCGCGGATCTCCTTGCCGCGGCGACCCCGGCCACGTGGGACGCTCCCTCCCTCTGCGAGCGTTGGCGGGTCAGCAACGTCGTCGCGCACATGACCATGCCCGTCCGGCTGGGCCCCGTGGAGTTCGGGGCGGAGATGGCAGCCGCCCGGGGCGACTTCACGGTCCTCTCCGACACGGTGGCCGCCCGAGACGCGTCCTTGCCCGTGCGCGAGCTGGTCGAGCAGCTCCGGTCGCCCGCGCTCCACGCGTGGGAGCCACCCGGCGGCGGCGCAGCGGGTGCACTCAGCCACGCCGTCATCCACTCCCTCGACGTGACGGTGGCGCTGGGCCGTGCGCCGGTTGCCCCACCGGAGGCGTTGGCGGCCGTCCTCGACCAGCTGACCGCCGTGCGAGGAGCCTGGTTCGGAGTCGATCTCACGGACGTCCGGCTGGAAGCCACCGACACGGGGTGGAGCTGGGAAGGCGCCGGCACGGCGGTCCGCGCGGACAGCGGGTCCCTCGTGGTGCTCCTGAGCGGGCGAACTTTGCCCGACGGTAGAGCGCTGCCCCGTGCGCACAACAGCGACTTTCCCCCGGAATGACGCGGCTCCCAGCGGGTCCGCTCGAGTTCGAGATGCGAACATGAAAGGAACCTGGGAGGGTCAACCCGTTGACATCGGCAGAAGCCGCGCTTAGAGCGGCTCTTTTGAAGGAGGTGCCCTCATGGGTGAACTCATTGGTCTGATCATCTTCGGCGCCGTCATCGGTGCACTTGCTCGCCTCGTCATGAAGGGCCACCAGAACATCGGGATGCTGTGGACGATCGTCCTCGGTGCGCTCGGCGCCCTCGCGGGGTACTACCTCGCTGGCGTGATCGGGGTGGCTGAGACGGACGGGATCGACTGGATCCGCTGGATCATCTCCATCGTCATGGCCGTCATCTTCATCTCGATCTACATCGGCGTCCGCGGCGGCAACCGCACGCGTCGCTGATGAGCCGGTAGCTACCGGACAGAAGGGCCGGTCCCACCCTCGGGTGGGACCGGCCCTTCTTCGCTGTCACGAGAGGGCGCGGGTACCTGCCAGCGCCCTGGCCCGTCAGTCGCCGAGAACCCACCCGATGTCGCCGGTGAGCTCACGGGCAGCGTCCGGGCCCCAGGACCCGGGAGCGTAGAGCGAGGCAGCCGGGCGGTCTTCGCCGAGCAACGGGGCGAAAGTCTCCCATGCGGCCCGCAACCCCGTCGCCGTCGTGAACAACGACCGGTCGCCGGCGACGACGTCGTGCAGGAGCGAGGCGTACGCAGACAGGGGCTCGCCGGGCTCGACGTCGTCGAGCGAGAGGGACACCGTGCCGGTCGCGAGCGCGAGGTCAGGGCCGGGGCGTTTCACGGTCGTCGCGAGCTCGATCGCACCGTCGCCCTTGAGCGAGATGCTGATGCGTCCCGGCGCGACGGCCTCCCCGAAGAGGTCCTCCGGGGTGTTGAGCACGAGCGTGACCCGCTGCGCGGAGACAGCCATCTGCTTGCCCGTCCGCAGGAGGAACGGCACGCCCCGCCACCGGTCGTTGTCGATCCACAGGCGTGCGGCGACGTACGTATCCGTGAGGGAGTCGCTGGCGATGTCGTCGGTGTCCTGGTAGCCCTCGTACTGGCCGAGGACGACGTCCTTCACCGGGTCGAGCGGCCGGAAGCACCCGATGACGGCCTCACGTGCGGGACCGATGTGGTCGGCGTCGAGCCCGTGCGGCGGCTCCATCGCCACCTCGGCGGCGACCTGGAACAGGTGCGTGACGAGCATGTCCAGGGCCGCGCCCGTCGCGTCGTAGAACTCGCCCCGGCCCGCGACGTCGAGCTCCTCGGGCACGTCGATCTGCACCTGTTGCACGTGGTTCCGGTTCCACACGCCACCGAACAGCTCGTTCGCGAACCGCAGCACGTGGAGGTTCTGCGTCCCCTCCTTCCCCAGGAAGTGGTCGATCCGGTAGACCTGCTCCTCGTCGAAGACCTCGTGGACGGCGTCGTCCAGCTCGGCGAACGACTCCGGAGACGTCCCGTACGGCTTCTCGTAGACGACCCGCGCACCGTCCGCGAGTCCGTGCGCTCCGAGCGCGCGGGTCAACGGCTCGAAGGTGGTCGGCGGGACCGCGAGGTAGTGCACCACGAGGACGTCAGAAGGGTCGTCCGCCAGTGCCTGCCGCACCTCGTCGAGCGTCTCGGGGAGCCCGCCAGCGTCGTCCTCGGTGACCTCCTGAGCGAAACGGACGTGCCGGGTGAGGTCGGCCGCCGTGCGGACCGCGTCGGATCCCTCGCCGTGTCCGAACTCCTCGAGCGAGGCGTCGATGAGCTCCGCGAACTCGTCCTCGCTGATGGCGCGGCGGCCCGCGCCGACCAAGGCCCAGCGTTCCGGCAGCAGGTCACGTTCGACGAGCTCCGCGAGTCCGGGGAGGACGAGCCGCTTCGCGAGGTCGCCGCGTGCGCCGTGCAGGACGAGGACGAGCGGCCGGTCGGTGGTGGTCGGCAAGGGAACCCCCTGGGTCGTCGGGTGAGGAGTTCTCCACGCTACGTCCGGTCCACTCAAGGCGCGCGGCACGGTGCCGATGAGAACGGCAGCAGTGCACGCGCCCATCGCGTGCGACGAGACGGGGGACCGGATGGCAGCGGGACGCTCAGCGGGTGTCGAGTCGCGACGCCAGGCAGCGCTCGCGGTCGCCCACGAGCAGGCGGCCGCGGCAGCGCTCGCACGGTCGCGGAACTTCGCCGCTGCGGAGGTCTCGGAGAAGGCGACGGTCGCCGCGCTCGAGCGGCTCGCGGGTGTCGGCTACCACTTCCTCGCCGACCGCCGGTGGCCCGGCAGCCGGACCGCGAACGTCGACCTCGTCGTCGTCGGCCCCGGTGGGGTCTTCATCGTCGACACCAAGTGGTGGCGCGAGGTCTCCATCACCGGAGGGCGCATCTTCCGCGGCCAGGACGACGTCACAGAAGACATCTACGCGCTCGCCGACCTCGGGCAGACCGCCGAGGCGGATCTCGCCGAGATCGGGTTGTCGCCCAACGAGGTGCACCCGATGGTCGTGCTGCACGGCAGGGCCGGCATCGACGAGACGGTCGACAGCGTCCAGGTCCTCGGCGAACGTGACGCCCTGAGCTTCATCGCCGGCCACGGTCAGCGGCACACCCCGGCGCGCGTCGACGAGATCCTCGCGCGCTGCATGGCGTTGTTCCCCGTCATGGGAGCACCCGGGGCCTCCGCCCCGCAGCGGGCTGCGGCCCTCGCGATGGCGCAGTCCGCCGTCGTCGCCGAGCCTGCCCGGGTCGCCGCCACGTGGCAGGAGCCGCTGCTCAGCGAGGAGGAGATCGACGCCGCGCTCCTCGACTCCGTCCTGGCCAGCCCGGTCGAGGACTGGATGGCGTTCCTCCACCCCACCCAGGCCAAGCTCGTGCGACGCAACTTCAACGGGCCGGCTCGCATCCGCGGCGCGGCCGGTACCGGCAAGACGGTCGTCGGGCTGCACCGCGCGGCGTACCTCGCCCGGATGAACCCGCAGGGCCGGGTGCTCGTCGTGACCTTCGTCAACACCCTGCCCGGGGTCATGGCCCAGTCGCTCACCCGGCTGGCGCCCGACGTCGCGGAGCGCGTGACGTTCACGAGCGTGCACCGCTTCGCCCGACGCGTCCTCGACGCCCGGGGCGTCGGCGTCCGGGTGGACGACGGCCGGGCGATCAACGCCTTCAACCTCGCTTGGGTGCGCGTGGGTCGTCACGGTCTGCTCGGCAAGCTCGACCTGCCGGTGACGTACTGGCAGGAAGAGGTGAGCATCGTCCTGCGCGGACGCGGCATCACGGAGTTCGACGAGTACGCGGACCTGCGTCGCGTCGGACGCAAGCACCGGCTCACCGTCGACCAGCGTCGCGCGGTCTGGGACCTGTACCTCGCCTACGAGGCGAACCTCCGCGACGCGGGCGTCGCCGACTGGGCGGGCAGCATCCTCCTCGCCGAGGCCGCGCTGCGCTCGCAGCCGTACGGCTCCGTCGCGGGGGAGGAGCGCGTGACGTCCGTCATCGTCGACGAGGCGCAGGACCTCACCTGCGCCCAGGTCCGCATGCTCCACGCGGTGACCGGCGATGCCCCGGACGGGCTGACGCTCATCGGTGACGGCCAGCAGTCCATCTACCCCGGGGGGTACTCGCTCGCCGAGGCGGGCATCTCGTTGGCGGGACGCGGGGTCGTGCTCGACATCAACTACCGCAACACCGCGCAGATCCTCGAGTTCGCGGGTCGACTCGTCGACGGCGACGAGTACGCGGACATCGAGTTCGCAGACACGGCGGGGTCGACGACGCGCGGGGACAGCCCGCAGCCCGTCACCCGGAACGGCCACGAGCCCGTGCTGTGGCGCGGTTCCTTGTCCGACGTCGGCCCCGCGCTCGTCGACCACGTCGAGACGGCGGTGACCGAGGTGGGAACGTCCTACGGAGACATCGGGGTGCTGTCCCCGACACACGCAGGCGCACGCGCCGCGACCGCTGCCCTGGTGGCCGCGGGGGTCCCCGTGGTGAGCCTCGCTGCGTACGAGGGTGTGCCCGTCGATGCTGTGAAGGTCGGCACCGTGAAGCGCGCCAAGGGTCTGGAGTTCAAGCAGGTGCTCGTGTGCGGGGTCTCCGCAGCGCTCCTCGACGCCGATGCCGCCCCGCCAGACGGCGATGCGGCGCGCGAGCGGTGGGACCGCGACCGACGCGAGCTGTACGTCGCGATGACACGGGCCCGCGATGGGCTGTGGGTCGGGGTGCAGACCGGGGGCTGACGCCCTTGTCCACAGAATGCGTGGACACGGTGGCTTTCGTCGGATTCGACCCCTAGGGTCAGGCGCATGATCCCCGCCGCGCGACGACGCGCCGTCCTCTTGGTCGCCGCCCTGCTGCTCCTCGGTGGATGCACGCAGGACGGGCCGGACCCCGGGCCGACCGCGGAACCGTCGAGCGCCGTGCCCTCGGTCGAACCGTCGGAGCAACCGGTTCAACCGCCTGAGAAGCCCGCCGCGATGGCCAACGACGACGAAGCCGGAGCGCAGGCGGCGGCTGAGTACTTCATCAGCCTGTACTCGTACACGCTCCAGACCAACGATGTGACGCACTGGGATGCGATCTGCCATGAAGAGAGTGAGTTCTGTGCGGATACTCGTGCCGATGCGCTGGAGAGTCGCGAGCAGGGATTCGTGCAGGTGGGGGGCGACGGCCGGCTTGTGGTCGGAGATGTCATTCCACCCGATGCCACCATCGAGTTCTACGAGGTCATAGGAACGACGAGCGTCACGGCTTACGAAGTCCGTGATGATGGCGGCTCTGTGGTGGCATCGGGGGAAGCCGAGACGGACGTTCCGACAACCGTGTACCTCCAGATGGTTCTGCCGGGGGAGTGGATCGTCAGGGCGACCGCAGTCGGCGAGGGCGCATGACTACCGCCCTCGTGTTCGCCATGGCTCTTGCAGCAGGGGCAAGTCTTGCTCCTTCACCGGATAACGGCCGGGGATTTGAAGGGCGAAGCGACGACGGGGGGTTTCACGTCGGAGCTTCTCGCGATACGGCGTCCGGCGACGGGCGCGCAACACCGGTCGGCGGCCCTTCCCAGTATTCAGTGACCGAGACCGACCGGTGCACCGCTGGCTTCCGCGGGATCCCGACGGCGGGCATGGTCGACTGCCTCACCCAGGGAATCCAGGAGTTCGCGGACTGCGACGTCGACCTGGGTATCGCGCTCGACCCGACGGACATCAGCCGCCTCAACGACGACGGCACGTGGACCGACCCGGAGCTCAACCAGGTCCTGGCGTGCAACGCGGCGGCTGGCGCGATCCCGATCACGGTGACGGAAGCGGACTTTCGTTCGTTGCCGTTGACCGCGTCGTCGATCTCGGTGGGTCCGGAGGCTGGCTGGCTGCCGGTGAACATGGTGGCGGCGGTCTATGCGAGCAGCGACGTCCAGGTGCTGCCGACGACCGTCCTGGGTCAACCGGTCCTGGTCCGTGCGACGCCCGTCGAGTTCAGCTGGGACTTCGCGGACGGCAGCGGGCCGCTCGTCACCACGGACCCGGGTGCGCCGTTCCCCGACCACACCGTGTCCTATACCTACCCGCGGGCGGGGGACTACGTCGTGACGCTCACGACGACCTGGTCGGGGGAGTTCTCCGTCGACGGCGGCACCACGTACCAGGCGATCGTCGGCACGGCGACGACGACGTCGACGGCACCGTCGTTGTCCGTCACCGAGCTGCGCTCACAGCTCGTCGAGGACCTCGTCGGCTGACGCCGGTCAGATCAGCGACGCCGCTCGGTGCAGCACCACGGCTCAGTGCAGCACCGCTGCGACGACCATGAGCACCGGCAACGCTCCCATCGTCGTGATGGCGATGGTGTCCCGCGCGACAACCTCGCCGCGCCCGTACCGCTGCGCGTAGTTGAAGACGTTCTGCGCCGTCGGGAGCGCCGCGAGCGCGACGACGACGAAGAGATCCTCACCGCGGAGCCCGAACACCCCGGCGCCGATGCCCCACGCGACGACGGGCATGACCACGAGCTTGAGGGCCGAGGCGAGCAGCACGTCCCGGCGACCGGAGCCCGGCTCCAGCAGCTGCTGGCCGTGCAGGGAGATGCCGTAGCTCATGAGCATGAGCGGCACGGCTGCCGCCCCGATGATCCGGAACGGCTCCATGACGGGGTCCGGGAGCTCGACACCGGTCACGGCGAGCAGCACCCCGAGAGCCGAGGCGATGATGATCGGGTTCCGCAACGGCTGCATGAGGACGTTGCGCACGGTCGCGGCGCCACCGGTCGCGACGTCCAGCACCGTGAGAGCGACCGGGGTGAAGACGAGCAGCTGCAGGAGGATGACGGGCGCGGAGTACGCGGCGTCGCCGAGCACGTAGACGGCGACGGGCAACCCGATGTTGTTGGCATTGACGTACCCGGCGGACAGGGACCCGACGACCGCCTCGGGGAGCGTCCGACGCCACACGACGAGCGCGACGAGCCCGAACAGCGCGAAGCACGAGACAGCCGCCAGGAGGGACACCACCGCGAGCGGTGAGAACAGCTCGTCCACCCCCGCGTCCGCCAGCACGGTGAACAGCAGGCACGGCGCGAGGACGAAGAACACGAGCCGAGCCAGCAGGGGCCGCGCCTGCGGCCCGAGCAGGTCGATCCGTCCGACGACGTACCCCACGGCGATGATCGCCGCGATGATGCTGAACCCGGTGAGGACGCCTGTCACCCCCGCATTCTCCCCTGGGAAGCGCCCGCGTAAGGTTCTGGGGTGATCATCGCTACCCACAACGGCAAGTTCCACGCTGACGACGTGTTCGGCGTCGCGCTCCTGACCTCCCTGCACCCCGACGCCCAGGTGGTGCGCACCCGCGACGCAGACGTGCTCGCCGAGGCGGACCTCGTGCTCGACGTCGGCGGGGTGTACGACCCGCAGGCGCAGCGGTTCGACCACCACCAGCGCAGCTCCGGGGCCCGCGACAACGGGATCCTGTACTCCGCCTTCGGTCTGCTGTGGCAGCACTACGGCAAGGAGTTCTGCGACGGCGACGAGGTCGTGTGGCAGAAGATCGACTCGCGCCTCGTCGCGGCGATCGACGCCGTCGACAACGGCCAGGACCTCTACGAGGTCAACGACTTCCGCACGGCGCCGCTCGACATCTCGGAGTACCTCGGACTGTTCAACCCTCTCGGTGACGACGAGGAGTTCGACTCCCAGTTCCTCGTCGCAGTGGAGCTCGCCCGCCAGGTTCTCGTGCGCCTCAAGACCCGCTACGCGACGTCGATCGCCGCGGAGCGGGAGTTCGTCGCCGCGTACGAGGCGAGCCCCGACACGAGGTTCGTCGTCCTCGACCGCTTCATGCCCCACGGTGGTGCGGCCACCCGTCAGCCGGAGCTGCTGTTCACCGTGTTCCCCGGTTCGACGGGCAACTGGACCATCAAGACGGTGACCCCCGAGGGCTCGCAGTTCGGGTCACGCAAGGCCCTGCCTGCGGCCTGGCGCGGTCTCAACGGGGCTGACCTGGCCGAGGTGACGGGTGTCGCGGACGCGGTGTTCTGCCACAAGGCGGGCTTCATCGCGGCCGCCGAGACCCGTGAGGGTGTCCTCGCGCTGCTCGACCTCGCGCTCGCCGAGCCGGAGCCCACCGAGCCGGCCGCCACCACCCAGCCCGCCGCCACCCAGCCGGCCGCCACCACCGAGGGATAGGGCGCCTCAGCCCCGGGCGGTGCGCTCGGCAGCCGCGAGGTTCGCCTCGAGCTCGGCGACCGTCTGCCGGGGCCCGTACCCGGGGGTGCCGGGCTCGATGCGCCAGCTGTCCGCGAGCGATCCCACGTCGACGGCGTCGAATCCGAGGTCGTCGAGGAGTGCGGTGACCGTCGCCTTCGCGGCGTCGTCGTCTCCGGCGATCGCGAGCGCACGGCGCTCGGGGCGCCCGGCCGGCAGGGCGTCGCTGGTGATGTCGGCGGCCGGGATGTGGTTGAAGGCCTTGACCACCCTCGAGGTCGGCAGGTGCTCCTGGAGCAGCTGCGACGACGTGGACCGGCCGGTGTCGAGAGCCTCGATCTGGCCGTCGCGCTGCGGGTAGTAGTTGTTCGTGTCGATGACGACCTTGCCCGCGAGCTCCTCGACGGGCACAGCCGTGTAGGCGTGCAGCGGGACGCTCACGACGACGATGTCGCCGCCCTCTGCCGCTTCCTGCGCCGTCCCCGACCGTGCCGTGTCGCCGATCTCGGTGACGAGGTCGGCGAGGGTGTGCGGGCCTCGCGAGTTGCTGAGGATCACCTCGTGCCCGCGGGCGGTGGCCGCGCGAGCGACCTGCCCGCCGATGTTCCCTGCGCCGATGAAGCCGATCGTTCGTGTCGATGTCGTCGTCATCTTCGCGAGAACACCTGCCCGGAGACACGTATTCCCCCGGTCGCGCGTGCGGCGACCGGGGGAATACGTGGGGCGGACGTCAGTCGGACGAGCGCGCGCTCCCCAGCGGCGTCTCGTCGGTGATCTTGGCGGCCTCCTCGGCGTGCGACGGGCCAGCCGCTCGCTCCTGGGCCGTCTTGGCTGCGTGCGCCTTGCCGGCCGGGCTCAGCAGGGACGCGAGCACGGTGAGGGTGAGCACCCCCACGATGACGGACAGCGACAGCCCGGTGCTGATCTCGAAGACCTCGACGTGCTCGCCACCGTTGATGAACGGCAACGTGTTCTCGTGGAGCGCGTGCAGCACGAGCTTGACACCGATCAACCCGAGGATCGCGGCGAGTCCGTACGACAGGTAGATGAGCCGGTCGAGCAGGCCGTCGATGAGGAAGAACAGCTGGCGCAGCCCCATGAGCGAGAACGCTGTCGCCGTGAACACGATGAACACGTCCTGCGTGAGGCCGAAGATCGCGGGGATCGAGTCGAGGGCGAAGAGGATGTCCGTGCCACCGATGGCCACCATGACGAGCAGCATCGGGGTGAGCGCGCGGCGCCCGTTGTGCATGGTGAACAGCTTGTCGCCGTCGTAGTAGTCCGTGGTGTGGAAGACCTTCTTGGCGAGGCGGATGATGAAGTTGTCCGCCGTCGGCTCGTCCTCGTTCTCGGGCTTGAGCATCTTCACCGCGGTGACGAGCAGGATGGCGCCGAAGATGTAGAACACTGCGGAGAACCGGTTGACGAGCGCGGCCCCGGCGAAGATGAAGGCGCTACGAGCGATGAGGGCGAAGACGATGCCGAACAGCAGCACCTTCTGCTGGTCCTCGCGCGGCACCTTGAAGCTCGCCATGATGATGAGGAACACGAAGAGGTTGTCGACGGACAGCGCCTTCTCGGTGACGTACCCCGCGAAGTACTCGGCGCCCGCCGTGGAGCCGCCGAACACCCACACGCCCACTCCGAACACGAGGGCGAGGCCGACGTAGATCGCCGACCACTTGGCCGCCTCGGGGAGGGTGGGGATGTGCGCCTTGCGGACGTGGAAGAAGAAGTCGAACGCGAGGAGCCCGAGGATCGCGAGGATCGTCAGGGTCCAGACAAGAGGTGTGACCTCCATGGGTTACCGCTTTCTCGGGTACGTGACAGGTAAGGGATCAACGGCGCGCCGCGTGGGATGGTTCCCGGATCTCAGGACGGATCTGAGGACGGATCCGTGGTCGGGCTCCGCGTGACCTCACGCGCCCGGTCGAGGACGTCGTCGATCATCGCGGGCGTGAGCCGGCCGGTGAAGGTGTTCTGCTGGCTCACGTGGAAGCAGCCGAGCACGACGAGCCTACGTCCATCGGGGTGCCGGATGAGCACCTCCGTACCGTGGCCGAACACCGGCCGGGGGCGGGGAACCGACCAGTTCAGGTCCTGCAGGGTGGCGAGGAGCGCCTGCCAGCCGAACGCTCCGAGGACGACAGCGACGCGCAGCGTCGAGGAGAGCAGCTCGAGCTCACGGCCCAGGTACGGCGCACAGCGGTGACGTTCGCTGGGCGTCGGTTTGTTGTCCGGCGGGGCGCAGTGCACGGGTGCGACGAGACGGACGTCACGGAGCGTGAGCCCGTCGTCGGCGCGTACGGACGTCGGCTGGGAGGCGTAGCCGGCGCGGTGCAGGGCAGCGAAGAGGAAGTCCCCGCTGCGGTCACCCGTGAACATCCGACCGGTGCGGTTGCCGCCGTGCGCCGCTGGCGCCAGCCCGACGACGACCACGCGGGCGGCCTCGTCGCCGAAGCTCGGCACCGGCCGTGCCCAGTACTCCTCGTCGCGGAACGCCGCCCGCCGCACCTCACCGACGTGCTCACGCCACGCGACGAGGCGCGGGCAGGCGAAGCACCCGGTGACGAGCGCGTCCAGCTCGCTGAGCGTGCGCGCACCCGCGGCGAGTCCGGGCCGGTCTGCTGCCGCTCCGCTGCCCACCCGATCGACCGTCACCGCTCGCCGGGCGTCGCCAGCCAGTCGTCGACACCCGCGAGGAGCCGGGCCTTCGTGGCCGCTGACGCTCGGCTCGCGGTGATCGACGAGCGGGCGAGCGCGGCGAGCTCGGCGTCGGAGAAGCCGTGCACGTCCCGCGCCGTCTCGTACTGTGCGACGAGCCGCGAGCCGAACAGCAGCGGGTCGTCGGCACCGAGCGCGACGACGGCCCCTGCCTCCACCAGTGCCCGCAGCGGCACGGCCGCGTGCTCGGCGTACACACCGAGGGAGACGTTGGACGCCGGGTTGACCTCGAGCGCGACGTCGTTCGCGACGAGGGTCGCGAGCACCTCACGGTCCTCGATGGCGCGCACGCCGTGGCCGAGCCGGTCGGGCCGCAGGTTCTCGACGACCTCATGGATGTGGTCGGGGCCGAGGAGCTCGCCGCCGTGCGGCACGGACGCCAGACCGGCACGGCGCGCGATGGCGAACGCGGGGCCGAAGTCCGGCGTCGTGCCCCGGCGCTCGTCGTTGCTCAGGCCGAACCCCACGACCTCTCCCGGACCGTCGCCGGCGTACCGCGCAGCGAGCCGGGCGAGGGTCCGCGCCTCGAGGGGGTGCCGCATGCGCGACGAGGCGACGATCACCGCGACCTCGGTGCCCCAGGTCTGGGTCGCCGTGCGCGCGGCGTCGAGCACCACCTCGAGCGCGGGTGTGAGCCCGCCGACGAACGGCGCGTACGACGTCGGGTCGACCTGGATCTCCAGCCTGCCGGAGCCTTCGGCGGCGTCGTCCTCAGCCGCTTCCAGCACGATCCGGCGCATGTCGTCGGCCGACCGCACGCAGGCACGTGCCGCGTCGTACAGCCGCTGGAACCGGAACCAGCCCCGCTCGTCGGCCGGGAACAGCACAGGGTCGGCGTCGAGGAGGGCGCTGGGCAGCCGGATGCCGTACACCGCGGCGAGGTCGGCGAGAGTCTCCTTGCGCATGGACCCGGTGAAGTGCAGGTGCAGGTGGGCCTTGGGCAGGGTCCGCAGATCCCGACGGCCGCCGCCGCACCGCTGATCTCCTGGAACCTGGGGTGCGGGGAAGGACGGGTGGCGCATTCCCCGATTCTGACAGCAACCGGGACTTCCGGCCCACGATCCCCGAGCGGTGCGGCGGGACGATGGAGGGACGACGCGCGCAGACGCGTGCCGGCACGACGACCAAGGAGACACCATGCGAGCTCTGGTGAGCGCAGCGTCACGGCACGGTTCGACGCGGGAGATCGCGACCGTCATCGCGAGATCCCTGGCGCACCACGGTGTCGATGTCGACCAGATCGACCCCGAGGACGTCTACGACGTCGGGCACTACGACGCCCTTGTCGTCGGGTCGGCGATCTACCTGGGGCAGTGGCTCCCCGCGGCACGGGACATGGTCGACCGCGTCGCCCGGCAGCTCCCCGGTCGTCGCGTCTGGTTGTTCTCCTCGGGCCTGTCCGGGAAGGCCCCCGCCGTGACGCTCCCGACCGTCGAGAATGTGGCGGTGCAACCGGAGGCGCACCAGTACTTCCCGGGCAACCTCGACGTGCTCCAGCTCTCCCTGGCCGAGCGTGCCGCCATCCTCGCCGCGCGCGGTACCTACGGCGACGCGCGTGACCTTGATGCGGTCCGCACCTGGGCGGAGGCCCTCGGCCGTACGCTGGCGGCATCCCTGCCGGCCCACGCCGTCTAGGAACCCGTCATCGGGGGGCGGGCAGGATCCCCCGTTCCATCGCCCGTGTGACGGCGAGCGTCCGGCTGTCCACGCCGAGCTTGCCGAAGATCCGCAGCAGGTGCGTCTTGACGGTTGCCTCGGCGATGAACAGCTCCCGCCCGATCGCGGGGTTGCTCAGCCCGCGCGCGACGGCGCCGAGCACCTCGATCTCCCGGGCGGTGAGGCGCTCGTCCTCGCCACGCATCTGCGTGACGAGGCGGGTGGCGACCGACGGCGCGAGCACCGTCTGGCCGCGCGCAGCTGCCCGGACACCGGCGACGAGCTCGGCACGGGGAGTGTCCTTGAGCAGGTAGCCGGTGGCACCGGCCTCGACCGCCCGCAGGATCTCCGAGTCGGTCTCGTAGGTGGTGAGCACCACCACCCGTGGTGGGGCCGGCAGGGCGCGGATGGCCCGCGTCGCGGCGACGCCGTCGAGCACAGGCATGCGCAGGTCGGTGAGCACGACGTCGGGCGCGAGCTCGCGCGCGAGCGCCACGCCCTGCTGGCCGTCCTCGGCCTCGCCGACGACCTCGATGTCCGGTTCGGCCGCGAGCAGACCGGCGATCCCGGCGCGCACCACGGGGTGGTCGTCGACGACGAGCACCCGGACGGTTCCCCGGGCGTCACACACCGGCGTGCACCGCGTGTGCGTGGTCGCCATGGTGGGCACCGGGAACCGTGACGTGCACCCGGGTGCCACGCCGGGGCCCGGGGTGCTCCGGGGCGTCGCTGGGGTCTGTCAGGCGGCGGGAGGTGATCTGCACGGACCCACCGTAGGCCGCGACACGCTCGCGCATGCCCTGCAGGCCGAACCCCTCGCTCATGCCAGGGTCGATCCCCACGCCGTCGTCCTCGACCACGAGCGTCGCGCCGCTCGTGGTCAACCGCAGCTCGAGCGTCGCGGACGTCGCCCGGGCATGGCGCCGGACGTTCGAGAGCGACTCCTGCGCGGCGCGCAGGAGCACGACGTCCCCGCCCGGAGGCAGGGTCGGTCCCGCCGCGTCGTCCGGGACGTCCACCGATGCCGCCACGGGAACGCCCGTCTCGTCCTCGAAGCCCTCGACGAGCCGGGTCAGCGCCTGCCCGAGGCTCGATCCCTGCAGGGGCGGTGGTGCGAAGGCCGCGACGAGCGACCGCGCTTCGGCGAGGTTCTCCCGCGCCGTGCGCTCGATGAGATCGAGCCGTTGGGCGACGGCGGCGACCGCCCCGCGCTCGAGGTCGATCCCTGCCGTCTGCGTGAGCATGATGACGCTCGTGAAGCCCTGGGCGAGGGTGTCGTGGATCTCGCGGGCGAGCCGCTCGCGCTCAGCGGCGACCCCCGCGGCGTGCTGGCGTCGTCCCACCTCCGCCTGGGCGGCCTCGAGGTCGTCGAGGAGCTGGACCTGGGCGGTGCCCTGGGAGATCACGGTCCGCAGCCAGATCCCCATGAGGAGGGCGAACGCCAGCCCGAGCAGCATCTGGAAGACGATGACGGCGGGGTGCTCTCCCGAGTCGCGCAGCCGGAACAGCAGCGCGAGGGTGACCACCGCCGTGAGGACGATGCAGAGGTACACCCCCGACCGCGTCGTGGGTGCGAGGAGCCACACCTGCGAGTACGCGACGAACAGCAGCACGGTGCCGAGCGGGTCGATGCCGGTGACGAAGCCCGTCACCGCGAACAGGACGCCCAGGTACAGCGCGCCGCTGCGGAGGTTCTCGGTCTCGACGGCCCGCCTGCCCACCGACGCGTACACGACGACGAGGACGGCCAGCGCGACGAGCGAGGTGGTGAGCCCGGTGCCCCAGCCGGCCGGGCGGTCGGAAGCGCCCGCGACCAGGGACCCGGCGGCGATGGCCACGAGACCGTAGAACGCCAGGTGCCAGTAGCGCAGCACCCGCGACCAGGACGCGGCCTCGCGCTGCACGTGACGTCCGTCCGACGCCGCGCCCGGGTGGGTGCGGGTCGGCGGACCGGCGAGGTGCGCCGCGTCAGCCGTCGTCACGGCGTCGCCACCGGAAGGTCCGCACACCGACGAGGAGTCCGAGGATCAGCCATGCACCAAGGATGAGGGCCGTCGTCGTGTGCTGCCAGGACCCCGACGCCTCCCACGCCGCAGCGTGCTCGGGGAGGAACACCGAGCGCATGCCCTGGGCCATCCACTTGAGGGGGAACACCTCGGCGATCCGCTGCATCCAGCTCGGCAGGTCGGTGAACACGAAGAACACCCCCGACACGAACTGCAGGACGAGGACCACCGGTGTCACGACGGCGCTCGCGGACCTGCCGCTGCCGGGCAACGACGAGAACCCGATGCCGCACACGGCGCCGGTCGTCGCCGAGAGCACGAAGACCCAGGCGAAGGTGCTCCAGGCGCCGGGGGTCGACGGCATGGGGACGTCGAAGACGAGCGCGGCGACCACGAGCAGGAGCGCGAGCTGGACGAGCGAGACGACGAGGACCTGCCCGATCTTCCCGAGGATGTAGCTCGTCGGGGACAAGGGCGTGGCCTGGAGGCGTTTGAGGGTCCCCTCGTCCCGTTCGACGGCGATGTTGATCGCGAGCGTCTGGAACGTCGTGAGCATGATGCCGGTGGCGATCATGCCAGGGAGGAAGTACTGGGCGAAGGGCACGACCGCCCCGTCGGCAGGGTCGCCCAGCGTCGCCCCGTCCTTGCCGAAGACGGTCGCGAAGATCGCCAGCATGATGATGGGGTAGGCGAAGATGAAGACGAGCGCGTCACGCTCCCGGAAGAACGTCGTGATCTCCACCCGGGTGCGTTCCCATCCGAGCTTCGCCGTGCTCGGCAGGCGGGTGGGCTGGCCGCTGCTCGCGGCGTCGCGGCGCTGGGGTACGTGGGTCGCGGTCATCGTGAGACCTCCTGTGCGGTGCCGGGCCGGGACGGCGCGTCCGCGTCGTCGGCCTGGGCGATGAGGGACAGGTAGACGTCTTCGAGGCTCGGCCGGACGACCTGCAGGCCGGGGACCTCCCCGTCGGGTCCGGCCACCTCCCGGGCGAGCCGGGCCACGAGGGCTGTCGGCTGGTCGGTCGCCTCGGACCTGCTCTGCCCGTCCTGCTGCCAGCGGACGGTCGTGAGGCGGGCTCCGGGGCCCCCCAGCTGGTCCGGGGCGTCGAGCGCGACGACACGGCCGGCCCGGACGACGGCGGCGCGGTCCGCGAGGTGCGCTGCCTCGTCGAGGTAGTGGGTCGTCAGGACGATGGTGGTCCCACCGTCGCGCAGGGACGAGATGAGGTCCCAGAAGCTCCGCCGCGCGTGCGGGTCGAAGCCGGTCGTGGGCTCGTCGAGGAAGAGCAGCTCGGGCCGCCCGACGATGCCCAGGCCGACGTCGAGCCTGCGTCGCTGGCCACCGGACAGGTGGCGCACGCGGTCCGTGGCCTTGTCCGTGAGGCCGACGGACTCGATCACCTCGTCAGCGTCCCGGGCGTCGGGGTAGTACGTGGCGACGTGCCGCAGGAGCTCGCGGACGCTGAGCTCGGGCTGGTCGCGGGAGTCCTGGAGCACGACGCCGATGCGGCTGCGCCAGGCCCGGCCCGCGACAGCGGGGTCCTCACCGAGCACCCGGACGTGCCCGGTGGTCGCCTGCCGGAAGCCTTCGAGGATCTCGACGGTCGTCGTCTTTCCGGCGCCGTTGGGTCCGAGGATCGCGAAGATCTCGCCGGCGCGGACCGTGAGGTCGACGCCGGCGACAGCGTGACGGTCCCCGTACGTCTTCGTCAGTCCCTTGACCTCGATGGCCGGAGCGGGAGTGGTCTGTGTCATGGGACCAGCATGCTCCGTTGACGGGTGCTCGCGGCAGCCGTGGACCGGCGGGATCTGCGCCGCGCCCACCGGTGGAGGGGCGGGTCAGTCGATCGGTGGACATGGTCGGCAGGGGAGGCCCGCTGGCTCGCTTCTCGCCCCGGTCCGGCCGCGGGAAGCGACGCTGGTTAGACCGGGGGACCGCCGTCGCGTACAGTGGTCAATCGGTGGTTGACGTCCACCACACTGCAGCGTGCCCGCGAGGGTATCTCGCAGCCGTGGATACTGGATGTCGTCCTCAAAGGGTAGTGGCGCAATTGGTAGCGCAGCGGTCTCCAAAACCGCAGGTTGCAGGTTCGAGTCCTGTCTGCCCTGCTGAGTGTCATCACCGACCTCGGGTCGGTCGTGGCGCTGCCCCCGTCATGGGGGAGACGAGGTCATGGGCACGTGATGACACAGGCCACGACGTAGGGACGAACAGTGAGCGAATCCGCATCTGGTGCCGCCAACGCCGAGAGCGTCGGCGTCAGCGGAGCGAAGAGCAGCGACAAGAAGTCCACGCAGAAGAAGGCCAACTTCTTCGCGCGGGTCGCCCTCTTCCTGCGCCAGGTCGTCGGGGAGCTCAAGAAGGTCGTCACCCCGACCCGCTCGGAGCTGTTCAACTACGTGCTGGTCGTGATCGTCTTCGTGCTCGTCGCGATGGGATTCGTCGTCCTGCTGGACTTCCTCATCGGCAAGGGTGTCTTCTGGGTGTTCGGCTGACGCCAGCCGTCGTCCCGACGACGCCTGGCCCTGCGGGTGCCGGGTACGAACAGCGCGACGCCGGGCCGCGGTCCGCGCCGCACCACACCACAGTCCGTCCGGGCAGGTTCTCGGACAGTCAGTAGAAAGCAGGTTGACCCGTGTCTCAGGAGTCGTTCGAACCGACGGAGGAGATCGTCGACGCCGTCGTGTCCGATGCCGAGAGCGCGGATGCGACCGTTGCCACGTCCGAGGACGTGGATGCCGGTGAGCTGGACGCCTCGGACGAGGTTCCCGCGACCGACGCCGAGCCCGTCGACGAGACCGCAGGCAGCGACGTCGCTGCTGACGAGGACGTCGAGGAGGACCCGGTCGAGGCCTTCAAGCGCGAGCTGCGCTCCAAGCCCGGTGACTGGTTCGTCATCCACTCCTACGCGGGTTACGAGAACCGGGTCAAGGCCAACCTCGAGAACCGCATCCAGAGCCTCAACATGGAGGACTACATCTTCCAGATCGAGGTTCCGATGGAGGAGGTCACCGAGATCAAGAACGCGCAGAAGAAGGTCGTCCGCCGCGTTCGGATCCCCGGTTACGTCCTCGTGCGCATGGACCTCACCGACGAGTCGTGGGGCGCCGTGCGCCACACGCCCGGCGTCACCGGGTTCGTGGGACACACCCACCAGCCGGTGCCGCTGACCCAGGACGAGGTCTTCGGCATGCTCGCGCCGCTCATCGCCCCCAAGGCGGACGGCACGAGCAAGGGTGCCGAAGGGCGTCCCGCGATCGAGGTCGAGTACCAGGTCGGGGAGTCCGTCACCGTCACCGACGGGCCGTTCGACACGCTGCCCGCCTCGATCTCCGAGATCAACGCCGAGAGCCAGAAGCTCAAGGTGCTGGTGTCGATCTTCGGCCGGGAGACCCCGGTCGAGCTGTCGTTCAGCCAGGTTGCCAAGATCTGATCCTGAGCGAGCGGACGGCGCCGTGCGGCGTCGTCATCTACTGAGTCAGAACACGAAGGACCCGACATGCCTCCCAAGAAGAAGGTATCTGGGCTGATCAAGCTCCAGATCAAGGCCGGCGCTGCCACGCCGGCACCCCCGATCGGCCCCGCGCTCGGTCAGCACGGCGTCAACATCATGGAGTTCTGCAAGGCGTACAACGCCGCGACCGAGTCGCAGCGTGGCAACGTCGTGCCCGTGGAGATCACGGTCTACGAAGACCGCACCTTCACCTTCATCACGAAGACGCCGCCTGCAGCGGAGCTCATCAAGAAGGCCGCTGGCGTGGACAAGGGTTCGCCCACCCCGCACACGGTCAAGGTCGCGACCCTCTCGGCCGACCAGGTCCGCGAGATCGCCTCCACGAAGCTCGAGGACCTCAACGCCAACGACCTCGAGGCTGCCTCGAAGATCATCGCCGGCACCGCTCGCTCCATGGGCATCAAGGTCGAAGGCTGACCTTCAGCACCTCATTCACATCCGTCCGGCAGGCCGTAGGCCCGCTGGAGAGTGGCAGGGTCCGCGCGGACCCGTAGACCACGACTGCTACAAGGAGAACAAGCAGATGGCAACGCGCAGCAAGGCATACCGCAACGCGGCGGAGAAGATCGATCGCGACAACCTGTACACGCCCCTCGAGGCCGTGCGTCTCGCGAAGGAGACCTCGGTCACCAAGTGGGACGCGACCGTCGAGGTCGCCTTCCGCCTCGGCGTCGACCCCCGCAAGGCGGACCAGATGGTCCGTGGCACCGTCAACCTGCCCCACGGCACCGGCAAGACCGCTCGGGTCCTGGTCTTCGCCACGGGTGAGCGTGCCGAGCAGGCACGCGCCGCGGGCGCAGACATCGTCGGTGGCGACGAGCTCATCGAGAAGGTCGCGGCCGGGTTCACCGACTTCGACTCCGCCGTCGCGACGCCGGACCTCATGGGGAAGGTCGGGCGCCTCGGTAAGGTCCTCGGCCCCCGCGGTCTCATGCCGAACCCGAAGACCGGCACCGTGACGATGGACGTGGCGAAGGCTGTCACGGAGATCAAGGGCGGAAAGATCGAGTTCCGCGTCGACAAGCACTCGAACCTCCACTTCATCATCGGCAAGGTCTCCTTCACCGAGAACCAGCTGGTGGAGAACTACGCCGCAGCGATCGACGAGGTCCTGCGTCTCAAGCCGTCCTCCTCCAAGGGCCGCTACATCACCCGGGCGACGCTCGCGACGACGATGGGCCCCGGCATCCCCGTGGACCAGACGAAGACGACGAAGCTGCTCGGCGAGGACGAGGCCGCCTGACGGTCGTGTCGTGACGCGGGCGCAGGCCCGCTGGCAGTGCAGCACGAAGCCGGGTCCCTGGGAGGGGCCCGGCTTCGTGCCGTCCTGGAGCCGACGGCCCGGCCCTGTGGCCGGGGGAGTCGACCGGGGGCGTTTGGACCTGGCGACGACGTGGCGTACGCTATGGAGGTACCCAAGACCGCAGGTCGTCGATCGTGCCCAGAAACGGGCGCAGTTGACCGAAGCTCCGCTCGCAGCGGGGGCCGGCGCAGGTGAGAGAGCAACCAGAGCAGCAGCCCGTGAGGGCTGTGCGATGCGAGCCCCGCGCCTGCGCGGGGCTCTTTTTTGTGTGTGGTGCGGGAGCCGGGATCCCCGGCGAGACACGCGGCACCACCATCGGAAGGATTGCCATGGCGAGGCCGGACAAGGCAGCCGCAGTCGCGGAGCTCTCGGACCTGTTCCGCGAGTCGAACGCTGCAGTGCTGACTGAGTACCGCGGGCTCACCGTCGCGCAGCTCAAGCAGCTGCGTCGGTCGCTCAGCGGCAACGCAACCTACGCCGTGGTGAAGAACACGCTGACCGCGATCGCGGCCAAGGAGGCCGGTGTCGAAGGACTTGACGCCGACCTCTCCGGGCCGTCGGCAATCGCCTTCGTCTCCGGGGACCCGGTCGAGGCTGCCAAGGGCCTGCGTGACTTCGCCAAGGCGAACCCCCAGCTGATCATCAAGGCGGGTGTCCTCGACGGGCGCCCGATGACCGCTGCGGACATCAACAAGCTCGCGGACCTCGAGTCCCGCGAGGTGCTGCTCGCCCAGCTGGCCGGCGTCTTCAAGGCGTCGCTCTACCAGGCGGCATACCTCTTCACGGCCCCCGCCTCCAAGGCCGTGCGCACGATCGACGCCCTGCGCGAGAAGCAGGCTTCGCAGGACAGCGAGTCCTGAGCCTTCCCGTCAGGGATCGCCCAGGAACCGCACACACCCCACACCCTCTGCTTCACGCAGGACAACCAGGAAGGAACGCCGACCATGGCGAAGCTCACCACCGAAGAGCTCATCGAGGCTTTCAAGGAACTGTCCCTCATCGAGCTCTCCGAGTTCGTGAAGGCGTTCGAGGAGACCTTTGAGGTCACCGCAGCGGCCCCCGCCGCTGTCGCCGTTGCAGGTCCGGCCGCCGCCGCGGTCGAGGTCGAGGAGGAGAAGGACGAGTTCGACGTCATCCTCGAGTCGGCTGGCGAGAAGAAGATCCAGGTCATCAAGGAGGTGCGCGCCCTCACGAGCCTCGGCCTGAAGGAGGCGAAGGACCTCGTTGACGGTGCTCCGAAGGCGGTCCTCGAGGCTGCTAACAAGGAGACGGCCGAGAAGGCCAAGGCTGCCCTCGAGGGCGCCGGCGCCACGGTCACCCTCAAGTGATCTGAGCTCCACAGCTCCACCATCGCAGACGATGAGGCCCGCACCCCCAGGGGTGCGGGCTTCGTCGTCTGCACAGAGATCGAGCCCGGGCACACGGCGTCGGTATGTCGCCGCGGAGCCCCGCCGACGCCTCGCTGAGGCGTCCCACGCTCGTGCACGAACGTCCGGGTTGCTCATCCTTGACTCGGTCGGCTATGCTAACGCTTTGCGCTGGCGTGTGCCTGCAAAACCCATCCCTGATGCCGGGTGGACCAACCTTCAGACAGTCCGGAGCGAACTCCGGGGCGTTCTCGAAGGGTGGTCCGCGGAGCTGTGAGACGCGAAAGTCCTTGGAAAACAAGGGCTGAGCGGCCCTCGGAGCCTCGGCGAACACCACAAGGGTGGCCGAGCAGGACGCAAAGCGCAACAGCGTGCACTCGAACCGCAGGGAAGGACCCCTCTTGGCTGCCTCGCGCACCCCTTCTGCTCCGTCCGCCGACGCGATCGCGAACCGCACCGCGTCTCGGCGCGTCTCCTTCGCCAAGATCTTCGAACCGCTCGAGGTCCCCGACCTCCTCGGTCTCCAGACCGAGAGCTTCGACTGGCTCCTCGGGAACGACAAGTGGCGCGCCCGCGTCGCTGCCGCCAACGAGAGCGGCCGCCAGGACGTCCCCGCGACCTCCGGGCTGGAGGAGATCTTCGAGGAGATCTCCCCGATCGAGGACTTCGGCTCGTCGATGTCCCTCTCGTTCTCCAACCACCGCTTCGAGCCGCCCAAGCACACGGCCGAGGAGTGCAAGGAGAAGGACTTCACCTACGCCGCGCCGCTGTTCGTCACGGCCGAGTTCTTCAACTACAACACCGGTGAGATCAAGAGCCAGACGGTCTTCATGGGCGACTTCCCGCTCATGACCGCCCGCGGCACCTTCATCATCAACGGCACCGAGCGCGTGGTCGTCTCGCAGCTCGTCCGTTCGCCCGGCGTCTACTTCGAGCGCGCCGCCGACAAGACGAGCGACAAGGACATCTTCTCCGCGAAGATCATCCCGTCCCGCGGTGCCTGGCTCGAGTTCGAGATCGACAAGCGGGACGCCGTCGGCGTCCGCGTCGACCGCAAGCGCAAGCAGTCCGTGACGGTGCTGCTCAAGGCGCTCGGCCTCACCGAGTCCGAGATCCGGGAGGAGTTCGCCGACTTCCCGTCGATCCTCGACACCCTCGAGAAGGACCACGTCACCACGGCGGAAGAGGCCCTCGTGGACCTCTACCGCAAGATCCGTCCGGGCGAGCCGCCGACGGTCGAGGCCGGCCGCTCGCTCCTCGAGAACTTCTACTTCAACTCCAAGCGCTACGACCTCGCGAAGGTCGGCCGCTACAAGGTGAACAAGAAGCTCGGCATCGACGCGCCCCTGAGCGACTCGGTCCTCACCGTGACGGACATCGTCGCGACGATCAAGTACCTCGCTGCGCTGCACGCCGACGCTGCCACGATCCCCGGCACCAAGAACGGTGAGGCGATCGAGGTCCGCGTCGAGACCGACGACATCGACCACTTCGGCAACCGTCGTATCCGCGCCGTGGGCGAGCTCATCCAGAACCAGGTCCGGACCGGCCTGTCCCGCATGGAGCGCGTCGTTCGCGAGCGGATGACGACGCAGGACGTCGAGGCGATCGCGCCGCAGACCCTCATCAACATCCGCCCGGTCGTGGCATCGATCAAGGAGTTCTTCGGCACCTCGCAGCTGTCGCAGTTCATGGACCAGAACAACCCGCTCGCCGGACTGACGCACAAGCGTCGCCTGTCCGCGCTGGGCCCGGGTGGTCTGTCCCGTGACCGCGCCGGCATGGAGGTCCGTGACGTCCACCCGTCGCACTACGGACGCATGTGCCCCATCGAGACCCCTGAGGGCCCGAACATCGGCCTCATCGGCTCGCTCGCGTCGTTCGGCCGGATCAACCCGTTCGGGTTCATCGAGACGCCGTACCGCAAGGTCGAGAACGGTCGCGTGAGCGACGAGGTCGTCTACCTCACCGCCGACGACGAGGACCGCTTCGTCATCGCCCAGGCCAACACGGAGCTCGCCGCGGACAACTCGTTCGCCCAGGAGCGCGTGCTCGTGCGCACCAAGGGTGGAGAGACCGACGACATCCTCGGTTCGGCAGTGGACTACATGGACGTCTCGCCGCGCCAGATGGTGTCGGTCGCGACCGCGCTCATCCCGTTCCTCGAGCACGACGACGCCAACCGCGCGCTCATGGGCGCGAACATGCAGCGCCAGGCTGTCCCGCTGGTGCGCTCCGAGGCGCCGCTCGTCGGCACCGGTATGGAGCGCCGCGCTGCGATCGACGCCGGTGACGTCATCGTCGCGACGAAGCCGGGTGTCGTCACCGAGGTCTCCGCCGACCTCATCGTCGTCGCCAACGACGACGCCACGACGACGAGCTACCGCGTCGCCAAGTTCCGTCGCTCGAACCAGGGCACGTCGTACAACCAGCGCGTGCTGGTCGACGAGGGCGCCCGGGTCGAGGTCGGCTCCGTGCTCGCCGACGGTCCTGCCACGGACGAGGGAGAGCTGGCCCTGGGCCGCAACCTCCTCGTGGCGTTCATGTCCTGGGAGGGCCACAACTACGAGGACGCGATCATCCTGTCGCAGCGCCTCGTGCAGGACGACGTCCTGTCCTCGATCCACATCGAGGAGCACGAGGTCGACGCCCGCGACACGAAGCTCGGCCCCGAGGAGATCACCCGGGACATCCCGAACGTCTCCGAGGACGTCCTCGCGGACCTCGACGAGCGCGGCATCATCCGCATCGGCGCCGAGGTCGGCTCCGGTGACGTGCTCGTCGGGAAGGTCACGCCCAAGGGCGAGACCGAGCTCACCCCGGAGGAGCGCCTCCTGCGCGCCATCTTCGGCGAGAAGGCTCGTGAGGTCCGCGACACGTCGCTCAAGGTTCCTCACGGGGAGTCCGGCACGGTCATCGGCGTCAAGGAGTTCCGTCGCGAGGACGGCGACGAGCTGCCCGCCGGCGTCAACGAGCTGGTTCGCGTCTACATCGCCCAGCGACGCAAGATCACCGCAGGTGACAAGCTCGCTGGTCGCCACGGGAACAAGGGCGTCATCTCGACGATCCTGCCGGTCGAGGACATGCCGTTCCTCGAGGACGGCACGCCCGTCGACATCGTCCTCAACCCGATGGGTGTTCCCGGACGCATGAACGTCGGTCAGGTGCTCGAGGTCCACCTCGGGTGGATCGCGGCACAGGGCTGGGACATCACGCTCGCCACGGAGGGTGACCTCTCCTGGAAGGACGACGTCCCGGAGATCGCGTCCAAGAGCGGACCGCGCAACCCCGTGGCGACGCCGGTCTTCGACGGCCTGCAGGAGAACGCGCTCAGCGGGCTCCTCACGAGCACCCTGCCCAACCGGGACGGCCAGCGCATGGTCCAGCCCGACGGCAAGGCGCGCCTGTTCGACGGCCGTTCCGGCGAGCCGTTCCCCGAGGCGGTGGCCGTCGGCTACATGTACATCCTCAAGCTCCACCACCTCGTGGACGACAAGATCCACGCACGGTCGACGGGCCCGTACTCGATGATCACCCAGCAGCCGCTCGGTGGTAAGGCGCAGTTCGGTGGCCAGCGGTTCGGCGAGATGGAGGTGTGGGCGCTCGAGGCGTACGGCGCCGCGTACACCCTCCAGGAGCTCCTGACGATCAAGTCGGACGACGTCCCCGGACGCGTGAAGGTCTACGAGGCCATCGTCAAGGGCGAGAACATCCCCGACTCGGGAATTCCTGAGTCCTTCAAGGTGCTCCTCAAGGAGATGCAGTCCCTCTGCCTGAACGTCGAGGTGCTCTCCAGCGACGGGACCTCGATCGAGATGCGCGAGTCCGACGACGACGTGTACCGCGCCGCCGAGGAGCTGGGGATCGACCTCTCCCGCCGGCCGAACGCGGCATCAAGCATCGACGAGATCTGACCTCGGCAGTGACGGGGACGCCGTGCGCGGCGTCCCCGTCACCCACCGACACCATGTAGTACCTCCACCGCGCCGGCCCGGGAACTGTCCCGGGGAAGGCCGGCAGACGAAGGAAGTAGGACCACCTTGCTCGACGTCAATGTCTTCGACGAGCTGCGTATCGGACTGGCAACAGCAGACGACATCCGTACCTGGTCGCACGGCGAGGTCAAGAAGCCCGAGACCATCAACTACCGCACGCTCAAGCCCGAGAAGGACGGCCTCTTCTGCGAGAAGATCTTCGGCCCCACCCGGGACTGGGAGTGCTACTGCGGCAAGTACAAGCGCGTGCGCTTCAAGGGCATCATCTGCGAGCGGTGTGGCGTCGAGGTCACGCGCTCCAAGGTGCGCCGTGAGCGCATGGGCCACATCGAGCTCGCCGCTCCCGTCACCCACATCTGGTTCTTCAAGGGTGTGCCGTCGCGCCTCGGCTACCTGCTCGACCTCGCCCCGAAGGACCTCGAGAAGGTCATCTACTTCGCGGCGTACATGATCACGTCGGTCGACGTCGACGGCCGTCAGGAAGACCTCCCGAACCTCCAGAACGAGATCGACCTGGAGCGCAAGGAGATCACCGACCGTCGGGACAACGACATCGAGATGCGCGCGCAGCGCCTCGAGGCGGACCTCGCTGCGCTCGAGGCCGAGGGCGCACGCGCTGACGCGCGCCGCAAGGTGCGCGACTCGGCCGAGCGCGAGATGGCGCAGATCCGCAAGCGTTCCGACGCGGAGCTCGACCGTCTCGAGCAGGTCTGGGACAAGTTCAAGAACCTCAAGGTCGCGGACCTCGAGGGTGACGAGATGCTCTACCGCGCCCTCCAGGACCGGTACGGCAACTACTTCGAGGGCTCGATGGGCGCTGCGGCGATCCAGAAGCGCCTCCAGGACTTCGACCTCGTCGCCGAGGCGGAGTCGCTGCGCGAGATCATCCGCAGCGGCAAGGGACAGCGCAAGACCCGTGCGCTCAAGCGCCTCAAGGTCGTCAACGCGTTCCTCACGACGACGAACTCGCCCACGGGCATGGTGCTCGACGCCGTCCCCGTCATCCCGCCGGACCTGCGTCCGATGGTCCAGCTCGACGGTGGCCGTTTCGCCACCTCGGACCTCAACGACCTCTACCGCCGCGTCATCAACCGCAACAACCGGTTGAAGCGTCTTCTCGACCTCGGTGCCCCCGAGATCATCGTCAACAACGAGAAGCGCATGCTGCAGGAGGCCGTGGACTCCCTCTTCGACAACGGGCGCCGTGGGCGCCCGGTGACCGGACCGGGCAACCGTCCGCTCAAGTCGATCTCCGACATGCTCAAGGGCAAGCAGGGGCGTTTCCGCCAGAACCTGCTCGGCAAGCGCGTCGACTACTCGGGCCGTTCGGTCATCGTCGTCGGCCCGCAGCTCAAGCTGCACCAGTGCGGTCTGCCCAAGCAGATGGCGCTCGAGCTCTTCAAGCCGTTCGTCATGAAGCGCCTCGTCGACCTCAACCACGCGCAGAACATCAAGAGCGCCAAGCGCATGGTGGAGCGTGCGAAGTCGGCCGTGTGGGACGTCCTCGAAGAGGTCATCACCGAGCACCCCGTGCTGCTCAACCGTGCACCCACCCTGCACCGCCTGGGTATCCAGGCGTTCGAGCCCCAGCTCGTCGAGGGCAAGGCCATCCACCTGCACCCGCTCGTCTGTGCGGCGTTCAACGCCGACTTCGACGGTGACCAGATGGCTGTGCACCTGCCGCTGTCCGCCGAGGCCCAGGCCGAGGCGCGCATCCTCATGCTCTCGAGCAACAACATCCTCAAGCCGTCCGACGGTCGCCCCGTGACCATGCCCTCCCAGGACATGATCATCGGTCTCTACCACCTGACGTCCGAGAAGGTCGACCCGATCGGCGAGGGCCGTGCGTTCAGCTCGGTGTCCGAGGCGATCATGGCCTTCGACGGCGGGAGCCTCGACCTCAACGCCCAGATCACGATCCGCATGGAGGACCTCGTCCCGCCGGTCTCGGACTTCGAGGCACCGGAGGGCTGGGAGCCGGGCACCCCGCTGCTGTTCAAGACGACCCTCGGCCGGGCGCTGTTCAACGAGCTGCTCCCTGTCGACTACCCGTACGTCAACTCGGTCGTCGACAAGAAGCGTCTGTCGCAGATCGTCAACGAGCTGGCCGAGACCTACCCGAAGGTCGAGGTCGCCGAGTCGCTCGACGCCCTCAAGGCCGCCGGCTTCCGGTGGGCGACCCGCTCCGGCATCACGATCGCCATCTCCGACGTCGCGACGCCTGCCGCCAAGGCAGGCATCCTCGAGGCGCACGAGGCGCGTGCGCTCAAGGTGCAGCAGCAGTTCGAGAAGGGTCTGATCACCGACGACGAGCGCCGTCAGGAGCTCATCGAGATCTGGACCAACGCGACCGACGAGGTCGCCACGGCCATGCGGGACAACTTCCCCGTGCGCAACACGGTCTACCGCATGGTGGGCTCGGGTGCTCGTGGTAACTGGATGCAGGTCCGCCAGATCGCCGGTATGCGTGGGCTCGTGGCGAACCCGAAGGGCGAGATCATCCCGCGGCCCATCAAGTCGAACTACCGCGAGGGCCTGTCGGTCCTCGAGTACTTCATCGCGACGCACGGTGCCCGTAAGGGTCTCGCGGACACCGCGCTGCGGACCGCCGACTCGGGGTACCTCACGCGTCGTCTCGTCGACGTCTCGCAGGACGTCATCGTCCGCGAGGAGGACTGCGGCACGGAGCGAGGCCTGACCCTCCCGGTGAGCGAGGACATCGGCAACGGTGTGCTCGTCCGCCACGAGAAGGTCGAGCAGAGCATCTACTCGCGCACGCTCGCGTCGCGGGTCGAGGTCGACGGTGTCGTCATCGGCGACGCCGGCGACGACGTCGGGGACGTGCTCATCGACGCGCTGCTCGCAGCCGGCGTGACCACGCTCAAGGTGCGCTCGGTCCTCACGTGCGAGTCGCGTGTCGGCACGTGTGCGAAGTGCTACGGCCGGTCGCTCGCGACGGGCAAGCTCGTCGACATCGGTGAGGCGGTCGGCATCATCGCCGCCCAGTCCATCGGTGAGCCCGGCACGCAGCTGACCATGCGTACGTTCCACACCGGTGGTGTGGCATCGGCCGACGACATCACGCAGGGTCTGCCGCGTGTCACGGAGCTCTTCGAGGCCCGCACCCCCAAGGGTGAGGCGCCGATCGCGGAGTTCTCCGGTCGGATCGCGATCGACGACACGGAGCGCACGCGCCGGCTCGTCCTCACCCCGGACGACGGGTCCGAGGAGATCGCCTACCCGGTGACGAAGCGGTCGCGTCTGCTCGTCGAGGACGGCCAGCACGTCGAGGTCGGTGAGCGGCTCGTGCAGGGTGCGGTGGACCCGAAGAAGGTCCTGCGCATCCTCGGCCCCCGTGCCACGCAGAAGCACCTCGTGGACGAGGTCCAGATGGTCTACCGCTCCCAGGGCGTGGACATCCACGACAAGCACATCGAGGTCATCGTGCGGCAGATGCTGCGGCGCGTGACGGTGCTCGACTCGGGCGACTCGATCCTCCTTCCCGGAGAGCTGGCCGAGCGTGGTCGCTTCGAGGACGCCAACCGGCGTGCCGTGGCCGAGGGTGGTCAGCCCGCCTCCGGCCGTCCGGAGCTCATGGGCATCACGAAGGCGTCGCTCGCGACCGACTCGTGGCTGTCGGCGGCGTCCTTCCAGGAGACGACGCGTGTCCTCACGGAGGCCGCGATGAGCGGGCGCCGGGACCCGCTGCTCGGCCTCAAGGAGAACGTCATCCTCGGAAAGCTCATCCCTGCCGGTACCGGCCTTCCGCGCTACGGCGACGTCAAGGTCGAGCCGACGGAGGAGGCCAAGGCAGAGCTGTACCCGAGCTTCGGGTACGACGAGATCGACTTCCCGGCGCTCGGCATGGGCTCCGGCGAGGCGATCCCGCTCGAGGACATCGACTTCGGTCCGGACTTCCGCTGAGGTCTGACGGAGCTTGACGACACGGGGCGGCTCTCCTGCGGGGGAGCCGCCCCGAGTCGTCCCCGCCCGACGTCTCACGCTCGACGGCGGGGGAGGAGCGGGTGGTCGTGTGACGTGCGACCTGACCTTTGACGATCTGGTCCTGCGCCGGTAAGGTGGGAAACCGTGCCCGTACTGTAGGGCTCTCATGTGAACGAGATCCACCCCGAAGGTCGCCGCGTGACTGATGTCGCGCCGGCTCGACCACGCGGGGAGGGCTCGGTCAGCGCCACCGGATCATCGGTGGGGCGCTGGGAGCGGCAGCGGCGGGCGTTCTCCGGTCCGGTGCACCAGTGCACAGGACCGGCCATCGAGCCGGTGGTACGTGGCGTATTGCAGCGAAGCTGCGGTGCCCTCGTGCACCCAGCCCGACTCAGTCCAGCAATATGTGCCAGTAGCAGCCACCACCGGGAACTCCCCGGTGAGCTCGAGTAGACACGGAGACGCAGTGCCCACGATTCAGCAGCTCGTCCGCAAGGGGCGGACATCGAAGGTCGGAAAGTCCAAGACCCCGGCCCTCAAGGGCTCCCCCCAGCGGCGCGGTGTGTGCACCCGCGTCTACACCACCACCCCGAAGAAGCCGAACTCAGCGCTCCGTAAGGTCGCCCGTGTGAAGCTCTCCTCCGGCGTCGAGGTCACTGCATACATCCCCGGTGTCGGCCACAACCTGCAGGAGCACTCCATCGTGCTCGTGCGCGGCGGCCGTGTGAAGGACCTCCCCGGCGTGCGCTACAAGGTCATCCGCGGCGCTCTCGACACCCAGGGTGTCAAGAACCGCAAGCAGGCTCGCAGCCGCTACGGCGCGAAGAAGGAGAAGAGCTGATGCCTCGTAAAGGCCCGGCCCCGAAGCGGCCCCTCATCGTCGACCCGGTCTACGGATCCCCGGTCGTCACTCAGCTGATCAACAAGGTCCTGCTCGACGGCAAGAAGTCGACCGCAGAGGCCATCGTCTACGGCGCGCTCGAGGGCGTGCGCGAGAAGACGGCAGGCGACCCCGTCGTCGTTCTCAAGCGCGCGCTCGAGAACATCCGCCCCGCGCTCGAGGTTCGCTCGCGCCGCGTGGGTGGAGCCACCTACCAGGTGCCCGTCGAGGTCCGCCCCGTGCGTTCGACCACGCTCGCGCTGCGCTGGCTCACCGACTACTCGCGCGCCCGCCGCGAGAAGACGATGACCGAGCGCCTCATGAACGAGATCCTCGACGCGAGCAACGGCCTCGGTGCCGCGGTCAAGCGCCGTGAGGACATGCACAAGATGGCCGAGTCCAACAAGGCCTTCGCGCACTACCGCTGGTGATGGCGTCGGCGCCCCGGGACCCGTCCCGGGGCGCCGCCCGTCCCGCGACGCCCTCGGCGTCCGACCAATCTTCTGTGCTCCATCCCCCACCCAGTAAGAGGTAAAACACCGTGGCACTTGACGTGCTGACCGACCTGAACAAGGTCCGCAACATCGGCATCATGGCCCACATCGATGCTGGCAAGACGACCACCACCGAGCGGATCCTCTTCTACACGGGGGTCAACTACAAGATCGGTGAGACGCACGACGGCGCCTCGACGATGGACTGGATGGAGCAGGAGCAGGAGCGCGGCATCACGATCACGTCCGCCGCGACGACCTGCTACTGGAAGAACAACCAGATCAACATCATCGACACCCCCGGGCACGTCGACTTCACCGTCGAGGTCGAGCGCTCGCTCCGTGTCCTGGACGGCGCAGTCGCCGTCTTCGACGGCAAGGAGGGCGTCGAGCCCCAGTCGGAGACCGTCTGGCGCCAGGCTGACAAGTACGACGTCCCGCGCATCTGCTTCGTCAACAAGATGGACAAGCTCGGCGCAGACTTCTACTTCACCGTCGACACGATCATCAACCGCCTCAAGGCGAAGCCGCTCGTGATCCAGCTCCCGATCGGCTCCGAGAACGACTTCATCGGTGTCGTCGACCTCGTCGAGCAGAAGGCCCTCGTGTGGCGCGGCGAGACCGCCCTCGGCGAGGAGTACTCCACCGAGGAGATCCCGGCTGACCTCGTCGAGAAGGCCGCGCAGTACCGCGCAGAGCTCATCGAGGCCGTCGCCGAGGCCAACGAGGAGCTTCTCGAGAAGTACCTCGGTGGCGAGGAGCCGACCGTCGCGGAGCTCAAGGCCGGTATCCGCGAGCTGACCATCCGTTCCGAGGCCTACCCGGTCCTGTGCGGCTCGGCGTTCAAGAACAAGGGCGTCCAGCCCATGCTCGACGCCGTCATCGACTACCTCCCGACGCCGCTCGACGTCCCCGCCATGCAGGGGCACGACGTCCGCGACGAGGAGATCGTCGTCGAGCGTCACCCGGACGCGACCGAGCCGTTCGCCGCGCTCGCGTTCAAGGTCGCCACGCACCCGTTCTTCGGCAAGCTCACCTACGTCCGCGTGTACTCCGGCAAGGTGTCGCAGGGCGCCCAGGTGCTCAACGCGACGAAGAACAAGAAGGAGCGCATCGGGAAGCTCTTCCAGATGCACTCCAACAAGGAGAACCCCGTCGAGGAGGCCACGGCCGGCCACATCTACGCGTTCATCGGGCTCAAGGACGTCACCACGGGTGACACCCTGTGCGACCTCGCGAACCCGGTCGTGCTCGAGTCGATGACGTTCCCCGAGCCCGTCATCTCCGTGGCGATCGAGCCGAAGACGAAGGGTGACCAGGAGAAGCTCTCCACGGCCATCCAGAAGCTCTCGGACGAGGACCCGACGTTCCAGGTCTCGCTCAACGTCGACACGGGTCAGACCGTGATCGCCGGGATGGGTGAGCTCCACCTCGACATCCTCGTCGACCGCATGCGGCGCGAGTTCAAGGTCGAGGCGAACGTCGGCAAGCCGCAGGTGGCGTACCGCGAGACGATCCGCAAGACGGTCGAGAAGATCGACTACACGCACAAGAAGCAGACCGGTGGATCCGGTCAGTTCGCCAAGGTGCAGATGTCGTTCGCTCCGCTGGACCCGGCCGAGGGCGAGCTCTACGTCTTCGAGAACAAGGTCAGCGGTGGCCGTATCCCCCGCGAGTACATCCCGAGCGTCGACGCCGGTATCCAGGCAGCGATGGAGCTCGGCGTGCTCGCCGGCTACCCGCTCGTCGGAATCAAGGCGACGCTGCTCGATGGCGCCTACCACGAGGTCGACTCCTCGGAGATGGCGTTCAAGATTGCTGGCTCGATGATCCTCAAGGAGGGCGTCCGGCGAGCGGACCCGGTTCTGCTGGAGCCGGTCATGGCGGTCGAGGTGCGGACCCCCGAGGACTACATGGGTGACGTGATCGGTGACATCAACTCCCGACGCGGCATGATCCAGTCCATGGAGGACGCCACGGGTGTGAAGGTCATCCGCGCACTCGTCCCTCTGTCAGAGATGTTCGGGTACATCGGTGACCTGCGGTCGAAGACCCAGGGCCGTGCCGTGTACTCGATGCAGTTCGACAGCTACTCCGAGGTTCCTCGGAACGTTGCCGAAGAGATCATCAAGAAGACCCGGGGCGAGTGAGTCCCCACAGGTCGAACTGTAGTATCAAGACCATCAACCTGTAGCGACCCGCACGCCCAGCAGGGGCGGCTCTACGAGCCGCGCCTGCATCGTTCGGCACAACTACCCAAGTCCCAGGAGGACCCCAGTGGCGAAGGCCAAGTTCGAGCGGACCAAGCCGCACGTCAACATCGGTACCATCGGTCACGTTGACCACGGTAAGACGACGCTGACGGCAGCGATCTCGAAGGTGCTGCACGACAAGTACCCGGACCTGAACCCCGAGTTCAAGTTCGACGACATCGACAAGGCTCCGGAAGAGAAGCAGCGCGGTATCACGATCAACATCGCGCACATCGAGTACGAGACGGAGAAGCGTCACTACGCTCACGTCGACGCTCCCGGTCACGCTGACTACATCAAGAACATGATCACCGGTGCCGCGCAGATGGACGGCGCGATCCTCGTCGTCGCCGCCACGGACGGCCCGATGGCTCAGACCCGTGAGCACGTTCTGCTCGCCCGCCAGGTCGGCGTTCCCTACCTGCTGGTCGCGCTCAACAAGGCCGACATGGTCGACGACGAGGAGATCCTCGAGCTCGTCGAGATGGAGGTGCGCGAGCTCCTCTCCGCGCAGGGCTTCGACGGTGACAACGCTCCTGTCGTCCGCGTGTCGGGCCTCAAGGCGCTCGAGGGCGACGCCACCTGGACCAAGTCGGTCGAGGAGCTCCTCGAGGCTGTCGACGAGAACGTGCCGGACCCGGTCCGTGACCTCGACAAGCCGTTCCTCATGCCGATCGAGGACGTCTTCACGATCACCGGTCGTGGAACCGTCGTCACCGGAAAGGTCGACCGCGGTCGCCTCACGGTGAACTCCGAGGTGGAGATCGTCGGTATCCGTCCCGCTCAGAAGACCACGGTCACGGGCATCGAGACGTTCCACAAGTCCATGGACGAGGCACAGGCCGGCGACAACACCGGTCTCCTCCTGCGTGGCATCAAGCGCGAGGACGTCGAGCGCGGCCAGGTCGTCGTGAAGCCGGGTTCCATCACCCCGCACACGAACTTCGAGGCTCGCGTCTACATCCTCGGCAAGGACGAGGGCGGGCGTCACAACCCGTTCTACTCGAACTACCGTCCGCAGTTCTACTTCCGGACCACGGACGTCACCGGTGTCATCACGCTGCCCGAGGGCACCGAGATGGTCATGCCCGGCGACAACACCGAGATGAGCGTCGAGCTCATCCAGCCGATCGCGATGGAAGAGGGCCTCGGCTTCGCCATCCGTGAGGGTGGCCGTACGGTCGGATCGGGCCAGGTCACGAAGATCGTCAAGTGACGTTGATCTTCTGAGCTGACACGCTCGCACACCGGGAGCCCGGTCGCCTGACGGCGGCCGGGCTCTTGTGCGTCCGGCCGCCGGCAGGGCTCGCTGCGGCGCTGTGACGTCGTCGTCCAGCGCCAGGGTTGGCCTTTTGGGCGTCGGCGTGTCAGACTACTCAGGTTGCCTGTTGCGGGTGCGCTCATTCAAATGTCGAACAGTGTGTTGAACAGCTGGCCCTCCGGGCCGTTCTGCGTGTTGAACTCTCTGGACGACTGACAGATTGAGGTGCCGCGGAACACCTGTTCCACACAGGCGAGAGACGTTGCGATTCGGTTCTGCACCGTCGGGCACTGAGAAGGGCCTGCGGCAGCGGTTCGATTCACATATCCAACGATCCTGCACCACCGAGTGGTGCTGCGCGAGTGTGTGTCGCCCAGTGCGACACGCCCGAGTGCGGGGGTCGGAAGCTAGCGGTTCGAGAGAGAGAGTCAGACGACGCCATGGCGGGACAAAAGATCCGCATCCGGCTCAAGTCCTACGACCACGAGGTCATCGACAGTTCGGCACGCAAGATCGTCGACACGGTGACACGCGCTGGTGCGACGGTCGTGGGCCCGGTGCCGTTGCCGACGGAGAAGAACGTATTCGTTGTGATTCGTTCGCCTCACAAGTACAAGGACAGCCGCGAGCACTTTGAAATGCGCACGCACAAGCGGCTCATCGACATCATCGATCCCACGCCGAAGGCGGTCGACTCGCTCATGCGCCTCGACCTGCCCGCGGACGTGAACATCGAGATCAAGCTCTGAGACTGGGAAGGACATACACATGACTACCCAGCAGAACGAGCGGCCCGTGACGGCCGTGCTCGGCACCAAGCTCGGGATGACCCAGGTCTGGAACGAGGCAGGACGCCTCGTCCCCGTGACCGTGGTCCAGGTCGGCACCAACGTGGTGACCCAGATCCGTACCGCTGAGGTTGACGGCTACACCGCCGTGCAGCTCGCGTACGGGCAGATCGACCCGCGCAAGGTGACGCAGCCTCTGAAGGGTCACTTCGAGAAGGCCGGAGTCACTCCGCGCCGCCACGTGACCGAGATCCGCACGTCCGACGCTGGCGAGTACAACCTCGGCCAGGAGCTCACCGCTGAGGCCTTCGAGGCCGGGAGCGTCGTCGACGTCATCGGGACGACCAAGGGAAAGGGCTTTGCCGGCGTCATGAAGCGGCACGGCTTCCACGGCGTTGGCGCCTCCCACGGTTCGCACCGTAACCACCGCAAGCCCGGCTCGATCGGTGGGGCCTCGACCCCGTCGCGCGTGTTCAAGGGTGTGCGCATGGCTGGTCGGATGGGCGTTGACCGTCAGACCACGCAGAACCTGACCGTTCACGCGGTCGACGCCGAGAAGGGTCTGCTGCTCGTCAAGGGCGCGGTTCCCGGTCCTAAGGGCGGCGTCGTCCTCGTGCGTAGTGCCGCGAAGGGTGCGTGAGACGCATGTCTGAAACGCTGACCGTCGACGTCATCGACGCCACCGGTGCGAAGGCCGGCACTGCCGAGCTTCCCGCCGAGGTGTTCGACGTCCAGACGAACATCCCGCTCATCCACCAGGTCGTTGTCGCGCAGCTTGCTGCAGCCCGTCAGGGCACGCACAGCACCAAGAACCGCGGCGAGGTCCGCGGTGGTGGACGCAAGCCGCACAAGCAGAAGGGGACCGGCCGCGCCCGTCAGGGTTCGACCCGTGCTCCGCAGTTCACGGGTGGTGGAGTGGTCCACGGACCGACGCCCCGCGACTACTCGCAGCGGACTCCCAAGAAGATGAAGGTCGCGGCTCTCCGCGGCGCTCTGTCCGACCGGGCTCGCAACGGCCGCGTCCACGTGGTCACCGGCTTCGGTATCGACGGAGTCCCGTCGACCAAGCAGGCGCTCGCCTCGCTCGCCAACCTCGCGCCGCGCAAGAACGTGCTCGTGGTGCTCGAGCGCGGCGACGACGTGACCGTGCGGTCGCTGCAGAACGCCGAGCAGGTGCACCTCCTGGTCGCTGACCAGCTCAACACCTACGACGTGCTCATCTCGGACGACGTCGTCTTCACGCAGGGCGCGCTGAACTCCTTCCTGGCGGGTCCCGCCAAGGGTGGTTCGGTCAAGGCCGTCGCGACCGAGTCCGAGTCGGCAGAGTTGGCCAAGGAGGACGCGAAGTGACGACCACAGTCCAGAAGGACCCCCGCGACATCGTGATCGCGCCGGTCCTGTCGGAGAAGAGCTACGGACTGCTCGACGAGGGGAAGTACACCTTCCTCGTCGACCCGCGAGCGAACAAGACAGAGATCAAGATCGCGGTCGAGAAGATTTTCGACGTGAAGGTTGACTCGGTCAACACGATCAACCGCAAGGGCAAGTCCCGGCGGACCCGTTTCGGTACCGGCAAGCGTAAGGACACCAAGCGTGCAATCGTCTCCCTCCACGAGGGATCGATTGACATGTTCGGTGGCCCCGTCGGCTGAGCCGGCCGAGAGCAGATTGAGGATAGATCCCCATGGGAATCCGTAAGTACAAGCCGACTACGCCCGGACGCCGCGGCTCCAGCGTTGCCGACTTCGTCGAGATCACGCGCTCGGAGCCGGAGAAGTCGCTGGTTCGGCCCCTGTCGAAGACCGGTGGACGCAACAGTTCCGGACGCATCACCACCCGCCACAAGGGTGGTGGCCACAAGCGTGCCTACCGCGTCATCGACTTCCGTCGCCACGACAAGGACGGCGTGCCCGCGAAGGTCGCTCACATCGAGTACGACCCCAACCGGACCGCCCGCATCGCGCTCCTGCACTACGCAGACGGCGAGAAGCGCTACATCATCGCCCCGAACAAGCTGCGTCAGGGCGACATGATCGAGAACGGCGCCGGCGCGGACATCAAGCCGGGCAACAACCTGCCGCTCCGCAACATCCCGACCGGTACGGTCATCCACGCCATCGAGCTCAAGCCCGGCGGCGGCGCGAAGATCGCCCGTTCCGCGGGTGCCTCGGTGCAGCTCGTCGCGAAGGACGGCCCGTACGCCCAGCTGCGTATGCCGTCCGGTGAGATCCGCAACGTGGACCTCCGCTGCCGAGCCACCGTCGGCGAGGTCGGCAACGCCGAGCAGTCGAACATCAACTGGGGCAAGGCCGGCCGCATGCGCTGGAAGGGCAAGCGCCCGACCGTCCGTGGTGTCGCCATGAACCCGATCGACCACCCGCACGGTGGTGGAGAGGGCAAGACGTCCGGTGGACGTCACCCGGTCAGCCCCTGGGGCCAGGCCGAGGGGCGCACCCGTCGTCCCAACAAGGCGAGCGACAAGCTCATCGTGCGTCGCCGTCGTTCCGGCAAGAACAAGAAGCGTTGATAGGAGCCTGACTGATGCCACGCAGCCTGAAGAAGGGCCCCTTCGTCGACGGACACCTCCAGAAGAAGGTGGACGTACAGAACGAGAAGGGGACCAAGAACGTAATCAAGACCTGGTCCCGTCGGTCGCTCATCACGCCCGATTTCCTTGGTCACACCTTTGCCGTGCACGACGGTCGCAAGCACACGCCTGTCTTCGTCACCGAGTCGATGGTCGGGCACAAGCTCGGCGAGTTCGCTCCGACGCGGACGTTCCGTGGCCACGTGAAGGACGACAAGAAGGGCCGTCGCCGCTGACCCCCGGGTCAGTTGCGACGACCTCACGGTCATGACGAAACAAGAAGGCAGGACAGCAATGGAAGCCAAGGCGCAGGCGCGGTTCGTCCGCGTCACGCCCCAGAAGGCCCGGCGCGTCGTGGATCTCATCCGTGGCAAGCAGGCCGCTGAGGCTGTCGCGGTGCTGAAGTTCGCACCGCAGGCCGCGAGCGACCCGATCCTCAAGGTCGTGCAGAGCGCGATCGCGAACGCTCGGGTCAAGGCAGACCGGGCGAGCGAGGCGTTCGACGAGCAGCAGCTCTTCGTCTCCGCTGCGTTCGTCGACGAGGGACCTACCCTCAAGCGGTTCCGCCCGCGTGCACAGGGGCGTGCCAGCCAGATCCTCAAGCGGACCAGCCACATCACCGTGGTTGTCGCTCCGCGCGAAGACACGAAGGGAAGGGCCCGATAGTGGGACAGAAGGTTCACCCGCACGGGTACCGTCTCGGGATCACCACCGACCACCGCTCGCGATGGTTCGCCGACAGCACGAAGGTCGGCCAGCGCTACCGCGACTACGTCCGCGAGGACGTCCAGATCCGCAAGCTCATGGCGACCGGTCTCGAGCGCGCAGGAATCTCGAAGGTCGAGATCGAGCGCACCCGTGACCGCGTCCGCGTCGACATCCACACGGCCCGTCCGGGCATCGTGATCGGCCGTCGAGGCGCTGAGGCCGACCGTATCCGCGGCGAGCTCGAGAAGCTCACCGGCAAGCAGGTGCAGCTCAACATCCTCGAGGTCAAGAACGCTGAGATCGACTCCCAGCTCGTGGCCCAGGGGATCGCGGAGCAGCTCGCGAGCCGTGTCTCGTTCCGACGGGCGATGCGCAAGGGCATGCAGTCTGCCCAGCGTGCCGGCGCGAAGGGCATCCGTGTCCAGTGCTCCGGTCGTCTCGGTGGCGCTGAGATGAGCCGTAGCGAGTTCTACCGCGAGGGCCGTGTGCCGCTGCACACGCTCCGCGCGAACATCGACTACGGGTTCTTCGAGGCCCGCACCACGTTCGGTCGTATCGGCGTCAAGGTGTGGATCTACAAGGGCGACATGACCGAGAAGGAGTTCGCTGCACAGCAGGCGACGCAGGCGCCCCGCGCCCCGCGTGGTGGCCCCCGCGGCGAGCGTCCGGCTCGTGGCGGTCGTCCGCCGCGCACCGAGCGTCCGGCCGCAGCCGAGACGCCCGCCCAGGCAGGTCAGGCTCCTGTTGGACAGGACGCCGCGCCCGCCGCCGAAACCGGAACGGAGGCCTGAGCGATGCTTATCCCGCGCAGGCTCAAGCACCGCAAGCAGCACCACCCCGGGCGCTCCGGCGCCGCGACGGGTGGGACCACGATCGCGTTCGGCGAGTACGGCATCCAGGCTCTCGAGCCCGCCTACGTGACGAACCGTCAGATCGAGGCTGCTCGTATCGCCATGACCCGCCACATCAAGCGTGGTGGCAAGGTCTGGATCAACATCTACCCCGACCGTCCGCTGACCAAGAAGCCGGCGGAGACCCGAATGGGTTCAGGTAAGGGTTCCCCCGAGTGGTGGATCGCGAACGTCAAGCCGGGGCGGATCGTCTTCGAGCTCGCCGGCGTCGACGAGCCCCTGGCCCGTGAGGCCATGCGGCGCGCGATCCACAAGCTCCCGATGAAGTGCCGTTTCGTGGTGCGCGAGGGTGGTGGCAACTGATGGCTATCGGTAGCAAGGACCTGGCTCCCAGTGAGCTGGACGGTCTCGACAACGACCAGATCGTTGCCGAGCTCGAGAAGGCCAAGAAGGAGCTCTTCAACCTCCGTTTCCAGTCGGCCACCGGCCAGCTGGAGAGCCACGGGCGACTCAAGGCTGTTCGTCGCGACATCGCGCGGATCTACACGATCCTGCGCGAGCGCGAGCTCGGCATCCGTACCGCACCGAGCGTGAGTGAGTGAGGCTGACATGAGCGAGAACGTGACTGGAGCAGCAGCTTCAGAGCAGGAAGTCGCCGCCGCCCGGCCGAACCGCAAGACGCGGCGCGGCTACGTGGTGAGTGACAAGATGGACAAGACCGTCGTCATCGAGGTCGAAGACCGGGTCAAGCACCCGCTCTACGGTAAGGTGATCCGGCGCACCAGCAAGGTCAAGGCGCACGACGAGCAGAACTCTGCTGGTGTCGGCGACCTCGTCCTCATCATGGAGACCCGCCCGCTGTCCGCGACCAAGCGGTGGCGCCTGGTGGAGATTCTCGAGAAGGCCAAGTAGTCCTCTGCTGCTCGGGGGACGGGTCCGGCACCGCCGGACCCGTCCCCGGGCAGCGCCCGGTCTTACTGCAGTGCTTGACAGTTATCCGTTCGGCAAGGCTCGCACCGTGCGAGAACCAGCTCGACGACAGGAGTTCATTACATGATCCAGCAGGAGTCGCGACTACGTGTCGCCGACAACACGGGCGCCAAGGAGATCCTTTGCATCCGCGTTCTCGGGGGCTCGGGCCGTCGCTACGCCGGTATCGGTGACACCATTGTCGCCACCGTCAAGGACGCCATCCCCGGCGGCAACGTCAAGAAGGGCGATGTGGTCAAGGCCGTCATCGTCCGGACCGCCAAGGAGCGCCGCCGTCCCGACGGTTCCTACATCAAGTTCGACGAGAACGCTGCCGTCATCCTCAAGAACGACGGTGAGCCCCGCGGAACCCGCATCTTCGGCCCGGTGGGCCGCGAGCTGCGCGACAAGAAGTTCATGAAGATCATCTCGCTGGCGATGGAGGTGCTCTGACCATGGCGAAGATCAAGAAGGGCGACACGGTGATCGTGATCGCCGGCCGCGACAAGGGCAAGACCGGGCGCGTCCTCGAGGTCCTCACGGACTCCGACCGCGTCATCGTCGAGGGCGTCCAGCGTGTGACCAAGCACGTCAAGGTCGGCCAGAGCCAGCGTGGGACCCGCACGGGTGGGATCGAGACCGTCGAGGCCCCGATCCACATCAGCAACGTGCAGTTCTACGACGCTGAGGCCAAGCGTGGCAAGCGGCTCGGTGCGCGCACCGAGCAGGTTGAGCGCGACGGTCGTACCCGCACGGTGCGCGTTCGCGTGACCCGTGGTCACGGCGACACCGAGAAGGACATCTGATGAGCACCGAGACGTACGCAAAGGCTCAGCCGCGCCTCAAGGCGCGCTACGCCGAGGAGATTCTTCCCGGGCTCCGCGAGGAGTTCGGCCACGCCAACGTCAACCAGGTTGCTGGCCTGACCAAGATCGTGGTCAACATGGGTGTCGGTGACGCAGCGAAGGACTCGAAGCTGATCGAGGGCGCGATCCGCGACCTCACGGCGATCACGGGTCAGAAGCCCCAGGTCACCAAGGCACGCAAGTCCATCGCACAGTTCAAGCTGCGTGAAGGGATGCCGATCGGCGCGCACGTCACGCTCCGCGGCGACCGCATGTGGGAGTTCGCTGACAGGCTCCTGTCGATCGCCCTCCCGCGTATCCGTGACTTCCGTGGGCTCTCGCCCAAGCAGTTCGACGGGCACGGCAACTACACGTTCGGTCTCACCGAGCAGGCGATGTTCCACGAGATCGATCCCGACAAGATCGACCGCGTGCGCGGAATGGACATCACGGTAGTGACGACCGCAACCACAGACGCCGAGGGCCGTTCGCTTCTCAAGCGTCTCGGCTTCCCCTTCAAGGAGAACTGACATGGCGAAGAAGGCCCTGGTCAACAAGGCCGCCGCGAAGCCCAAGTTCGCGGTGCGCGCCTACACCCGGTGCCAGAAGTGCGGTCGCCCGCACTCTGTCTACCGCAAGTTCGGACTCTGCCGTATCTGCGTGCGCGAGATGGCGCACCGCGGTGAGCTTCCCGGCGTCACGAAGAGCAGCTGGTAACAACTACGTCGCAGGTCCAGGGCGCGCCCGAGCGGTGCGTGCTGGATACCCCGGCGAGGAAGGGCTGAAGCCCAAATGACAATGACCGACCCGATCGCAGACATGCTTACGCGTCTGCGTAACGCGAACTCGGCTTACCACGACACGGTCACCATGCCGTTCTCGAAGCTGAAGTCGCACATTGCTGAGATTCTGCAGGCCGAGGGATACATCACCGGCTGGAAGGTCGAGGACGCGCCTGTGGGCAAGTACCTCACCATCGAGCTGAAGTTCGGACCTAACCGCGAGCGTTCGCTCGCGGGCGTGCGACGGGTGTCCAAGCCCGGTCTGCGCGTGTACGCGAAGTCCACCAACCTGCCCAAGGTGCTCGGTGGCCTCGGCGTGGCAATCCTGTCCACGTCGTCCGGCCTCCTCACCGACCGTCAGGCCGCAAAGAAGGGCGTGGGTGGGGAAGTCCTCGCCTACGTCTGGTAATCGAGAGACGGAGAGGAGATAGCCATGTCCCGTATCGGCAAAGTCCCCGTCCCGGTTCCTTCCGGAGTGGACGTCACCATCAGCGGCGCACTCGTGACGATCAAGGGCCCCAAGGGTTCGATCGAGCACGTCGTGCCTGCCCCCATCGAGGTCACGCGTAGCGAGGACGGCTCCCTTGTGGTTGCCCGTCCGGACGACGAGCGTGCATCGCGTTCGTTGCACGGCCTGACTCGCACCCTCCTGGCGAACATCATCACCGGTGTCACCGAGGGCTACGAGAAGAAGCTTGAGATCGTCGGCACGGGTTACCGCGTCACCGCGAAGGGCTCCGACCTGGAGTTCGCGCTCGGTTTCAGCCACCCCGTCGTCATCACGCCCCCCGAGGGCATCGCCTTCGCTGTCGAGGCCCCGACCAAGTTCTCGGTCAGCGGCATCAGCAAGCAGCAGGTGGGCGAGGTCGCTGCGAACATCCGCAAGATCCGCAAGCCGGAGCCCTACAAGGGCAAGGGTGTGCGCTACGCCGGCGAAGTTGTCCGCCGCAAGGCCGGAAAGGCTGGTAAGTAACCATGGCTCTCAAGATCATGGGCAAGGGCAAGGCTGTCGCGCGTCAGCGCCGCCACCTCCGCCTGCGCAAGAAGGTCTCAGGCACGGCTCTCCGGCCGCGCCTGGTGGTTACGCGTTCCGCTCGCCACATCACGGCGCAGGTCGTCGACGACACCGTCGGCAAGACCGTCGCCTACGCATCCACCATGGAGGCGGACCTCCGGGCCGCCGAGGGGGACAAGAGCGCCAAGGCTCGTCGGGTCGGCGAGCTCGTCGCCGAACGCGCGAAGGCACTTGGCATCGAAGCGGTCGTCTTCGACCGCGGCGGCAACAAGTACCACGGCCGGGTGGCAGCAGTCGCCGACGGGGCCCGCGAAGGCGGTCTGGCCCTGTGATGACGCGAACCACCTCCGCATCGAAGCAAAGGACTCTCTGATGGCTGCAGGGCAGCGCAGCACCACCGGCGCCCCCACGGGCGGCGCCACCACTGAGAACAACGATCGCCGCAACAACGACCGCCGCGGTGGCGGTCGTGGCGACGGTCGCCGCGGTGACGCCGCCGAGAAGAGCGCTTTCGTCGAGCGCGTCGTCACCATCAACCGGGTCGCCAAGGTCGTCAAGGGTGGTCGTCGCTTCAGCTTCACCGCGCTCGTCGTGGTGGGCGATGGCGACGGAACCGTCGGCGTCGGCTACGGCAAGGCCAAGGAGGTGCCCGCGGCGATCGCCAAGGGCGTCGAGGAAGCGAAGAAGAACTTCTTCAAGGTTCCTCGCATCCAGGGCACGGTGCCGCACCCCATCACGGGTGAGGCTGCGGCAGGCGTGGTGTTCCTGCGCCCCGCCGCTCCGGGTACCGGTGTGATCGCCGGCGGTCCGGTCCGTGCAGTGCTCGAGTGCGCCGGTATCCACGACGTGCTGTCGAAGTCGCTCGGTTCCTCCAACGCGATCAACATCGTCCACGCGACGGTCGCGGCGCTCCGGGGCCTCGAGCTCCCGGAGGCTGTTGCTGCTCGTCGTGGCCTGCCGCTCGAGGACGTCGCGCCCCACGCGATGCTCCGGGCACAGGCGGCCGGCAAGGCTGCGGCAGCTGGGGTAGGTGCATGATGGCCCGTCTCAAGGTGACCCAGCTCAAGTCCGCCATCGGCGGCAAGCAGAATCAACGCGACACCCTGCGCACGCTGGGCCTCAAGCGGATCGGCGACACCGCCGTGAAGGAAGACCGCCCTGAGATCCGCGGGATGGTCGCGACGGTGGCGCACCTCGTCGCCGTCGAGGAGGTCGAGTAACCATGGCTGAGAAGTCGAAGAAGGACGCTGCGGTCGAGGCCGCAGACGCTCCTGTGAAGAAGAAGGCAGCCCCGAAGAAGGCTGCGACGACGAAGGCTGCGACGACCGAGAAGGCGGCCCCCAAGGCCGCTGCCGCGGACGTCGCTCCTCTGGGCGCTGGTGGCACCCTCAAGGTTCACCACCTCCGTCCCGCCCCGGGCGCGAAGACGGCCAAGACGCGCGTCGGTCGCGGCCAGGGCTCGAAGGGCAAGACTGCGGGTCGCGGAACCAAGGGAACGAAGTCTCGTTACCAGGTCCGCCCCGGCTTCGAGGGTGGCCAGATGCCGCTGCACATGCGGCTTCCGAAGCTCCGTGGCTTCAAGAACCCGTTCAGGACCGAGTACCAGGTCGTCAACCTCGACAAGCTCTCCGCGCTGTACCCCGAGGGTGGCTCCGTCACCGTCGAGGACCTCGTGGCGAAGGGCGCGGTCCGCAAGGGCCAGCTCGTCAAGGTTCTCGGCACCGGTGAGGTGACCGTGAAGCTTGCGGTCTCGGTGGATGCCCTCTCGGGTTCCGCCAAGGACAAGATCCTTGCCGCTGGTGGTTCCGTCTCGGAGGACTGAGACACACAGCAGGGCCGGTCGCGCGCAGCGCAACCGGCCCTGCTTCTTTGTCCAGAGCTCAACAGCTCGAGGTGAACTGATTCCCGTGCACCACGCCACAGCGGATAAGGTTCGTGGGGTGCCGGCGGACCGGCGCCTTCTCACCCGCCGGCTCGCCGGTGATCACACACCCGCCACCGGCGGACCAGGAGGAATAGATGCTCAGCGCATTCGCTCGGGCGTTTCGGACGCCTGACCTGCGGCGCAAGCTGCTGTTCACGATCATGATCATGGCGCTGTTCCGCGTCGGTTCCTTCGTGCCGTCGCCCGGCGTCGACTACGGGAACGTGCAGCAGTGCCTCGCTGCGGGTGGCACGAGCGACATCCTCGGTCTCGTCAACCTGTTCAGCGGGGGTGCGCTGCTCCAGCTCTCGATCTTCGCGCTCGGGATCATGCCGTACATCACGGCCAGCATCATCGTGCAGCTGCTCCGGGTGGTCATCCCCCGTTTCGAGGCGCTGCACAAGGAGGGCCAGTCCGGGACCGCGAAGCTCACGCAGTACACGCGGTACCTGACGATCGCTCTCGCGGTCCTCCAGGCCACGACCTACGTGACGATGGCACGGACCGGACAGCTGCTGCCGGGCTGTGACGTCATCCCGAACGACAGCTTCATGGCGTCGCTGCTCATCGTCATCACGATGACCGCCGGGTCCGGCCTCATCATGTGGCTCGGTGAGCTCATCAGTGAGCGGGGCGTGGGCAACGGCATGTCGCTGCTGATCTTCACGTCCATCGCAGCGAGCTTCCCGCCCGCGCTCTGGTCGATCGCTGGCGGCAACGACGGCGCGACGAAGTTCATCGTGGTCCTGCTCATCTCGCTCCTCATCGTCGTGCTCGTGGTGTTCGTCGAGCAGTCGCAGCGGCGTATCCCCGTGCAGTACGCGAAGCGCATGGTCGGTCGCAAGATGTACGGCGGTTCCAGCACGTACATCCCGATCAAGATCAACATGGCTGGCGTCATCCCCGTCATCTTCGCGTCGTCGCTGCTCGCGGTACCCGGCCTCATCGCGCAGTTCGCCGCGCCTGAGGCCGACTGGGTGGTCTGGGTCCAGGCGAACGTCGTGAACACCGGCGCTCCGCTGCACATCGCGCTGTACGTCGCGCTCATCCTCTTCTTCTGCTTCTTCTACACGGCGATCACGTTCAACCCGGACGAGGTTGCCGACAACATGAAGAAGTACGGCGGCTTCGTCCCCGGTATCCGTGCCGGGCGGCCGACCGCCGAGTACCTCGACTACGTCATCACGCGCATCACCTCCGCCGGTTCGGTGTACCTCGCGTTGGTCGCGCTGATCCCCACGATCGCCTTCCTCGCGCTGGACATCTCGACGAACATCCCGTTCGGCGGTACCTCCATCCTCATCATCGTCGGCGTCGGTCTCGAGACTGTGAAGCAGATCGACTCGCAGCTCCAGCAGCGCCACTACGAAGGGTTCTTGCGATGAGCGCACGGCTCGTACTCCTCGGTCCGCCCGGAGCGGGCAAGGGCACCCAGGCCGCTCGGCTCGCGTCACGTCTCGGTGTCGAGGCGATCTCCACGGGCGACATCTTCCGCAGCAACATCAAGGGCGGGACGGAGCTGGGGCTGCTGGCCCAGCAGTACACCGCGAAGGGTGAGCTCGTCCCGGACGAGGTCACCAATGCGATGGTCCGCGACAAGCTCGCGTCGATGGTCTCCGGAGCGCCGGAGGACCTCGGGTTCATCCTCGACGGGTACCCCCGCAACGTCGCGCAGGTCGGAGAGCTGGACGCGATCCTTGACGAGCTCGGTGTCCGGCTCGACGCGGCGGTCGAGCTCACGGCGGATGCCGACGTGGTGGCTGAGCGGCTGCTCAAGCGTGCTGCGCTGGAAGGCCGGGACGACGACACGGAAGAGGTCATCCGCCATCGCCTGACGGTGTACACGGAGCAGACCGCTCCGATCGCGGCGGTGTACGAGCAGCGTGACGCGCTCGTCCGGGTCGACGGCCTGGGTGAGGTCGACGAGGTCACCGACCGCCTGCTGGCAACCCTCGCGCACGCGATCGGCTGAAGGGCGGGGGAGCGGATGTTCGGCCGGGACCGCATCGAGTACAAGACCCCCGCGCAGATAGCCGTCATGCGACGTGCGGGACTGGTCGTCGCCGAGGCGCTCAGCGCCGTGCGCGAGTCCGCGCAGCCGGGGATCACGACCGCGGAGCTCGATGCCGTCGCCGCCTCGGCCATCGCGCGTGCTGGTGCGACGTCCTCGTTCTTCGGGTACCACGGGTATCCCGCGACCGTGTGCATCTCCGTGAACGACGAGGTGGTCCACGGGATCCCCGGCGCGCGCACGCTGGAGGCGGGCGACCTGGTCTCGGTCGACTGCGGCGCCGTCGTGGACGGCTGGCACGGCGACTCGGCGGTGTCCTTCGTGCTCGGCGAGGGCTCGCCTGCCGACGAGGCCCTCGTAGCGGCGACGGAGGCCGCGATGTGGGCGGGAATAGCCGCTCTGGCGACAAGCTCCCGGGTGTGCGACGTGGGAGAGGCCATCGAGCGCTCGATCGTCGCGTCGGGGGAGTCCGACGGGACCCGGTACGGGATCGTGCAGGAGTACGTCGGGCACGGCATCGGCTCGTCGATGCACCAGGCACCGGACGTTCCCAACTTCCGGACGCGTGAGCGCGGTCCCCGGTTGCGGCATGGGATGTGTCTCGCCGTGGAGCCCATGGTGACCCGGGGCGAACCCTCGACGCAGGTGTGCGAGGACGACTGGACGGTTGTCACGAGCGATGGTTCTCGGGCTGCGCACTGGGAGCACAGCGTCGCTCTGCTGGAGTCCGGCGTGCTCGTGCTCACCGAGCCCGACGGTGGCGCTGCTCGGCTCGCCGGCCTCGGCCTCACCCCCGCCCTCGTCTGACCATCCCCTCTGACCGGCCGCCGCTGCGGTCAGGCCGACGTCAGCGGCGGTTTACGTGCCCTCGGACATGCCGTAGGATGGTCCGTTGGGTGTGTAGTGCTAGCGCGCTGCCACCGCCAATCCACGTCAGACCGTTGCCACGCGTGCTTCGTGCGCGCTGGGTGAGCGGTGTGGTCGTGGGCAGGAGTTCGTCACGAGAGTTAGCGGAGGATATGGCGAAGAAGGACGGTGTCATCGAGATCGAGGGCAGCGTGGTCGAGGCACTGCCGAACGCGATGTTCCGCGTGGAGCTTGCCAACGGCCACCGGGTGCTCGCTCACATCTCGGGCAAGATGCGTCAGCACTACATCCGAATCCTCCCTGAGGACCGGGTGGTCGTTGAGCTGAGCCCGTACGACTTGTCCCGTGGCCGGATCGTCTACCGCTACAAGTAACCACCACTCGAACAACGCTGCCTAGCGAGCGGGGGACCGTCGTCCCCGTGCGTCGGGATGCGGCGGCGGAGGAACCACGATGAAGGTCAACCCCAGCGTCAAGAAGATCTGCGACAAGTGCAAGGTGATTCGCCGGCACGGTCGCGTCATGGTCATCTGCGAGAACCTGCGTCACAAGCAGCGCCAGGGCTGACGCCCTGGGACTACTCGTCCCGGTTCGGACAGTACGACCAGTGCCCCCCTCGTCCTCGGGGTGAGCACGACCAGCGCATCACCACCGGATCGACACGGCCCAGCCGGCGTCGGTCCGTGAACCCCCGGTCGGAGGCCGGGGCTCGCAGGACGCGAGCGGTGGTGCGGTAGACCTCCGATGGCAGTACAGGAGCCGGAAGGCACATGGCACGTCTTATCGGTGTCGACCTCCCCCGCGACAAGCGGCTCGAGGTTGCACTCACCTACATCTACGGCGTCGGCCGTACCCGCGCCCAGCAGACGCTGGCCGCCACGGGCATCAGCCCGGACGCGCGCGTGAAGGACCTCGGCGACGCCGAGCTCGTCTCGCTGCGTGACTACCTGGAAGGCAACTTCAAGCTCGAGGGTGACCTCCGCCGTGAGGTCGCTGCCGACATCCGCCGCAAGGTCGAGATCGGTTCCTACGAGGGTCTGCGTCACCGCCGCGGGCTTCCTGTGCGCGGTCAGCGCACCAAGACGAACGCGCGCACCCGCAAGGGCCCCAAGCGCACCGTGGCCGGCAAGAAGAAGGCCCGCTAGCCCGAGCAGCAGCTCGCTGGGCCGGAGCCCTGACGCATCGCGCGCCACCGCCCGCCCGCGCGACCCGAAGACCTCAATCCAGGAGAGAAACAGCACATGCCTCCCAAGACTCGCGGCGCCCAGGGCGCACGCAAGCCTCGCCGCAAAGACAAGAAGAACATTGCCATCGGCCAGGCGCACATCAAGAGCACGTTCAACAACACCATCGTGTCGATCACGGACCCCTCGGGCGCTGTGATCTCCTGGGCCTCGTCCGGCCAGGTCGGTTTCAAGGGCTCGCGCAAGTCCACGCCGTTCGCTGCGCAGCTCGCAGCGGAGGCGGCCGCGCGTCGCGCCCAGGAGCACGGCATGAAGAAGGTCGACGTCTTCGTCAAGGGTCCCGGCTCCGGTCGTGAGACCGCGATCCGCTCGCTCCAGGCCGCTGGCCTGGAGGTCGGCTCCATCCAGGACGTCACCCCGCAGGCGCACAACGGGTGCCGCCCGCCCAAGCGTCGCCGGGTCTGATCCTGTTCGAGCGGTGACCGGGCACGCCTCGCGGCGTGACCGGTCACCGAGCATTCCAGCCTCACGCCGGGCCCGTGACACGGGTCCGGCTCGTAGTGCGTCATATAGCGGACGCACGCTGAAAGGAACCCACCAGTGCTCATCGCACAGCGCCCCACCCTGACCGAAGAGGTCATCTCGGAGACGCGGTCCCGCTTCTCCATCGAGCCGCTCGAGCCCGGTTTCGGCTACACGCTCGGCAACTCGCTGCGCCGCACGCTGCTGTCCTCCATCCCCGGGGCTGCCGTGACGTCGATCCGGATCGACGGTGTCCTCCACGAGTTCACCACGGTGCCCGGTGTCAAGGAAGACGTCACCGAGATCATCCTCAACATCAAGAACCTCGTCGTCTCCTCCGAGAACGACGAGCCCGTCGTGATGTACCTGCGCAAGCAGGGCTCGGGTGCGGTCACCGCGGCTGACATCGTCCCGCCGGCGGGCGTGGAGGTCCACAACACGGACCTGCACATCGCCACGCTCAACGACAAGGGAAAGCTCGAGATCGAGCTCACCGTCGAGCGCGGTCGCGGGTACGTCTCGGCGCAGCAGAACAAGTCGTACGACGCCGAGATCGGTCGGGTCCCTGTCGACTCGATCTACTCGCCGGTGCTCAAGGTCACCTACAACGTCGAGGCGACCCGAGTGGAGCAGCGCACCGACTTCGACAAGCTCATCGTCGATGTCGAGACGAAGCAGGCCATGGCGCCCCGTGACGCACTGGCCTCCGCGGGAAAGACCCTCGTCGAGCTGTTCGGTCTGGCCCGGGAGCTCAACGTCGAGGCTGAGGGCATCGAGATCGGCCCGTCCCCGACGGACGCCGCTCTCGCCGCCGACCTGGCGCTGCCGATCGAAGAGCTGCAGCTGACGATCCGGTCGTACAACTGCCTCAAGCGCGAGGGCATCCACGCCGTGGGTGAGCTCGTGGCACGGAGCGAGGCCGACCTGCTCGACATCCGCAACTTCGGCGCGAAGTCGATCAACGAGGTCAAGGACAAGCTCGCGGAGCTCGGCCTCTCCCTCAAGGACTCGCCGATCGACTTCGATCCCTCCACCGCGGACTACTACGACGGTGAAGACCCGGAAGACGAGCAGTACACCTGACTTCAGGGCCGACCGGGTGACCGGACAGCTCGACCAATCCTCTAAGGAGCAAGAACAATGCCTACCCCCACCAAGGGTGCACGGCTCGGCGGTAGCCCGGCACACGAGCGCCTGATCCTCGGCAACCTCGCCGCGAGCCTCTTCGAGCACGGCCGCATCACGACGACCGCCACGAAGGCGAAGCGTCTGCAGCCGTTCGCGGAGCGCCTCATCAGCAAGGCCAAGCGCGGTGACCTGCACTCGATCCGCCAGATTGCCAAGACGATCAACAACAAGACCCCTCGTCGTCCCGACGAGCCCGGTGACGCGAACACGATCCTCCACCGCCTGGTGACGGAGATCGCGCCCGCGGTTGCCGAGCGCAAGGGCGGGTACACGCGCATCACGAAGGTCGGCAACCGCAAGGGTGACAACGCGCCCATGGCGGTCATCGAGCTCGTGCTCGAGCCGCTGAGCCCGAAGCAGGCTGTCGTGCGCGAGGCCGAGAAGGCTGCGAAGAAGAGCGCGCCGAAGGCTGCGCCGGTCCAGGAGGCGCCCGCGGAGGCGACCGCCGAGGCCGACGCTCCGGCGGAGTCGTCAGCGGAGTCAGGCTCCAGCGACAGCTGAGGCCACACTGGCGGCGCCCCCGGCGCCGCGTAGCGCAGCTGGGCCCGGATCGAGACCATCTCTCGGTCCGGGCCTTCGTGCGTGCGCTACCGTCTGACCTGATATCCGATCGACGAGGGGACACGGCGTGGCTTGGCTGACGCTCGCCGCGATGTCCATGCTGTTCGTTCTCCTGCTCGTCCTTCCCGGGGGGATCGTCCTGCGCATCCTCGGGGTGCGCGGCGTCACCGCGGTGGGCGCCGGCCCAGCGGTGTCCAGTGCGCTCTGGGCGTGTGCCGCGATCGCGCTCGCCGGGCTCGGCATCGAGTGGCGGCTGGGGAACGCCGCTGCCGCCGTGGCGGTGATGCTCGGGCTGGTCGGGGTCGTCGCGACGCGTGCGCGGCGGTCACGTAGGTCGGGTGGGCAGGCGTCCGGTCGTCCGCGCGGCGCTACGGACCCGCGAGCTGCGCTGGCCACCGCGGCCGAGAATCTGCGCCGTTCCTGGGCGTTCCTCCTTGTTCTCGTCCTCGCCTCAGCGCTGGCCGTCGTGCCCGTCGCGGCCGGTATGGGGGCGCCGGACGCTCCGCTCCAGCAGTGGGACGCGGTGTTCCACCTCAACGGCGTCGCGCTGATCCGGGAGACCGGCGACGCGACGTCGCTGGACGGCCTCTACGGGCAGGGCGCGCACGTCTACTACCCGACGGTCTGGCACTCGCTCGTGGCACTCCTCCCCGCGGCCGCGGTCCCCGGGATGTTCGACGTGAGCGCTGCGGCCAACGCCTCGACGCTGGCGATGGTGTCTCTCGGGTGGTTGTTGGGGCTCGCTGCATGGGCGCGTGAGGTCTTCCCGGAGCGCAGAGGTGCTCCGACGCTCGTCGTCGCCCTCGGGGGCGGGTTCTCGATGTTCCCGACAGTCCAGCTGAGCACCCTGGCGCAGTGGCCCAACGCGATGTCCGTCATGCTCATCCCGGGGGCGTGCGCGCTCGTCGTGGCTGCGGTGCGCTCCCTGCGTGGGTCTGACGCCCGGGGAGCCGGCGAGGCCGAGCGGGTGAACGGCGGCGCGCCGGGTGCGCCTGATCCGCAGGGGACTGGCGCGCCGCCCTCTGCGCCGCCCTCTGCGCCGCCCCGCTGGGCCCTGTGTGGCGCGGCACTTCTCTCCGTCGGGGGTGTCGCCGCGACGCACGGCAGTGGTCTGTTCGGGCTGGCGGTCGTCGTCGGGCCGTACGTCGCGGTGGCGCTGTGGTGCGTCGCGCGGGACGCGTACCGGGACGGGCACAGACGCCGGGTCCTGGCCTGGTGCGCCGGGGTGCTCCTGCTGGGTGGTGGTGCGACGGCTGTGCTGCTCTCGTCGCCGGTCGTCGCCGTGCTCCTCAACTTCGAGCGAGCGGGGCAGCGAGGCTACCCGGCCTCCGTGCTGCGCACGGTGTTCGACGGGGTGCTCACGGGAGGGCCCGGGAACGTCGTCCTGTCCGTCGCCGTCCTCGGCGGCGCGCTCGTGCTCGTCCGGGCGCGCAGACACCGGTGGCTGATCGTCTCGGCCGCGCTGGTCTGTGCCCTCACGGCGGTCGCTGCGGGGCCGCCGAGCCCGATCCGAGCAGTGACCGGCCTGTGGTACTCCCAGGGGGCGCGTATCGAGGCGCTGTACCCGATCCCGGCGACGCTCCTGGCTGCGGTCGGCCTCGCCTGGGTCGCGCAGCGGCTCACGGCGGTCTGGGTCGGCCTCATGCGTGGGCGCGGTCCTGGATCGCCCGGAACGACAGCCGCGGGGTCCCTCGCTGATGCGGCTGACGACGACGCACGCGCGATCGCAGCCGCGACGGAAACAGCCGCGGCCGGTGTGTGGGCGGGTCGTGAGCATCCGGACCCGCCCGATCGCCAGCGCCCGGCGATCGTCGGTCTGGTGGTGCTCGCCGTCGTCGTCTCCGGCGGGTTCCAGGCCGGTGAACGGGTGGGACGCTACGCCGAGGCCTACGACCCGAGCCGCATCCGGTGGGGCACGATGCTCAGCGAGGCCGAGATCGAGCTCCTGCGTGAGCTGCCCGGGACGCTGCCCGACGATGCTCGGATCCTCGGCGACCCGTCGGACGGCGCAGCGCTCGCCTACGCGCTGTCCGGTGTGGACGTGGTGCTCCCGCAGCTCGGGACGAGCCGGATGGACGAGCACCAGGCGTACCTGCGTGCCTCGTTCCGCGACATCGGTGACGATCCGCTCGTGTGCGAGCACCTCGCAGCCACCGGGGCCACCCACCTGTACGTGGACCCCACCGGTCCGGGCGACGGCGCCAAGGACGACACGTTGTCGCCCGGGCTCCAGGACATCGACACGACCTCGGGCGTGAGGCTCGTCCGCTCGGCCGGTGACGCGCGCCTGTTCGAGATCACGGCGTGCGGGTGACAACCGGTTGCATGAGAAGCGGTTGCAGCTCCTCGGTCGGTGGCGGCGCCTGACTGGCTCGCAGGGCACCCGCGGTGAGCTGCGGCGTGTGGGAGCATCGACGGATGAGCGAGACGGTGCGGGCCGTGGACCACGCCGGGACCCACCCCAGCCCGGTCGTCCTGATCCACGGGATCAGGACGTCCGGCACGATGTGGAGGGCCCAACGGGAGGCCCTCGAAGCAGCGGGTCATGCGGTCGCAGTGCCCGACCTCCCCGGGCACGGTGCACGGATCGGCGAGCGGTTCGACGTCGACGGGGCGCTCGGAGCGATCGATGAAGCGGTCGACCAGCTCGGCGGACAGGCCGTCGTCGTCGGGCTCTCGCTCGGCGGCTACCTGGCGATCGCCTACACGGCGCGCCATCCGACGAAGGTCCGGGGGCTGCTCGCTGCAGGGTGCTGCACAGCACCGTCCACGCCGCTGCGCCGTGCGTGGTTGCGCATCGCCCGGGTGATCGAGGCCTCGCCCGACGGCGGAGAGTGGCTCAACGCCTTCATGGTGCGGCGGCTCCTGCCTGAGCAGGGCGCGGTGGACGTCGGTGCAGGTGGCTTTGCGCTGAAGGTCATGACGCCCGCCCTGGAAGCCGTCGGTGGGCTCGACCCGCTCCGCGACCTCCGCCACCTTGCCTGTCCCGTGTGGATCGTCAACGGGCAGTTCGACCATTTCCGGATGGAGGAACGCGCCTACCTGCGTGCGGCCCGCTCCAGCGGGCAGCGGGTCCGTCACGTCGTCATCCCCGGAGCGCGACACCTCGCGAGCCTCGATCGTCCGGTGGCCTTCTCGCGGGTGATCCTCGAGGCGCTGGACGAGCTCGACCCGCCTGCCCGGGCGTGACGGGCACACGGGCGTGGCGGGCACACAGCGGGCAGCGGTCCGGGTGTCGTCGGAGCTCGCCGAGTGCGAGATCATGGAGGGCGTGATCCGCATTCGTCTCGACCTCGCCTACCAGGGGACCGGCTTCGCCGGGTGGGCGGTCCAGCCCGGCCTGCGGACCGTCCAGGGCACCCTCGAGGCGGCGTTGGAGCGGGTGCTGCGGGTGCCGGCACCGCGCCTCACCGTCGCAGGCCGCACCGACGCCGGCGTGCACTCGCGGGGCCAGGTCGCCCACCTCGACGTCGAGGCTGAGGTGTGGGAGCGCCTGCCCTCGCGTTCTGGCCGCACGCCCGGCGATGCGCTGGTGAGCCGGCTCGCCGGGGTGCTGCCGAGGGACGTCGTCGTGCACCGGGCCGGCGTCGCACCGGCGGGGTTCGACGCGCGCTACAGCGCGACGCTCCGCCGCTACACCTACCGGATCGCTGATGCGGCCTCGACGCGGGACCCGCTGCGCCGGGAGTGGACGGTGTGGGTGAAGAAGCCCCTCGACGTGGCGGCGATGCACGAGGCGTGCCAGGCGCTGCTCGGGGTGCGCGACTTCGCCGCGTTCTGCCGACCCCGGCCGGGTGCCACGACGATCCGCCACCTGCAGGAGCTGAGCTGGACGCGTCCTGAGTCGGGCCCGGACGCGGGGCTCGTCGTCGCGTCCGTCCGCTCCGACGCCTTCTGCCACAACATGGTCCGCGCGCTGGTCGGTGCCTCACTGACGGTGGGCGAGGGGCGTGCGCCGGTCGCGTGGCCGGCGCAGGTGCTCGCGCGTGGGGTGCGGGAGAGCCGGGCTCCGGTCGTCTCGCCCGACGGGCTCGTCCTCGAGGCGGTCGTCTACCCCCCGGACGCGGAGCTCGCGGCGCGCGCCAGGCTCGTGCGTGCTCGTCGCACCGACGAGGACGTGTGGACCGACGAGCCGCGGTCAGAGGCCGCCCCAGCCGACTGACCAGGCTGAGGCGGCCTCCGGGGGTCAGTCCGTGGGTTCGCTGATGACGTGCATCGCCGCGTCCTCGGCGCCGACACCCGCGGAGCTGCCCTCCTCCACGGCGAACACATCGTTCTCCTGGCCGTCGAGGGCGAGCGCGTCGGCTGCCAGCTCCCCGGCGCGATCGACGTCCGCGCCGTCCGGGTTCTCGAGGTCGGGGGCCTCCCACACCTCAGGCTCCTCCTCAGCGAGGCGGAGGTCGTGGGGCTCCCCGTGGGTCTCCTCCCACGGGGTCTCCCCGTAGTGGTTCTGCCGTGGCTCGTCGGGCGGGGAGAACCCCTCGTCGAGCAGCTGGTCCACGTCGGCGCCAGACATCGTGTCCTCGCCGCCGAGCTGGTTCGAGTCGCCCTCGGAACCGAGGGCGGGATCTGTGCTGGTTGCTGGTGTGTCTTCGCTCATGCCTTCCACGGTCGCACCGTCCGGCCGCCTCCGCACGGCGAGGGCGTCCCTGGAAAGGGTTCGCCCGGAGACGGGCTCAGACCGCAGACTGGGGCCGTGGGACACATCGACATCAACGAGATCAGCTACCACCTCCCCGACGGTCGTCCGCTCCTCGCGGGCGTCAGCCTGCGGGTGGCCGACGGAGCCAAGGTGGCTCTCGTCGGACCCAACGGGGCCGGCAAGACGACCCTCATGCGGATCGTCGCCGGGGACGTCGAGCCGCACGGGGGGCGGGTGAGCCGCAGCGGTGGTCTCGGTGTCATGCGGCAGTTCGTCGGGCGGGCCGACGACGACCGCAGCGTCCGGGACGCGCTCGTCGACCTGGCACCTGCGGCTGTTCGTGACGCGGGTCTCGAGCTCGCCGCTGCGGAGCTCGCGATGATGACTGCCGAGGACGAGCCGACACAGATGCGCTACGCGCAGGCCCTCGCCGACTGGGCGGACGTGCGGGGGTACGAGGCGGAGAACGACTGGGACCACGTCACGCGCGACGTCCTTTCCGTGCCCTTCGAGCAGGCCCAGTTCCGAGAGCTGCGCACGCTCTCGGGCGGGGAGCAGAAGCGGCTCGTCCTCACCGCACTCCTGCGGGGACCGGAGGAGGTCCTCCTCCTCGACGAGCCTGACAACTACCTCGACGTCCCGACCAAGCGGTGGCTCGAGGAGGAGCTCGCGGCGTCGCCCAAGACGGTGCTGTTCATCAGTCACGACCGAGAGCTGCTGGCTCGCACGGCCACCCAGGTCGCGACCATCGAGCCCGGCGCCGCCGGCGGCTCGATCTGGGTGCACGGGGGAGGGTTCGCGACGTACGCCGCGGCACGCGCCGACCGGATGAGCCGGCTCGAGGAGCTGCGTCGTCGGTGGGACGAGGAGCACGGCAAGCTCAAGGATCTCGTCAACACGCTGAAGAACAAGTCGGCGTTCAACGACGGGCTCGCCAGTCGCTACCAGGCGGCACAGACGCGGCTGCGCAAGTTCGAGGAGGCCGGGCCGCCGGAGGTCGTCGTCCGGGACCAGGACGTCCGGGTACGGCTGACCGGTGGCCGCACGGCCAAGCGGGCCGTGGTGGCGCAGGGGCTGGAGCTCACTGGTCTGATGAAGCCGTTCGACACCGAGATCTGGTTCGGCGACCGGGTCGCGGTGCTCGGATCGAACGGCTCGGGCAAGTCGCACTTCATGCGGTTGCTCGCGGCAGGCGGGTCCCAGGGGCCTGCGGAGGTGCGCGGGCCCGGCGGAGCGCCTGGAGGAGCGGATCCGGTGGCGCACACGGGCGTCGTCACCCTCGGGTCCCGGGTCCGCCCCGGGTGGTTCGCCCAGAACCACGACCACCCGGAGCTCGAGGGGCGCACCCTCCTGGACATCCTGCACCGCGGGGACGGAGCGCGTGAGGGCATGAGCAGGGAGCCGGCGAGCAAGGCGCTCGACCGCTACGAGCTGGCCGGCCAGGCCGAGCAGCGGTTCGAGACGCTGTCCGGCGGGCAGCAGGCACGGTTCCAGATCCTCCTGCTCGAGCTCGGTGGGGCGACGCTGCTGCTGCTGGACGAGCCCACGGACAACCTCGACCTGCACTCCGCAGAGGCGCTCGAGGCCGGCCTCGCCCAGTTCGAGGGGACGGTCGTCGCGGTCACCCACGACCGGTGGTTCGCGCGGGGCTTCGACCGGTTCCTCGTGTTCGGCAGCGACGGCACCGTGCGGCAGACCGACGAGCCGGTGTGGGACTCCGCGCGCGTCGAGCGGGTCCGCTGACGCGAATATCCTGGTCCGATGGCCGTGCACAAGATCGTCCTCTTCTATGCCTTCGCGCCGCTCGCGGACCCGGTCGCAGTCCGACTGTGGCAGACGGCGCTCGCGGAACGGTGGGACCTCACCGGGCGCGTCATCGTCTCGCCGCACGGCATCAACGGCACGCTCGGCGGGACGGTGGAGCACCTCAAGCAGTACGTGAAGACGACGCGTCAGCACCCCGGTTTCGCCGGCATGGACGTCAAGTGGTCCGCCGGCACCGGCTCTGACTTCCCGCGCCTCAGCGTCCGGGTGCGGCCGGAGCTCGTGAGCTTCGGCGCGCCGGACGACCTCCGGGTCGACGCCGACGGGGTCGTCGGTGGCGGTGTCCACCTCTCGCCCCAGGAGGTGGACGCCCTCGTCGCCGAGCGCGGCGGCGACGTCGTGTTCTTCGACGGTCGCAACGCGTTCGAAGCGGCGATCGGCCGCTTCCGTGGGGCGGTCGTCCCCGACGTGGCGACGACCCGGGACTTCGTCGCAGAGCTCGACTCGGGCCGGTACGACGATCTCAAGGACCGACCGGTGGTGACCTACTGCACGGGGGGGATCCGGTGCGAGGTGCTCTCGGCCCTCATGGTCGACCGGGGGTTCACGGAGGTCTACCAGCTCGACGGCGGGATCGTCCGGTATGGCGAGGAGCGGGGATCGGCGGGCCTGTGGGAGGGGTCCCTCTACGTCTTCGACGGACGCATGCACGTCGAGTTCGACGAGGGGAGCGTGCCGTTGGGCGAGTGCGTCGAGTGCGGCGAGCGGACGGCGAAGTACGAGAACTGCAGGTCTCCGTCGTGCACCACGCTCCGGCTGTACTGCGACGCGTGCCGGCACCTGGCCGCGGCGGGCGAGTGCCCGGGGTGCGCTCCTGCAGCGCTCGGCGGGGACCTCAGCGGAACGTCGTCGGCGCGGGCCGGGTTATAATCGTTGCGCGACGTGCTACCTGTCCGTGCCAGCTTCTCGCAGCACCGCCCACGGGAGCCCACGAGGGCCCCGGACGCAGGCTGTGACCTACCCGGTTTTGACCAGCCGGGTACGGAGCGGATATCGTGGCCAGTCGTTGTGCTTCCATACGTGACCGGTGCGCCCACTCGCTAGGTCAGAGACGGAGCCCTCACCGACCTCGCCGGCTGCAGAATCCTGTGCCGGAGAAGACACGAACACGAAACGAAGGCTACGACCGTGCGTACGTACACCCCGAAGCCCGGCGACGTCCAGAGCGACTGGTACGTCATCGACGCGACCGATGTCGTCCTGGGCCGCCTCGCCACCCACGTCGCGACACTGCTCCGTGGCAAGCACAAGGCCACCTTCGCGCCGCACGTCGACGGTGGTGACTTTGTCATCATCATCAACGCGGGCAAGGTCGCCCTGACCGGCAACAAGCGTGAGCAGAAGCTCGCATACACCCACTCCGGTTACCCGGGTGGACTGCGCTCCGTCGCTTACTCCGAGCTGTTGGAGAAGCGCCCTGAGCGAGCTGTGGAGAAGGCCGTCCGCGGCATGCTCCCGAAGACCACCCTCGGCCGCAACCAGCTGGGCAAGCTCAAGGTCTACGCAGGCCCTGAGCACCCCCACGCTGCGCAGCAGCCGAAGCCGTTCGAGATCACCCAGGTCGCTCAGTAGGCCCCGGCCTGCTGCGCAGACATACAAGGACGCGAGGACACCGTGGCCGAGACCACCGTCGACACCGACACGCTGGACGAAGACTCTCCCAGCAGCTACACCTCTGAGACCACCGCCCCCGCGGGCCGTGGCCAGAGCATCACCGCGCCCGCCCAGGCTCTGGGACGCCGCAAGGAAGCGATCGCACGCGTGCGTCTCGTCCCCGGCACCGGGCAGTGGAAGGTCAACGGGCGTTCGCTCGAGGAGTACTTCCCGAACAAGGTGCACCAGCAGCTCGTGAACTCCCCGCTGAAGCTCGTCGACGTCGAGGGGCGCTTCGACGTCATCGCGCGCATCAACGGTGGCGGCACCTCCGGTCAGGCCGGAGCGCTGCGCCTGGGTATCGCCCGTGCTCTCAACGAGATCGACGAGGAGCACAACCGCGCAGCCCTGAAGAAGGCTGGCTTCCTCACCCGCGACGCACGCGTCGTGGAGCGCAAGAAGGCTGGACTCAAGAAGGCACGCAAGGCTCCGCAGTACTCCAAGCGCTGATCCCTGCGCTCAGTGTCGACGGCCCCGATGGTTCGCCATCGGGGCCGTCGGCCGTTGTCATGATCGACGGCGGAGGTCGGCCACCCGCGCGCGACCACGCCTCTCCACGGAGGTTTTGCACACCATGGGACGACTATTCGGCACCGACGGGGTCCGCGGGCTCGCCAACAGGGACGTGACCGCCGAGCTTGCCCTCGACCTCGCCGTTGCGGCAGCACACGTCCTCGGGCAGCAGGGTGAGTTCACCGGGCACCGCCCCAGGGCGGTCGTCGGTCGTGATCCTCGCGCGTCGGGCGAGTTCCTCTCCGCTGCCGTGTGCGCCGGTCTGGCGAGCGCCGGCGTCGACGTCATCGACGTCGGGGTCGTGCCGACGCCGGCGGTCGCCTACCTCACCGGGGACCTCAACCTCGACCTGGGGGTGATGATCTCCGCGTCGCACAACCCGATGGAGGACAACGGGATCAAGTTCTTCAACCGGTCGGGCTTCAAGCTCGACGACGACGTCGAGGACCAGATCGAGGCGCGGCTGCGTGAGGACTGGAACCGACCGACCGGCGCGGACGTCGGCCGCACGACGCAGGACCTCGCCGCTGTCTGGCGGTACGTCGACCACATCGTCTCGACCGTCCCGTACCCGCTGGACGGCCTCAAGGTCGTCGTCGACAGCGCGAACGGCTCCGCGAGCGAGGTGGGCCCGGAGGCGTTGCGCCGGGCCGGGGCCGAGGTCGTCGTCATCGGTTCCTACCCCGACGGGGAGAACATCAACAAGGGCTACGGTGCGACGAGCCCTCGTCGGATGGCAGCGGCCACGGTGGGCCACTGGGCGCACGCGGGCGTCTCGTTCGACGGTGACGCCGACCGGTGCATCGCCGCCGACGAGGACGGGGAGATCGTCGACGGCGACCAGATCATGGGGATCCTCGCGATCGCGCACGCGGAGCGGGGCACCCTCGCGAACGGGACGCTCGTCACGACCGTGATGTCCAACCTCGGGCTCAAGCTCGCCATGGAGCGCTCGGGGATCCGGACCGTCGAGACCAACGTGGGCGACCGCTACGTGCTCGAGGAGATGCGCCGGGGCGGGTACTCCGTCGGAGGCGAGCAGTCGGGCCACGTGCTGCTCACGGACTACGCCACGACCGGGGACGGCGTGCTCACCGCCCTGCACCTGCTCAGCCGCCTCGCCGAGAGCAAGAGGACGATGTCCGCGCTGGCCTCCGGCATCACCCGGCTCCCGCAGGTCATGATCAACGTGGCCGGCGTCGACAAGGCGCGGGCGAGGACGGACGAGGACGTCCTCTCCGCGGTCAAGCACGCCGAGGGGCTGCTGGGGAGCACCGGACGCGTCCTCCTGAGGCCCTCCGGCACGGAGGACCTCGTGCGCGTCATGGTCGAGGCCGCGACACAGCAGCAGGCGGACGACGTCGCGTCCTCGCTCGCCGACGTCGTGCGCGAGCGCCTGGCCCTGCAGTGAGCGGGTTCGTCCGTTCCGCGGTCGAGGCGCTGCTCGGGGCACACCCGACAGGCGTGCTGCCGATCGTCCACGCGGGAGACCCGGTCCTGCGCGCCCCCGCAGAGCCCTACGACGGGCAGCTCGACGACGTGCTCCCCGCACTCCTCGCGGCGATGCGGTCGACGATGCTCGCTGCTCCCGGGGTCGGGCTCGCGGCCCCGCAGATCGGCATCCCCCTCGCGCTCGCGGTCCTGCACGACGTGGGTGCCGCGCCGGGGGGGGAGGAGGACCCGCGCGAGCGCACGCCGCTGGCGCACCGGGTTCTCGTCAATCCCGCCTACGAGGGCGTCGGTGGCGCGCAGCGCTCGTTCTTCGAGGGGTGCCTGAGCGTTCCCGGGTACCAGGCTGTCGTGGCGCGCCACCACACCGTGCGGCTCACGGGGTGGGACGAGACCGGTGCTGCGCTCGACGAGCAGCTCGTCGGCTGGCCCGCGCGGATCGTCCAGCACGAGACCGACCACCTGCGGGGGACCCTCTATCTCGATCGGGCAGACCTGCGCTCGTTGTCGAGCAACGACAACCTGCTCCGGCACGGGGCCTAGGGCCGCCCGGTGCAGACCGCCCTGAGGACGAGGAGCGGCGTCCCTCGTTCATCCCTCCGGGGGAAGTGCTCGGCAGATGCATGATGATGAGATGAGACGCCCCGTCGGGGCCTTCCCCACCAGACCCGTGCCTGGCCTGGTGCCAGGAGCTGTGGGGGGTGCGAGCGATCCGCGCTCGCGATCTGTCGAGAGAGAAGAGGGCCTCGGTGCTGGACGGGCTTGAGGTCTGGGCCGCGGGGTTGGCCGCGTCGCCGTGGATCTTCGTCGTGCTCTTCGTGTTCGTCACGGTCGACGCGATCTTCCCGCCCGTTCCGAGCGAGTCCTTCGTCATCGCCCTCGCTGCGCTCTCGGTGTCGGACGGCAGCCCGAACCTCTGGGTGCTCGGCATCGTCGCGGCCACGGGTGCGTTCACCGGGGACCTCATCGCCTTCTCGGTAGGAAGGCGGCTGGACGTGCGGCAGATGCGACTCATGCGCGGCCGACGGGTGCAGGCGGCGTTCGTGTGGGCGGAGCGGGCCCTGCAGCACCGACCGGCCCCGATCATCATCGCGGCGCGGTACATCCCGGTCGGTCGCGTCGCCGTCAACATCACCGCGGGCACGGTGCAGTACTCACGGGCGAAGTTCACGGGTCTCGCCGGCATCGCGGCGGTCTCGTGGGCGGCGTACTCGACACTCATCGGGGTGGGCGCCGGTGCCTGGCTCGAGCACAGCCCCCTGCTCGCCGTTGCCGTCGGCGTCGCTGGCGGCGTCCTCATCGGGTTCGTCGTCGACTGGGTCCTGGGGCGGATCCTGCGCGGCCGCGCCGCGCGTACCGCGCGACGGGAGGCGCGCGACGAGCTTGCCGTGCCCGCCGAGGACCGTCCCGGCTCGGCCGTCCCGGCCAGCGGACGCGCCGCGTGCTGATCAGAGCTTGCGCAGCCGGACCCGCTGGACGGCGTGGTCCGGCCCCTTGGTGAGGACGAGCGTCGCCCGGCTGCGCGTGGGCAGGATGTTCTCGATGAGGTTCGGTTCGTTGATCGTGTCCCAGATCGACTCGGCCTTCTCGATCGCTTCGTCGTCCGACAGGTCCGCGTACCGGTGGAAGTACGACTCGGGGCGTGCGAACGCCGTCTTGCGCAGCGAGAGAAAACGGTCGACGTACCACTGACGCACGTCCGAGGTCCGCGCGTCCACGTAGATCGAGAAGTCGAAGAAGTCGCTCACCGCGAGGTTCGACGCGCTCTCCGTCGACCGGGCGGGCTGCAGCACGTTGAGTCCCTCGACGATGAGCACGTCGGGCTGGCTGACGACCGTCCGTCGGCCCGGGACGATGTCGTACGTGAGGTGGTCGTACACCGGGGCGCTCACCCGGGCGTGGCCGGCCTTGATCTTCGTGAGGAACCGGATGAGCGCCCGGCGGTCGTAGGACTCGGGAAACCCCTTCCGGTCCATGAGCCCGCGGCGTTGCAGCTCGGCGTTCGGCAGGAGGAACCCGTCCGTGGTGATGAGCTGGACACTGGGGGTGTTGGGCCAGCGAGCCATCATCTCGCGCAGGAGGCGCGCGGTGGTGGACTTCCCGACGGCCACCGATCCGGCGACCCCGATGACGTACGGCGTCCTCCCGGAGTCCTCCCGGAGGAACGTCGACGTCGCGCCGCGGAGGTTCGTCGTGGCCGTGACGTAGAGGTTGAGCAGCCGTGACAGGGGGCGGTAGACGGTGTCGACCTCCGCGAGGTCGATGGGGTCACCGATCCCGCGCAACCGGGCGACGTCGTCGTCGGTCATCGGCAGCGGGGTGGACTCGGAGAGCCGGTACCACGCTGCCCGGTCGAGGTCCACGTAGGGAGTCGCGGGCACGATGTTCGAGTCAACCACTTGTTGATTCTGCCTGATCGCGCGGGCCTCCCCGTCCACTAGACTCACGCCCATGTGTGGAATCGTGGGTTATGTAGGGTCCCAGACCGCGTCGGACCGTCCGCTCGAGGTGATGATCTCCGGTCTCCGGCGCCTGGAGTACCGGGGGTACGACTCTGCGGGGGTCGCGCTCGTCGGGCCGGGCCTCGGCACCGTCGTCAGCGCCAAGAAGGCCGGCAAGCTCGTCAACCTCATGGGGGAGCTCGAGTCGAGCCCTCTCCCGCCGGCGACCGCAGCCATCGGCCACACGCGTTGGGCGACGCACGGCGCCCCCAACGACGTCAACGCCCACCCGCACCTCGCGGACGGTGGACGCCTCGCAGTGATCCACAACGGGATCGTCGAGAACTTCGCCCTCCTCAAGGAGGAGCTCCTCGCCGTGGGCGTGGAGTTCCTGTCGGAGACCGACACGGAGGTCGTCGCACACCTGCTCGCCATCGCGCACGCCGAGACGGGTGACCTCACCGAGGCGATGCGGAGGGTCGTCCAGCGGCTGGACGGCACCTTCACGCTGCTCGCTGTCCACGCCGACAGCCCGGACACGGTCGTCGGCGCACGCCACGACTCACCGCTCGTCGTCGGGCTCGGCGAGGGTGAGAACTTCCTCGGGTCGGACGTCGCCGCCTTCATCGCCTACACGCGTGACGCGCTCGAGCTCGGTCAGGACCAGATCGCGACGATCACGCCTGACGCGGTCGCGGTGACGGACTTCCACGGCAACCCGGTCGAGGCCCGCCGCTTCACCGTGGACTGGGACACGGAGGCGGCGGAGAAGGGCGGCTTCGCGTCCTTCATGGACAAGGAGATCCACGACCAGCCCAAGGCCGTCGCGGACACGCTCCTCGGCCGGACGGACGCGCAGGGCCAGCTCGTCCTCGACGACCTGCGGATCGACGAGGCCGTCCTGCGGTCCATCGACAAGATCGTCGTCATCGCGTGCGGCACTGCCGCGTACTCGGGGCACGTCGCCAAGTACGCGATCGAGCACTGGTGCCGCATCCCGGTCGAGGTCGAGCTCGCGCACGAGTTCCGGTACCGCGACCCGGTCGTCAACTCCAAGACTCTCGTCGTCGCCGTCACGCAGTCCGGCGAGACCATGGACACGCTCATGGCCGTCCGCCACGCCCGCGAGCAGGGCGCGAAGGTCATCTCGATCGTCAACACGCACGGGTCGACGATCCCGCGTGAGTCCGACGCGGTCCTCTACACCCATGCTGGCCCGGAGATCGCGGTCGCGTCGACGAAGGCATTCCTCTCGCAGATCACCGCGGCGTACCTCCTGGGGCTCTACCTGGCCCAGCTGCGGGGCAACAAGTTCCCGGACGAGATCGCCGAGATCCTCGACGACCTGCGCCAGATGCCGGCGAAGATCCAGGAGGTCATCGACCGTGGCGCTCGCGTGCGGGAGATCGCCCGCTGGATGGCCGACACGTCGTCGGTGCTGTTCCTCGGTCGCCACGTGGGGTTCCCGGTGGCGCTCGAGGGCGCGCTCAAGCTCAAGGAGCTCGCGTACATCCACGCCGAGGGCTTCGCGGCCGGCGAGCTCAAGCACGGGCCGATCGCGCTCATCGAGCCGGGCCAGGCCGTGTTCGTCGTCGTCCCGTCCCCCCGGGGGCGGCACTCGCTGCACTCGAAGGTGATCTCGAACATCCAGGAGATCCGTGCACGCGGGGCGCGCACGCTGGTCATCGCGGAGGACGGTGACGAGGCCGTGCGCCCCTACGCCGACGAGGTGTTCTGGGTGCCGGCCTGCCCGACGCTGCTCTCCCCGCTGCTGACGGTCGTGCCGTTGCAGATCTTCGCGTGCGAGCTCGCGACGGCCAAGGGGCTCGATGTGGACCAGCCGCGGAACCTGGCCAAGTCCGTCACGGTGGAGTAGCCCCCTCGTGATCGTCGGGATCGGTGTCGATGTCGTCGAGATCGACCGCTTCGTCGCGGCGCTCGAGCGGACGCCCCGCCTGCTCGAGAAGCTGTTCACGGAGGTGGAGCGCGGCCTCGCGCCCTCGTCCCTGGCCGCGCGCTTCGCGGCCAAGGAAGCTGTCGCGAAGGCGCTCGGCGCCCCGGGGGACCTCCGGTGGCACGACGTGACGATCCCCCGCGAGCCCGGCCGACCGCCCGTGCTGACGACGCGGGGGACCGTGGCGGCGCGGGCGGCGCGGCTCGGGGTCGCCCGGTTCCACCTCAGCCTCTCGCACGACGGTGGCATCGCGACCGCCATGGTCGTCGCCGAGGGCGACGCCCCGGGCAGCTGAGGAGCCGGGGCACACGACGCGAGCGCCCCGGCTGACACAGGACGAGGAGCGCCCGGCGGACCGGGACGCTCCTCGTCGGTGGCAGGTGCGGGTCAGGCGAAGTTGGACGCGACCGTCCGCTCGAACAGCTCGATCCCGCTGCGGTCGTAGGCGGCCTCGGCGAAGTACGTGATCGCGTACGTCATGCCGAGCCCCTCGAGCGCCATGAGCTTCTCGGTGATCTGCTCGGGCGTCCCGACGAGCGGCCCGTCGCGGTATCCCTCGGCCTCACGCTCGGCCTTCGCCGGAACGGTCTTCTTCAGGTGGTCGATGTACCACGCGATGCGGTCCGCGACGTCCTTCTCGGTCTCGCCGATGACGACGTTGTAGTTGGCCGACCGTGTGATGGCACCGAAGTCGCGTCCCACGGCGTCGCAGTGCTCGGCGAGGATCGCGGACTTGCGTGCGAACGTCTCCTCCGAGCCGTCGAAGTTCGTGTACTGCGCGTACTTCGCCGCGATCTTCAGGGTCTTGCGCTCTCCGCCCCCCGCGATCCACAGCGGCGGTCCGCCGTCCTGGAGGGGGAGCGGGTAGCAGCGGGCGCCGTCGACCTGGTAGTGCTTGCCGTCGAACGTCGCGGAGCCCTCCGACCACATCTGGCGCATGATCTGCACGCCCTCGTCGAGCATGGCGAGCCGCTCGCCGGCGCCGGGGAATCCGTAGCCGTAGGCGCGCCACTCGTGCTCGTACCAGCCGGCGCCGATGCCCATCTGGGCGCGGCCGCCGCTGACGATGTCGACGGTGGCGGCGACCTTCGCGAGGTACGCGGGGTTGCGGTACGACATGCAGGTGCACATCTGACCGAGCTTCACGCGGCTGCTCGCGGCGGCGAAGGCTGCCATGAGGGTCCACGCCTCGTGCGTGGCCTCCTGGGTGGGCTCGGGGACCGTGTGGAAGTGGTCGTAGACCCACACGGAGTCGAAGGTGGTGCCGGTGTCGGCGTGCTGGAGAAGTCCGTTCATGGTCGACCAGTGGTCAGCGGCGTCGATGCCGGTGAGGTCCTGGCGCCAGCCCTGTGGGATGAAGAGTCCGAATCGCATGGCCAGATCCTACGGTGGCGACCCGGCCCGCGCGGGTCGAGCCGCGTCGCGGCATGATGACAGACATGATCGACGCCTACGACGCCCGTGCAGTCCGTGACGCGGAGGCGCCCCTGCTGGCCGCGGGGGAGGACCTCATGGGCCGGGCGGCGTTCGGCCTGGCCGCGGCCGTCGTGCGGGTGCTGCGCGAGCGGCGCGGACGCCTCGCGGGCAGCCGTGTCCTCGCGCTCGTCGGGCCCGGCAACAACGGTGGGGACACGCTCCACGCGGCCGCGGCCCTCGCGCGACGGGGCGTGGCCGTCACGGCGCTGCTGGCCGGGGACCACGTGCACGACGCCGGTCTGGCGGCACTGAGGAAGACGAGCGCGCGCTGGGCGGTGTCCGCGGACAGCGACGTCGGTGGGCTCGCCTCGGGGTGCGACGTCGTGCTCGACGGCCTCCTCGGGATCGGTGCGAGCGGCGGGTTGCGGGACCGTGCTCGGGACGTCGTGGAGAGGGTCGCGGCGGTTCTCGACGGGGACGGGCCGCGCCCAGCCGTCGTCGCTGTCGACGTCCCCAGCGGCGTCGGGGTGGACGACGGTACGGTGCCGGGTCCTGTGCTGCGGGCCGACGTCACGGTGACGTTCGGCGCGTGGAAGCCTGCGCTCCTTCTCCCACCGGCGGCCGCCCTCGCGGGCCGGGTGGAGGTCGTGGACATCGGACTGGACCTCACCCGCGCCCGCCCCGTCGTCCGGCGGCTGGAACCAGCCGACCTCGTGGACCTCGGTCTGCTCCGCGCCCCGGACGCCGCAGACCACAAGTACACCCGCGGGGTGCTGGGTGTCGTCGCGGGGACCGCGCAGTTCCCGGGTGCCGCGGTCCTCACGGTGAGCGGGGCGGTCCGGACCGGGGTGGGGATGGTCCGCTACCTCGGCCCACGGGAGGTCGCGGACGCCGTCATCGCCCTGCGGCCCGAGGCCGTGCCGGCACCCGGCAGGGTGCAGGCATGGGCCGTGGGTCCGGGTATCGCGTCGGCGCCCGCCGTCACGGACGAGGCGGTCCACGCCCAGCAGCACAGGATCCGCCGCCTGCTGGCCCGGGTCGTGGGGGACGAGGGCGCCGAGACCGAGACCGCCCGGGTCCCCGTCGTCGTCGATGCCGGCGCTCTCGCGCTGATCCCCCCGCACTGCCCGCCGTGGGTCGTGCTCACTCCGCACGCGGGCGAGCTGGGCGAGCTGCTGCGGGCTCGCGGCGAGACGGTCGAGCGCAGCGACGTGGAGGCCGCCCCCCTGCGGTGGGCGCGGCGCGCGCACGAGCTCACCGGCGCGACCGTGCTGCTCAAGGGACCGGTGACCGTCGTCGTCGGGCACGGGGTGGCGTTCGCTCAGGCCGACGGCCCGGCGTGGCTCGCGACGGCCGGGGCGGGGGACGTCCTCGCGGGGATCCTCGGCGCGCTGCTCGCCGCGCGCTCGACCGCCACGCTCAAGGATGCCGTGCTCCCGGCGCGCCTTGCGGCGGCTGCTGCGCTCCTGCACGGCTCGGCGGCTCGACGCGCGAACCCTGGTGGACCCGTCGCGGCGCTGGACGTGGCGGACGCCGTGCCGGGCACCGTCGCAGCCCTCCTCGCCGGACACGCATGACCGCCTCGGAAGCAGGCAGGTGGACGGACTGGACGACCCGGGACGCGCACGTCGCGCGGATCGGCCGGCTGCTGGACCAGGAGCCCGGGGGCCGGATCGTGCTCGGCGTGGCGGGACCGCCGGGAGCGGGAAAGTCGACCCTCGCAGCCGAGGTCGTGCGCACCCTGCGGTCCGTGGGCATCGGCGCCGTGTGCGTGCCGATGGACGGCTTCCACCTCGCGCAGTGCGAGCTGGAGCGCCTGGGCCGGGCGGACCGCAAGGGTGCGCCGGACACGTTCGACGTCGCCGGGTACGTCGCGCTGCTCGCCCGGCTCCGCGACCGCACGACGACCGTGTGGGCGCCGGAGTTCCGCCGTGAGATCGAGGAGCCCGTCGCGGGCGCGATCCCCGTCGTGCCCGAGGTGCAGGTGGTCGTCACCGAGGGCAACTACCTCCTCGTGGACGGCCCCTGGGCGGACGTGCGCTCGCACCTCGACGAGACCTGGTTCGTGCGCGTCGACGACGCCGTCCGGCGGGACCGCCTCGTCGCGCGGCACGTGCTCCACGGTCGGGCTCCGGAGGCCGCCCGTGCGTGGGCCCTCGGGACGGACGAGGCCAACGCGCGCCTCGTCGCGGCGACCGCGCACCGGGCCGACCTCGTCGTCGACGTGTGAGTGCGCCCAGCGATGTCGTCCGGCGCCTGTGGCGGGGCGACAATAGGAAGCTATGAGCGCTCTTCCCGTCGTGACCGCACCGAGCCGTACGGTCACAGCGTCGTACCCGTCCCGCGCGGTCGTCGACCTCGAGGCGGTCCGGTCCAACGTGCGGACCCTCGTCGCCGCTGCGGCCCGTCCAGCAGGTGGGGCCGAGGTCATGGCCGTGGTCAAGGCCGACGCCTACGGGCACGGGCTCGTGCCGTGCGCGCGGGCCGCGCTCGAGGCCGGTGCCCGGTGGCTCGGCGCCGCCCAGGTGCCGGAGGCGCTTGCCCTGCGTGCCGCGGGCGTGGGGGGCCGCATCCTCACGTGGCTGTACGCCCCCGGCGCCCCGCTCGCCGAGGCCCTCACCGCCGACATCGACATCTCGGTGGCGTCGCCCGAGGCGCTCGCCGAGGTGCTCGCCGCAGCCATCGCCACCGGCCGGGTCGCGCGCATCCACGTCAAGGTCGACACCGGCCTCGGACGCAACGGCGTCACGACGGACGCGCTGCCGGGAGTGCTCCGCACGGCCGTGGCCGCGCAGGCCGACGGGCTCGCGGAGGTCGTGGGGATCTGGTCGCACCTCGCCTTCGCGGACGAGCCCGCCCACCCGACCGTGCTCGCGCAGGCGACGGTGTTCGACGACGCCGTCCGCCTCGCCGAGGACGCCGGCGCGCACCTCGAGGTCCGTCACCTCGCGAACTCCGCCGCGACGCTCACGAACCCGCGGATGCACTACGACCTCGTCCGGCCCGGGCTGGCCGTGTACGGCCTGTCGCCGGTCCCGCACCTCGGGGGACCGGCCGATCTCGGGCTGGTGCCCGCGATGACGCTCGAGGCCTCGCTCGCGACCGTCAAGCAGGTCCCGGCATCGACGGGAGTGTCCTACGCGCACGCCTACACGACGACGGGTCCCACGACCCTCGGCGTCGTCCCGCTCGGGTACGCCGACGGGATCCCGCGGCACGCCTCAGGATCCCTCCCGGAGCACCCGGGCGGTCCCGTGCTCGTCGGCAGCGGACCGTCCCGGCGGACGCTCCACGTGGCGGGACGGGTCTGCATGGACCAGTTCGTCGTCGATCTCGGTGCCGACGCCAGCGAGCGTGCGGGCGACACGGTGGTGCTCTTCGGCACCGGTGCCAACGGCGGACCGACGGCCGAGGACTGGGCGCGGGCGGCCGACACGATCAGCTACGAGATCACGACCCGCCTCGGCGCCCGTGTCCCGCGCACCTACCGCAACGACTCGCCACCGACGACCTCCCCGGGACCCACGAGCCCGGCCGACAGCCCCAGGACACACCCGTGACCACGTCTGAGCTCTCACCCCTCACTCTCGCGCTGCCCGATGCCGAGGCGACCCGAGCCCTCGGGCGCGCCCTCGCGCAGGAGCTGCGGGCGGGAGACCTCGTCATGCTCACCGGAGACCTGGGCGCGGGCAAGACGACCCTCACCCAGGGCATCGGCGCAGGGCTCGACGTGCGCGGTCAGGTCGCGTCCCCCACCTTCGTCATCGCGCGGGTGCACCCCCCGCTGGGCGCCGGACCCGCGCTCGTGCACGTCGACGCCTACCGGCTGGGGTCGCTCGACGAGGTCGACGCGTTGGATCTCGATGCGAGCCTCGAGGAGTCCGTCACCGTCGTCGAGTGGGGGTCGGGTCTCGTGGAGTCGCTCGCCGGTGATCGGCTCGAGGTCACGATCGAGCGGCCCCGCGGGGGAGTCGGCGCCGAGGGGGCTGACGACCTCACCGACGCGGAGGTGGGAGTGCGCCGCGTGACCGTCCGGGCCTTCGGGAGTCGGTGGACACCCGACCACCTCAGTAGGCTGGCCCGGTGGCAGTCCTAGCTCTCGATACCTCCGCCGCCGTCTCGGTGGCTCTGCTCGACGACGACGGGGCCGTGCTCGCGGCCCGACAGGTCGTCGAGCAGCGCCGGCACGCCGAGCTCCTCACCCCGATGATCGACGAGGTCCTCTCCGAGGCGGGGCTGGCCCCGCCCGCCCTGCGCGCCGTCGTCGTCGGCACGGGTCCCGCGCCGTTCACGGGGTTGCGGGTCGGCCTCGTCACGGCCGAGGTCCTCGGCTTCGCGCTCGGCATCCCCGTGCACGGCGTCTCGAGCCTCGATGCCGTCGCGTCGGCCGCAGCGCTCCGTCTGGACGTCCCGGCCGGTTCCGACGTGCTCGTCGTGACCGACGCGCGTCGCCGTGAGGTGTACTACGCCCGCTACCGGGTGGGTGGGGCCCTGCCGAACGGGGACGGCGCGCCGGGAGCGGTGGCGCTCGAGCTCGTCGCCGGCCCCGGTGTCGCGGCACCCGCTGACGTCGTCGCACAGGGGCTCGCCGCCGGCGCCGTGGTCGTCGGTCCGGCGACCGCGCTCTACCCGGAGCTCCTGCCGCCCACGGACGGCGCGCCGAGCCTGCCGGACCCCGCGCACCTCGCCCGGATCGCTCTCGCACGGGCCGCAGCGGGCGAGGCCCTGCCGACAGAGCCCTTGTACCTGCGCCGCCCCGACGCGCAGGAGCCTGCGGCGCGCAAGCGGGCCACCGGATGACGGCTGGCGCTCGCAGCCACGAAACCCTGCGACCGATGCAGGCCGCGGACCTCGAGCGCATCGCGGAGCTCGAGGTCGAGCTCTTCGGTCCCAGTGCCTGGACCCCGGGCATGCTCCGGGAGGAGCTCGCCGGGCCGGGCCGCTGGTACGTCGTCGCGGTGGCCGAGGATCGTGTCGTCGGATACACCGGACTGTGGTTCGACGGGGAGGTCGCCCAGGTCATGACCCTCGGCGTCGACCCGGCGGTCCAGCGGGGCGGGACGGGCCGACAGCTCCTCGCCGCGCTCGTCGCGCGGTCGGTCGAGCTCGGTGCGACGGCGGTGCTCCTCGAGGTCGCGGTGGACAACGTGCCGGCGATCGCGCTCTACGAGCGCACCGGGTTCGAGCGGATCGGGGTGCGCAAGCGGTACTACCAGCCCGAGGACACCGACGCGTACGTCATGCGGCTCGTCCTCGGCGGACCTGGCGTGGCTTAATCTAGGAGGCATGTCCGCGCCCCTCGTCCTCGGCATCGAAAGCTCCTGCGACGAGACGGGGGTCGCCCTCGTCCGTGGGAACGAGCTCCTCAGCGACGAGGTCGCCAGCTCGGTCGACGAGCACGCGCGGTTCGGCGGGATCATCCCCGAGGTCGCGTCGCGTGCCCACCTCGAGGCCATGGTCCCGACCCTGCGCCGGGCCCTCGCCGCCGCCGACGTGGACCTCAGCGAGATCGACGCGGTCGCGGTCACCGCCGGCCCGGGCCTCGTGGGTCCGCTCACCGTGGGGGCGTCCGCTGCGAAGGCCCTCGCGGTCGCGCTGAACAAGCCCTTGCACGGCGTCAACCATGTTGTGGGGCACGCGGCGGTCGACCAGCTCGTGCATGGCGAGTTCCCCGAGCGGTTCCTGTCGCTCGTGGTCTCCGGCGGGCACTCCTCGCTCCTGCTCGTCGACGACATCGCGACGCGCGTCACGGAGCTGGGTTCCACGCTCGACGACGCCGCAGGCGAGGCGTTCGACAAGGTGGGCCGGCTCCTCGGCCTGCCCTACCCGGGCGGCCCGCACGTCGACCGGTTGGCCCGGGAGGGTGACCCGCGGGCGATCCGGTTCCCCCGGGGGTTGACGGCCGCGAAGGACCAGGCGCGTCACCAGGACGACTTCTCGTTCTCCGGCCTCAAGACGGCCGTGGCCCGCTGGATCGAGGCGCGTACCGACAGCGGCGAGCCCATCCCGCTCGCGGACGTCGCGGCGTCGTTCGCGGACGCCGTCGCCGACGTGCTCACCGCCAAGACGATCGCTGCGTGCCGCCGGCACGACGTCGACACGCTCGTCATCGGTGGCGGCTTCTCCGCGAACTCCCAGCTGCGCACCCTGGCCGCCGAGCGGTGCGCGGAGGCGGGCATCACGCTGCGGATCCCGCCCATCCGGTACTGCACCGACAACGGGGCGATGATCGCGGCCCTGGGGTCCGCCGTGGTCGCGGCCGGGGTCGCCCCGTCACGGCTGGACATCCCGGTGGACTCGTCGATGCCGCTGACGACCGTGACGGTCTGACCTGCTGGTCCCGTCCTACAAGGGCCTGCCGGCGCGCATCTCGGCGACGAGGGAGTCGACGACAGCGTCGAGGTCGCCGCCGTTGCGCCGGGCCACCGCGCGCTGACGCTGGTATCCCGCGCCCTTGCGCATGATCGTGCGGATCCCGTCCAGCTCCGCGGAGCAGCCGAGGCGTTCCGCGACGGGCTCGAGCTCGACGAGCAGCCGCGAGAGGGAGTCGGTGACGAGCTCCTCGTCGCCACGGGCATTGGTGATGACGATCGCGTCCATGCCGTACCGCGCCGACCGCCACTTGTTCTCCTGCGCGAACCACGGCGGGATCGTCAGCAGGGTCTCCCCGCGGTCGAGGAGTGTGGAGAGGTGCTCGACGAGGCAGTGGTTGAGCGCCGCGAGCGCGAGGACCTCGGTGATGTTCGAGGCGCCGTCGCAGATGCGGGTCTCGAGGGTGCCGAACCTGGGGGAGGGGCGCAGGTCCCACCGGACCTCGTCGAACTGGTCGATGACACCGGTGTGCAGCATGTCCGCGACGTACCCCTCGAGCTGCTCCCACTGCTCGAACTGGAAGCCGAGGCCGGCGGTGGGCAGCTGCTGGAACATCAGGGCGCGGTTCGAGGCGTACCCGGTGTCCTTGCCGCCCCAGAACGGGCTCGACGCCGACAACGACTGCAGGTGGCCGAAGTACCCGAGCATCGCGCGGGAGATCGGCAGCACCTTGTCCCGGTCCTCGATGCCGACGTGGACGTGCACCCCGTAGATGAGCATCTGCCGCCCCCACCACTGGGTGCGGTCGATGAGGGTCGCGTACCGCTCCTTGTCCGTGACCTTCTGCTGCGCCCACCGGGCGGAGGGGTGCGTCCCGGAGGACATGAGCTCCACGCGGAGCGGGTCGGTGATCGTGCGGATCTCGGCGATGCTGCGCTCGAGGTCGTCCCCGGCCTCGCGGACCGTGCGGCACACGCCCGAGACGATCTCGACGGTGTTGAGGAGGAGCTCCTGGCGGATGTGCGGGTGCTGCGTGCCGTCGGGGGAGACGGCGTCGAGGACGGTCTGGGCGACCTGGCGGAGGTCGCCGGAGTCCTTGTCGACGAGTGCGAGCTCCCACTCGACGCCGAGCGTCGAGCGCTCGGAGCGGGCGAAGGGCAGGTGCATGGTCATTCCGTTCCGGTCGACGGGAGCTGGTCCCCGCGTACGGGGTCCGTGCGCTCGAGCGGCTCGACGACGAGGATCTGCTGGGATCCTGCGACGCGCGTGAGAACGATCGTCGCCTCGTTCGGGCCCTTGAGCGAGAGCTGGCTGCGGAGGGACTCGGGCGTGACCGCGGTGCCACGCTTCTTGATCGTCACCCGGCCGACGCCGCGCTCGCGCAGGTACGCGCGCACGCGCTTGAGCCCGAACGGCATGGTGTCGAGGACCCGGTACCCGGTGCCGAGGGGGACGGCGCCGTGCCAGTCGACCGGTGCGTCGGTCGTGATGTACGCGATGGTGCGGTCCAGCAGACGGCCGGCGAGCGCGCGTGAGGCGTCCGCGACGAGGCCGGCGCGGATGACGGCGCCGTCGGGCTCGTAGAGGTAACCGCCGATCCCACGGACGTCGGCGACGGCGTCGGGGGCGTCGTCGAGACCATCGCCACGGAACGTCCGGGAGGACGTCCGACCGCCCTCCTCGGTGAGCAGCAACGCTGTGCGGCCGTGGTCCGGGGCGAGCGGACCGAACCACAGCCCTGCCTCGACCACGTCGCCGTCCACGGACACCCACTGCGCCTCGCAGTCCTCGGGCAGGCCGTTGTGGGAGATCCCCGGGCCCACCTTGATGCCGACGGCGGGGACGGCCGAGCGCAGCGCCCACACGTCGTCGAGCGCTGGTGCGTAGGCCTTGGGGTCGACGATCCGCTTGCCGGAGCGCGTGCGCCGCGCGGGGTCCGCGTAGATCCCCGACGTCGGCCCGGTGAAGCCCTCCGCCGCGAGGTCGAGCGCGAGGCCGTCCCCGAACCGGACGGTCGCCTCGGGGAAGGACCGGAGGTTGACCGTGGCGACCGCGGCCGTGACCTCGTCGATCTCCGTCGCGAGGACGGTCAGTCCCATGCCGGCGAACGCCATGGCGTCGGCGCCGACACCGCACGTGAGGTCGACGACGCGGTCGATCCCGGCGGCGACGTAGCGCTGGGCGTGGTGGGCGGCGACGACGAGCCGGGTCGCCTGCTCGAGGCCCGCGGGTGTGAAGAGCATCCCGTCGGAGAACTCGCCGAACTTCGCTCGCGCCTTGTCGCGCAGGCGCGACTGGGTGAGCGCGAGCGACACGAGCTCCGGGTCGAAGCCCTTCGCACGCAGACGCTCGGAGAGAACCATCGCGAGCTTCTCGTCGTACGGCGGGAGCGCGTTGAGCAGGGCCCAGCCGTCCGGGTCGAGCAGCTTGGCGAGCGCGGCAGCATCCATGCCGTGATCCTTTCACGGCATGGATGCTGTGCCCGGCCTACGGCAGGAACGCGGCGCGGAGCTTGACCTTGCGGACGTTGCCCGACTCGTCGACCTCGACGAACGAGCCACGGGACCGCAGGAAGTCGGTGAACGTGCGGTACCCGAGGGCCTTCTCGTTGAAGGTCGGGTCCATGCGCAGCATGTGGTTCTTCACGGCGCCCGTCTGCAGCCACTCCGCATCGTCCTTGGCGTGGCCCAGGCGCAGGGCGCGGACGAGCAGGCCGCTGGGGCCCTTGCGGGGGACCACGACGCCGGACTCGTCGTCCTCGTCCTCGCCGTCGGGCCCGTCCGGGTCCGTGGTGGTCGCGGAGAGGGCGAGGTCCGCCCCCGCGGCGGTCGCCCCGGTGCTGGCGCCGTCGGCGGCATCCGGGGTCGTCGGGGGGCCTTCTGCCCGCGCCGCAGCGCGGGCAGACCCACGGCGCGTGCGCGCGGGACGCTCGGCGACGGGCTCGGGCGTCTCCTCGACGACAGGCTCGTCCTCCGCGGTGCCGGGCAGCGCGTCGTAGTCCATGAACGCGTCGCACGCGGCGGCGAGCGACGCGCTCGTCGCACCCGCGACACCGATCCCGACGACGTACCGCCCGAGGCGCTTGCTGCGCTGGGCGAGCGCGATGTAGTCCGAGTCACCGGCGACGATGACGACGTGGGTGAGGTCGGGGACCCGGAAGAGATCCTCGACGACGTCGATCGCGAGGCGGATGTCCGCGCCGTTCTTCATGGACGCAACAGTGGGGAACAGCTGCGTGAGGTCGACGGCTCGGTCGACGAGCTGCGAGCGGTAGCTCGCGTTGATCGGCACGGACCAGTCGGCGTACGCCCGGCTGATCGCCACGGTGCCGAGCGACGACGCGAAGTCGAGGACGGCGTCGATGTCGACCTTCGCCTCCAGTGCGCGCTGGCGGACGTCCGCCGCGGTGTCCGGCGGCTGCACGGCAAGGTTCTTCGCCTTGTGCTTGTGGAACGCCCCCCGACCATGGACCTGGTCGTAGCGGGAGATGATGATGTTGTCGAAGTCGATGTAGACCGCCACACGGGCGTCTGCGGGTTCGGGCATGCGGGTCTCGTCTCGTCTGCGTGCGCTGCGGGTGCTGCACACGGGGGTACGGGCGTCTGTCTCTGCTGCGAGCCTACGGGTCGGGGAATGCGACGCGGTGCGTAGCCCGGTGCGCGCACTTCGAGGGCGGGCGGCTCCGGAGGTCTCGGTCGAAGCTCGCCGTGCCCGAGGCGGTCGTGCAGAGCGACGTCTGACGTGAGGTCCTTTGGCACTCGCCTTGACCGAGTGGATTTCCGGGGTCTGGAGGGTCAGCCGCGGTTTCGTGCGGATGTGAATTGGTGCATATGGTGCGCGACGTGACTCCCGTGCACCTGCGGGGGGACACATGGGGGACACGAAGCCCTGCCAGAGAAGCGGTGCCGCGGCGGCGGTCGGTACCGTGACCAGATGGCAGGCGAGGCACCCTCAGGACCGTGGCGATGCGACGGCTGCGGCCAGCTGATCACGTCGCCCGACGATGCCCTAGTGCTCTGGCCCGGTGACGACCCAGCCTGGGCCTCTGCCTACCGGATCGTGCACATGGCGGATCTTGCGACGGAGCTTGACTGCTTGCCGAGTGGTCCTTGGGCCGGGGCCACGTATGTCGAGTCGCTGAGCGGGCTGCTCGCGTCGACCGACTGAGAATCGCCGTTCGGAGCTCGGAGCTCGGCACTCGGCGCTCCTCGGGTCTCTGGCTCCGGAGCCGGGAGCCGGTTCCTAGTCGTTGATCTCCTCAAGCGCGTTGTCGTAAAGCGCCCCGACCTCGTGCTGACGATGGTGGCGGTCGAGGCAGATGAGTCGCTTGCCGGACCTTGCGCGGAGACGCTCGAAGACTGCGCGCGCTCTGCTCCTGGCCGATTCGAGGTGAGCTCGGAAACACGCTTGAGGTGCTCGGGGACGAAGCGGAGTCATGAGGCGCCCCCGGACGCCATCGTCGCCATGAGGCACGGCCAAGCGTGGCCGTAGTCGGGAAACCTTGGTTCGTCGGCCTATGCCTGGACCAGGAGTAGCTCCAAGCTGCGATGGGAGGTGGCGCGTGTTGCACAACAAGCAGGCCGCGGTTCGCTAGCAGGGCAACCGCGGCGCCATCCGGCCGTCGCCAGAAGGAGTGGTTCGAGAGCTTGTTCACCAGTGTTGGGCTAGATTCTTCTCAGGCGCAATGTTCATAGGGGAGGACCAGCGTGCGACGCTCTGGAACCGTCAATATCGAGCCCGACCACCGGATGATCTACATCGGCGCAACTGAGGGGGTGATGTCCGACGATGAACCGGACTTCACCTGGAGTGAGAACGGCCTCGTGGCAACAGGCCCCAAGAGGGAGGCGGCCTGGCTCCGAACGGGAATCTTCATGGGCAGCGTGTCCGTCGAGTACCACAGCGGCCCTGAGCCGGAGCCGCTCGACGTCGGCGAGTGGGATGACGTTGCGCAGATCGTCCTTGAGAATCCGCCTTCGGAGTTCGGCGCTAGGAGCCCCTTTGGCGGACCGGACACTGGCGACATCTCGCCCGGTCCTGGTCCCCTCGTTGTGAGAATTGCTGCCAAGGGGCGCGATACCGACCCTGGTGGCGTCGGGCCGGAAGAGGGCATGCCCATATTCGAGTTCTACCGCTTGGACGTTTGGCCGAAGCGCCCCGCCGATGCTGATGCGGTACTGCGTCTTCACGGCGCGAGTTAGACCCGCTACTCTTCGACTGCTATGTCCCATTTAACGGGTCTGTGAAGCAGGCCGTGCCGTCGAGGAGCTTCCATGAAACGAGTGAGCGCGATAGTCGCCGCATCGCTCTTGATCCTGTCTGCCGCACCAGCCCAAGGCATCGTATCGGCGTCAGAGGCATCGCGATCAGTCACGCCCCAGCCGTATGCTCCCGTGCCGTCTTCGGCGGTGACGGAGAGCGACGTTGAGCCGATGTTGCTTGAGTCACCGGTCGGCACGACGTTTGACGCCCTCCCCGTTGAAGTTCAGAACGCACTAGTGAGCAACGGGATGACAGAGGCTGAATTCGACGGTCAGGCGGCGCCCGCCGCCGATGTCGTCGTCACGGACGACATGATCCTGGCCGCCGGTCCATGCGAACTTTCGGTAGGTGACGTACTCACGGTTCGGCTAGAAGAGTGCCGCATAGCGAATGGTTTGCCTCCGTTGCCTGCGCCGGACCCGAATGCTGTGCAGCCGCAGCCTGTGCCGGACCCGAATGCTGTGCAGCCGCAGCCTGTGCCGGACCCGA